>CAZCLF010000097.1:0-1534 GCA_964499485.1 uncultured Rhodocyclaceae bacterium | reverse complement strand
AAAGGTACGGTCAAGCGCTTGATGGTGAATACTGTTGGTGGGGTCGTTCAACCAGGTAAGGATGTGGTTGAGGTTGTACCTCTTGAAGATGCCCTCTTGCTCGAGGCTAAGGTTCAGCCGAAAGATATTGCGTTCTTGCGTCCTGGGCAACCCGCCATCGTTAAATTTACGGCTTACGATTTCTCAATCTATGGCGGCTTAGAAGCCACACTTGAGCATATTGGGGCTGACTCGGTGACGGATGAGCGTGGCAACACGTACTACACGGTGCGTGTACGCACGCACAAGTCTTCATTGGGTATGAATCTGCCGATCATTCCGGGGATGGTGGCAGAAGTCGATATTATTACCGGCAAGAAGAGCGTGTTGTCCTACCTACTGAAGCCGGTTTTGAGAGCCAAGCAGGCCGCATTGAGCGAACGTTAAGAACAAGTAAACAAGCCCGTTTCATGACCGTCCACATTTTTGTATCGCATCACGCAGACTTACTTCCGCGTTGGCAGGCAGCCTTCCCGGAGGCGACGGCATTGCATACCAAACACCCGCATTCTGTTCAGGCGTCACACTTGTGGCTGCGATTGCAGACGGAAAGCCAAGTTCAGCCACAGGTCGCTAATGCACACCGACTTTCGCCTGAGGCGGCAGTGTTGGTCCTCAGCGATATCCCGAATGATGACGAAGGCTTGTCGGCCTTTGCCCAGGGCGCGCGCGCCTATTGCAATACGCACGCTACGCCAGAAACGTTGCAGCAAGTTGCTGATGTTGTTGCCCAAGGTGGTTTGTGGATTGGTGAGTCCTTGATGCGCAGGCTGCTCACCGCCACTTCAAACATGGCACGTACAGCCAATGTGCCACGCCAAGACTGGGCCGCGGTATTGACCCCGCGTGAACTGGAAGTTGCCCGTGCTGTGGCCAATGGTGCCAGCAACAAAGAGATTGCGCGGCAATTAGACATCACTGAGCGAACGGTCAAGGCCCATGTAGGCGCTATCCTGGAAAAGCTCCAGGTTCGGGATCGTCTACAAATTTCATTGAAAATCAACGGTCTGTAAGTTTTTTTGCTTGGCGGCATCCCGCTGGGCCAGCGTTCTATCCACCCTGTACTTCAGTACAGTAGCCAGCCATGAGGGCGGTCCTTAGACTGCGATCATTACCCTCACTCCGTCCGGAGCATTCAAATGGCATCAGGCAACCCCATCGGCAAGGTCGTTCTCCTTCAAGGTCACGTCACCGCACGCAATGAAAAAGGCGAAGTGCGTGTCCTCAAGCTTGGCGACGTCGTCTATGAAGGCGAGGTTCTGACAACCGCTGAGGGGGCTCGTGTCGAGATTGGTTTCGACAACGGCAGTAAGTACTTGGCACGCGCTGGGGAAACGGTCACCTTAGATCAAGCGGTATTTGGCATCGAGGCTGATGACCCAAGTACTGCAGCCTTGCTTGGTCGGGTGAAGGAAGGGACCGATATTGCCCGCGCGATCGCCGAAGGCAGCAGCCTAGATGACTTGCTTGAAGAAACTGCTGCGGGTCTCGATGG
>CAZCLF010000096.1:0-1699 GCA_964499485.1 uncultured Rhodocyclaceae bacterium | reverse complement strand
TCGATCTTCTTCTCGTGCACCAGCTCGGCCATGCGCTCCTGCAGCGTCTTCTTGTTGACCTGGTAAGGCAGCTCGTCCACGATGATCGCCTGGCGCTGGCCCCGGTCGATGTCCTCGAAATGGCAGCGTGCGCGCATCACCACCTTGCCGCGGCCGGTGCGGTAGCCATCCTTCACGCCATTGATGCCGTAGATGATGCCGGCGGTGGGGAAGTCGGGTGCCGGAATGATCTCCATCAGCTCGTCGATGGTGGTCTCGGGGTTGCGCAGCATGTGCAGGCAGGCATCCACCACTTCATTGAGGTTGTGGGGCGGAATATTGGTGGCCATGCCCACCGCAATACCCGCCGAGCCATTGACCAGCAGATTGGGCAATTTGCTGGGCAATACCAGCGGCTCTTTTTCGCTGCCGTCGTAGTTGGGGCCGAAATCGACGGTTTCCTTGTCGATGTCGCCCAGCATCTCGTGGGCAATTTTGGCCAGGCGGATTTCGGTATATCGCATGGCAGCGGCATTGTCGCCATCCACCGACCCGAAATTGCCCTGGCCGTCCACCAGCATGTGGCGCAGCGAGAAGTCCTGTGCCATGCGCACGATGGTGTCATACACCGCCGAGTCGCCGTGGGGGTGGTATTTACCGATCACATCGCCCACGATACGGGCCGACTTTTTGTATGGCCGGTTCCAGTCGTTGTTGAGCTCGTGCATGGCAAACAACACGCGCCGGTGCACAGGCTTTAAGCCATCGCGCGCGTCGGGCAGTGCCCGGCCGACGATCACGCTCATCGCGTAATCGAGATAACTGCGCCGCATTTCCTCTTCGAGGCTGATCGGCAGGGTTTCTTTGGCAAACTGGGTCATTGGGGGCTGCGGTGGCGGCAAAGGAGGGTCATTTTAGGGCTAAGACCGTGTAGCGACCGCGCAACATATCGAAGCAATTCCGGTTTTGTCCTACGGACCTCGGCGCGTCACCACCGCTTTTGCCCTGTTACGTATGGCACAATCGTTTGAACGCTTTGGGTGGTGGTCATCCTAGCGTCCTGATTCGCAGCGCGGCTGCGGCTTTTTCCCCAAGAGGAGAACCATGAAGAAACTGAACAAAGTGGCGATGTTGTTTGCCTCTGCAGCGCTCGCAACCGCCGCTGGCGCACAAACCGTTGACAACTGGCGCAATGCCAGCGGTGATCTGGTCTGGAAGAACGGCACGAACGAATACTGCTGGCGCGATGCCAACTGGACGCCTGCTACGGCTGCCCCTGGTTGCGACGGTGCTATCGCTGCACCCGCACCTGCCGCCGCTCCCGCTCCAGCCGCTGCACCCGCACCTGCCGCCGCTCCTGCTCCAGCACCCGCTCCCGCTCCTGCCGTGGCCACCAAGGTGACCTACGCCGCTGACGCATTCTTCGACTTCGACAAGTCGGTGCTGAAGCCAGAAGGCAAGGCCAAGCTGGATGACCTGGTCTCCAAGGTCAAGGGCATCAACCTGGAAGTCATCATCGCCGTGGGTCACACCGACTCCGTGGGCTCTGATGCTTACAACCAGAAGCTTTCGGTGCGTCGTTCCGAAGCCGTGAAGGCTTACTTGGTGTCCAAGGGCATCGAAAAGAACCGCGTGTACACCGAAGGCAAGGGCGAAAAGCAGCCAGTGGCCGACAACAAGACCGCCGAAGGCCGCGCCAAGAACCGCCGCGTGGAAATCG
>CAZCLF010000095.1:0-1721 GCA_964499485.1 uncultured Rhodocyclaceae bacterium | reverse complement strand
TCCCCGCGCCCTGCCCGGTAACGAATGGTTCTATTTCGCTGAACCTAGCACCCGCACCATCCGGACATAATTGCCGGGATGTCTGGGCCACGGATTGAAAGGCGCCCTAAACGCCCCATCTACGGTAGGTAAGCCGGGCACGCTGCGTGGCTTGAACAGGAGCCACGCATGATTCCGTTTTCCGTCCTCGACTTATCGCCCATCCCGGTTGGCAGCACTGCTGCCGACTCTTTGCGCGATACGCTGGCCTACGCGCAGCTTGCTGAGACGCTGGGTTACCGGCGTTTCTGGCTGGCCGAGCACCACAACATGCAAGGCATTGCCAGCGCTGCAACGGCTGTGGTGATTGCGCATGTGGCGGCGGGTACCTCACATATCCGCGTTGGGTCAGGCGGCATCATGTTGCCGAATCACTCGCCGCTTGTCGTGGCTGAGCAGTTCGGTACGCTGGCCTCACTGCATCCGAACCGCATCGATCTGGGATTGGGACGTGCACCCGGTACCGACCAAACCACAATGCGTGCACTGCGCCGCGACGCACTCAGCGCAGATCGTTTCCCGCAGGATGTGCAAGAGCTGCAAGCCTACTTTGCGACACCGGATGAACGCCAAGCTATCCGTGCGGTGCCCGGTTCCGGACTGCATGTCCCCATCTGGCTACTGGGCTCAAGCACCTACAGCGCACAACTTGCCGCCATGCTGGGTCTGCCGTTCGCGTTTGCCTCGCACTTTGCGCCGGGGCAAGTCTTAAACGCCTTATCGATTTACCGGAGTAGCTTTAAACCCTCGGCACAGCTGGACACACCCTATGCGATTGTTGCGGTGAATGTCTTTGCAGCGCCGACGGAAGCCGAGGCGCGGCGACAATTCACCTCGCACCAGCAAGCATTTGCCAATTTGGTACGCGGCACGCCGGGGCAGATTCCCCAACCCATCGACGACATCGATCGTTACTGGACACCGAGCGAGCGCGCTCATGCGGAATCAATGCTCAGATTTTCTGCCGTTGGCACGGCAGAACAAGTCAGCGAGAAGCTGCAGACCTTCCGTACGCTCACGGATGCCGATGAACTGATGCTCACCGGTTTGTATGCAGACCCGGCTGCGCGAGCCGAATCACTCCGTCTTAGCGCAGTGATTCGCGAACAGCTGCATTAACGGTCAGAGCGGGCGGAATCGTACCGTCCCATCCTCAAGCTGGCCGTGGAACATCTCGCGTGGGCGCACCCACAGGCTGCGCTCTTTCGGCCAGAGCTGCTCGTACACCACCATCCACTCCTCAGTTTCCGAGTGGCGCGCTTCACCGAGCACGCGGTAAAGGCCACCCTTGTAGTGTTCGTGGGTGGCAATGCTACGGGCTTCGGCTTCAGTCATGGTGTGTTCTATCCAGTAAGCAGTGTGCGTTTCGCGGCACACCTGTGGTTCAGTCGGGGTTTATCCAGTCCGGGCTTATTCGGTGATGCCCTGTTCGCGCAGTAGGCGTTCGCACTCATCGAGCAAATCAAACACCGCTTCCGAACGATAGTTCGGGTCAAGGGCTTCCATCATTTCGTGCGCGGTGTACAAGCCGGCTTCGCGTGACAATGTTGTTGCAATACCGCGCGCCAACTGGTCGCTGAGATCGGAGAGCTGGCGTCGCTCAGCCAGATCAAGGCGCATCTTCGAGCGCGACAACCACAGGGCCGCGAGTGTCGCCCCCTGTGCTTCCGTCATCCATTGGC
>CAZCLF010000094.1:0-1863 GCA_964499485.1 uncultured Rhodocyclaceae bacterium | reverse complement strand
TGGGCGTCGAGTAAAGCCACTGCGAGCGCGTCACCCAGTGCTAACGCTGCGGTAGTGCTGGCTGTAGGAGCCAGATTCAGCGAGCAGGCTTCTTCAGCCACCGTGGCATCAAGGTGGATGTCGGCATCGCGGGCCAGCGGCGAATCGGGATTCCCTGTCATGGCGATGAGCTTCCCGCCTTCGCGCTTGATCATGGCCGCGATGGTGAGCAGCTCCTCTGTTCCGCCTGAGTTGGAGATGGCGATCACTACATCATCGCGCGTGATCATGCCGAGATCGCCATGAATGGCCTCCGCCGCATGGACAAAATAAGCAGGCGT
Source organism: uncultured Rhodocyclaceae bacterium (assembly GCA_964499485.1). Taxonomy (GTDB): domain Bacteria; phylum Pseudomonadota; class Gammaproteobacteria; order Burkholderiales; family Rhodocyclaceae. Next base: position 1,543 of record CAZCLF010000094.1, on the reverse strand, counting down.
GCCGGTACTGGCGAGCGTTGCAGCAATCTTGCGCCCAATATGGCCAGATTTGCCAATTCCCGAAACGATCACGCGTCCGTTGCATTCAATAATCAGATTGACCGCTGCAACAAAGGCATCACCCAGTCCGTTACCCAATCGCGCCGCCAATGCAGTGATGGCTTCGGCCTCGATGCGAAGGACCCGATGGGCCATGTCGAGAACGCGTTGGGCAGGAGGGCGTGTGGTCATTGGGGCGTGACAGGTCGGAGAAAGCAAAAAAATGTGGCAGAGAGTGCGCGTAGCCTGCACTTCTTCATCAATATAGCGGCAGAATTATAACAAACCGATTTACAGCCTCTCGGCCCATCGCAACAATGCCTTCGCATGCCCTGCAGCTTACCTTGATCTTGCTCGCCTCCGCTGTTCTGGTGGTGGTGCTTTTTCGTTCGCTTAACTTGCCTTCCATCCTTGGCTACCTCTTGGTGGGTATTGTCGTTGGCCCGCATGCGCTCAATATTGGCGCCGATAGCGTAGGCGCTCGCCACCTCGCTGAGTTCGGGGTCGTGTTCTTGATGTTCTCGATCGGGCTGGAGTTCTCGCTGCCGCGGTTGTTCAAAATGAAGCGCCTGGTATTTGGACTTGGCTTGGCGCAAGTGTTGGGCACCATGGTGCTTGCCTTGGGTCTGATCTGGCTGGCGGGCTTGCCGCTGTATGCGGGCTTTGCTTTAGGTGGCGCGCTTTCCATGTCCTCGACCGCCGTACTCTCCAAACTATTAGCTGAACGCCTTGAGCTCGAGTCGCCCCATGGCCGCGAAGTCATGGGTGTGCTGCTGTTCCAAGATCTGGCAGTGGTGCCGCTGTTGATCATCGTCCCAGCATTAGCCAGCCCGGCGGGTGAGTTGGCCAATATGCTCATGTTGGCAGGTGTCAAAGCCGTAGTGGTGTTGACTGTCGTTATCTTCCTCGGTCAGCGCTTAATGGGGGCGTGGTTCTTCATCGTGGCGCGCACCAAATCAGCAGAGCTGTTCGTGCTCAACGTGTTGCTCATTACGTTGGGTCTGGCCTATGTGACAGAACTTGCGGGCCTGTCGCTGGCGCTGGGCGCGTTCCTCGCTGGGATGCTGATCTCCGAAACCGAGTATCGCTATCAGGTGGAAGAGGACATTAAGCCGTTCCGCGATGTGTTGCTTGGTTTCTTCTTCATCACCATTGGGACATACCTTGATCTGAGCGTTGTGTTCAGCAATCTGTTCTGGGTTGTTGCCTTCTTAAGCATGCTGCTAGTCGGCAAGCTGGGGCTGACGTGGGCTTTATCCCGTGTGCTGGGTGCCAGCCCGGGCACCGCGTTGCGTACCGGCTTATGGCTGTGTGCGGGTGGTGAGTTTGGTTTTGTGTTGATGGCGCAAATCAGCGAGGCGCATCTGTTGCCTCCGCATCAGTTGCAAATCGTATTGGCAGGCTTGGTGCTGTCATTGCTCTTGGCACCGATCATCGTCCATTTCAGTGATCGCTTGGTCATGCGCTTCGTCGCGGCTGAATGGCTGGCCCGCTCTATGCAGCT
>CAZCLF010000093.1:0-1928 GCA_964499485.1 uncultured Rhodocyclaceae bacterium | reverse complement strand
CTGAACATGGAAGCCATTATGGTCGAGTACATCCGCGAGAAGTATGGCGACAAGAACGGCATCAAGAAGATCGCCATTGTCGATACCGACTGCCACCATGGCGACGGTTCGCAGGACATTTTCTGGCACGACCCGAATACCCTGTTCATATCCATGCACCAGGACGGTCGCACCCTGTACCCGGGTTCGGGCTTTCCTGATGAGCTGGGTGGGCCAAACGCTTTCGGGACCACCATCAACCTACCCATGCCGCCGAACACCTGCGAGGAAGGCTTCCTGTATGTGCTCGACGAGATCGTGATGCCCATCCTGGCCGACTTCAAGCCGGACCTGATCATCAATTCGGCAGGTCAGGACAACCACTATTCCGACCCTATCACCAATATGAAATTCACCGCGCATGGCTATGCGGTGCTGAACGACAGACTGAAGCCGGATATCGCGGTGCTGGAAGGCGGCTACTCTATCGAGAGTGCCCTGCCCTACATCAACACCGGCATCATCCTGGCCATGGCCGAGCGCGACTACTCGCAGATCCGTGAACCGGATTACGACGCCGAAGATCAGGTGCAGGATCCGCGCACCAGCGACTATCTGAAGCGCCTCAAAGAGGTCACGTTGAGCCACTGGGAAAATCGCCATGCCCTGCGTGATCAGGTTTATCCGGATCAACCCTTCCACACGCGCACCAACGAGATTTACTACGACACCGCTGGTATCCGTGAATCGCAGTCAGAAACAGTGCGCACCTGCAGCGACTGCGGTGGCGCCGTCACGCTTGAATCGAAGAACGAGACCAGTCGCCGGCTGCCCGTATTTGCCGTACAAATTCCACGCTTTTGCTGTGAGGCTTGCCGCAGTTGGGCTGAGGAACAGTTTAAGGCTGCCGATACGTCGCGCTACTCACAAGTCCTGTTGCAAGATAAGGACAAAGACCAGTACATCGAAAAGTCTTGATGCACATGCCGTGATACAGCAAGTAGAGGCTTGTTGTATCACGGCCCCCTACCCTTGTTCTTTAGTTTGTGGCGTCCGGTTCAATCCAGAGAAGCTGTCCATGCCCGAGTTCATTTAGTGCGGCAACAAAGGTGTCAGCACTCGGCGCGGGTATGGTCAAGGTAATCGTGACCTCGGCATCGTGATTAACGCTAACGAGCCTTGCGCCACCCGCATCGATCTCACGTCGAATCGTACCTTCCAGTGCGTAAGGCACACGACAGATAAGCTCACGCTCCGCGATGATCGCGATCTTGGTCGCACCCAGCAGGGCTTGTGCAACCGCATCGGTATAGGCGCGGACGAGACCGCCAGCACCCAGTTTGATGCCGCCGTAGTAACGAACCACAGTGGCGAGAACACCTTCGAGATCTTGGTGGCGAAGCACTTCCAGCATCGGCCGGCCGGCAGTCCCACTCGGCTCACCATCATCCACTGCGGCTGACTGACCGCAGGCCATTAAGGCCCAACAGACATGTACGGCATCTGGATGCGCTTCACGCAAGTCAGCCACGATACGCTGTGCTTGCGCCCTGTCAGCAACGGGCTGAACGCACCCGATAAACCGACTCTTCTTAATGACGAGCTCGCTATCAACAGCGCTTGCAATGGTTTTGGGCATGCCTGCAATGACGAAGGATGCAGCAGGAAGTATGGTGCCGGGAACGGGACTTGAACCCGTAAGCTTGTTTAGAGCGGCGGATTTTAAGTCCGCTGTGTTTACCAATTTCACCATCCCGGCAGGATGGGGTGTGGCGACGGATTATAGAGTCATTCAGGGCAAATGACTGCTCCTTAGTGCCACAAACAAAAAGGGAAAGCGCAGATAGTCTGGGCTTTCCCTTTTTGGCCAATCTGGAGCGGGAGAAGAGTCTCGAACTCTCGACCTATACCTTGGCAAGGTATCGCTCTACCAACTGAGCTACTCCCGC
>CAZCLF010000092.1:0-2050 GCA_964499485.1 uncultured Rhodocyclaceae bacterium | reverse complement strand
CCTTTTGTGCCAAACGGGCAATCAGCTCTTCGACCTTCTTGCCGACCACCATCATTAGATCGGCCAGTTCGTCGATCACCACCACGATGTAGGGCATGTGCTCCAGCGGCTCGGGGCTTTCGGGCGTGAGCGAGAAAGGATTGCCAACGTGCTCGCCCGCCTTCTTGGCCTCGGCGATCTTGGCATTGAACCCGGCGAGGTTGCGTACTCCCAAGGCCGACATCAGCTTGTAGCGCTTTTCCATTTCGCCCACACACCAGTGCAGGGCGTTGCCGGCCTTGCTCATGTCGGTGACGACCGGTGCGAGCAAATGCGGGATGCCTTCGTAGATCGACAACTCCAGCATCTTGGGGTCGATCATGATGAGGCGCACATCCTTGGGCTCAGACTTGTAGACCAGCGAGAGGATCATGGCGTTGATACCGACCGACTTACCGGAACCCGTCGTACCAGCCACCAGCAAGTGCGGTGCCTTGGCTAGATCGGTGACGGTAGGCTGACCAGAAATATCCTTACCCAGCGCCACAGCCAGTGGCGAATTCATGTCGTGATAAGCACGTGAGCCAATAATCTCGGTCAGGCGCACGGTTTGGCGCTTGCTGTTGGGGAGCTCCAGCGCCATGCAGGACTTGCCGGGCACCGTCTCGACCACACGGATGCTCACCAGCGACAGCGCACGCGCCAGATCCTTGGCCAGATTGACGATCTGGCTGCCCTTCACACCCGTTGCTGGCTCGATCTCATAGCGCGTCACCACTGGGCCGGGGAATGCGGCCAGCACTTGCACCGCCACGCCAAAGTCGGCCAACTTGCGCTCGATGAGGCGCGAAGTGAATTCCAATGTGTCGGCACTCGGCATGTCATCCGGGTTATGGACCGGCTCAGCCAGCAAATGCAGCGGCGGCAATGCACCGCCCGGCGCATCAAAGAACAGGGGCGCCTGACGCTCCTTCTCGATGCGAGCCTCGGCCTTCTTGGCCAGCGGCACTTCTTGCACGATGGGCTCAATGCGTACCGGCGGCGGCGGGTTTGCCTCAACACGCTTGAGTTCGGTTTCGACCAGTGCTTCACGCTGCTCGGCGACAGCGCGGCCAATCTTCTTGTCCTGACGGGTTTGCCAGGCGCTGATGCTGCCAAAGTAGATGCGTTCCAGCAAGAAGCCGAAACGCTCCACAAAATTGATCCAGGACACGCCGGCAAATAAGGACAGGCCCAGCGCAAACAGGGTTAGCAAAATCAGTGTGCCGCCCGTAAAGCCAAGGTATTGCAAGGCCAGATTGGATACGCCATGGCCGAGCATGCCGCCCGGCTGGAAGGGCAACGCGACTTTGAGGCTCCAGAAACGTAGGGCTTCGACGCCGCTACTGGCGACGAGCAAGACAATGAAGCCGCACAACACCACAGACAGATGGCGGCGATTGGTTTCCTGCGAAAAGCCCAGCCGGCGATAGCCCCAAGCCAGCAGCAGGAGCAGGCACGCCACCCACCACCAAGCGGAGAGGCCAAACAGATACAGCATCAGATCAGCCAGCCAAGCGCCAAACTTACCGCCGGGGTTTACAACCTGCGGCGCCAAGGCGGCGTGCGACCAGCCCGGATCGGCCTTATCGAAGCCCCACAGGATCAATGCCAGAAAAGCAGCCAGTGCGGCGACGCAAAGCCAACGGGCTTCATGCACCAAGGCAGCAATCTTTTCCGGCAGGGGTTGGGACAGGTTACGTTCAGCCATTGCAGTCATTCTCATCTCGCACCAAGGCATCCGTACGGCACGGACGGGGAGCAGCGTCCCATGGTAGCCAGCGGCGCCCTTGGGCAAAGCGCCGATAAAACCCCTTTTCATGCAGGAAACCCGAACTTGGCCCCAAAACCAGGCGAATCCCCTGATAAATCTGTCAGTTACGATGGGGGAACTTGATAAACCAGATGACTCCCCCAGCTACTGATACATACAGGCACGCAAGTCCTGCCGATGAAGCCCCTTACAAGCGGGTGCTTCTTTATAATCGCTTTCTGATTTCAACACGGACATCACCATGAGCACCACGCGCCA
>CAZCLF010000091.1:0-2126 GCA_964499485.1 uncultured Rhodocyclaceae bacterium | reverse complement strand
GCAGGATGGTCAGCCATGTATTGACGCAGTTGCAGCAGCGGCAGCACGACGTCGATGGTTGGGGTCGGGACTTCAGCCAGACGGCCCATTTCTTGAACCACGGTCAGCAGTGGATCGATTTCCATCGGACGGCCACGCTCCAGATCTTGCAACATGGAGGTCTTGTGGGCGCCAACCTTGACGGCGCCGTTGATGCGACGCTCAACATCAACGTGGAACTTCACGCCCAGCTTCTCGCCGAGGGCTTGGCCTTCCAGCATCATGGCCTTGGCAACGGCACGGGTGCCGGGGTTGGAGCCGATAATGTCAAGGGTAGCGTGGGTCAGGGCGCTAATCGGGTTGAAGCACAGGTTGCCCCACAGCTTGAGCCACAGTTCGTCGCGGATGGCGACGCCTGGACGCAGCGACGGGTCGAGGTCGGCCTTCACGAAGAGTTCCTTCAGCGCTTGCAGGCGTGGGGTGTCTTCATCGCTCGGCTCGCCCAGCGGGAACTTGTTGCCGTAGACGTGTTGGATAACGCCTGGCTCGACCACTTCGGCAGCCGGGTAGACGATACAGCCGATGGCGCGCTCGGGGCCGAAGGACTTCCACTGCTTGCCTTCTGGGTCGATGGTTTCGAGAACGGTGTTCTCGAGCTTGCCGCCGTGCTTGTAGAAATACCAGTAAGGAATGCCATTCACCGCTGGGATGATCATGGTGTCCGGGCCCAGCAGCGGCTGCATGGACTCGATGATGTTAGGGATGGCATTGCCCTTGAGGGCGATGATCACGACATCAACAATGCCGACTTCCTTGGGATCGTTCGTTGCCTTGATCTTGGCGACACGTTCTTCTTCAACGCCTTCGGCGTTCTTAATGCGCAGCTTGACGCCGTTGGCCTGCATAGCGGCCAAGTGTGGGCCGCGGGCGATCAGGCTGACGTCAGCACCGGCAAGCGCCAGTTGTACGCCCATATAGCCACCAATTGCACCGGCGCCGTATACACAAACTTTCATGGGAAGTCCTCACAGAAGAGTTATCAACCGCAGGCCAAATACATCCGGTTGCGGTCGGGGATAGTTAAAATTTGGTCGCCTTTTATATCACAGAACTGCCCCTTTGCCCAGCCTTGGGGCGCCCGGACTGACTGCCAAGCCTTGCTATGACAGGTGAGTGCCAAAGTTTGCCGAGTTCTGGCAAGGCGCCTAGAATGGTCGCCTTGAGCAACTGACAGAAGTGGCGGCAGGACAATGAAATATGTCGAGTACGGACCCGATGCAGGCGCTGAAAGCCTACGTATCGCGACGACCGATGCGCCCACGCCGGCTGATGGCGAGATCCTGGTCGAAGTCCATTACGCCGGGGTCAATGGCCCCGATTTGGTTCAACGGCGTGGCCTTTATCCGCCTCCGCCGGGCGCATCCCCAATTCTCGGGCTAGAAGTCGCCGGGCGGGTTGCTGCACTCGGTGCGGGTGTGAGCGAATGGCAAGTTGGCGATCTAGTAACCGCACTGGTGCCGGGCGGTGGTTATGCCGAGTTTTGTACGGTGCCGGCAAGCCATGCGCTACCGATTCCGCAAGGGATGAGTTTGGCAGATGCTGCCGGCTTACCGGAAGTGTGGTTTACCGCGTGGGCCAATCTGGTTGAGATGGGCAGTATCAAGGCCGGCGAGCATGTGTTGATTCATGGTGGCGCCGGCGGGATTGGCTGTGCCGCGATACAACTGGCTAAATTCAAAGGGGCCCAAGTCTTTGCGACCGAGAATAGCGAAAAGAAGCTCGCACTTTGTCGTGAGTTGGGCGCAGATGTTGCCATTAATGGCCATGAGCAAGACTTCAGCGATGCCATCAAGGGCGCTATTGGTAAGCGCGGTCTGGATATTGTCCTCGACATGCTGGGTGGCAGCACCCTGCAAAAGAACCTCAACCTACTGCGTCGCGATGGCCGCTTGCTGATCATCGCCTTCAACTTAGGCAGCAAGGCTGAGGTCGACATGATGCCGGTGCTGACGCGCCGCCTGACAATTGCGGGCTCGACCATGCGCTCGCGTTCAGACGATGAGAAGACGGCCATTCGCAATGATCTGCGCTGCCAGATCTGGCCTGCGTTTGCTGATGGGCGACTGCGCACGCACACGCATGTGGTG
>CAZCLF010000090.1:0-2191 GCA_964499485.1 uncultured Rhodocyclaceae bacterium | reverse complement strand
TGCGCTGGGCGGACTACCCACGTTGCGCCGAGGCTGTGTCTGCATGGCTACAAACGCTAGGGCTGCCGGATTTGCTGCCGAGTAGCGATGCTGCCCTCATGGCCTGTCGTGGCACGCCGTATCACCACGATGCCGCGCAATACGGCGACAGCGTCTTTTGTAATCTCTTCCTCAGCGATGATGCGCAGATGGATGTGCACTTCCCTGCCTTGGGCCAGCGCATCCCGCTGCAACGCGGCACCGTGATGATCTTCGACACTGCCCAGCCACACGCCGCTATCCCCCGCGGTAGTCGCGACTTTGCACTGGCTGATTTCAAGGCAGACCACGACTGCACGCAAGTCTTCCTCACCTGGGAGCTACCGCTCGACAACGCCGCGCTCAAGCGCGCACTACACATTCAGGTCGAGGCCGTGTCCACGCACACAAGTCATGAGGGCACCGCGTCTGAACCGGAGGTGTGCCTGAACGGCACCCCGCAGCAGGTCTGCCCCGCCAGCGGGCAGTGGCGCAACGCCGGTTAGCCCGGCCGCCGACCGAAACTCCTTCCCCCTTCTCTCCAGTGAAGTCCGCAGCCCCCGCCTCGGCCAAGCCACCCCTTGATTGTCTCTTTTAAGGTGACAGTAAAACGCTTCGTAGATGGTTTATCGCTTTAAACGACAACAGTAAAGTTCGCCCATCGGTTGCGGTCATGGTGATTCGCACACAGCAAAGCCCCGTGACCGAAGCCTCAAAGATTGCAACAAACCAATTGCAGCACAGACATTGAACGAACTTCACTTTTAAAGGAAACCATCATGAGCAAGCAAACCATTCTGATCATCGGCGCAGCAGGCAACAACGGCGTCGCTACCCTCGAAGCACTGGCCCGCAAGCAAGCCGCAGGCAGCACTGATGTCACCATCCGCGTTGGCGTCCGCAGCGAAGCCAAGGCCGCCGATCTGCGCGCCAAGTTCCCGAACGTTGAAACCGCCATCCTCGATCTCGACAAGCCTGAGACACTCGCCGCTGCCTACGTCGGCGTCGACAAGCTCTTCCTCATCCTCGGTAATGTCGAACAACGGGAAGCCCACGCCAAAGCTGCGATTGATGCTGCCAAGGCCTCCAGCAGCGTTAAGCACGTGGTGTTCTACTCCGTGGTCGGTGCGGAATACGAAGCCATTCTGTTTGCCCGCCAATTCCGCGCTGGCGAAAAGTATCTCGAAGCATCGGGTCTCGCCTGGACGCACCTGCGCACCATCTTCTTCCAAGAAAATCTGGTGGGCTGGGCAGATGGCATCAAGCAAGGCAGCTTTTACTTCGGCATTGGCGAAGGCCGCTTTGCCCCGCTGAACGTCGGCGACATTGGCGAGATCGCCGCCAACATCCTCACCACCGCAGGCCACGAAAACAAGGCCTACAACATCACCGGCCCAGAGCTGCTGTCTGGTAATGACTTTGCCCAAATTTTCAGCAAGGTCATCGGCAAGGCTGTGCAATACATCTCGCCAGATAACGCCACCACACTGGCATCGCTCACAGGTTCGGGCTGGCCAGAGTGGCAAGCCAAGGGCCTGGTCGAACTGTTCAACTTGTTCGGCGACAACCTAGCTGCCGTCGTGACGCCTGATGGTGAGCAACTGCTGGGTCGTCCGCTGACGACGCTGGAGCAATACGTCAGTGCGAATAAGGCGGCGTTTGTTTGATTGAATCAAGCGGCGAGGGTAGCGCAAGCGCATATCCCGCCGCTCTAGCCTCCATAAGTTCAAACCTGAAATTTGATCTACAAATTTGATCTACAACTTAGTGTCACCCATGCAAACCTAAGGAGAAATGCAATGTCGATTGAAAAAGTGCTGTATCGCGCACAAGCCAAAGCCACCGGTGGCCGTGACGGGCGTGCCGTGTCCTCTGACAATGTGCTGGATGTAAAGCTGACCACACCCAAGGAACTGGGCGGTGCGGGTGGCGCAGGCACCAACCCAGAGCAACTGTTTGCAGCGGGCTACTCTGCGTGTTTTCTCGGCGCAATAAAATTTGTCGGCGCGAAGGAGAAAGTTGCAGTCCCGCAGGACGTGTCGATCGAAGGCAATGTCGGCATCGGTGCGATTCCGACCGGTTTTGGCATTGAAGTCGAACTCAAGATTTCCCTGCCGGGCATGGACAAGGCGGCTGCACAGGCCCTAATTGATAAGGCCCATATCGTTTGCCC
>CAZCLF010000089.1:0-2257 GCA_964499485.1 uncultured Rhodocyclaceae bacterium | reverse complement strand
AAGCTGAGTCAGAGCCTGCCTTGGCCCATGCCGTGAATGCCATTGCGCCTGGCGTTCTGGGCGAGGAGGCTGCACGCATCGGTGCCTGGGTGATTCATTACTCGACCGATTATGTATTTGATGGTCGTGGCGAGCGTCCCTATGTTGAGACGGATAGCGCGCAACCATTGAGCGTGTATGGCAAGAGCAAACGTGACGGCGAGCTTGCGCTGCATGCGAGTCGGGCGCAGCACCTAACCTTACGCACGAGCTGGCTCTTGGGCGCGCATGGCGGCAACTTCGCACGGACGATTTTGCGCCTGGCTGCCGAACATGAGTCGCTAAATGTTGTGGCCGATCAATTTGGCGCACCGACATCGACTGCGCTGGTGGCGGATTTGACGGCTCAGTTGGTTCGCCAAGAGCAACATGAGGGTTCAGAGGATTTTCCGTTTGGTCTGTATCACCTCGTGGCAGCAGGAGAGACCAGTTGGCACGAGTACGCCCGTTTTGTGGTGAGTGAGGCCTTTGCTGCGGGACGAGCATTGCGTCTCAGCCCTGAGAATATTCACCCAATTGCCACGGCCGACTTTGCTTTGCCCGCGTCTCGGCCAGCTAGTTCCCGGCTGAATACCGAGAAATTCCGTACTACCTTTGGCTTCCCGTTGCCCGATTGGCGTGAGGGGGCTCGTCAGGTCCTTCAGCAGGTATTTTCTGATGAGCGCACGTAAAGGCATCATCCTCGCCGGTGGTTCGGGTACGCGTCTGTACCCTGTGACTTTGGCCGTGTCCAAGCAGCTACTACCTGTGCACGACAAGCCGATGATTTACTACCCACTCAGCACGCTGATGCTGGCTGGGATACGTGACATTCTTATTATCTCGACGCCGCAAGATACGCCGCGCTTTGAGCAGCTATTAGGCGATGGCAGCCAGTGGGGCTTAAGTCTGCAGTATGCCGTACAGCCCAACCCAGATGGCTTAGCCCAAGCTTTTATTATTGGCCGAGAATTCATTGGCAATGGCGACAGTGCGCTAATCCTCGGCGACAACATTCTCTACGGCCATGAGTTTGCGCATGATCTTAAACGGGCCAGTGAAAAGACTGACGGTGCGACGGTGTTTGCGTACCATGTCAATGACCCGGAACGTTATGGTGTGGTGGAGTTCGACGCGGTTGGTCATGCGGTGAGCCTAGAAGAAAAGCCCATAATTCCTAAGTCTAATTACGCCGTGGCAGGGCTCTATTTTTATGACCAGCAGGTCCTCGATATCGCCCGCGACCTGAGGCCCTCCGCCCGTGGTGAGCTCGAAATTACCGATGTGAATCGGGTCTACCTTGAGCGCAATGCGCTGGATGTTGTGGTGATGGGGCGAGGTCATGCCTGGCTGGACACCGGCACGCATGAGTCACTGCTGGACGCCAGTCAGTTCATCGCAACGGTTGAACGTCGTCAGGGATTGAAGATTTCTTGCCCTGAAGAGATAGCCTTTCGGATGAAGTACATCGATGCTGCTGCCCTTGAACGTTTGGCTCAGCCTATGATGAAGAATCCCTATGGTCAGTATCTGATGAGCGTTTTGCAGGAGCGGGTGTTCTGATGCAGGTGACGACGACCGCAATTGATGGCCTGCTGGTGCTGGCACCGCGCGTGTTTGGTGATTCACGCGGGTTTTTCTATGAAAGCTTCAACAAGAGCGCGTTTCAGGCGGCAACAGGGCTGGACGTAAATTTTGTCCAAGTTAACCACAGCAAGTCTGCGCGTGATGTCCTGCGCGGCCTGCATTTCCAACTTGCGCCACGAGCACAGGGCAAGCTGGTCCGTGTAGTGCAGGGTGAGGTTTTTGATGTAGCAGTAGATATTCGACGTGACTCACCAACCTATGGTCAATGGCATGGGGAAATTCTGTCTGCTGAGAATCACAAGCAAGTGTGGATTCCAGCGGGCTTGGCCCATGGCTTTCTGGTGCTCTCTGAAAGCGCAGAGTTTCTCTATAAGACGACCGATTATTACGCCCCAGAGCTAGAGCGATGCTTGCGTTGGGATGATCCGACGGTCGGTATTGCGTGGCCGTTAGCTGGCCGCCAGCCGCTGCTGTCCGATAAGGACCGACAAGGCCTCCCGCTGGCAGCGCTATAGCCCCGCAGCCACGGGGTGCCACTCTAGGGCTCCCCGGTGGTAAAATCGAGAGATTGATGCCCACCGCTGGCCGCTAACCCCGGTTTCCAGCACCGCGCCTCCCGCACCCAAATCAGGCTAGCGTTGCTGCTTCTGCC
>CAZCLF010000088.1:0-2299 GCA_964499485.1 uncultured Rhodocyclaceae bacterium | reverse complement strand
CAGTTTGCGCTGGCTACGTTGAGCTTCTCGGCACTTGCCGTCACCGTGCTGAACGAATGGGAAGACCTGACCCTCGGCGCGCAAGGGCTCAGCATCAATCGCCCACCGCTATTCGGCCACGCGCTGGATGCGGCATGGTTCTACTGGCTATGCGTCATCCTGCTGGCCTTGGTCTGGCTAGGCATGCGTAACTTGCTGTCCTCGCAATGGGGCCGTGCGTTTGAAGCGCTGCGCGACAGCCCCATTGCGACCGACGCCATGGGTGTAGGCACCTACCGTCACAAGGTGATTGCCTTTGCATTCGGCTCCGCGCTTGGAGGCTTAGCGGGCGGGCTGTATGCCTTCAACTTCCAGTACCTTCAGCCGCAAAGTTTCACATATGAGCTGATGGTTATCCTGCTCCTCGGCGTCGTGCTGGGCGGACGCAAGAGCTTGTGGGGCGCGGTGGTCGGTGCGGCGTTTATCGTGCTGCTGCCCAACCTGCTGTCCAACCCAACGCTGTTCCGCACCTTCTCCATCCTCGGCCTGCTCATCGCCTTGTTTGCCGGTGCGCGCGGACTGAAAGACAAGACGGCGTTCAAATTCCAGACACTCGCCCCCATCATTGCCATGGCCATGCTGGTGATCGGCAGCTTCACCGTGCAACACACCGAAGACTGGCGTAAGGCCATCTTCGCGCTGATGTTGTTCTCGGTCGTGGTGGGTCTGCCCGAAGGCTTGATGGGCTATGCCGGCAAGGTACTGACGCGCGTGTTCAACCTCCCCGCCGCACCGCTGCCACCGCCCAGCGATCTGGATACGGTGCTGCCACTGCAAACCGCGAGCGATGCCATTTTGCTGGAACTGCGCGATCTAAAGCGCCACTTCGGCGGCGTGCGCGCCGTCGATGGCGTGAGCATGCAAGTGCGCGCTGGCACCGTGCATGGCCTGATCGGCCCGAATGGCTCTGGCAAGTCCACCGCTGTGAATGTGATCTCCGGCCTGTATGCACCCAGCGCTGGCGAGATATTGCTTGAAGGTACGCCGCTGCCGCACGACAGCTTGTATCAAGTGGCAGGGGCTGGCGTGGCGCGCACCTTCCAGAATCTGCAGCTGTTCGGCGAACTCAGCGCCCTCGACAATGTGATGGTCGCCCTGCGCGACACCTACAAGATGCCTTGGCCGCTGGTGCTGCTGGGCTTTGCTCATGCCGAAGAAAAGCAGGCACAGGCCGATGCTTTAGCGCTCCTTCAGCTCATGGGTCTCGGCGAACAGGCGCTGACCCGCGCCAAGGACCTGACCTACGGCGCCCAGCGCTTCCTCGAAATCGCCCGCGCCTTGGCGCGCAAACCACGCCTGCTCATCCTTGACGAGCCAGCGGCCGGCCTCGCCCAGCCTGACGCCCACCAGTTGGTTGAAATCATTCGCCGTATTCATAGCCGCGGCATCACCATCGTGCTGATCGAACACCACATGGATGTGGTCACCGCCTTGTGCAACACCGTCACTGTGCTTGATGGCGGCCATGTGATTGCCGAAGGCACGTCGGACGACGTGAAACGTCACCCCAAGGTGATTGAAGCCTACTTGGGCGCTGCGGCGTAAGCGAAGGGAAACAAGAATGCTGAAAGTTGAGAATCTCTACGCGGGTTACGGCGGCGCCGAAGTACTGAATGGCGTGAACCTCGAAGTCAAACAAGGCACCGTGGTCGCCCTCATCGGTGCCAATGGGGCGGGCAAGACCACGACCATGCGCGCCATCTCCGGCATGATCAAACCCAGCGCCGGCAAAGTATTGCTGGAGGGCACCGAGGTCGAAGGGTATAACGCCGCGCGCATTGCGCGCCTCGGCCTTGCTCACTCGCCGGAAGGCCGCAAGGTGTTTGGCCCGCTGTCCGTCGAAGACAACTTGCTGCTCGGTGCTTACCGCCAACTGCCCCGCTTCTTTGGCTTCCGCGCCAAGGCGCAGCCGGAGCTGGACAAGGTGTATGCGCTATTCCCCCGCCTGAAAGAGCGCCGCACTCAAGCCGCGGGCACACTCAGCGGCGGCGAACAACAAATGCTCGCTATCGGCCGCGCTCTCATGGCGCAGCCCAAGGTCATGCTGCTGGACGAACCCTCCATGGGGCTCGCCCCGGTGATTGTGCAGGAAGTGTTTGCCATCATCCGCCGCCTCAAGGAAGCGGGCATCACCCTGCTGCTGGTCGAGCAATTTGCAAAAAGCGCACTTGAAGTCGCCGACTATGCATATGTAATGGAGAGGGGTAGGATAGCTGTGGCGGGTAACCCTGCCGAGCTGCAACAAGACGAACGCGTGCTG
>CAZCLF010000087.1:0-2375 GCA_964499485.1 uncultured Rhodocyclaceae bacterium | reverse complement strand
CTTAAAACAAAAAACCGACCGAAGTCGGTTTTAAGTTTGGTTGGCGGAGACGGAGGGATTCGAACCCTCGATCCAGGTTTTGCCCAGATGCACCCTTAGCAGGGGTGTGCCTTCGACCACTCGGCCACGTCTCCTGTCTCCAAACCGGACGCGATGATAGCGATTTCGCGTGCCCTGGTCAAACAAAACGACGTTTATTGATCGAGACCAAAGGCGCGATGAAGTACGCGCACCGCCAACTCAAGGTACTTCTCATCAACAACCACGGAGATTTTGATCTCAGAAGTCGAGATCATCTGAATATTGATGCCCTCTTCTGCCAGCGTGCGGAACATCTGGCTTGCAACGCCAGGGTGTGAGCGCATGCCCACGCCAACGGCTGAGACCTTGCAGATCTTTTCATCGCCAATAATCGAGCGAGCGCCGACATGCTGCTTAACCGACTCTTCCAGAATCTTTTTGGCACGTTCATAGTCACCACGATTAACGGTGAATGAAAAGTCCGTCGTACCATCGTGCCCCACATTCTGGATGATCATATCGACATCAATATTGGCCTCGGAGATTGGCCCCAGAATTTGATAAGCAATACCGGGCTTATCTGGCACCCCTAGTACAGTGAGCTTAGCCTCGTCACGATTAAAGGCAATGCCAGAAATAATTGGTTGTTCCATTGTGGAATCTTCCTCTAGTGTAATCAGCGTGCCATTGGTTTCCTTGCCCTCTTCCTCAAAGCTGGACAGGACACGCAGTTTGACCTTGTACTTGCCGGCGAACTCAACCGAACGGATTTGCAAAACCTTGGAGCCCAAGCTTGCCATCTCAAGCATTTCCTCGAAAGTAATGCGATCAAGCTTCCGGGCCTCAGGCACGATGCGCGGATCAGTCGTATAGACCCCATCGACATCGGTATAAATCTGACACTCATCCGCTTTGAGCGCAGCGGCAAGCGCTACACCCGTGGTATCCGATCCACCACGACCTAGCGTGGTGATAGCGCCATGCTCATCAACACCTTGGAAGCCTGCAACGATGATGACCTTGCCAGAGTCCAAGTCAGCGCGCATGTTCTTTTCCTCAATATCGAGGATGCGCGCCTTTGTATGCGAGCTATCGGTCAGAATCTTGACCTGTGCACCGGTATAACTCTTAGCATCAACGCCAATACCCTTCAGCGCCATTGCCAGAAGAGCAATCGTGACCTGCTCGCCTGTCGAAACCATGACATCCAACTCACGAGGATCAGGCACGGCCTGAACCTCACGAGCCAAGCCGATTAAGCGATTGGTTTCGCCGCTCATGGCAGAAACCACAACGACTATTTGATGCCCTTGTGACTTCCAGCGTGCGACGCGTCTCGCGACATTCTTGATGCGCTCAGGAGAGCCCATCGATGTACCGCCATATTTCTGAACGATGAGTGCCATGCGTTCCCTACATAAAATTCAAATAAAGTCCGCCATTCTAGCCCATCAGCAGACAAATATCCCCGCCCACTGCCATTTACATCAGATTGTACAAACCGCTTGTATTCCATATACTTGAATCGTGGATAGAGCCACGGAACGCCCCTAGCAACGAACAGAAACCACCGTGCAGCATGCACGTCACACTGAGTTGAGGAGGTCGCGTATGTCGGCAAGCGAGAAAATTGATGCGCGTGAAATTCGCCGCAGGCTTGGCATGAACCAGCAGGAGTTTTGGTCACAAATTGGTGTGACTCAGAGCGGTGGATCCCGATACGAAAGTGGTCGGAATATGCCGCGACCTGTCCAGCACCTACTTCGCCTCGTCCATGTTGAGCGAGTTGATATCAGCCGTATCCGCCGGGAAGACCTCGACGTTATCGAATACCTCAAGGCCACCAACCCTGCCTTACTGCGTGATCTAAAAAAACAGACGCGCGCGCATCGAAAAGCTGGTTAAACAGCCCACTTACGCTAGTGACTCACCTTAACATCCAAGGCCAAGACGGAGATTCGCTGCCCTAGCTGTTCAAGCCACTGCTCAGGCACACGCCCGATACGTGAGGCACCTTGCTGCATTGATTGCCTCGCAAGGCCATACAGTAGTACCCCGCGGATTTCATCGCTTACTGACTCAAGCAAGCTCACATAGGCATCTACCTCCGTGGCTGGTGGCAATTGGCCATCGACCTCAAACATGCAGGTTTGAACCCAGGTCGGCACAATAGCCGCGCAATCACGCAACCTTGTGATTGCGAGACTAACCTGCTGATTCACACCATTGATCAACAGCCCCCTCTCAGGCGATGCTGCGTCAAGCTTGAACCAAACCTCCCCGCGTACTTTAGATAATGCAAGCAGGCCCCTCTTCACTGTTGCCTGATGGACAAGGCTGCCATTCGTAATCAA
>CAZCLF010000086.1:0-2542 GCA_964499485.1 uncultured Rhodocyclaceae bacterium | reverse complement strand
ACTACACCACCAGAATTCATAATGCCGACCCTAGGGTCGGCATTTTTCTTTTCTGCATCAGCTGGGGTATTCCGGCAGTTGACCTGGGGCGGTGTGACACCTAACATCCGCCGCTTCGCTGTTGTGTCCGCTGGCCTTGAAGGTCGGCTCAGGAGAGCTTGATGAAGTGCACATTGATCGGGTCACGCCACTTCGGCGCCACCGTGCTGGAAAATCTGATTGAAGATGGCATGGAGGTGGTGCGCGTGGTCGCGCCTGCCGCCGATGACCGTTTGGCCCTCGGGGCGCAGAAGCACGGTATCCCCTTGTCCATTCTCGAAAGCCCGCGCAAGGTGCCGGGCTCCGACCTGCATGAAGACTGCGACATCATCATCGCGGCCCATACACATGCCTTTGTCACGCCTGAGGCGCTGGCCCGTGCCCGCTTGGGTGCCTTTGGCTACCATCCCTCGTTATTGCCTCGCCATCGTGGCATTGCGGCAGTTGAATGGACTTTGCTTGAAGGCGACCCGATTGCGGGCGGGTCGATCTACCATCTCGATGCCGGTTGGGACGACGGGGCGATTGCCGCACAGGACTGGTGTTTTGTGGTCAAGGGCGAAAGTGCGCGCGAGCTTTGGGAGCGTGCGCTCTCGCCGATGGGTCTCAAGCTCATTCGCCAAGTGGTTAAGCATGCGGCTGAGCATGATGAAATCCCCGCCTATCCGCAGGATGCCCGTTTTGCCACCAAGGCACCGTTGATCAAGCGCAAGGTTTCGCTGGAGCCACAAACCAACCCGCTGACCACCTCGCTGGTGGTTACCGTGATTGGCCGCGATCGCCCCGGCCTTGTGCGCATGCTCTCCGATTGCACACAAGGGTTTGCCGTGAATTGGGCCGACAGCCGCATGAATCACTTTGCCGGACAGTTCGCGGGCATCGTGCATTTCCAAGTGTCACCTGAGCATGCAGAAGCCCTGACAGACGCATTGCAGAAGCTCGAAGCCTCCGGCTTGCAAGTCAAGATTGTGCGCAACGATGCGCCGCCCGTACCGGCTGGGCGCCGGATGCTCAAGCTTGAGCTTGAAGGGCCTGATCGACCTGGGATTGTGCGTCTGCTCTCAACGAGTCTGGCCGAACGCGGCGTCAGCATTGAAGACCTGCATACCGAGATCGTCAATAAGCAGGACGCTGAACACCATGTGTTCCATGTCCGCGCGCTGTTGGTTGTGCCAGAGACCCTGGCTGACGACACGCTGCGCAGCATGCTTGAGACCTTAGCCAGCGAACTCATGCTGGATATCGGGCTGGATGCGCATGAGCCGCTGCCTGCTGGCGTTTGAGCCGAATGTTAACGGTTGCGAGCGCAGCGACTTGACGTCTGCCCCTCGCGCCGCCTAACATCTCGCACTTTCCGCATTTTCCGGCTTACGGATACTCCCCGTGCAACTTGATGCTCTCTACGCGCTGATCGCCAAGGACATGCAGGCGGTCGATGCCGTCATTCGTGACCGTCTCCACTCCGATGTTGTGCTGGTTCGCCAGGTCGCCGAGTACATTGTGCAAAGCGGCGGCAAGCGCATGCGTCCCGCATTGGTTTTGCTAGTGGCCGGCGCTTTCGGTTATCAGGGCACCCGGCATCACGAGCTGGCTGCGGTGGTCGAATTCATCCATACCGCAACACTCCTGCATGACGATGTCGTCGATGAGTCAGCCTTGCGCCGTGGCCGTGATACCGCAAATGCATTGTTTGGCAACGCTGCCAGCGTGCTGGTGGGCGACTTCCTGTATTCGCGTGCTTTCCAGATGATGGTTAATGTTGGCGATATGCGTGTCATGGAGATTCTCTCCGATGCCACCAACATCATTGCCGAAGGTGAAGTGCTGCAACTGATGAACGTGCACGATGCAGATGTGCAGATTGAGGGCTATCTGCAAGTCATCCGTTATAAGACCGCCAAGCTATTTGAAGCCGCCTCACGTTTGGGCGCATTGCTTGGTCGCGCTGATGCTGAAACCGAAGCTGCGATGGCGTCGTTTGGCATGCACCTTGGTACCGCTTTCCAGCTGGTTGATGACGTGCTCGATTACTCAGGTGATCAGGCAGAAATCGGCAAGAGCTTGGGTGATGATCTGGCGGAAGGCAAGCCGACATTGCCGCTCATTCATGTCATTCAGCACGGCAACCCGGAGCAGGCCGCCTGCGTGCGCCGGGCTATCGAAACAGGTGGTCGTGACGAGTTTGAAGCGGTGCTCGCAGCTGTGCATGCAACCGGTGCGCTGGACGAAGCACGACGCTATGCAGAGGCCGAAGCCGCCGCTGCCACAGCCGCCTTGGCGCTTTTGCCGGATTCTCAATACAAGGATTCTCTGTTAGAATTATCGGCCTTTGCAGTTGCACGTCGACACTAAGCCGTGCATGAGTTTCCAGAGAGCTACCCCGACACTCTCTATCTGACACATGGTCAAGGAAGCTGGCAATTCGGGGCGTAGCTCAGCCTGGTAGAGTACTGCGTTCGGGACGCAGGAGTCGGATGTTCGAATCATCTCGCCCCGACCAATT
>CAZCLF010000085.1:0-2621 GCA_964499485.1 uncultured Rhodocyclaceae bacterium | reverse complement strand
TCGTCCCGCAGGTCTCATTGCCATGCACGGCGCCAAGGATGATCAGGCGCGGCCCCGGTTGTAGGCCGGCGAATTGGTGGATGCGTAATGCGCTGGGGATCTGAGACACGATATTTGAGTAAGCAAGTTAGAGCGAGTACTTGGATTTTAGCCTCTCATGAGCAGGTTCTGCTCCAGAGCGGTCGGCATCGGCCATTCAAAGTCGTAAGCATTCAGCAGGGCGGCGACCGCGCAGGAATAAATTTGTTACAATAATGCGAATCATTCTCATATGGGTAAGCGGGCTGTGTGTAACAAATCCAAAACTAAAGGTGTGCGTTCAGGTGCGGGTTGGCGGTTTTCGCCGTTGAGCTTGGCGGTGGTTTCGATGCTGGCATTCGCGCAGCGGAGCAGTCCTGTGGTTTTGCCTGAAGTCGAGATCAGATCAACGGGCGAGAATGATTATGGCTTTGTGGCAAAAAAAGCGAGCGCGACCACAAAGTCAGATACGCCGCTGTTCGAAACGCCGCAATCTATTTCTGTTCTTACACGTGAGTTACTCGATTCACGCCAGGTAACGACATTGAACGAAGCACTCCAGACAGTTGCGGGTGTGTCCTCAGGTGGCCTTGGCCGGCGAGGTTGGGATGATTTCACTATCCGTGGGCAGACGGCGTCTGACTCTATCTACGTCGATGGTCTGCGCCTCGGTCAAGCGAATTGGTTTGCACAAGAGCCTTACGGTGTAGAGCGAATTGAAGTGCTGAAGGGGCCTGCATCGATCAATTTTGGTCAGGTGCAGCCGGGGGGCATGGTCAATATGGTGAGCAAGCGACCACGCGCGGAGAACTTTAATGAAGTGGGCTTTACCGTTGGCTCCTATAACTATCGCCAGGGGACCTTTGATATGGGGCGGGTCTTGTCCGAATCAGGTAAAGCCGCCTTCCGCATCAACGGGATGGTCTCTGATCAAGACGATCCGACCGACTTTGTATATTTCAAGACCCGCTACATCGCGCCTTCACTGTCTCTGGATTTGGGTCCGAATACCGAATTCACAATCCTAACGGCCTATACCGAACGTGAATATATCCGCCTGCAGGGCGTGCCGCTGCGTGGCTCTCTACTGCCGAATATCAATGGCACCTTGCCGCGGAGTCTATTTGTTGGGGAGCCTAGCTTCGGGCCCTATGAAGCTAGGCAAGGCTCGATTGGCTATGCACTGACACATCAATTCGATTCGGGTTGGAAGCTGCGTCAAAACTTCCGTGTGCAAAATATGCAAATGATTGGCCGCGCGGTGTTTCACCGTGCAAGTGGTACATCACTCCTAGCAAATCAGCGTGATCAGGTTCGTGATCCGCGCTTGCAGAATGTATCGGAAAACACGATAGCGCTTGATACCAATATCGAGCGTGGTTTTAAGACGGGATCAGTTGGGCACACCATCATGTTCGGTCTGGACTTGAATCGTGATGAACTACGTAGTGCGTCAACCACCTGTTCAATCGGTAACCTCAATATCTTCAACCCTGTCTATGGGGTTGCAGTGACATGTCCGAGTGCGCGTACCAGTGATACCACTACGACACTTTCATACACAGGCTTTTACTTGCGTGACCAGATCAAGTTCAACGAGCAGTTACGCTTGAACCTGGGCGCACGTTACGACGAAGCGCGCAATGAGTCTTTCAATCATCTAACCCGTGTCAGCAGTAACCAGCGCAGCTCAGCGACAACTGGAAATGCAGCGCTGATGTACCAGTTAACACAGCACGTCGCGCCCTATGTGAGCTATGCCACGTCCTTTATCCCACTAAGCGGAGTAGGTTTTGATGGCAATCAGTTCAAGCCAGAAACCGGTCAGCAAGGTGAATTTGGGGTGAAGCTACAGTTCGCCGGTGGGCGTATCAACAGCACCCTCTCGCGCTATGAGCTAAAGCGCCAAAATGTACTGGTGAGCGACCCAGTGAACAGCGGTTTTAATGTGCAGACCGGCGAGCAGCGAACTAAGGGGTTTGAAACCGAAGTTGGAGCAGATTTGATGAACGGCTGGAGCGTGATGGCTGCATATACGTATAGCGATGCTGTGCTCTCCAGCGATACCGCTCAGGCAAACGTCGGTAAGCCGCTACAAAACGTGCCGCGCCATGCCTACAACGTATGGACGAATTATCAAGTGAGTGGCGGCGCACTGAATGGCGTAAGTCTAGGCCTTGGTGTGCGTCATGAGGGAGAAAAGACCAGCCCGACAGTGAGCTACAGTGTGCCGTCCTATACCGTTGCAGATGCAAGCATCGGCTACACGGCCAATCGTTATCGCGTATCCCTGAATGTGAAAAACATCTTCAACAAGGACTACTACGCTGGCGTACTTAATAACAATGTTGTGCCGCTCGGCGATCCCCGCATGATCATGTTGAAAACGGTATTCAACTATTGAGTTGAGGGTTTTTGCGAGCAGCCTTGCCTAGGCGTTCAATGTTGTCTCAGGGCAGAAATGGCAGCGAGAGAAACCGTAGGCCGATGGAGTACCAGCTTTCGCTGCCACCTGTGCGATTGCCATAAGTGGCATCGAGCTGGATGTGGTTTTGCACGATCCAGTGGCGCACGCCCAGCTGAAAGTAAGGGCGACCTTGGTT
>CAZCLF010000084.1:0-2687 GCA_964499485.1 uncultured Rhodocyclaceae bacterium | reverse complement strand
AAAGTGGCGGAGAGGGTGGGATTCGAACCCACGGTAGGCTTGCACCTACGCCTGATTTCGAGTCAGGTACATTCGACCACTCTGCCACCTCTCCGCGTAGGGCCGCGATTGTATCACCGAACCGGGCGTCAGGGGGACGGCAGATAGGCTCCCGAATGTGGGAGAATGCGCGTCCTGCCATCGTGTGGAGCACCCCATGTTCCCCACCCTTGCTGTACGCGCGGCCAGAGCCTCGGTCGTGTTCCTGCTGTTTGCTGTGGGCGTCACCCTCGTTACCAATTGCACCCGTCTGTCGCCACCGGCACACTTGGGTGAATTGGTTGTCGGCGTTCGTAACACGCCAGTCTTCTATCAACTGGAAGATGGGGCCCCCAGCGGCTTTGAATATGACCTAGCTGCCGCCTTTGCCGCTGAACTTGGCGTCAAGTTGCGCGTAGTGCCTGTCCGTAACCCGGAAGAACTCGCCAGCCTATTGCGGCGTGGCCGTATCCACATTGCGCTGTCCATGCCAATTGTCGAAGGCAACAGCGATCTTTTTTTCACGTCGGCACTGCGTGAGTCGCGCTATGTTGTCGCGCATCAGGCTGACCGCATTGGGCCCAGCGATGAAGACGACTTGGTCGGCCGGGCCATTACCCTCAGTGCTCATTCCCCGGCGCTTGAGCTCTTGAAGAGCCTGCCGCAGAAACTGCAGATATTCACGCAGGACAAGGGTGACGAAATTAGTCTTTTGGCTCGCATTCCCGAGCAAAAAGCAGATTTGGTCGTCACTGATAGTCTTCATTTTGATATTGCCGCTAACTTCTACCCTGATTTGCGTGTGGGATTTACCCTGCCGGGACGTATTCAGCTTGGCTGGGCTTTCTCTGACGGCGAAAGCGAGCTCTACACCAAAGCACTGACCTTCCTTGAAACAGCTCGGGATAGCGGCACGTTGGCACGCCTTGAGGACCGCTATTTCGGCCACATCCGCCGTATCAATGAACAAGGCACCGCGCGTTTTCTACAAGATATTCAGACCAAGCTACCCGAGCATCGGCGTAGCTTTGAAATTAGCCAGGAGATCACAGGGATTGACTGGCGTCTGCTAGCAGCGCTGGCCTATCAGGAGTCCAAATGGGATCCACTGGCCACCTCCTTCACGGGCGTGCGCGGCATGATGATGCTCACTGGGGACACAGCTGACCGAATGGGGGTCACCAATCGACTCGATCCCCGACAAAGCATTCGTGCAGGGGCTAAGTATCTAGAGCTTTTGTACGACGACCTCCCTGAAGAGATCAAAGACCCGGATCGTCTATGGATGGCACTCGCCGCTTACAACCTCGGCATGGGCCATATGAATGGTGGCCGCGCCATTGCAGAGAGCATGAAGCGCGACCCAAACTCTTGGTATGAGATGAAGAAGGTGCTACCGCTACTGGCACGACCAGAGTATTACAGCCGCCTCAAAAGTGGGCGTGCACGGGGGGGGGAAGCTGTCATCATGGTTGAGAACATCCGCACTTACTACGACATCCTGTCACGCTTTGAGCCCGCCTATAGGCCAATGCTTGAGTAGGCACGACCCATCAAGCAGCACCAACAAAAAACGCGGCTCCGTTTGATAACGAGGCCGCGTTTTTGTTTTTAGCAAGCGAGAGATCAGCTGGCCTTGATCACATCCACACCGCCCATGTAGGGGCGCAGCACGGCCGGTACGGTAATGCTGCCATCGGCGTTTTGATAGTTTTCCAGCACGGCAACCAAGGTACGGCCCACTGCCAGACCCGAACCATTGAGCGTGTGCACCAGTTCAGTCTTGTTCTTGTCGTTGCGGAAACGCGTCTGCATGCGGCGTGCCTGGAAGGCTTCGAAATTGGAGCAGGAAGAAATCTCGCGGTACGTGTTCTGCGCAGGCAGCCACACTTCAAGGTCATAGGTCTTGGCGGCCGAGAAACCCATGTCGCCGCTGCACAACGCCATCTTGCGGTACGGCAGCTCCAGCTTCTGCAAAATCGCTTCAGCCTGACCGGTTAGTTCTTCCAAGGCTTCCCAAGATTTTTCTGGGTGCACGATCTGCACCAACTCAACCTTGTCGAACTGATGCTGGCGGATCAGACCGCGCGTGTCGCGACCGTAAGAACCGGCCTCAGAGCGGAAGCACGGGGTATGGCTAACAAACTTAAGCGGCAAGGATTCCGTATCCAGAATCTCGTCGCGCACGAGGTTGGTCACCGGCACTTCGGCGGTAGGGATCAGATATAGGTGGGTACCATCGCTGCGCGGCACGCGGAACAGGTCTTCCTCAAACTTGGGCAACTGGCCCGTGCCAAACATGCTGTCTGGATTGACCAGATACGGCACGTACACCTCGGTGTAGCCATGCTCGCCGGTGTGGGTGTTCAACATGAACTGAGCAAGCGCACGATGCAGGCGGGCAATGCCACCCTTCATGACCGAGAAACGGCTGCCGGACACCTTAACGGCCGTTTCGAAATCCAGACCGCCCAGCGCCTCGCCCAAATCAACGTGGTCCTTGACCGGGAAATCGAAGGTCTTGGGCGTACCCCAACGCAACACTTCGACATTACCGTGTTCATCCTTACCTTCTGGCACGGTCTCGTGTGGCAGGTTAGGAATCACCGCGATAAAGGCATTAAAACGCTCCATCAGTGCAGCAAGTGCTTCCTCATTGGCCTTCAGCT
>CAZCLF010000083.1:0-2701 GCA_964499485.1 uncultured Rhodocyclaceae bacterium | reverse complement strand
AGATCCTTGAGCATCACTCCCCAAGGCAGCGGGTCGCGACCACCACGCTCAAAGATTTCCTTCAATGCATCACGAAAGGCTTCCCACGTACCCGCGTTTACGGCTGTATCGATCAGACGGGAATATTTGACTTGCTCGGTAGTTCCCGTCGGCAGGTTGCTGCTGATGTGCTTAAGGGTTTTCTGCGGAAAAGTCTCTTCGACTTTCGTTCCTGAGATTTCGTTGTAAAGCAGCAAGTAATTGTCTGGGGTCGGCGCAATGCGGCGGAGCGCCAACTGGCGTAAAACCTCGCGGGCAATTTCAGATGGCTGCATGTCTTCTTCTTCGCTCATTCTTGTTTGATTATTCAACCAGAGCGCGTTCAAGGCCGTAGCGGATCATTTCGGCATTACTGCGCAGGTTGGTTTTTTCGATGATGCGGGCGCGGTAAGTGCTGACAGTGGCAACGGACAAACTTAACTGTTCAGCAATTTGAGTCAGTGTCTTTCCGGAGGCAATAAGAATGAAAACTTCATATTCGCGATCCGACAGGTTCTCGTGAGGTGCTTTCTCACTATCGTCAGTAATCGCTTCAGCCAGCCGCTCTGCCAACGACGGGCTAATAAATTTTTTGCCCGAGGCAACTTGGCGAATTGCAGTCACCAAAAGCTCTGGGGCGCTTTGCTTGGTCAGGTAACCAGAAGCACCAGACTTAATGGCGCGGACGGCGTATTGCTCTTCCGGATGCATGGAGAGGATAAGCACCGGTAGACGCGGAAATTCTTTTTTCAACTGCTTGAGCGTGTCAATCCCATTGCGGTTAGGCATGGTCACATCCAGCAGGAACACATCCCACGTTTGATTGCGGGCAAGACGCAGCGCATCAGCACCATCATCAGCCTCGCCAGCAACCAGCAGGTCGTCTGTCTCCGACAGAATCTGCTTGAGTCCTTGCCGCACGATGGCGTGGTCATCAGCAATCAATACGTTGATCTTTTCTGCCATGTCCAGTTTTAGAACAGGTTGCCCTGTGGTTCGATTTCAATCGGCCCCGTGTCGGCCGAACCGAGCAGAGGGATTTGCAATATTAAATGCGTGCCGCCATGTTCTCCCTGACGAATGTCAAAGGTGCCGGACAGCGCGTGTACCCGTTCGCGAATGCCGCGCAAACCGAAGGACTTACGCTTGTTCATGTCCTTTTCGGAGATCCCACGGCCATTGTCGCGAATTTCGAGTGCAATGCTACCGCGTTCCCGGCGCATACGCACAACCACCAGCGATGCATGGGCATGCTTTGCCACATTAGTGAGGGCTTCTTGCACAATCCTGAATATTGCAAGCGAGGTGTCAGCATCGACCTCCTCTTCGCCTTCAAAAGCTTCACATTGGGTGCGGCAGGTGATCCCAGTACTCGCGCCAAAATCCTCTGCCTGTGACTCAATCGCCGCCGCGAGTCCAAATTCCTTCAAAATCCCCGGCCGTAATTGGCGCGCAACGCGACCCGCGGTGCCCATGGCTTGATCTAGCAAGCCCTCGATTGATAAGGCTTTTTCCTTGAGTTTGCCCGCATCCGCAGGCAGCTTGCCCGCCAACAAAGAGGCTTCGATCTTGAGTCGAACCAAAATGCTGCCCAATTCATCATGAATATCCCGGGCAATCCGTTCGCGTTCAGCTTCTTTGGCGGCCTCTAGGTGAAACGACAATTCAGCCAGTTGCTCTCGCGAGCTACGTAACTCACCCTCAATTTCCTTGCTGTGGGTAATGTTGGTCACAATCCCTTGCCATTCAACCGCATTGTTTTCCAGTGTTTGTGGCGTTGAACGCAGATTCACCCACTTCGCCTTGCCACGGCTACGAATTCGACCTTCCCAGTTAAGCATGATGGCGTGTTCGGCCGATTCGGCCAGTGCCGAGAGCAGGCTTTTGCGGTCGGCCGCATCCACGGCATCGACAAAACGCTGGGCTGAGGCCAATAACTCATGCTGCTTGAGGCCAAAAATCTTGTGGCAGCCTTCGCTGACATACAAAAAGCGGAAATTACCGTCTGACTCCAGACGCAACTGAAACACCATGCCGGGCAAGTTAGAGGCCAATGCGCGGAAGCGTGACTCGCTCTCGCGGAGCATCTCTAGGGCGACCCGGTGTTCGTTACGCTGGCGAGCCTCGCGCACCTCGCGCTCGATCGCCGGCAACAGGTGAGCCAAACGGTCTAATGACACCACATCATGCGCGCCACTTTTCATGGCCCTAACAGCGAGCTTTTCGTCATGGTTGGGCGTCACCACGATAAAAGGCAGGTCTAGCCCCAAGTCGCGGATACAACGCTGAGCAGTGCTCGGCGCCAGCCCGTTGATGCCAGGTACGCAGAGCACCGCATCCCAAGCCTGGCGGTGCAAGGCATTGCGTAGGTCGACTGCGTTAGCCAGCCGTTCCCAATAGGGCACTAGACCGGCAACACGCAATACCTCGATCAATGGCCCAATCGCCTCGTCGCTGGAGGCGACAAAGAGCAGGCGGAGCAAAGGATCAGATTTCTGTACAGGACTTGCAGACATTAGCTAAGTTTACCGGCTAAGCCCGGTTATAATGCGCGCCGCGCAAAGCAAATTTTGCGCATCGCGGGATTCCCCAAAATCCCCAGTGCCGGCATAGCTCAGTTGGTAGAGCAGCTGATTTGTAATCAGAAGGTCGTGAGTTCGATTCTTACTGTCGGCACCATCAA
>CAZCLF010000082.1:0-2901 GCA_964499485.1 uncultured Rhodocyclaceae bacterium | reverse complement strand
CCGGCAATGATATTCCCATCATCATGTTGACCGCCAAAGGTGACGATGTGGATCGCATTGTTGGGCTGGAGCTGGGCGCAGATGATTATCTGGCCAAGCCTTTCAACCCGCGAGAACTGGTGGCACGCATCCATGCCGTACTGCGTCGCCGTACCGCCCCGCCCCCAGCTGGCGCACCCGCAGAAGGCGGCGTGGTGACTTTTGGTCCAATCGAACTGGACCTTGGAACGCGAGAACTCCGACGCGGCGAAGAGCTCACTCGCCTGACGACAGGCGAGTTTGGTCTTCTGCGCGTCTTGGTTGAGCATCCACGGCAACCGATGAGCCGTGACAAGCTGATGGAGCTTGCACGTGGTCGAGAATACGAAGTCTTTGATCGCGCCATCGATGTGCAGATGTCACGCCTGCGCAAACTGGTCGAGGACGACCCAGCCAAACCACGTTACCTGCAAACCGTCTGGGGCTTTGGCTACGTCTTCGTGCCGGACGGTAGCAAGCATGCCTAATGCAGTCCTAAAAAAACTGCTGCCCCGTACCTTGATGGTACGGACCTTCCTGCTGATCGCATTGCTCATGCTGCTGTCGCTATTGGCATGGTTTGCGATCTTTACCAGTCTGGAACGTGAGCCACGCTCGCATCAGATGGCGCAAACGCTGATCAGCGTCGCCAACCTAACGCGAACTGCGCTGGTATCTGCCCGTCCGGATGCACGCCGTTACGTACTCCAGGAACTGTCGGATCGCGAAGGCATCCACATCTACGCCGCTGACGAATCCGACAAGATTCACCCCAAGGAAGTCCCGAACTTTCTTGAGCGCACAGCCGAGTTAGTTCGCCATGAGTTGGGCAAAGACACGCGCTTTGCGCTTGAGCTAAATGGCGAGAAGGCTCTGTTTGTGAGCTTCCGTATTCACGACGATGAATACTGGGTAGCCCTGCCGCGTGAACGTGTCGAGCGCAAACTGCCTCAGCAGTGGTTAGGATGGACCATTGCTGCGGCGATCCTGGCGCTGATTGGTGCTTGGCTGATTGTGTTCAAGCTTACACGCCCGCTCAAAGCGCTCTCGCATGCGGCCGCAGAGATTGCCCAAGGCCGCACACCACCTCCCATTTCGGAAAATGGCCCCGGTGAAATTGCTACGGTGGCGCAGGCCTTCAATCATATGAACACAGCGCTTGCACGTATGGATAGCGACCGAGCCCTGATTCTGGCCGGCATTTCGCATGACTTGCGCACCCCGCTGACGCGCTTGCGTATGGGAATCGAAATGAGCGGCACAGATGATCAAAGCCGTGATGCGATGGTGGCGGATGTTGAAGAAATCGACAAGACCATCGGTCAGTTTCTCGACTTTGCCCGCGCCGATGATGGCGAAGCTTTTGCCGTCACAGCACTCAGTGAGATGCTGCAAGACATCACGACCCACTATGGCCGGCTTGGTGTTGAACTCATCACAGACATTCAGCAGGGTGTTTCAACGGAGTTACGCCCCAAGGCAATTCGGCGTGCTATCAGTAATTTGATCGACAATGCCCTGCGCTATGGCGGTGACGCCCCCATCAGCCTGTCCCTGCATGAGGACAAGCAAGGCATCCGTATTGAGGTTGCCGACCGCGGACCGGGTATTCCGCCAGACCAGATTGACCGTCTCAAGCTGCCCTTCACTCGTCTCGATCAGTCGCGCGGCAACATGACCGGCGCGGGCCTAGGGCTCGCCATTGTCGAACGCATTCTGCGCGGGCATGGCGGTCGTTTCGATCTGCTCCCCCGCGAAGGTGGAGGCCTGCTCGCAAAACTCACGCTGCTGGCATGACGCATCTGTTTGTTGATATTTCCTCGCATGGCTTCGGCCATCTTGCACAAACTGCGCCAGTTCTCAACGCGCTGTCCGCCAGTAGACCACTCGAACTAACGATTCGCAGCGGCCTGACAAAGGCGCAACTTTCTCGCCGTATCCACCAGCCCTTTACGCACCTGCATGAGGCCAGCGATTTTGGCTTTGTCATGCATGACGCGCTCCGCGTCGATCTAGCAAGCAGTGCGCGCCGTTATCAAGAAGCTTATGCCAACTGGTCTGAGCGCGTTGAGCAGGAGGCCGCGTTACTCACCTCCCTGAAACCCGGTCTGGTACTCAGCAATATCTCACCCTTGCCTCTGGCAGGGGCCGCCATGGCCAAAATCCCCAGCATGGCCATGTGTTCCCTCAACTGGGCCGACCTCTTTGCGCATTACTTCGCTGCTGAACCCTGGGCAGGACCAATCCATGCAGCCATGCAGCACGCTTATGCCAGCGCCCAATCCTTCCTGCGCTTCACACCCGGCATGCCGATGCCGGCGCTGAGCAATCTTGCAATCATTGGGCCGGTCAGCACGCCGGGATCGATGACGTGCGAAGCGGTCGCCCAGCGACTGGATCTGCCCTTGGAAAAGCGCTGGCTACTCCTCGCTATGGGTGGCATCGCCCACCGTCTGCCTGTTGAGGATTGGCCGCATATTGAGGGCGTACAGCTTCTTATCCCCGCCGACTGGGGTGTCAGTCGCCACGATTGCAGCAGCTATGACGATAGCCGCCTGCCATTCTCCGACCTGTTTCCCAAGGCCGATGCGGTGCTCACCAAGCCCGGCTACGGCACCTTCGCCGAAGCCACCTGTTGTGGCCTACCGGTTCTGTATTTGCGTCGCCCCGACTGGCCTGAAGAGCCGTATCTAATCGAGTGGCTACATGCCCATACCCGCGCAAGCGAACTCACAGCTGAGCAGGCTGCTACAGGCGAACTTGGCCCACTGCTGCAGAGCCTGTGGCAACAACCTGCCCCCATCCCGCCCCAACCGATGGGCATCACTGAGGCCTTGCGCCACATCAATCAGGCGCTTGACGCCAATGTTACGATTGCACCAT
>CAZCLF010000081.1:0-2942 GCA_964499485.1 uncultured Rhodocyclaceae bacterium | reverse complement strand
AAGGCATTAAAACGCTCCATCAGTGCAGCAAGTGCTTCCTCATTGGCCTTCAGCTCATCGCCCAGCCCAGCCACTTCGGCCAGCACAGCGGAAGCATCTTCGCCCTTGCCCTTCAACATACCGATCTGCTTGGACAGTGTATTGCGCTTGTTCTGCAAATCCTGCGTGCGCGTTTGCAGCGTCTTTCGCTCGTTTTCCAGCGTCTGGAAAGTCGCCGCATCAAAGCTCACGCCGCGTGTGGCAAGGCGAGCGGTAACGGTATCAAGCTGGGTACGGAGGAGTTGAATATCGATCATTGTTACTTTTCTTTCTTCAGTGCTTGTCTGTCCAGCTCGCGCAAATGCGCCAGCTTGTCGGCAATCTTGAGTTCCAACCCACGCGGCGTGGGCTGATACCAGTTGGGCTTGGCCATGCCCTCGGGAAAGTAGTTCTCACCGGCGGCGTAGGCTTCAGGCTCGTCATGGGCATAGCGGTATTCTTTGCCCAGCCCCATGTTCTTCATCAGCTTGGTCGGTGCATTCCGCAAGTGATCGGGTACCGGCCGCGACTTGTCCTTTGCCACAAAGGCGCGAGCCGCATTATACGCGGCGTAGGCGGCGTTCGATTTGGCCGCAATTGCCAGATACTGCGCGGCTTCAGCCAGTGCCAGCTCTCCCTCGGGACTGCCTAGTCGTTCGTAGATGGCGCAGGCATTGAGCGAGATTTCCCATGCGCGTGGATCGGCCAAGCCAATATCCTCGATCGCCATGCGTACCAAACGACGGCCCATATAGAGGGGGTCGGCGCCACCATCTAACATGCGGACCAACCAATACAAGGCCGCATCCGGATCTGAACCACGCACCGACTTGTGCAGGGCGGAAATTTGGTCGTAAAACGCATCACCGCCTTTGTCGAAACGACGCAAATCGCTGGCGAGGGCGTTCTCTAGGAAGGGCGTGTCGATTCGCTCCACACCCGCGGTTTCTGCCGCAGTACGAATCTGCGCGAGCACATTCAGCAAACGGCGCGCGTCACCATCGGCATAGCCAATCAGCCGGTCGCGCGCGTCATCCTCAAAGTTCACCTCAGCAAATGCTTCCTGACGGGCACGCTCGAACAGCTGCGTCAGGTCGCCCTCGCTCAAGCTCTTGAGCACATACACAGCTGCTCGCGACAGCAGCGCAGAGTTAACTTCGAAGGAGGGATTCTCAGTCGTGGCACCGATAAAGGTCACAACCCCGCTTTCCACATACGGCAGGAAGGCATCCTGCTGCGACTTGTTGAAGCGGTGCACTTCATCAACAAACAGAATGGTGCGGCGCTGATGCTGAGCCAAGGTGTGTTCGGCCTGCTGCATGGCCTCGCGAATGTCTTTAACCCCGGAAAACACGGCGGAGAGGGCAATAAACTCGGCATCGAAGCTGGCTGCCATCAGGCGGGCCAAGGTGGTCTTACCCACGCCCGGCGGGCCCCACAAAATCATCGAATGCGGGGTACCGGACTCAAACGCTAATCGCAGTGGCTTACCCGGCCCAAGCAGATGTTTCTGGCCGATGACCTCAGCCAGAGTCTTTGGGCGCAGCAGTTCGGCCAGCGGTGCGTGCGGCACCTCAGGCGTTCCGAGCAGGTCGCTCATTCACCCACCACATCAACACCCTTCGGTGGTGTGAAGCTGAACATACCGTTGGGCAGCGAAGGATTGCGCTCAAAGCTGCTGAACACCAGCGTGGTGACTTGACCAAAGTTGTCGCGCACCTCCATCAGGCGCGGCTGCTTGTCGGCAAAGCCGATGCGCACGCGCGCAAACGTGCTGTCCTTGTCCTTGGGAATGGCATCAACAATCTCTAGCCCATCGACCGTGCCCGGTTCGCTCAGGGTGAAGCTCTTTTCGATATCGCTATTGCCAGCCAGAATGGCCACAGGGCTGCTGCCGAGTGCGGCGCCCAGCTTCTTGATGGTGACCTGCTCCAGATCCTTGTCATAGCTCCACAGCTTGACGCCATCACTGACCAGCAGTTGCTGATACGGCTTTTCGTAGCTCCAGCGGAATTTGCCCGGACGGGAGAACGCCATGATGCCGGCCGACTCCTGCGGCTTACGGCCAGACTTGCCGACCACCACCTGCACAAAGCTCGCCTTAGCTGAGCGTGTTTCCGCTAGAAAGGCCTTCAGTTCGGCAATGCCCCCCGCCGCGGCAGGGAAGCTCGACAATGACAAAGAGAACAGCAGCAGAAAGGGCGCAAGGTAGGATTTCATCCCCGCATTTTGCCAGACCCAGCCCTTGCCCTGTGTATCAGCGTGTTACTTGCCCTACGGGTCGACATCACAGCGACACCGTGTTAACCGTTTTGCTCCGGCACCAGCACCTCGCGACCGCCAGCGCCATTCATGGGCGACACCAGACCCGCCTTTTCCATTTGCTCGATCAGACGCGCCGCACGGTTGTAGCCGATGCGTAGATGACGCTGTACCAGCGAGATGGAAGGACGGCGAGTCTTGAGCACCACTTCAACGGCTTGGTCATACATTGGGTCAGCTTCGCCATCTGCATCGGCCTCGCCCCCCATACCGCCGCCCTCCTCTGCCGCCGGTGCAGCGAGGATGCTGTCGATATATTCAGGCGGGCCGACCTTCTTAAGGTAGTCCACCACGCGATGCACTTCATCATCGGCCACAAAGGCACCATGCACGCGCACTGGCAAGCCGCTGCCCGGCGGGAGGTAAAGCATATCGCCCTGCCCTAACAAAGCCTCGGCACCCATTTGGTCGAGAATCGTGCGGGAGTCGATCTTGCTGGAGACCTGGAAGGCGATCCGTGTCGGGATATTGGCTTTAATCAAACCGGTGATCACATCCACGCTCGGGCGCTGGGTAGCCAGCACCAAGTGGATGCCGGCGGCCCGTGCCTTTTGTGCCAAACGGGCAATCAGCTCTTCGACCTTCTTGCCGACCACCATCAT
>CAZCLF010000080.1:0-3039 GCA_964499485.1 uncultured Rhodocyclaceae bacterium | reverse complement strand
CCATGCTGATGCGGCTCGCCACTGGTTTCTAGATGGCGCAGCGTACGCAGGACGTGATTGAGTTCCTTGATCACATGCACTGGCAGGCGGATGGTGCGCGACTGGTTCATGATGGCGCGCTCGATGTTCTGGCGTATCCACCAAGTGGCGTAGGTCGAGAAACGGAAGCCGCGCTCGGGGTCGAACTTTTCCAGCGCATGGATGAGGCCGAGGTTGCCTTCCTCAATCAAATCATCGAGCGGCAGGCCGCGATTGAGGTAGCGCTTGGCAATGCTCACCACCAGGCGCAGATTGCATTCAATCATGCGCTGACGGGCAGCGAAGTCGCCGTCGCGGTTCTTGCGCGAGAGGGCCAGCTCTTCATCTGCCTTGAGCAGCGAGCTGGCGCCAATCTCGTTCAGGTAGAGCTGGGTGACGTCGTTAAGAAACTCGGTGGCGGCATTGAACTCGATCTCCACCTCGGGCGGTGGCACTAGCTCGTTGTCACTGTTTTCGTCGGTGAAAATGTCTTCGCTCATGCCTACCTCTATTTTGAGCCGCGCTAACGCGGCGGGAGGAATTTGAGTGGATCGACCGGCTTACCCATACGACGTATTTCAAAATGCAGCTTGGGGCTTTCTGCATCACTGGCCCCGACTTCAGCAATCTTCTGCCCCTTGGTGACGGTCTGCTTTTCCTCGACCAGCACCTTACTGTTATGGGCGTAGACAGATAATAAAGTCGGACTGTGCTTTATGACAACTAGATTTCCATAACCACGCACGGCATTGCTCACCAACGTGACAGTACCACCGCTGGCGGCCAACACCGGTTGCCCTGCCTTGGCAGGAATATCGATGCCCTTGCTGCTACCTTCGGCGAACGGCGTACCCACCTTGCCGGCTGTCGGCCAAACCCAATCGGCAACCTCATCACCACCTACGGCAGCCACAGCTGGCTTTTCAGCGGGCGCTGGGGTTGCTGCTGGCTCGGCTGGTTTAGCGACCACGGTGGCAACGGGTGGCGGCGGCGTGACTTCACCCCGCTGAGCCTTGGCCCAAGCTTCATCGGAATAGACCTGCTTGCCTGCCTTGGGTTCCTGCTTAATCAGTGACTGCGTCGCCGGTACTGCCGCAGGGCGGCTATCGAGCGGGCGTACTTCCACCACATCGGTAGTCTTGACTGGCTTGACGACAACACCGGCTTCTTCCTGAGGCGGCGCCACGCGCAAGGATTGGCCGACCTTGATCAGGTTTGGGTTTTCAAGATTGTTCCAAGCGGCGATGTCGCGGTAGTTCTGGCCTTGATCGAGCGAGATGCTGTAAAGCGTGTCGCCCTTCTTGACGGTGTAGAAACCGGGGCGAGATTCAACGGCAGCCTCAGCCGTGCTGCGCGACACCGCTCCACCACGATCCACCACCGGCACAGGCGGGTGATTGGCACAGCCGGCGAGCAGCGCCGTCAGTAAAGCCGCCTGTGTGTAAAGCCCTGAACGATTCATTCAACCCCCGGCAACAGTGGCACAAAGCGCACTGCATCAAAGCGGGTTTCGACAAAGCCCTGCTCGCCACGTTCAATCAGGCTCAGCACTTGATCGGCACCGCCAGCGGCCAGCGGCAGAATCATGCGGCCACCGGGTGCCAGCTGTTGCAGCAGCGATTGCGGCACACGCGCCGCGGCAGCCGCCAAAATAATCGTATCGAAGGGTGCAGCCTCAGGCAGGCCCAAGTTGCCGTCTGCATGCTTGAGGCGCACGTGGTTGAGGCGCAGCTCGCGCAGATGTTGGCGCGCTTTCGCCAGCAGCGGGGCAATACGCTCTACCGAGAACACATCCTTGCTCAGCATGCCCAGCACAGCAGCCTGATAACCACAGCCCGCGCCAATTTCCAGTGTCTTGCCCAGCTCGCGCGGGGGCTCGCCGGCCTTGTTGGCACGCAGCAGTTCGATCATGCGGGCCACAACATAAGGCTGCGAGATGGTTTGCTGAAAGCCCAGCGGCAGGGCGGTGTCTTCATACGCACGGTGCGCCAGTGCCTGCTCCACGAACACATGACGTGGCACCGCGCCCATGGCGGCCAACACCTTCTCGTCGCGGATACCCGTCTCGCGCAAGCGCTCGATCATGCGCACACGCGTGCGCTGGGAAGTCATGCCAATGCCGTGCTGCTGTACGTTCATAGTCCTGCGGTGTCCTGGCCCAACCAGCCATTGACGGCGCCGATCTGCGCCGCGTGAGTCAAATCAATTTGCAATGGCGTGATCGATGCAAAGCCATGCTCCACTGCATGAAAATCGGTGCCTTCGCTGGCGTCAGCGGCCGGGCCGGCAGCGCCCACCCAATACACGGTCTCGCCGCGCGGCGTGGTTTGCTGCACAGCGGGCTCAGCCTTATGACGGCGACCCAGACGCGTCACCACGCTGCCCTTCAATTGATCCCACGGAATATCCGGCACATTCACATTCAGCAGCACAGGCTGGCCGAAGGGCTGGGCAATCGTGCGCTCCACCAGCTCACGGGCCAGACGGGCCGCGGTATCAAAGTACTGGCCCTTGCCCTTGTGCGAGCTGAGCGAGAACGCAATCGATGGAATGCCAAGCAAATAACCTTCCGTCGCCGCAGCCACGGTGCCCGAGTACAGGGTGTCATCGCCCATATTGGAGCCGAGGTTAATGCCCGACACCACAATGTCCGGCAGGTGGTCGAGCATGCCGGTCACGGCCAGATGCACGCAGTCGGTGGGGGTGCCATTCACAAAGTGGAAGCCGTTTGCGGCGGTGCGCAGGCGCAAGGGGCGATCCAGGGTGAGGGAGTTGCTGGCGCCGCTGCGATCACGCTCAGGCGCCACCACCGTCACCTGGCCGAGCGGAGCCAATGCCTCGGCCAACGCCGCCAAACCGGGGGCGAAATAGCCATCGTCATTGCTCAACAAGATTCTCAACACACTCTCCAGGATGAAGCGGGATATTTTTCCGCTATTCTGCCACACCGCTCGTGCCATCCCGACCCAACACTTCGCCACGAATGAAGCGCAAAACCCGCTCTACTCTGCCCGTCTCGGC
>CAZCLF010000079.1:0-3045 GCA_964499485.1 uncultured Rhodocyclaceae bacterium | reverse complement strand
GCTGAAGCTTGGATGGCCCAGCTTAAAGAGATGGTCAATGCCTGTCGCAGCCTCCGCGGGGAGATGAATCTATCGCCCGCACTGCGCGCACCACTGATCGCTGCGGGTGACATTGATGTCCTCAAGGGTGTCGCCCCTTACGTTCAGGCGCTGGGCAAGCTCTCGGAAGTAACCGTGGCCGCTGAACTGCCGGAGACCGATGCGCCCGTGCAAATCGTCGGCAATTTCAAGCTGATGCTCAAGGTTGAAATCGACGTCGCTGCGGAAAAGGAACGCTTAGGTAAAGAGAAGCTGCGTCTCGATGGTGAAATCGCCTCTTCAGAAAAGAAGCTGGCCACACCAACCTTTGTGGAACGTGCGCCAGAAGCCGTTGTGGCCCAAGAGCGTACGCGTCTGGCCGAGAAAATCAGCCAGCGCGACAAGATTGCCGCACAGATCGCGAAGTTGAAGTAAGACTTCTCGGCCAAGAAAAAGGGCATCCCACGGGATGCCCTTTTTTATTCACTAAAGCCGCACTCAACGACGCTTGAGTAAAAACTCAAATACGCCCGGGGCTGTCTCACGGCTGCCCAGTAACTGATTGCCGGTTTGAATCGCAAAGGCGGCGAAGTCCTTAACCGAGCCAGCGTCGGTGGCAATCACACGTAGCACCTCGGCACTCTTCATGGTCGCCAGTGCCTTCTTAGCGCGCAGGATGGGTAGTGGACAGGTCAAGCCAGTAGCGTCGACTTCGGCATGCACGGTAATGTCTTCGGACATGATGTCTCCGGTTTTTTATGTTGTCAGGTGACGGTAGATTTCCGCCATCCGCATGGGCAAGCGATAGGCATTGGGCACCACCTCATAGCGGGCCGGGCCGTACAGGTGCGGCAGGTAGTCAGCGCCTTGTCGGTCGATGGTAACGCAGAAGCTGCGGATGCCGCGCTCATGTGCTTCCTGCAGCGCTCTACGCGTATCTTCAATGCCGTAGTTATTGCGGTACTCGTCACCGAAATCGTCGGGGTAGCCGTCTGAAATGGTGATCAGTAGCTTGTGACGCGCGCCCTGCTCTTCCAACAGCTTGGACAAATGACGCACCGCTACGCCCATGCGTGTGAAGTCTTTGCCCTCGATGCCAGCGATCTTGGCTCGCACGCTGTCGTCATACTGCTCGTCGAAGCGCTTGACCGGGTAGATCTCGCAACGCTTGTGGCCCCAGCCCGAGAAACCATAGATCGCGTAGTTGTCGTTGAGCAGCTCCAGCGCTTCACACAGCAGGATCAATGACTCGCGCTCGGCGTTGTTCACCCAGCCCTTGGTTGAGCCACTCATGTCCACCATGAACATCACGGCCAATGAGCGCTCATTACGCACACGGCGGCGGAACAGGCGGTCAGAAGGCTCGCTGCCATTTCGGTGATCGATGACGTGTTCGATCATGGCATCAATATCCATCTCTTCGCCATCGACCTGACGCGAGAGCATCTTGTCCTCACCCTTGATCATTTCCAGCTGGCGACGGATCTGCCAGATGTAGGCGCGATACTTGTGCTTCACCTGATTCACGTAGGCGGGATCGCCCGGCACCACAGGCACTTCGTAGAGATGGCACCAGTCTTCGCGGTAGGCACCACGCTTGTAGTCCCACTCGTCGTACTTGAAATCAGGCTCGGGGAAGAGTTGAGTATTCGGATTGACGGGCATCACGACATCGTCGTTGCGGCGAACCGGGTTCTTACCCAAGCTGGTTGAGCTCGGCATATCGCCTGGCTCCATGTCTTCACCTGCGACGCCTTGGCCAACGGCCTCGCCATCATCGAAATCTGAGGGGAAAGGTTCGAAGGAAATTTCCTGTGCGCCAAAGCGTGGCTTCCCATCCGTACGCTTTTCGGCGCGGATGTTCTTCATGGTCTGCGTCGGGTCGATGGTTGCGGCGTGCACCATGGCCGGAATATCGACATCCGTCTTTAAAAAGGCGTCCAGCACTTCCAAGGTATCGGCCAAGGTGGCATCTGGCTGAGAGAGGCGCGGCAAGGCCGGCTCAAGCTCGGCGGGCCAAGGACCGCGCAGTTCGGCGATTTCAGCCACTAGACCTGGCAGGTCACGCAGTAACTTGGCTTCGAGGCGCACAGCCTCCAACGCTGCGAGCAGACGTAAAGCGCGCTCGTCGCTTCCATAACGGAGTAGCGCGTTTTGGGTCACTGCCTGCCCATCTTCGCCCGGCTCAGCATAGAAGGTGCCGTAGCGCGTCTGCGCCCACAACAGTGTTGCCATCACCTTGTAGAGCTTGCGATTGGAAGCTGCATCCGGCATCGCTGCCAGCTCATACGGTAGATACATCACCTGGGTATCGGTCCACGCCTTGTCGCGCTCGTCCACACGGATGTCGAGCGCTTCGCCTGAGATGGCCTGCAGGAAGATATAGGTGCGGTGGATGACGTCGTCAAAGGTGGCGACGGAGTCGTTGTAGCGATAACGCAGGATGAAATCATCGAGGTCGCGGAAAAATGCCTTGGCAGTCGGCACATCCTCGCGGTCCTTCATATCGAGACCGTTGAGCACCCAAATCTCAAAACCCTCGGCATCCAGTCGCTCCAGCGCTTGCGGCGCCAGGGTTGCCATGTGCAAAGCTAGCTCAAAACTGCTCTGGGCGGCAGCCTCCAGCCAATGCAGAACCAAGTCTTGCTGCGCGCGAGACAGGGGCTCCAACCCTTGCACGGCACGCTGCATCCCCGCGGCATCAGGGTGCCCTGGCAGCGCATTCTCGAAACGTAGCTCGAGCTCGCTAAGGAAGAGCCGCCGAACGGCGTTATTGTTCACGAAGCAGTCCCCGCTTGCAGCTCACCCTTAAAGACGCTAAGGGTGAATTGAAGAAATGTCATTTCAGAAAACAGCATTCACGAGGTCTTGCAGGCTCGCCGTCATGTCTGGATCATCCGACAGCGAACGCGCCACGGCAGCCGTACAGGCAGCCTGCGGCTTAACACCACTGGCGATGAGTTGAGCCGCATGCACCAGCAAGCGAGTGCTGGCGCCTTCGTCGAGACCGGCACCCTTGAGATTGCG
>CAZCLF010000078.1:0-3161 GCA_964499485.1 uncultured Rhodocyclaceae bacterium | reverse complement strand
TTTCTGGCCGCACTGACGCAGACCAAGCGTAAGAAAATCCGCCAGGAACGGCGGCGAGTGGCCGATGCCGGCGTCACGCTGCAACGCCTGACGGGCGCACAACTTACGCCGGCGCACATGGCGTTTGCCTACCGCTGCTATGCCAACACCTATCTGGTACGCGGCCGTCACCCCTATCTGGCCCCGGCGTTCTTCAATCACCTGCTGACGCACATGGCAGACAACCTGTTGCTGGTCATCGCTTCACAGGATGGCGAACCGATTGCCATGGCGATGAACCTTTACACCGCTGACACCTTGTGGGGGCGTTACTGGGGCTGCATTCACAATGTGCCCTGTCTGCACTTCGAAGCCTGTTATTACCAGGCCATTGAGTTTTGTATTGAGCGCGGCATTCGCTTATTTGAAGGCGGCGCGCAAGGCGAACACAAGCTCGCCCGTGGCTTTCTGCCTGTCACCACCTGGTCCGCGCACTGGGTCGCCCATCCGCAGTTCCGTGCCGCCATTGATCACTTCCTGCAACGCGAAACGCAAGGCGTTGAGGAATACATGGATGAGCTGAACGAGCACGCGCCCTTTCGCGCTTCGCCATAAAAAAAGCCCACCAGAAGGTGGGCTTTGCTTGGGCGTCAGACCAACGACTTACTTATCAGCCTTGTAACGTGCAACGCCTTCGGTAATTTCGGTGTGCGCATCGTCCTTGCCGCCCCAGCCGTTTACCTTCACAAACTTGCCCTTCTCCAGATCCTTGTAGTGCTCAAAGAAGTGGGCAATACGGTTGAGCTCGTTCTCGGACAAGTCTTCCAGGGTCTGGATATTCTTGTCGCACGGCGAAATCTTTTCATGCGGCACAGCAATCAGTTTGCCATCGTCGCCAGCTTCATCGGTCATCTTGAGGATGCCGAGCGCACGGCAGCGCACGACCACACCGGGCGGCAGGGCATAGCTGGTGATGACCAGCACATCTACCGGATCGCCGTCACCAGCGAGCGTTTGCGGGATGTAACCGTAGTTGCAGGGATAGTGCATGGCGGTGGACATAAAGCGATCGACGAAGATCGCACCGGTTTCCTTGTCCACTTCGTACTTGATCGGGTCCGAACGCATCGGAATTTCGATGATGACGTTGAAATCGTGCGGCAGATCCTTGCCGGCGGGAACGCTATTGAGGCCCACAAACTGCTCCTGAAATGATTGAGACGAAACCGCGATTATACCCGGCCGCCCCTGCCCCTCGTTTCAAGGCCATACATGGCGCTATCAGGCCAATCTATTCAAGCTGCCAGGCTGGCTTCAAAGCCGATGTCATCCACCACCTCGACCAAGGCCTGCGGGCTGATCACCGCTGCGTCATACTCGACCGTTGCTTTGGCCGCTGCTAAATCTACCGCCACGGTACTAACCCCGGCGGTACCCTGTAAGGCATTGGTCACACTGCGCACGCAGCCGCCACAGGTCATGCCATGAATATTGAGTGTGCTGATTGTCATACGTACCCCTTTTGAAAATCCAACATCTAAAAACCTATCCACGCCAACTGATTACTTTGCCTGCCAGCGTTTGAGCAGCAGGGAGTTAGTCACCACCGAGACCGAGCTGGCCGCCATGGCGGCGCCAGCAATCACAGGGCTGAGCATGCCCAACGCTGCAAGCGGAATGCCAAGTACATTGTAGATAAAGGCAAAAAATAGATTCTGGCGAATCTTGCGAAGCGTCGCGCGTGACAGCGATATTGCTGCTGCAATGCCCGCAAGATCATTCCGCATCAGCGTGATATCGGCCGCTTCGAGGGCCACATCCGACCCCGCGCCCATCGCAAAACTCACATCTGCCGCCGCCAAGGCCGGCGCATCGTTGATGCCATCGCCGACCATGCCAACATGCTTGCCTGCGGCGCGCAGCTCGGCAATCACCGCGGCCTTGCGTTGCGGCAAGACCCCAGCCTCAAAACGCTTGATCCCGAGCTGTGCTGCAATCGCAGCGGCTGTTCGCGGATTGTCACCCGTCAGCATCATGACCTCGACCCCCATCTCTTGGAGGCGCGCCACGGCAGCCGCTGTGCTTGGGCGCAAGGGGTCGGCAATCGCTAGCCAGCCCATCAGACAATTGTCCGCCACCAGCCCCACCACGGTTTTGCCGGCCGACTGTAAGGGTGCTAGCACTGCATCATCCGCGGCATGTCCCAGCTCGGCCAAGCTGGCGGGTGAGCCCAGCACCAGCATCTGATCACCCACACGACCCCGCAAGCCCTTGCCGACCAAGACTTCAAGCCCGGTCGGCGCCTGCAATGGCAAGCCTGCGGCCCGTGTCACCACGGCCTGCGCCAAAGGGTGCGTAGCGCCCTGCTCCAAACTGGCCGCCAACGTGAGAAGCGTATCGGCGGTCACACCATCGGCCGGCAACACGTCAGTAACCTGAGGCTGCCCCAGCGTCAGGGTGCCGGTTTTATCTACCGCGAGGACATTGATCTTTTCGGCCAGCTCGAGGGCTGCGGCATTGCGAATCAAGATGCCATGCTGCGCGCCATTGCCGGTCCCCACCATGATGGCGGTTGGCGTGGCCAAACCTAAGGCGCATGGGCAGGCAATCACCAACACGGCCACGGCATTGATGAGGGCCGGGGTAAATGCACCTAACCACCACCAGCCAAGGACGAACGTGAGGAGTGCAATCCCCATGACAACCGGCACAAAGACTGCGGCCACCTGATCGGCGAGCCTCTGCACGGGGGCCTTGCTGCCCTGTGCTGCCTCAACTAGGCGGATGATGCCAGCCAGCAGCGTATGCGACCCTACGCCGGTGGCGCGACAGACCAGCTGGCCGTTCCCATTCACCGTGGCCGCCAATACGCGCGCGCCGACCGCCTTATCCACTGGCAAACTTTCGCCGGTCAGCATGGCTTCACTCACGTTTGATGTGCCCTCGATCACCTCACCATCGACAGGTACGCTCTCGCCACCGCGCACCACGAACACATCGCCAGGAATCAGACTGTCAACGGGCACCGTGCGGTACTCGCCATC
Organism: uncultured Rhodocyclaceae bacterium; assembly: GCA_964499485.1. Taxonomy (GTDB): domain Bacteria; phylum Pseudomonadota; class Gammaproteobacteria; order Burkholderiales; family Rhodocyclaceae. The sequence goes on along the minus strand of CAZCLF010000078.1, from coordinate 138 downwards.
CTTGAGCAGGGTCGCGGTTTGCGGCTGCAAGCGGATTAAGGCCTCGATGGCCTCACCTGTCTTCACTTTGGCGCGGGTTTCGAGCAGCTTGCCGAGTAGTACCAGGGTAATGACAGTCGCTGAGGCCTCGAAATACAC
>CAZCLF010000077.1:0-3293 GCA_964499485.1 uncultured Rhodocyclaceae bacterium | reverse complement strand
CAGCAGCAGCAGATTGCCTCGACACGTAAGTCATTGGTGGGGAGTGGAGATCGCTCCGAACGCATCCGCACCTACAACTTCCCGCAGGGGCGGATTACCGATCACCGCATCAATCTGACGCTGTACAAGATTGACCAGATCATGGATGGCGACCTCGATGATCTGGTCAATGCCCTGACCGCTGAGCATCAGGCCGATCTGCTCGCAGCGCTATCGGAAACCCAGCAGTGAGTGTGACCGTGGCTGCTGCGCTGGCATCGGCGCGAGCTCGCATTCCCGCCAGTGAAGCCAGTGTGTTACTGGCAGAGGCCGCTGGCCGCAGCAAGGCCTGGCTGATTGCCCATGACGACGATGAGCTGCCGAATGAGGTTGAGGCTCGCTTTACGGATTGGGTACGGCGCCGCGAGGCTGGGGAGCCCGTAGCGTATATCGTCGGATGGCGCGAGTTTTACGGACATCGTTTTACTGTTGCACCGGGGGTCCTGATTCCGCGACCTGAAACCGAGTTGCTGGTGGAAGAGGGGCTGGCCGCGGTGCATAACACGCACCATCCACGCATTCTCGATCTTGGCACGGGTAGCGGCTGTATCGCTATTTCACTTGCATTAGCCCGGCCAGACGCTCTGGTGCATGCGGTTGATTTCTCTGCAGACGCATTGAAGATTGCCGCGGCCAATGCCGAAACTCTGGGTGCCAAGGTGACCTTCACCCGTTCAGACTGGGTTGCGGGTGTCACTGAGCGCGATTTCGACCTGATCGTCAGCAATCCGCCCTATATTCATCCGGATGACGATCATCTGCATCAAGGCGATCTGCGTTTCGAGCCGCGAACAGCCCTAGCCGCCGCTGATGCCGGTCTTGCTGACTTGCGCCGTATCGTTGATGCCGCGGCCGACCTGCTCAAGCCCGGCGCAACCTTACTGTGCGAGCACGGCTGGGATCAAGGAGAGTTTGTTCGGGAAATGGTTGTTGCAAAAGGGTTTCTGCCCGCTCAGTACCGTGATCTCGCCGGCATCGTGCGGGTCACAGGCGGCATCAAGCCTGAAAAGGCAGCCTAAGCCGAGCGCGGGCAGGGACTCGCGACCGCCCAAAAGCCGCTTTATCAGGGCGAATAGTCGCTTGGTACTTGACTTGCAAGGAAAACTTGCAATAGAATGCTCGGCTTTCCACTGCTCCAATAAGGATGGCACGCCAGCCAACGGGCGCGCTGTCATTGAATTCCGGCGTCAAAGCGACGGAATACCAACGAATTTAAAGAGACTCAGAGGATCACCTCTCATGAAAACCTTTTCCGCCAAGTCGCATGAAGTGAAGCGCGATTGGTTCGTCGTCGATGCGACGGACCTGGTGCTGGGCCGTCTGGCCTCGCAAATCGCCCTGCGCCTGCGTGGCAAGCACAAGCCCGAGTACACCCCGCACGTTGATACTGGCGACTACATTGTTGTCGTTAACGTCGACAAGCTGCGCGTCACCGGTAACAAGGCACAAGCCAAGAAGTATTTCAGCCACACCGGTTTCCCCGGCGGCATCAATGAAACCAACTTCACCAAGCTGCAACAACGCTTCCCCGAGCGCGTGCTCGAAAAGGCTGTCAAGGGCATGCTGCCCAAGGGCCCGCTCGGTTATGCCATGCTCAAGAAGCTGAAGTGCTACCCAGGTACGGATCACCCGCATACCGCCCAGCAACCCAAGTCGCTGGTCGTCTAAGGATAAATCATGGCAACTCCTAACTATTACTACGGCACCGGTCGTCGCAAGACCTCCGTCGCACGTGTCTTCCTGAAGACCGGCTCCGGCAAGATCGTCGTGAACGGTAAGCCTGTTGATGAGTTCTTCTCGCGCGAAACTGGCCGCATGGTCGTTCGTCAGCCGCTGGAACTGACCGAGCACACCACCACTTTTGACATCATGGTCAACGTGCATGGCGGTGGCGAGTCTGGTCAAGCTGGTGCTGTTCGTCACGGCATCACCCGCGCCCTGATCGAATACAACGCCGAACTGAAGTCCGCACTGTCGCACGCTGGCTTCGTGACGCGTGATGCACGTGAAGTCGAACGTAAGAAGGTCGGCTTCCGCAAGGCACGTCGTAGAAAGCAATTCTCGAAGCGTTAATTTGCTTCTGCCAAAAAAGCCGCCCAGCAACATCGGGCGGCTTTTTTGTTTTGTGCATCAGCGTGTGTGCGAAGGCAGATTGACTGCGCGCGAGAGGTAACTTCACTCTGGTACTATTGACCCTCGATTTTTGGAGTACGGAATGAGCAAGATCAAGGTGGGTATCGTAGGCGGCACGGGATATACCGGCGTCGAGCTGCTGCGGCTGTTAGCCCAGCACCCAAATGCTGAGCTACATGCGATTACGTCGCGCGGCGAGGCTGGCACGGCCGTGGCCGATATGTTTCCCAGCTTGCGTGGTCATGTTGAACTGAAGTTCACCGATCCCGCCTCGTCCTCGCTCAAGGATTGTGATGTGGTGTTCTTTGCCACTCCGCATGGTGTGGCCATGCAACAGTCTCAAGAGTTGCTGGCCGCTGGTGTGCGTATCGTTGATCTGGCGGCGGATTACCGATTACAAGACACGGCTGTATTTGAAAAATGGTACGGCATGCCTCACACTGAGCCAGCGTTGCTCAAGGAGTCAGTCTATGGCTTACCTGAGGTGAATCGCGAGAAGATTAAAACTGCACGTGTGGTCGGTAACCCGGGCTGTTATCCGACGGCGACCCAATTGGGCTTTTTGCCCCTCATCGAAGCTGGCTGCATTGATATCAATACGCTGGTGGCTGATGCAAAGTCCGGTGTGTCAGGTGCTGGCCGTAAGGCCGAGGTGCATACCCTATTCCCGGAAGCCGCTGACAACTTCAAAGCCTACGGCGTGTCTGGTCATCGCCACCTTCCGGAAATCACCGAGCGGCTGTCGGTTGCGGCTGGCAAGCCAGTTGGCCTGACCTTTGTGCCGCATCTGACCCCGCTGATTCGTGGCATTCATGCCACGCTTTATGCGCGTATTACGCGTGAAGAGGACTTCCAGGCGCTGTTTGAAAAACGGTATGCTGCTGAGCCTTTTGTGGATGTGTTACCTCCGAAGTCTCATCCTGAAACTCGCTCAGTTCGGGCATCGAATACCTGCCGTATTGCTATTCATCGTCCGCAGGGCGGAGACACGCTGGTAATACTGTCAGTTATCGACAATCTGGTTAAGGGTGCGGCCGGTCAGGCCGTGCAGAACATGAACATCATGTTTGGGCACGACGAATGCGCTGGCCTCACACAAATTCCCGTATTGCCGTAGGCGC
>CAZCLF010000076.1:2117-3410 GCA_964499485.1 uncultured Rhodocyclaceae bacterium | reverse complement strand
TTAGCCCTTGCCCGTACTACCAAAACCACCTGCGCCCCGCTCACTTTGCGGGAACTCATCCACCACATTAAAGCCCACTTGTAGCACGGGCACAATGACTAATTGCGCAAGGCGGTCGAGCGGGTTAAGCGTGAAGGCCTCTTGGCTGCGGTTCCAGGTGGACACGAAGATTTCCCCTTGATAATCCGAGTCGATCAGGCCCACCAAATTCCCGAGCACGATACCGTGCTTATGGCCCAAGCCGGAGCGAGGCAGGATCATGGCGGCCAGCCCCGGGTCGGCCAGATGGATGGCGATGCCGGTCGGGACCAATACGGTCTGGCCGGGTAGGATTTTCATCGAGGTTTCAATGCAGGCACGCAAGTCCAGCCCTGCGGAGCCGGGAGTCGCGTACTGAGGGGGTTGCTCTTTGAGCCTTGGATCGAGCAGCTTGACGTCAATTTGATGCATTACTTCACCTCCCTTATTTGACTTCCAACAGCCCTGCGATGTGGTTCACGATACTGCGCGCAATCGTCAGCTTATCGCCTGCGGGCAGCGGATAAACACCGTTCTCGGCGAACAGCGTCACTTGGTTACTCTCGCCACCTAAGCCATCCTGAACTAAATTTCCAACAACCAGCGGCAGCTTCTTGGCGCGGCGCTTACCTTCGGCATACTCAGCTAAATTCTGGCTTTCTGCGGCGAAGCCCACGCAAAACGGTGGGTTTGGCAACCCCGCGACCTCGGCCAGAATATCTGGGTTCTTAGTCAGCTCAACCGTCAGCACATCCGCTTGTTTCTTAATCTTATGTTCCACCGGCGCGGCTGGGCGGTAATCGGCCACGGCAGCGACGGCAATGAAAATATCAGAGGGCAGCTCGGACAGCACAGCATCACGCATCTGCAAGCCGCTCTGCACGTCAACTCGACGCACACCATGCGGCGTCGGCTGGCTGCTGGGCCCAGCAACTACGGTAACGTCAGCACCCGCCTCGGCACAGGCGCGGGCCAGCGAAAAGCCCATTTTCCCGGAACTTGAGTTGGTAATACCGCGCACCGGATCCAGGGGCTCAAATGTCGGGCCGGCAGTCAGCAGCACACGGCGGCCAGCCAGTTTCTTGGGCTGGAAGAAGTAAACCAAGGCATCAAAGAGCTCCTCAGGCTCCAACATGCGGCCTTCGCCAACCTCGCCGCAGGCCTGCTGACCAGACGCCGGGCCGAGCACCTGAATATTGTCGAGTTTCAGCTGAGTGACATTGCGCTGGGTGGCGGGGTTTTCCCACATTTGCCGGTTCATGGCGGGGGCCACCA
>CAZCLF010000076.1:0-2017 GCA_964499485.1 uncultured Rhodocyclaceae bacterium | reverse complement strand
CCGGCTTCGGTCAGCACTACATCCACGCGGGCACCGGCCTTAACAAACAAACGCGCCAGCTCGGCCGCCTTGTAAGCGGCAACGCCACCGGTAACCCCTAAAACGATACGTTTTCCTGCAAGTAGCGACATGGCAGAATGCTCTATCCAGACAATCAGATCATTCTACCCGATGGCGATTACCGACTGGCCTGAACACGAACGACCGCGCGAGCGCCTGCTACAACACGGCCCCGCTGCACTATCCGATGCCGAGCTGCTGGCCATCTTCCTGCGCGTGGGCGTGCGGGGCAAGAGTGCGGTCGACTTGGCGCGCGAACTGCTGGCGCATTTCGGCAACAACCTGGCGCATTTGGCTGAAGCCGATCTGAAATCCATTGCCACTGTTCCCGGCATGGGTCCAGCCAAGGCCGTGCAGCTCAAGGCGGTACTCGAATTGGCCCGCCGCGCCCTTGCCGCCCCCATGATGGAGCGGGATGTATTGGCATCTCCTGCAGCAGTCAGGGACTGGCTTAAGCTCAAACTAGGCGGACTAGGCTACGAAGTCTTCGGCGTACTTTGGCTTGACTCGAAAAATCGCCTGATTGCCTGGGAGGAGCTGTTCCGAGGCACGCTGTCACAAACCAGCGTGTATCCACGCGAAGTGGTGAAGCACGCTTTGGCCCATAATGCCGCCGCTGCCTTGCTGTGCCATAACCACCCATCAGGCGTGGTAGAGCCCTCGCAGGCCGATGAACTGCTGACCCGCAGCCTCAAAGACGCCCTGGCACTGGTCGATGTCCGGGTTCTAGACCACTTTATTGTGGCCGGCACCACCACCCCGCTGTCCTTTGCCGAACGGGGACTTTTGTAGAAAAAAGCCCCTTGCACCAACCTGCAATGCGGCAAAAGGGAAAAAGGGCTTGATTTACCGATCAAAACTCCGGTATAGTGCACGGCTCTGCTGAAACCGAATTTTGGAGCAACCAAGATGTCTCGCGTCTGCCAAGTAACGGGCAAAGGCCCAATGGTCGGAAACAATGTTTCCCACGCCAACAACAAGACCAAGCGTCGTTTCCTGCCTAACCTGCAGAATCGTCGTTTCTTTATTGAAAGCGAAAACCGCTGGGTGCGCCTGCGCGTGTCCAATGCTGGTCTGCGCACCATCGACAAGAATGGCATCGAAGCTGTTCTGGCCGATCTGCGTGCTCGCGGCGAAGCTGTATAACTGTTAAGTACCAAGGGGGCTTCCCCCCCCCTTATAACCACTCACTAGTCAGCCTGCGCAGCAGGCGATTTAAAACGGAGAACGATCATGGCTAAGGCCGGTCGCGAAAAGATCAAGCTGGAATCTACGGCCGGAACTGGCCATTTCTACACCACGACCAAGAACAAGCGCACTACGCCTGAGAAGATGGAGATCATGAAGTACGATCCCAAGGCGCGCAAGCACGTGGCTTACAAGGAAACCAAGCTCAAGTAAGAGCCCTTCGGTTTCAAGCAATAAAAAACCCGCCCAGTGTCAGACTCGGCGGGTTTTTTATTGGCTGACCTCACGTAACGCTGCTGGATAACGCCATCCCGAAGGCCGGCCTTTGCACAGAGTTATCTTAAGAGTGAGCCCGCGTGCTATCGCATTGTGCGAGTTACTGGAGGGAGGTGCGATTTGGTTTTAGTCCGAGTCGTCCACTACCACTCGGCAGACATGAGCTGCCGCACTGAATGCGGCAGCCTCTAGATAGAGGTTAAGCGCTGACGGTGTAGCTACGCAGACGCAGGGAAAACTCCTGCAACTGACGGACACCACTTTCTTCCGCGCGATGAATCCAGTCTTGCAATTGCTTAAGCAATTGCTCATGGCTGGCGCTGGAGCGGGCCCAGATCGCTTCAAGTTCGTGACGCATCTCAACCAACTTGGACAAGCGCTCGCTCTTTGCGAGCACGGCCTTCGTCTGATCACAGGCCTCGGCATCGCCAAGTACATGCTTAAGAATGGTGTGGTGATGCGCCTCTTCGCGTAGGTGCTGCAGCTCTTCCTG
>CAZCLF010000075.1:0-3500 GCA_964499485.1 uncultured Rhodocyclaceae bacterium | reverse complement strand
CGGCGGCGCACCCGCTCCAGCACATCGAAGCATTGATCGAGTAACACCTTGAGCTGATCGAAATCGCGCTCGAATACCAAGTGCCCTTCATTTCGCTCCCGTTCCAGTAGCGGCAGCAGCTCGGCGTTCTGTGCGAGAAACGGCGTCTCGAACTCCTCCAGCGCTGGCTCGGCACGCAGTAGCTCGCGATCCAACGCCGTGCCAGCCAGCCGGTACGACAACACGCGAATCGCCTCGATGACTGGCAGCAAGGCCTGCATACGCACCGACTCTTCTGGTGGCGGCAAGGCAGCAAACAGCTCAAGCCACACCGTGTCGGCAACGCCGCTCACCCAGAGATGATCATCCGCCACATGAAACACCAGCCCTAAGGCATCACGCAACTGCCCCTCTACGGGCACCGGCGGCAAGAGGCGTGCGCCGATGCGCTGCGACAGCTCTAACCCAAACCCCAGCGCCGAACGCACGCCAGACTCTGCATACAGCGAGGCCTGATGCGCCGTGCCCAGCAACTGCCACAGCGCGCCGCTAAGGGCATGTGCCTGATCCGGGTTGTCGTGCAGGCGCTGTGCATAGGCGCGAATGTTGGCCTCGGCCGTCTCAATGTTGTCGGGCGCCGCTGGGCGCAAACCGTCAACACAGTGAATCAGCAGCGTCAGCGCGGCGGAGAAATCAGACTTGCGGGCGGTGGCTTCGCTCATGCGATCAGAGCATTTCCAACGAGCGCTTGCGTGTGGGCGGCGGGAAGGCAGCGTCCAGCTCGGCCAGATCTGCGGCTGTCAGCACAATGTTGGCACTGGCGCGGTTTTCCTTCACATGCGCCTCCAGCCCGGCCTTGGGGATAGCAATCACATTCGGCAAGCGCATCACCCATGCCAGGGCAATTTGCGCGGATGTAGCGTTGTGGCGTTGCGCAATCTTGGCCAGCGCCGGATGACGCAGCAAGCGCCCTTGCTCAATCGGGGAATAGGCCATGACAGGCACCTTGCGCTTTTCTAGCCAGGGCAGCAAGTCATATTCAATGCCGCGTCGGGTGAGGTTGTAGAGCACTTGGTTAGTCTGCACGCGATCACCGCCGTCCTCGGCCACCCACTCCTCCATGTCATCGACATCAAGATTGCTCACGCCCCAATGGCGAATCTTGCCTTGATCAACCAGCCGCTCCAGCGCTTCAATGCTCTCGTCAAAGCCATAACCGCCACGCCAGTGGTACAGATACAAGTCCAGATAGTCCGTGCCCAAGCGGCGCAAACTGGCTTCACAGGCCGACTGCGTTCCCCGGCGGGACGCATTGGACGGCAACACCTTGCTCACCAGATACACCTCAGAACGGCGGCCGGCAATGGCCTTGCCCACCACCTTTTCCGAGCCGCCATTGGCATACATCTCCGCCGTATCCACCAGCGTCATGCCCAAATCCAGCCCCACTTGCAACGCACGAATCTCTGCCGCCTCATCGCGGGCCGACTCACCCATGTACCAGGTCCCCTGCCCCAACGCCGGCACGCTAATGCCGCAGGGAAAACTCACTTTACGAATCTCGCTCATTGCCTTATTCCTTGAAACAAACCGTCGCGATGATAACGCGCCGGGCGGCGCCTCAGCCTGCTAGAGCCGATCAAGCGGGCTCACCACACCCCGCCCACCACGATTAAGCACATGGGTATAAATCATGGTTGTGGATACATCTGAATGACCCAGCAACTCTTGAACTGTGCGTATGTCGTAACCACCCTCTAAAAGATGTGTGGCGAAGGAATGGCGCAGCGTATGCGGTGACACCGGCTTGTACAAGTTCGCCACCTCGGATGCACGACGAATCGCACGCTGCACGCGCTTTTCATCCACATGATGGCGGCGCACCGCGCCACTCCTTGGGTCGCGCGACAACTTTGCGGCCGGAAACACATACTGCAAGCCAAAGCTCCGCGCCCCTGCTGGATACTTGAGCGCCAGTGCATCTGGCATCCACACCTCGCCACCGCCTGCAGCCACATCAGCATCATGTTGGCGTTTGGCAAAGGCCACCTGTGCCCGCAACGGCTCCAACAGCCCCACCGGCAACATCGTTACGCGGTCCTTGTTACCCTTGCCCTCACGCACAATAATTTCGCGCCGCGCAAAATCTACGTCCTTCACCCGCAAGCGCAAACACTCCAGCACCCGCATCCCCGTGCCATACATCAGCTGCGCAATCAGCAACAACAAAGCATCGTCGAGCACCGCAAACAACTGCTGCACCTCTGCCTGCGTTAGCACCACAGGCAAACGTGCCGGCCGCGTCACCCGCGTCACGTTATCCAGCCAAGGCAACTCAACCTGCAACACCTCTTTGTAAAGAAAGAGCAGCGCCGACAGCGCCTGGCTCTGCGTCGCAGCGCTGACATCGCGCTCCACTGCAAGCGCGGTCAAAAATGCCTCCACCTCCTCCTTACCCATCTCTAATGGATGACGCTTGCCATGAAAAAGAATGAAACGTTTGATCCAGCTTGCGTATGCGGTTTCAGTTCTTAAGCTATAGTGTTTCAGCCGCAACCGATCACGCACCTGATCCATCAATCGAGGCGCAGAAGCTGAAGTCGTTTGCGATGCTGTGTTATCAGACACAATGACACCCATATTGAAATAAATACCGTTATGAAACATAACATTAAAAACACTCTGACACGGAAAAATTCGTCCAATAAAAATGTATTTCCCGTTTTGTCGTCTACTTCACGTTAGGCGGAGCCCATTTTGCTCACTGACATCTATCAAAAAATTGAGCGCGATTTTGGGGTTCAAACCCCATTGGCCTTGGCGGCACTCGACCAGTTGGATGCCAAAACCAAAGGACTGGTTAGCCCTCGGCTTGTGCGGTCAATTGTTTATTTGGCGAAGGGGGACGTTTCAGCACTTGAGAAATACATCGACCTTGCCCAAGTTGATTGGCGCGATGTGTTGCTCCAGGCCGAATACTCTTACCCAGATGACACCCGCCTACGAGACTTCGACAAAACCTTTCACGAGCTCAAGTTGCTCGGTAAAGCATAGGCCATGAAAACAAAATGAACACATCGCCTAACCCTTCGGTCAAGCGGACCGCCCAACGGCTGCGCCGTTGGGTACCCTCCGCGCTGCGCGCTCCGGCGGCCGCTTACCTCCAACGTTAGGCGGCCAGAATGTCTGACCTCGACAGCATCCTCTATGTGTGGAATGGATGGTTCTTCCCAGTGTTCTCGCTCATTGTGCTAGCGCTATATATCCGACGCCCAAAATCCTTTTCATCAATGTCAGGGGCGGTCATGACTATTCCTAGCGAGCCCTACTCATGGCCGAAAAAAGAGGTCGTCATAGACGGTGAAGCTAGAGTAATAACCGTCATAACGCATGGGCTCTTTTCACAAAGGAAAAAAGTTTACTCGGCAGATGCTTTCCATTCCGTTGTCTCGTATCTACATACCGCGCCAGGCGCCAGTTGGGCTTATACAAGGGTTGAGCTAGCAACCGCCTCTCGTATG
>CAZCLF010000074.1:0-3640 GCA_964499485.1 uncultured Rhodocyclaceae bacterium | reverse complement strand
GTTTCCAGCACCGCGCCTCCCGCACCCAAATCAGGCTAGCGTTGCTGCTTCTGCCGCAATGCTCTCCGGGGATACCAATTTTCAATCGAATTATCAAGGATTTAGAATGAGCATTCAGGAAAACGCAGCGAGCAATTCGCTGGAACGTCGCATCGATTTGACCGTGGTGCTGGCGGATATTGAGTCTGACGTGAATCAGCGTCTGCAAAAGCTCGCACGCACCGTGAAGATGGCGGGTTTCCGTCCAGGTAAGGTGCCGTTTAAGCTGGTTGAGCAGAACTATGGCCCACAAGCACGCTCGGAGGCCATCGGTGCAGCCGTGGAAAAAAGCTTTTCCGAAAAGGTTCAGGAGCAGAAGCTGCGCGTTGCCGGCTATCCGAAGATTGAGCCCAAGCCTGCCGCGAACAGCGAAGCACAAATCGAATTCTCGGCTGTGTTCGAAGTTTATCCAGAAATCACCCTCGCCGACGTGTCGGGCAAGGAAATCGAGCGCGTTGCTTTTGAAGTGACCGAAGCTGAAGTCGATAAGACCCTCGACGTGCTCCGCAAGCAGCGTACCGAGTTTGTTGTGACCGACCGCGCAGCAGCGACAGATGATCGCGTGACTGTTGATTTCACCGGCCGCAAGGAGGGTGTTGAATTTGACGGTGGCAAGGCGACCGACTTCCCCTTCGTGATCGGCCAAGGCCAGATGCTGGCTGATTTCGAATCAGCTGCTACCGGCCTCAAGGCAGGTGACAAGAAGACTTTTGACATGACTTTCCCTGCTGATTATCAAGCCGCCGATCTGGCCGGCCAAAAGGTTGAGTTCGACATCGTCGTAAAGAAGGTCGAAGCGGCTCAACTGCCTGCGCTGGATGCTGAGTTTGCCAAGAGCATCGGCATTGCCGATGGCGATTTGGTCAAGATGCGCGAAGAAGTGAAGAGCAATCTTCAACGTGAGGTGAAGAAGCGTCTCCAATCCCGCATCAAGAACCAAGTCCTGGATGCGCTGCTGGCAGCGAATCCGGTTGATGTCCCCAAGTCGCTGATCGAGGCTGAGTCCCAGCAGATGGCACAGGCTGCAATGCAAGACATGCAGTCGCGTGGAATGGACACCAAGAACATCCCGTTTAACCCGGATTGGTTCACCGAACAAGCAGTGCGTCGCGTCAAGCTGGGCCTAATTCTGGCTGAGCTTGTTAAGGCGAAGGATCTGCGTGCCAAGCCTGAGCAAGTGCGTGCCGTGGTTGAAGACTTTGCGTCTACGTTTGAGCAACCAGAACAAGTGGTTCACTGGTATTACTCGCAGCCACAGCGCCTCGCTGAAGCGGAAGCGCTGGCCGTCGAAAACAATGTCGTCGAGTGGATGCTCGCCAATGCCAAGGTTGTGGATAAGTCGATTGGCTTTGACGAACTGATGGGTAATGCGGCATGATGCATTACAGCGTTCTGACAGTGGCATGATGCCTCTGTGAAAGCGCCACAGTTGGCGCGGTTTGAAGGCCGTGCCAACTGTCTGAATCAACAAGATATTGGGGTTCTGAATTGAATACGACAGCACACTCTTCCTGGGATCCCTCCATGCTCGGCATGGTACCTATGGTCATTGAGACCAGCGGCCGCGGCGAGCGTGCCTATGACATCTATTCGCGCCTGCTGCGCGAACGCGTCATTTTTCTGGTCGGCCCAGTCAACGATGCCACTGCCAACTTAGTGGTTGCCCAGATGCTCTTTCTTGAGTCGGAAAATCCGGACAAGGACATTCATTTCTACATTAATTCCCCGGGTGGTTCGGTGACGGCTGGCATGTCGATTTACGACACTATGCAGTTCATCAAGCCAAACGTATCCACGCTGTGCATGGGCCAAGCCGCCAGCATGGGTGCATTCCTCCTCGCTGCAGGTGAGAAGGGTAAGCGCTTTGCGCTACCTAACTCACGTGTGATGATTCACCAGCCGCTCGGTGGTTTCCAAGGTCAGGCATCGGATATTGAAATCCACGCCAAGGAAATTCTGTACCTCAAGGACAAGCTCAATCGCATGCTCGCGCATCACACGGGTCAATCGATCGAAAAGATCGAAAACGACACGGATCGCGATAACTTCCTATCGGCCGAGGCTGCTGCTGAATATGGCCTGATCGACAAGGTGCTGACCAGCCGTACCGTGGCTGCCGAGTAAGTAACCGTTTGCGGAGACGAACATGACGGAAAAAAAATCCGGCCCCGAAAAGCTCCTCTATTGCTCTTTTTGCGGCAAGAGCCAGCATGAAGTCAAAAAGCTAATTGCTGGGCCGTCGGTGTTCATCTGCGATGAGTGTATTGACCTCTGCAATGACATCATCCGCGATGAAGCCGCGGCCGAAACGCCGGGCAAGGAGTCGCGCGACCTGCCGACCCCGCATGAGATCGCAGAGCTGCTGAATCAATACGTTATTGGTCAGAGCGCTGCCAAGCGCGTGCTTGCTGTGGCTGTGTATAACCACTACAAGCGCTTACGTCACCAGAACAAGGCGGTGGGTGGTGAAGAGGTCGAGCTGGCTAAGAGCAACATTCTCCTGATCGGCCCAACCGGTTCTGGCAAGACGCTGCTGGCGCAAACGCTCGCGCGCATGCTGAATGTACCGTTCGTGATGGCTGATGCCACGACCTTGACCGAAGCAGGTTATGTCGGTGAGGACGTTGAAAACATCATCCAGAAGCTGCTGCAAAAGTGCGACTACGATGTCGACAAGGCCCAGCAGGGCATCGTCTACATTGATGAAATCGACAAAATTTCACGCAAGAGTGATAACCCATCCATTACCCGCGATGTATCGGGTGAGGGGGTGCAACAAGCACTCTTGAAGCTGGTCGAAGGCACCATTGCCTCCGTTCCGCCGCAGGGTGGCCGCAAGCATCCGAACCAAGACTTTGTGCAGGTCGACACCACCAACATTCTGTTTATCTGTGGCGGTGCATTTGATGGCCTCGATAAGGTAATTCGCAATCGTTCCGACAAGGCTGGCATTGGTTTTGGTGCTGAGGTGAAGAGCCGCGATTCGCGTAATGTCACCGAAGCACTGAAGGGCGTTGAGCCTGAAGATCTGGTCAAGTTCGGCCTGATCCCAGAGTTCGTGGGTCGTCTGCCAGTTATCGCAACGTTGCAGGAGTTGGATGAAGAAGCGCTCATCCAAATCCTGATCGAACCAAAGAACGCCCTCATCAAGCAGTATTCGAAACTGTTTGCGATGGAGGGTGTGGAACTTGAGATTCGTCCAGCAGCCCTGCAAGCTGTGGTTAAGCGCGCAATTAAGCGCAAGACAGGCGCACGTGGTTTGCGTTCGATTCTGGAACAGGCACTGCTCGATACGATGTATGACATTCCCACTATGGAGAATGTCAGCAAGGTGGTGATCGATGAAGGTACGATCGAAGGGACTTCGGCACCGATCCTGATTTATGAGGATCAGCCTAAGGTGTCAGGGTCCAACTGAGAAAGTAGGTAGTAAGTCGTCTGTTGCAGGGGAAGTGGGCCCCGCTCTTGAAATCCGATAGGGTGCCCGCAAGTGTGATCCATGTCTGCCCCGATATTGATTGGGGCGGTAACTGAAAAAGGATAAAACCATGTCAAGCGAGCTTGACCTTCCCCAAGAAACGCTGGAACTCCCGCTGCTGGC
>CAZCLF010000073.1:0-3862 GCA_964499485.1 uncultured Rhodocyclaceae bacterium | reverse complement strand
CCAATTGCACGCCAGCCTCATAGATTGGATCGCCCTGGGCGGCAGAACCGAACCGGGGTGATCTCACTTTCGGTGCAAAACACCCGGTTAGGAGTCAAGGGTAATCCCTGGGATTTTGTCAGCTGAGCCCATGTCTTGTCCCCTTCTCGCTGTATTTCAAGGAAGGCCATGCAGATGAGCTACAGGTTATGAACCGACAGCGTGCGCCTAGCCCTGAGCGGCTACCATTGGGCAGACCGCGTCAAACGAGATCACCTATGCAGATTTTTGCTTCCGGCGAAGGCCGTAAATTGAATGCTCCGGATGAGTTCTTGCCTCAGGGATCTGTAGGCAAGGTGGTGGGGCTCATTGATCTGGGGAAGAACAATGGATCCAATCATTTCGGTTGGTCTGGGGTCAAAACGGTCATTGACTTCGAGGGCGACGCTTACGTTTTGGATTTCCCAGAGCACACCCGCTTGGTAACCGACGATGGGCTCGAACTCACGCAGACAGATGCAGGGGAAGTTGGAGGCTGGTGGCCCGATTCGGGCGATATTCAGCGCTATGGACTGCGCTGGATCGAATTGACGTACTGAGCCATCCTTCGACTTGCCAAGCGCAGCTCCAGTAGAGCCGAGCGAGGGGGCAGAAAGGTGGCCCCCACTTTTCCGACGAGAGGTATTTTCACTATCGGTGAACCCCAGCTTTGTTGTCTGAGGGCCTGTCGTCTACCTTCCTGGCTGCCTTTTCAATGAAGGCTTTGAAGACGAGCTGCAAGTTGCGAACCGGTAGCCTGAGTTAGCCCCGCGCGGCCATCGACCAAAAACAACGACTTGCAGAACGGCCGATAGAGCCACGATCGATCATCCACTGCCACCCATCTGCGATGTGGCACATCGTTGGCCCAAAGCCAGGCATGGCACTCGGCCTCCCGCTCGTACCCCACCAGCGTATTCGGGACGTTCGTTAGATCGCGATATCTGGGGGTGACGCCTTCGACCATGGCGGCAATGTCCGGAGAGAACCTTCGCAATAGATCCTCATAGGATTGTTCCAGCCGCCAGGTGCTGGTGATCACGATCTGGCACTCGGGCACCTGTCGTAACGCATCTTCCAAGATCGATAGGCAACAGAAGTGCTTCGACTCATGGCAATGCTCTGGGTGTAGGACCCCATCAAAATCTAGAAAGAGTATGGGCACAGTGCTACTTCAGAAACAGATTTCCAACAGGGCTGAATATTTTTCCGAGTTAGCGAACCAATGAGACTATTTGGTCGTGGTCTTTTTAGTCTCATTGGACGGAAATCGGGTGGATGTCTTCCCGAAAGCGTGTTCCACCCCAAGCCGACTTTGGTCGGGCGCTGCAGCAATTGCGCGCGGCACGCGGCTTGGTTCAGGAAGACATGTTGCTGGCAACGAGCCGCCGACACATCAGTCGCATCGAGCAGGGACATCAAGTGCCCAGTATTCGCACCATCGAGGTATTGGCCGAGCAGATGCAGATCCACCCTTTGACCTTGATTGCTACCGCGTACTGCCCAGACCTGGACACGACCTTGGTCAATGAACTAATCAAGACCGTCAAAGCAGACTTCAAGGGCATCATTTCAGACTAGGCGTGGTATTCCGAGTCGGTCTGTTCTTTGGCATGCTGAACCAGGATTTGAAGCCCTTGTATCAGACCGGTGCCAATGGGTGTGGCATCTTGACGTTGCAGCATCCGATTGACGATCTCCCGATCCACGGCAGTGCTGAGCAAGCACAGTGCTTCTTGCAGAGTTTCCAGACCCACTTCTAAGCTGTCGCCTGAACGCTTGGCTCCCGCCTTGGTCAGAAGCAACAGGGTGAGCGGTAAGGCAGCACGAGCGGGATCATGATCCCCGCTCCAACCCGAGCCAGACAGAAGGTCTCGGAGCTGGTCTGACACCAACAAAAGGTGGTTGTCATCCAGCGCATCCGGCAAGATGGATTCCCATCCCCGTGATGAGATCAGACCCATCATGTCCTGTGGACCAAACTTTCCGAGAGTCGCTTTTTCTAAACGCAGCATCATTCGCCATTCCAGTTAATATGAGACCAATTGGTCCCGTTCGAGACCGTGGCGTGCGAAGATAACTGAACAGAGATGGCGTTTTTTCGTTCCAAGTGCGCCCGTCTCCCAATGGAAATATACCGGTTGCCCAAATGTGCTTAAAGAGGCAACCAGTCTGTTGTCTCATTCGTTTGTCCCGTGAAAAACCGCCTGAATCTCACCCGCTTGGCCGAACTTGATCGGCAGTTTTGCGATTTTGCGAAGCTGCAGCGGAATGCCACGCCCAGGTGTGGCTGGGCAAAGACGGTGAGATTGGCCTTGGGCATGAGTTCCAAAGCGCTAGGTGAGCGTTTGGGCATGACGGCACAGGGAGTCCGCAAACTGGAGCAGGCCGAGGCCAACGGCACTATCACGCTGAATACGCTTACACGTTTGGCTCATGGCCTGGACTGTGAAGTGCACTACATGTTTGTTCCCCGAACCAGTTTGGTGGAGCAGGTGCTCAACCGTACTCAAGAGATCGCTGGAATTTCGTTGCCGTCCACGTTGAAGGGGGCGGAGGTGCTGACAGATGCAGAGACGCTGATGGCCCTTACCAGTGCGCTGGTAAAAGTGAGCAAGCGTGGCCTTTGGTGAGTCAGCGCTGGTTCTCCTACCGATACAACCCCGCGATGAATTTGAACTTCGTTGCTATCATTAGCGCAAAGCAAGCCCCCGGTGCGACCTCTGCGAAAGCATGCCCCCGGGGGCGACGTTTTTCTGAGATGTACTTTGATGAAATCGCTCTCCGAAGCTCGCGACAGCTCTTGAGAGATCCCCGCGCCATGGAATTGCACCGCACAGGTCAGGCTTGCCCGCAAGGCGAAGCGCGTCATCACAATCAAGGTGAAGCACGCTCTTCCTGTCATCACCGCAAGGGAATATGCGCGCTCGGGCGATGCAACCAAAGATCCGACGCTCATGCGACGCCGCTACGCCATTGTTAACGGGACTGATCGGTAACTCGTGGACACGAATTCTGCCCTCACCCCCCTAGAAGACCATATCGCTATTCTCACTATGCTTGTGCGGCGCATGGTTGATGAGTCTGGCGACCCAACTGGTTTCGACGCACAGGCCTGGCTTTGTTAGTGCCGATGCAATCTTGACCAGCTAAACCGCAAAGGGGGGTGCGGATAAAAACTTGGACTGGTTTTATGCCGCAAGTCCAAGGCTCACCCGGTATTCGATAGGGCTGAGAGAGCCAAGAGAGATCTTGATCCGCTTCTCGTTGTACCAGCGGATGTACGAGTCGACCGCCTCGATGAATTGCTCAATGGTGGCGTTCTTCCAATCCCGAGGATAGAACAGCTCGTTCTTCAGCCGCCCGAAGAAGCCTTCGCAAGCGGCGTTATCAGGTGAGCACGCTTTGCGAGACATCGAGCGTGTGAGGTTCGCGTCGTTCATTCTTGATAGCCAACCTGGCCAGCGGTAGTGGCCGCCCCGATCGGAGTGGACCACGG
Organism: uncultured Rhodocyclaceae bacterium; assembly: GCA_964499485.1. GTDB lineage: Bacteria > Pseudomonadota > Gammaproteobacteria > Burkholderiales > Rhodocyclaceae. The sequence goes on along the minus strand of CAZCLF010000073.1, from coordinate 345 downwards.
GCCGGTCAGTAGTTTCGGCCACCGTCTCGATGGCTGCATCCAGCATCGTGTTGACCAACTCAGCGTCCGGACTGGTTCCAATGGTCCAGCTGACGACCATTCCATCGAAGCAGTCGATGATGGGCGAGAGGTACACCTTGCCAGCCGGGATCTGGAACTCCGTGATGTCGGTGAGCCATTTCTCGTTGGGGACCGCGGCCTGGAAGTCGCGGTTGATGAGGTTCTCAGGCGCTGGACTGATCTCGCCAAGATACGACGCATACCTGCGCTTCCTGGGCTTTGGAACAACCAGGCTTTCCTGCTTCATCAACCGCTGCACGACCTTCTCGGAGATCGCGACGTCCT
>CAZCLF010000072.1:0-4077 GCA_964499485.1 uncultured Rhodocyclaceae bacterium | reverse complement strand
ATTCTAGTGGGTCGATTTTTAATCTGCAAGAATATTTTGCAAATAAATTTATGCCCTGAGAAATCAGTGGTTTCGACGATACGTGGCAGTGCAGGGGTAGGTTTCGTGCAGGATCGACAGACCGTTTTGTTCGCAAACGGACAGAAAAACCTCACACAGAAGGGAGGCAGGTCCAGTCGAAGCAGGGGCCAGGATCGGTTTTGCGACCAGGGGCAATGTCGGAATGTCCGACCACCGCATTAAGCGGATAGGCAGCCCGCAGGGTATCGACCAGCGGGCTGAGCGTTGCATACTGTGCATCGGTAAAGGGTTGGTTGTCGCTCCCCTCCAGTTCGATACCAATAGAGAAATCATTGCAGCGCTCGCGGCCTTGCCACTGCGAGGCACCCGCGTGCCAGGCGCGCTGCAGGCAGGAAACAAACTGAATCAGGCTGCCATCCCGACGCACAAAGAAGTGGGCCGACACGCGCACGGCGGCGATGGCGGCGTAATAGGGGTGCTCGTCCGGATTTAAACGGTTGGTGAAGAGTTGCTCCACGCCGGGCCCACCAAAGTGCTCTGGCGGCAGACTGATGGCATGGATCACCAACAGATCAATGGCGACTTGCGCTGGGCGCTCATCGTAATTCGGCGACACCACCCGCTGGAATGAATGCAAATCGCATTGCAGCCAGCCAGCCGCATCCACATGCCACGCAGAAGACGCACTCACCTCAGCATCACTCACTGATTTCCAGCCGCTGCATGCGATAGCGTAAGGATCGGAAGGTGACGCCCAGCAGTTTGGCAGCCGCAGTGCGATTGAAGCCCGTTTTCTGGAGCGCGTCGGTAATGACCTGCCGCTCGACCCCATCTAGGTAATCCTGCAGCACCATACTGCCGGCATCGGGGATACTTTCAGCATGCTTTGTAATGGGAGCAAGATTCAAGTCACCCACATCAATCGTGCTGCCATTGAGTAGCGCGAGGGCGCGCTCAATAATGTTCTCTAGCTCGCGTACGTTGCCAGGAAAAGGGTAGGCCTGAAGGGCTGCCAGTGCTCCCGGCGTGAGTCGGGGGGGCGTCTGGGCGCACTGTTTAGCGATTCGCTCGCTGATTCGGTTGGCCAACAGCGGAATATCGTCGCGGCACTCCCGCAACGCGGGCATACGCACCTCAATGACATTCAAGCGATAGAAAAGATCCTGCCGGAACAGCCCCTGCTCGACCCGCTGACGCAGGTTCTGGTGTGTTGCACAGAGGATGCGGACATCCACACTCTCCTCTTGCCCGCCACCAACCTTACGCACTTTCTTCTCCTGAATCGCCCGCAGTAGCTTGACCTGCATAGTCAGCGGCAGATCGGCCACTTCATCAAGGAAAAGTGTGCCTCCATTAGCCACATGAAAGAAGCCATCACGATCACTATCGGCCCCGGTGAAGGCCCCTTTGCGATAACCGAAGAACTCGCTCTCCATGAGGTTTTCAGGGATCGCCCCACAATTCACCGCGATGAACGGCTGCTCGCGACGGGCACCCTGCTGGTGGATCATGCGCGCTGCCAACTCTTTACCGCTGCCAGACTCACCATGCAAATAGACCGGTGCCTGACTGCGGGCAACACGCTCAATCAAGGCGCGCACTTCGGCCATGGCGGGGGAAGTGCCAATCAAAGGGGCTTCGCCATTGTCAGCCAGTGCATCTGGCAATTGCGGCAACTCTAGGGCTGCTCGCACCAAGGCACGAAGCTGATCCAGTGATACCGGTTTTGAGAGGTAATCAAAAGCACCGGCCTTGAGCGCAGCAACAGCGTTATCCATGCTCCCATGCGCTGTAATCACGGCGACTGGGAGGTCTTTACCGCTTTGCGCAATTTCTCTGACCAGCTCAAGCCCTTCCCCATCTGACAGGCGCATGTCAGTCAGACACAGTTGGTAGCGGCCTGCGCTTAATAGTGAGCGCGCTTCCACTAGGCTGGCTGCACAATCGGCATCGAGTCCCATGCGCGCTAATGTCAGGTCGAGCAACTCCCGAATATCTGCCTCGTCATCGACAACGAGGACACGCAGTTTACGGTCGCCAGTACCGGCTCCCTGACGTACGTTCATATTTCTCCCTGAAGCTGAATACAGAAGTGCGCACCTGGATCGTTCTCCCTCAACTGGAGAACCGCACCATTGGCTTCACACAATTCACGTGCAATATACAACCCAAGCCCCGTTCCGCCCGCATGAGTCGTGAAGAAAGGTTCGAAAATCTGCCCACTGAGCGCCTCGCTCACCCCAGCGCCATCATCAATCACATGCAGCTCAATTTGCTCGGCAGACGAACGATGCGAGAGCAAACGAATAGCCCCAGGCGCAGGACTTGAGTAGCGCAAGGCATTGGTGATGAGATTGGAGAGGACCCGATGCAAGTGCCCGCGATCAAAGCGCACCAGTAAGTCGGGCTCAAATTGCAACATAACCGAATGCTGCAACTGCGGGGAATTCAGTGCTAACTCCTCCAGCAAGGCTGCGCAAAAATCGTTCAAACGGATGACCTCAGGCGCCGCACGATCACGACGGCCCAGTTCTAAGACCTCATTCACGATTCGGTCCAGTCGTTGCGTATTGTCGCCAATGATACGAGTCAAGCGTGCGTGCATGTCGTCGCGATGTTCCTCACGCAGCAATTCAGCGGCGTGGCTGATTGATGCCAGCGGATTACGAATTTCATGGGCCATGTTCGCTGCCAGTCGCCCCAGTGCCGCCAACTTAATTTGCTGGGCTTGTGCCTGTACTTGATCCATGTCTTCGATGTACAACAAAGCATTGCCGCGCTCACCCGGTGGCAGGAAGCGCACACGGAGCAGGCGTTGCCCTTCAGTCGTGCGAATCAGTTCACTCGTCTCCCGCCCCCCCGCCCACCAGGCAGAAAAGCGCTCCTGTAGCACGGTCGAGAAATGTGTGAGCAGCTTTGTCTGGCCCTCCACAAGCCCGAATAATGCAGCGGCCTGAGGGTTATATTGACGAACCGTACCATCCCTGTCCACCACCAAAACCCCATCCTGCATATCGCGAATCACACGCTGGTTGATTTGCTGCTGCGCTTCGAGGGCTTCACCCTGCTTACGCGCGAGCTCTTCATTGGCAACCACTCGGCTTGCCAGTAGCCGCGCACTGATAGCCGTACCAAAAAAACCTAAGCTCATCACGCCAGCAGGAAAGAACTCGGTAGGTTCCCCAATACCCGAGAGCACTCGCCAGCTCTGCTCAATCAGTATGGCCAAGGAGGCCATGGCTGCGTGGAACAGAGTGAGACGCCCCTGTCCGACCAAACCGGCCCCTGCCAAAACCACTAACAACATGTAAGCAAACCCGCTTCGTACCCCACCGCCCTCATGCATCAGAAACGTCAGGCAGACGATATCCACCATGACACCCGCCGTAAGTACCAAATCAAAGCGAGCTTGAATGCGTGCAGGCAAAGCAAAAATAATCACTGCCAGCAGTAGATAGGCCGCACACAGACGCATGAAGCGGATAGGGTCGGCAGCCTCTACCGCGGGTACAAGGTCATATGCAATCACAGCAGCCAAGAACAGGCCGGCGATGACGAGACGATAGAGATTGAAGTAACGTAATGAGCGCCTGAAGGACTCAGGCAAATGCTCGCGTGCCAGCAAAATAGGGGCGTCAAACCATTGAGCGAGTCTTTGGGTGCTCATAGCTGACGTGATCTCATCTTGGGCCCATTTCTTGATGGGACCGACTGCAATAAATCTGCGCGCCGTCCTTTATTGCTTCACTTGCTGGGATATTCAGGCCACAGTGAGCACAGGCATGCATCGCTTCACCGGAAGATCGGTGTGCGGATGGGGGGGCAGGCTGACGAAGCCTGCGCGTCAAGCGCCAAACCAGCCAGACAATGAGGAACAGAATCAGCCATTTCATGGAGTCGGGATACTACACGCTCCAATGAATGAGGGCTATGGCCGTCACTAGCAAGGGGCATGCGCAACAATAAAAAAGGCCAACCCCAAGGAGTTGGCCTTTTCCTTAAATTGGTCGGGGCGAGATGATTCGAACATCCGACTCCTGCGTCCCGAACGCAGTA
>CAZCLF010000071.1:0-4098 GCA_964499485.1 uncultured Rhodocyclaceae bacterium | reverse complement strand
TAACGCCGCCAACACGCGCAGCTTTGTAGTGAAGGCGAAGCCGCAACCGAAATGGTGTCGCTATGCTTGGATTGGTTAGTGGCAGACGCCCGTGACGTTGGCTCTTGCCCAAAGCAGGCTCCCATGAAGCGTTGGCCGCCTACATTCTCTGCGGAGTGGTTGCCTCTCTAGTTCAGGCAACCAGCAGGTGACGTCTAACCGCGTGCTGTGCATCAGTCTTTCATATTCTTCCACGCGAATACCGAGGCCAAAATAATGATACCGATGGCAGCACCAAAGTATAACGTAGCGATCGTAGCGCCAATCTCTACCGCCTGCTCAAGGAACAGAACCACCAGTATCACAACAGCCACTTGGCTTACTGTTATCTTCAAATCATGGAAGCTCTTAATGTCCAGAGGGTTTTGGGATTCTCTGTCATCATCAGACACCGGACGGATGAACAGACGATACAGGTTAACCGCCATGATCTGAAAAGTAATAGCGATCAGCAGGAGATCCAACAGCTTCAGGAGGCGAACCGCGAGGCTCTTGCCGTCGTCAGTAGAGACAGGTATATCACGTACTACATCCAGTGCGGTATTCCAGATTATGTTAACCGAGGCACCATACAAGAGCAAAGATGACACCGCACAGATAACGACTGCCACCCACACCATAAACCGACTACTTCTGAAAACTCTCTCGATCATAATTTCTCCGGGCCGCGTCACAACGTCAGTTACAGACTCACAATTTTCTCTTAGTCGGTTTCACCGGACCATCTACTATCTCGTTAATCAACCTCTAGATTGTGCTTTCTACGGCGTTAGCCGAACACTGGAGCTGTCGGATTACTGCTGGATTACTTCAAACGTTCGTGACCCTGACATGACCTGGAGAAAAGCCACTAACGTTTGGTTAAGGGGCGGGCTTTAGCCCGTCCCAGTGAGCGAAGCGAGCGATTTGAACCATTTGTTAACTCTTTACAGCAGAGATGCGACATTTTTAGCAGTGTAAGCCCCGGCTTTAGCGATGCTCTGTATCGGTTTATATAAAACGTAACCGCTGCCAACTAGCCTATTCCCTGAATCTTGGTGTTGTTTTTCTTCTAGCTGTATTGCGCGTAGCAATTCACATATGTGTGGCTCGCCCTTGAATTTCTCCAGCGCAATCTCAATTTCAATGTTCACGATTTCCTCTATTGCAGACGTACTTGCGCCAATTGCTTTAATCCCGAGTAGGCCAATTAGCGCGCCGTAAATTAGGCCTGCAATGAAAAATAATTTATAAGCAAAGCATGGGCGTGCATTTCTCTGCATTAAGAGTTTCATGAAAATTGAAGTGTGGTCTTTTTCATGAAGGCGCATGTCGTCTAGATCAGGAATGGATGATCTGAAAAAGTACCTGGCAACGCATTTGTGACCCCTGTAAACGCCAGTGGCGCTGGTCGGTCTCACTGATGCGCTCACCCCGTTCCTTGGCATACCGCTTAAACAGAGACCACCATTGAGGGAATGTTAAGGTTTCCAGCTGGTGGATGGTGTATTCAGAATAGTCTTTGGCATGTACGGCACTGCCGAAGATGTTCAACGTCAAAATCAGGGACAGGGCTAGCGTTGATAGGGTTTTCATAAAGGTTTTCCCTGCGTTGGCCAGAGATCTATAGAGGTCTACGAGTCTGATCAGTCGCTCGAGCTCTAGAACAACGATACCTGTGTGCTCTCGCTTTTTTGCCGTGATGGCACGGGTGATGGCTCTCCTTGCATCAAGTCGGCGGGGTAGAGCTGTAAGAACGCTCTTGCGAATTCAGGATTGCGGCAGCTCAGCCATTCATCGTAAGCGTCCGACGTAATGATGACCAAGGACCGCTTTTCGTCATTTACCGGATGGAAGCGGCTCATGAACGTGTGGGCGTCGGCGTTGATTGTGAGCTGAGTGAAGGAGTAGCGCTCATCCGCAGTGCCTTCGTCCCAAGCACGCCAGAGTCCTGCAACAGCAAATGGCCGTTCATCATTCAGGCGAATCCGCCAGCGCACTGATTTTCCTGACTCATAACTGGGCTCGTAGAAACTTCGCATGGGGACTAGGCAAAGTTGGGCGCGTGAACACTCCGATTCTCTTTTAAGGTTGATGACAGTCTTAAGGGCGGCAGTGCATAGAGCACCAAGGCTAGGTTTGGATTTGGATCACTGGAGATTAAGCCGGTTGATATATGCCCTGTACACAATGTCAAAAACGAGCTTCTACTTTCGGGCCGGTGGGCCTACAGCTTCATTTCGTATCGAAGCTATTTTGTATACATGGCAGGAGCTAGAAAGCCGCCTACCAGAGGTGGATATCGATGCATTTTTCGATAGCCCATTGATGACCCATCAGGGAATAATCATGGTGCGTGACAAAGCGATGCTTTCGCGTCTTATTGGCAGGCAGTTGGAGCTCAACCTCTGGGGAGATGAAGACTCGGCTATGCCGGCGTTCTCAATCTTATCTAGTTGATGCCTTTAGAAAAGAGTAGGTGATTCACAGAGCAACCCACATCCAGTGTGGGTTGCTCTGTGATCGGTTCGTCCTACTCATATCGTGCGTTTTGCTTTACGTCATCAACAAGTTTGTTTTCCAATCGCTTGGCTCATCATCCTGTTGCGGTTGGGTTAACCGTTCGACTTGCGTTACATCCCGAACCGCGCCTGTATCTGCACTAGTTGTCAGAGCGCCATATGCTCTTAATGCAGGAGACACTACACGGTTCCGGTTCTCGGGCTGCCAAGCTTTGCTGCCACGCTTGGACATTGCCTGACGTCGAGCCATCATTTCATCATCGTTGATGCGCAGGTTAATGACGCGATTGGGGATATCGATATCAATGATGTCGCCATTTTCAATCAGGCCAATGGCGCCGCCCATCGCTGCTTCAGGAGAGGCATGGCCGATGGAGAGGCCCGAGGTGGCACCGGAGAAGCGGCCATCGGTCAGCAGTGCGCAGGCCTTGCCCAGGCCCTTGGACTTAAGAAAGCTCGTTGGATAGAGCATCTCCTGCATGCCGGGACCACCCTTGGGGCCTTCGTAACGAATCACGACCACGTCGCCGGCTTTGACCTTGTCGCCGAGAATAGCTTCAACGGCGTCGTCCTGGCTCTCGAACACGATGGCCGGACCCGAGAACTTGAGAATGGATTCATCCACGCCAGCGGTCTTAACGATGCAGCCCTTGAGTGCGATGTTTCCGGAGAGAACGGCCAAGCCGCCATCCTGCGAGAAGGCGTACTCCTTGCTGCGAATCACGCCGCTCTTGCGGTCGACATCCAGCTCGTTATATCTGCGGTCTTGAGAAAAAGCTATTTGTGTCGGGATCCCACCAGGAGCGGCACGGTAGAACTTCTTGATGTTCTCGTCGCTGGTGCGCATCACGTCGTACTTATCAATAGCCTCGCCCAATGTCTTGGTATGTACGGTCGGCACATTGCGGTGGAGTAGACCGGCGCGATCCAGTTCGCCGAGGATGCCCATGATGCCGCCGGCGCGATGCACGTCTTCCATATGCACGTCGGACTTGGCTGGGGCAACTTTGGACAGGCAGGGCACGCGGCGTGAGACGCGGTCGATGTCGGCCATCTTGAAGTTGACGCCGGCTTCGTTGGCAGCAGCCAGCATATGCAGCACGGTATTGGTTGAGCCGCCCATGGCAACGTCCAGGCTCATGGCGTTTTCAAAGGCTTCGAAACTGGCAATAGACCTTGGTAGTACAGAGGCATCGCCTTGTTCGTAGTAGCGACGGGCAAGATCGACGACAAGACGGCCAGCTTCGAGGAATAGCGCTTTGCGGTCGGCATGGGTTGCGAGAACAGAGCCGTTGCCAGGCAATGACAAGCCCAGCACTTCGGTCAGACAGTTCATTGAGTTGGCAGTGAACATGCCCGAGCAGGAACCGCAGGTCGGGCAGGCGGAACGTTCGTAGGCTTCCGATTCTTCATCGCTGCAGGTTGGATCCGCACCTTTGACCATCGCATCGACAAGATCCACTGCGATCGTCTTGATCCCGCCTTCGAGGTCGGACAGCTTGACCTTGCCCGCTTCCATCGGGCCGCCGGAGACAAAAACTGCTGGAATATTCAACCG
>CAZCLF010000070.1:0-4263 GCA_964499485.1 uncultured Rhodocyclaceae bacterium | reverse complement strand
CACGCATGGCTTCAGTGATGAGGAATGACTTTGCGTGCGGGTGATAAAGACAGGTTGGATGAAACTGGATGAACTCCATGTTCGCCACCCGGCAGCCAGCGCGCCATGCCATGGCAATACCATCACCCGTCGCAGTATCCGGGTTGCTGGTGTAAAGATAGACTTTGCCTGCTCCGCCCGTAGAAAGAACGGTGTGCGTAGCACCGATGGTGACAACTTCATCGCCATCAATGTCGAGCACGTAGGCCCCAAGGCAGCGCTTACTGCCGCCGCCTTTGATGCGGTTGGCATTGATCAGGTCCACCGCGATATGCCGTTCATAGACGGTGATATTCGGGTGCTGCCGAACCTTCTCGATCAGGGTGGTCTGCACGGCTGCGCCGGTTGCGTCTGCAGCGTGGATGATCCGACGCGCGCTGTGGCCACCTTCGCGGGTCAGATGAAAGCCAAGCGTAGTTTCATTGTCCGGTGTAAAAGGCACGCCAAGTTCGATGAGCCATTCAATCGCGGCCTTACTGTTTTCAACCACAAAGCGGGTGGCGTCTGCATCACACAGGCCAGCACCGGCCAACAAGGTGTCATCCACATGAGCGGCAATCGTATCTTCAGGATCAAGCACGGCGGCAATGCCACCCTGAGCCCAAGCTGAGGCAGAGTCAGAGAGGGTGCGCTTGCTGACAAGGGCAACACGGCGGTGTTCCGCCAGACGGAGGGCAAGAGACTGGCCAGCTAGACCGCTGCCGATGATCAGGACGTCGAAGTGGTGCATGAGTAGGGAGCCGCATGGGCAAATCGGCCTCAAAATATACCATGCCGAATGAACTAAACCTGATGCGCTCTGTCTGTGACAGTGCAAGGCATTTGCGGCAAGGCACTCAGGGGAGGCTTGGCCGGGTCGGGTATACTCGACCTTTCAAATAAAACTCAAAAATATATTTGGCCATGGGAGACCGCGAAGCGGATCAACTGCTCGTTGAACGTGTTCAACGGGGCGACAAGCAGGCATTCGGGCTGCTTGTTAACAAGTATCAGCGCAAGCTGATACGCCTTATCGGGCGTTTGATACGTGACCCAGCCGAGGTTGAAGATGTCGCGCAGGAAGCTTTCGTCAAGGCCTATCGGGCATTGCCAAATTTTCGTGGAGAAAGTGCGTTTTACACATGGTTGTACCGCATTGGTGTGAATACGGCCAAGAACTGGTTGGCGACTCAGGGACGACGTGCGCCAACGAGTACCGGGTTCGATAGCGAAGAGGCAGAGGGATTTGACGATGCAGAGCTGCTGAGAGATGCAGATACGCCAGAGCGCGTTCTGATGTCTAAGCAGATTGGTGAAACAGTAAACAGCGCGATGGACGCGCTGCCTGAAGATTTGAGGTCGGCGATCATGCTGCGCGAGATCGAGGGCCTGAGTTACGAAGAAATCGCGCAGATTATGGATTGTCCAATTGGTACGGTGCGATCCCGCATTTTTCGCGCGCGTGAAGCGATTGCACTAAAGTTGCGGCCCTTACTGGATACCGCTCCTGATAAACGGTGGTGAATCATGAATGAGAAGTTGTCAGCTCTGATGGACGGTGAACTTGATGAGGCAGAAGCCCACCTAGTTTTGTCTCGCCTCCGAAGCAGCGAGGATTACCGTAAGGAGTGGAGTGACTACCATCTCATTAGTGATGCGCTGCGAAGTCATGCTCGATTGAATACAGACATGACGGCGAGAGTCATGGAGGGCTTGCTTGAGGAGCCTGTGGTCTTGGCTCCCGTACCTTCACGTAAAACTCCCCCCTTGCAACGTACTCTAGCCATGGCCGCATCCGTTGCAGGTATCACTTTGGTAGCAGCTTTAGCGTGGTCGGGGCGCCCAGCCGCTGTCACCGAAGTTGCGCAAATTCCTGCCTCTGCACAAGTCCCCCCTCAGTTGGCGAGTGTTGATTTGCAGGCTTATTTGGTCGCACATCAAACACATGCCCCGAGTGCTTCTGTACAGGGGGCTGCGCATTACATCAAGACAGTTTCAGTTGATATGGGCGGGCGTTGATGAGGTCTCAAGTCGTTAGGCTGGCTGCTGTGGCCGCACTGCAGCTGGCAAGTTGCAGTGTTGTCATTGCGCGTGAGGCAGATGCAAGTCAATCTCTGGCTAAAGCTATGCAGGCGACACACAAGCTGAATTACAGCGGTGTGTTTGTGTACCGTCATGGAAATGTAAGCGAAACATCACGAATTACGCACTTCGTTGATGGGGGCAAAGAGTATGAGCACCTTGAGGTCCTAGACGGAAGTCCGCGCGAGGTTGTCCGTGAAGGGGATGAGGTGACGTGCTATATGCCAGAGTCCCGTACTGTATTTATCGAGCGCCGCAGCGAGCGGGGGACGTTTCCGGCAATTCTGCCTACTTCCCTTGGCAATCTGGGTGATCACTACTCCATCGTCAAGGGCCAGCCTGCTCGTGTTGCCGGCTTTGAAACCCATTCAATCATCTTGGAACCCCGTGATGAGTACCGCTATGCCCATCAATTCTGGATTGATAATGCTAGCGGGCTTTTGGTCAAGGCGACCTTAAGTGATGGGCGTCATGAATTGCTAGAAAGCTTTGTATTCACCGAGCTCAAGGTCGGTATTCCTGCCGATCATGCACGTATCCGTGTGCGCCTCAAAACCAGTGAAGACTGGAAAGTTCACCATGTGGCTTCACGTGAAAGTGGTCGAGTTGAGGAAGGGAATTGGTCCTTTAAAAATAGCCTTCCCGGCTTCCGGCGGACTGCTGGCATGAGGCGTCAGGTCAAATTGAACAGTCCTGAGAGTCTGCATTTTGTCTTCTCTGACGGCTTGGCTGCGATTTCTGTATTCATTGAGCCCAGCAGTGAACACATCCCTAAAACAGACAACCAAGTTGTGAATATGGGCGCAATTAATGCGTATCGTCGTTTTGTTGCTGGACATCAGATTTTGGTGATGGGCGAGGTACCGCCACTCGCAGTCAAACGTTTGGGCGATGGGATAGAGCTTAGGAAAAAGCAATAATGCTTTCCAAAGCAATGTTGTTGCCTTCTGCCGCTTCGACTTGAATTTGAGTAAGCCATCCTTATATCCAGCACACCGGCGGAATGATTGAGCGTGTGTTGGTGTTACTAGAAGCGTTCTGCTTCCACCTTCACTCCCTCGATCATGCGCAGCCCATCTTCTCCCCTTGGAGTTTAAAGGCATGAGCATGGAGGTTCGGCATTCATGAAAAAACTGGTTTTTGGTTTGTTTCTGACGACAGCAATGCAATGGGGAATGGCGCAGAGCCTCCCAGATTTTGCAGATTTGGCTGAGAAGCAGGGTGCTGCTGTCGTTAATGTCAGCACAACGCAGGTCATCCGCACGAATGCAAGTGCGGGTTTGCCCTTTGATCAGGACGACCCGGCTTTCGAGATTTTCAAGCGCTTCTTCCCTCGCCAGCAGGTTATGCCAGGTGTTCCCCGCGAGTATCAGAACAAGTCGCTGGGCTCGGGTTTTATCATCAGTGCCGATGGCTATGTGCTGACTAACGCGCACGTGATCGACTCTGCCGATGAGGTCGTGGTGAAGCTCAACGACAAGCGTGAATTTAAAGCGCGCGTCATTGGTGCGGATCGTCTCACCGATGTGGCGCTGCTAAAGATTGATGCCAGTGGTCTTCCGGTTGTGCGGATTGGTGATCCCAACAAGCTACGTGTGGGTGAATGGGTATTTGCCATCGGCTCGCCATTTGGTCTGGAGCAGACTGTTACGGCTGGTATCGTGAGCGCCAAAGGCCGCTCGCTGCCCGACGAAAATTACGTGCCTTTTATTCAGACAGATGTAGCAATCAACCCCGGTAATTCGGGTGGCCCACTTTTCAACATGAAAGGCGAGGTTGTCGGCATCAATTCGCAGATTTACTCGCGCTCCGGCGGCTATATGGGCTTGGCCTTTTCAATTCCGATCGACTTGGCTTTCGATATCCAGCAGCAACTGCGCGTGCATGGCAAAGTCAGCCGTGGTCGCATGGGCGTTTCCATTCAGGATCTGAGCAAGGAGCTGGCCGAATCATTCGGTCTGAGCAAGCCCAGCGGTGCTTTGATCAATACCGTGGAAAAGAATGGTCCGGCCGACAAGGCTGGTATTCAGCCTGGTGATGTGATTCAGCGCTTTGACGGTAAGCCGGTGGTGCAGGCCTCTGATCTGCCGCGTATCGTTGGTTTAACTCGTCCCGGCAGCAAGGTACCAGTCCAGGTGTGGCGTGCTGGTAGCTCCCGCGACT
>CAZCLF010000069.1:0-4677 GCA_964499485.1 uncultured Rhodocyclaceae bacterium | reverse complement strand
CTCAAGTCGCTGGCTGACATGATCAAGGGTAAGAGCGGTCGATTCCGTCAGAACCTGCGCGGTAAGCGCGTTGACTACTCGGGTCGTTCGGTCATCGTGGTGGGGCCGCAGCTCAAGCTGCACCAGTGCGGTCTGCCGAAGAAGATGGCGCTCGAGTTGTTTAAGCCGTTTATCTTCGAACGCCTCGAAAAGATGGGCATCGCCTCGACCATCAAGGCTGCTAAGAAGGAAGTGGAAGCTGAAACTGGCGTGGTGTGGGATATCCTCGAAGAGGTCATCCGCGAACATCCGGTCATGCTGAACCGCGCACCGACGCTGCACCGTCTGGGCATCCAAGCATTCGAGCCGACACTGATCGAAGGCAAGGCCATCCAATTGCACCCACTGGTTTGCGTTGCGTTCAACGCCGACTTTGACGGTGACCAAATGGCTGTACACGTCCCGCTGTCGCTTGAGGCACAAATGGAATGCCGCACGCTTATGCTGGCTTCCAACAACGTGCTGTCGCCTGCTAATGGCCAGCCGATCATCGTCCCATCCCAAGACGTGGTGCTCGGCTTGTATTTCGCTACGCGTGAAAACGTGTCGGCAAAGGGCACGGGCATGTACTTCACCGATATCGGTGAAGTGACTCGCGCGCTCGGCACTCGTCAGATCGACCTGAATGCACGTATCTCGGTGCGTATCAAGGAGTACGACCAAGTCGGCGAACATCTGGGTGAAGAAGGTCCGGTCATCGAATGGCAAGAAAAAATTACCCGCTACAGCACCACGGCGGGCCGTGCCATCCTGTCGGAAATTCTGCCTAAGGGTTTGCCGTTCAAGGCTATCGACAAGCCACTCAAGAAGAAGGAAATCTCCAAGCTGATCGATGAGTCCTTCCGTCGTTGCGGCTTGAAGGAAACGGTTGTCTTTGCTGACAAGCTGATGCAGTCTGGTTTTGGTCTGGCAACGCGCGCAGGTATCTCGATCTGTGTGGATGACATGCTGATTCCGACGCAGAAGGGCGCCATCATTGATGCTGCAGAAGCCGAAGTGAAGGAAATCGAGCAGCAATACACTTCCGGTCTGGTGACCGTGGGTGAGCGCTACAACAAGGTGGTGGATATCTGGGGTCGTGCCGGTGACCAAGTGGCCAAGGCCATGATGGACCAACTGGCTGTTCAAGAAGTGGTTGCTGCTGATGGTAAGAAGACCACGCAGGAATCGTTCAATGCGATCTACATGATGGCCGACTCGGGTGCGCGTGGCTCTGCTGCGCAGATTCGCCAGCTCGCAGGTATGCGTGGTCTGATGGCGAAGCCGGATGGCTCCATCATCGAAACGCCGATCACCTCAAACTTCCGCGAAGGTCTGAACGTTCTCCAGTACTTCATCTCGACCCACGGAGCACGTAAGGGCCTGGCCGATACGGCACTGAAGACCGCTAACTCAGGTTACCTGACCCGTCGTCTCGTCGACGTGACCCAGGATCTGGTGGTGATCGAAGACGATTGCGGCACCGACAAGGGCTTTGCCATGAAGGCATTGGTCGAAGGCGGTGAAGTGGTTGAGGCGCTGCGTGAGCGCGTGCTCGGTCGCGTCCTTGCGAGCGATCTGGTGAATCCGGATACCCAAGCCGTTATTTACACAGCCGGCACCATGCTGGATGAAGACGCTGTCGAAATCATTGAGTCGCTCGGCATCGACGAAGTTCGTGTCCGCACGCCGCTGACTTGCGAAACTCGCTATGGTTTGTGCGCCAAGTGCTATGGTCGCGACCTGGGCCGTGGTTACATGGTGAATGCTGGTGAGGCTGTCGGTGTTATCGCCGCTCAGTCGATCGGCGAGCCAGGTACTCAGCTCACCATGCGGACTTTCCACGTGGGTGGTGCTGCATCACGTGCTGCTGTACAGAGCGCTGTTGAAGCCAAGAGCTCCGGTACGCTGCGCTACACCTCGGTGGTTCGTTACGTCACCAACCCGAAGGGCGAGAAGATTGTCATCTCCCGTTCTGGTGAAGTGCTGATCGCTGACGACAACGGTCGCGAGCGTGAACGTCACAAGATCCCGTATGGCGCGACCATGCTGGTCGATGACGGTACGGTGATCAAGGCGGGTACGCAACTGGCCACTTGGGATCCGCATACCCGTCCGATCGTGACCGAGTACGCCGGCTTCATTAAGTTCGAGAACGTCGAAGAGGGCGTAACCGTTGCCAAGCAGGTGGATGATGTCACCGGCCTATCGACCCTCGTGGTGATTGATCCGAAGAGCCGTACCAAGGCGAATGCCAAGGGCGTCCGTCCACAGGTTAAGCTCATCGACGAAAAGGGTCAGGAAGTGAAGCTGCACGACACCGACCATGCCGTTGCCATCACCTTCCACGTTGGTTCGTTGATTACCGTCAAGGACGGTCAGCAAGTTGCGGTCGGCGACATTCTTGCCCGTATCCCGCAAGAGTCGTCGAAGACCCGCGACATTACCGGCGGTCTGCCACGCGTGGCCGAGCTGTTTGAAGCTCGCTCACCGAAGGATGCCGGTATGCTGGCTGAAGTGACGGGTACGATTTCGTTTGGTAAGGACACCAAGGGCAAGCAACGTCTGGTGATCACCGAGCCGGATGGCATCGCTCACGAGTATCTGATCCCGAAGGACAAGCACGTCATGGCCCACGATGGCCAAGTCGTGAACAAGGGTGAAGTGATTGTGGACGGCTCCGCCGATCCGCATGACATCCTGCGCCTGAAGGGTATCGAAGAGTTGGCCCGCTACATCATCGACGAAGTGCAAGATGTGTATCGTTTGCAGGGCGTGAAGATCAATGACAAGCATATTGAAGTGATCGTGCGTCAAATGCTGCGCCGTGTGGTCATTACCGAGCCGGGTGACACTGGCTTCCTGCGTGAAGAGCAGGTTGAGCGCGCCGAAGTCTATGATGAAAACGACAAGATGATTGCCGCGGGCAAGCGCCCGGCCGAATACCAGAACATCCTTCTGGGGATTACCAAGGCCTCGCTGTCGACCGACTCCTTCATCTCGGCGGCGTCCTTCCAAGAAACCACTCGCGTGCTTACCGAGGCTGCCATCATGGGCAAGCGCGACGAGCTGCGTGGTCTCAAGGAAAACGTCATCGTTGGTCGCCTCATCCCAGCGGGTACGGGTTTGGCATATCACCGTGCTCGCCGTCAGCAGTCGTCGTCTGGCCAGCAAGCAGCAGAAGCCGCCTTCGACCTGCCGGCTGCAGAAACTCCGGCAGCGGAAGATGTGCAAGCAGGTTGACCTCAAGCAATAAGACCAATATAATCCGGCCTCTTCGCTCCATCCCTGTCTGTTAGATAGGGGTAGAGGGGCCGGATTCTGGTCGCCGTGACAGGCTCGCAAGGGTCTGAACCAGCAAGTCCCAGACTTTAAAAGTTCTGGATTATTGATTCAAAGGGCGCTCTTTGCCCGTATTGGAAACGCAACATGCCAACAATTAGTCAGCTCATCCGTAAGCCGCGCAAGGCGCCGGTTACCAAGAGCAAGGTCCCAGCGCTGGAAGCCTGTCCGGCCAAGCGCGGTGTGTGTACCCGTGTGTACACCACGACCCCAAAGAAGCCGAACTCCGCTCTGCGTAAGGTTGCCAAGGTGCGCCTGACCAACGGTTTCGAAGTCATTTCGTACATCGGTGGTGAAGGCCACAACCTGCAAGAGCACTCGGTTGTGCTGATTCGTGGCGGCCGGGTAAAGGATTTGCCAGGTGTGCGTTACCACATTGTTCGCGGTTCGCTTGACACCCAAGGCGTCAAGGATCGTAAGCAATCCCGTTCCAAGTACGGCGCTAAGCGCCCCAAGGCTGCTTAAGCAGTCGATTTGAGAGGTAATCAATAATGCCACGCCGTAGAGAAGTACCGAAACGCGACATCCTGCCCGATCCTAAGTTCGGCAGCGTTGATGTCTCCAAATTTGTGAATGTGCTGATGGAAGCCGGCAAGAAGTCTGTTGCTGAGCGCATCATCTATGGCGCATTCGATCAGATTCAGACCAAGAGCGGCAAGGATCCGCTGGAAGTCTTCAATCTGGCTATCAATAACATCAAGCCAATCGTTGAGGTCAAGAGCCGTCGCGTTGGTGGTGCTAACTATCAAGTGCCGGTTGAAGTGCGTCCGTCGCGCCGTATGGCGTTGTCGATGCGCTGGCTGCGTGATGCTTCGCGCAAACGTTCAGAGAAGTCCATGGGTCAGCGTCTGGCCGGTGAACTGCTCGAGGCTGCTGAAGGTCGTGGCGCTGCAATGAAGAAGCGTGAAGAAGTTCACCGCATGGCTGAAGCCAATAAGGCGTTCTCGCACTTCCGTTTCTAAGTCGTCAGTAGTAAGTCATTCGTGCTGCGCCATCTGGCGTGGCTTTTCACAGACCGCCGTGACGCTTGTTGTGTCATGGCGGTTTGGCTTAAGAAGCCCCGAATATTTTTGTCATATTGCGTCTGTAATATCCGGCGGTTTCGTTAGACACACAAGGTAAATAAAGTGGCCCGCAAGACTCCAATCGAGCGCTACCGCAATATCGGTATTAGCGCACACATCGACGCCGGCAAGACCACCACGACCGAGCGCATCCTGTTCTACACCGGTGTTAATCACAAGATCGGTGAAGTGCATGACGGTGCTGCAACCATGGACTGGATGGAGCAGGAACAAGAGCGTGGTATCACGATCA
>CAZCLF010000068.1:0-4921 GCA_964499485.1 uncultured Rhodocyclaceae bacterium | reverse complement strand
TGGTCAGCCGTTTCATCGGCACGCAGCGTGCTGGAGATGTAAGGACCCCGATCCAGATCATTGACGAACAACGTCTTGATATCGGTAATGCCGGCATCCACTAGCTTGGCCAGCAGAGTGTCGGTGATTTCATCGTTGGCATTGGCCAGCACTTCGCCGGTCGAACCATCCACTACGTTGGTGGCAAGGGTACGACCAATCAGGAAATCTTCCGGCACAGCGATCTTTTTGAGACCAGCTTCGCCCAGATCACGGATGTGCTTAGCGGTGATGCGCTTGTCCTTAGGGATGATGACCTTACCGGCCTTGTCCACAAAGTCAAAGCGGGCAGTTTCACCACGCAGACGCTCTGGAATGATGTCGAACTGCACACCCTTGTTGCTCAGGTGGAAGTTGTCGAACTCATAGAACGTTTCGAGAATTTGTTCCGGCGTCTGACCGATGGCCTTTAGCAGGATGGTGACTGGCATCTTGCGACGGCGGTCAACGCGGAAGTACAGCACGTCCTTCGGATCGAACTCAAAGTCCAACCAAGAACCGCGGTAAGGAATGATGCGGGCAGAGAAAAGGAGCTTGCCTGAGCTGTGAGTCTTGCCACGGTCATGTTCAAAGAACACACCTGGCGAACGGTGCAGCTGCGACACGATGACGCGCTCGGTACCGTTGATAACGAAGGAGCCAGTGGTGGTCATGAGCGGGATCTCGCCCATATACACTTCCTGCTCCTTCACTTCTTTGATCTTCTCGGTCGACGATTCGCGATCGAGAATCACGAGACGCACCTTAGCGCGCAGCGGGCTAGCGAATGTCAGGCCACGTTGTTGACATTCTTTGACGTCAAAGGCCGGCTCGCCAAGCTTGTACTCGACAAACTCAAGACGCGCATTGCCAGAGTGCGCAACGATAGGGAAGATGGATTCGAAGGCTGCTTCGAGGCCTTGATTGCGGCGCTGCGAAGGCGGTAGATCAACTTGCAGGAACTGGGTGTACGACTCTAGCTGGGTGGCCAGCAGGAATGGTACGTTCAGTACGGACGCGCGTTTCGCAAAACTCTTGCGAATGCGCTTCTTCTCGGTGTACGAGTAGGCCATGAAAGCTCCAATAAAAGCAATCGTCAAAAGTCAGAAGACAGGATTACGGGCACCTGGCCGACGCAACGCTCTCTTATGACCACTGTCGTGGTGAGACACGAAAACTACAAAAAACCGCTATGTTCTTGCCTTACTTTTCCGTGCTTTAAATCGATGCAGCTAAAAGCACGAAAGGGCTGGGGTGCTGAAACAGCACCACCAGCCCATGGAATCAGGTCGATTACTTCAGTTCGACCTTGGCGCCTGCATCTTCCAGTTGCTTCTTGATGGCTTCAGCATCAGCCTTCGGCACGCCTTCCTTGATTGGCTTCGGAGCGCCATCAACCAGATCCTTGGCTTCCTTCAGACCCAGGCCGGTCGCAGCGCGAACAACCTTAATCACTTCAACCTTCTTATCGCCGGCAGATGCCAGAACAACGGTGAAGTCAGTCTTTTCTTCAGCGGCAGCAGCGCCACCAGCAGCAGCACCACCAGCAGCAGGGGCTGCGAAAGAAGCGGCGGAAACGCCAAACTTTTCTTCGAATGCCTTGACCAGGTCATTCAGTTCGAGAACGGTCAGGTTGCCAACGGCTTCCAGGATATCGGCTTGAGAAATTGCCATGATTTAAAACTCCTAAATATTGATTGCAGCGTCGGCCAATTAGGCGGCGGCGCCGGATTCTTCTTCGCGCTTCTTGGCCAGTGCAGCCATCGAACCAACGAAACCAGCCAGCGGTGCTTGCATAACACCCAGCAAACGGCCCAGCAGAACTTCGCGACTCGGGATCGAGGCCAGCGCCTTAACGCCTTCTTGATCCAACGCTTTGCCGCTAAACGAACCAGCCTTCAGAACCAACTTGTCATTGGTCTTGGCGAAGTCATTTAGAACTCGAGCTGCAGCAACTGCATCGGCGCTGATCGAATAGATCAACGGACCGGTCATTTGCTCAGCCAGAGCGACGAACGGGGTACCTTCCACCGCACGCCGCGCCAGGGTGTTCTTCAACACACGCAGGTAAACGCCTTGCTCGCGGGCCTTGGCACGCAGCACGGTGAGATCAGCGACCTCAATGCCACGGTACTCGGCGACCACGATGGTCTGAGCGTTTGCTACTTGTGCTGACACCTCGGCGACTACGGCCTTTTTGTCATCCAGATTGAGACTCAAGGTCAGCTCCTTATTTACACACACAAACGGGAAGGAACTCTCGTTCCAACCCACTTACGGCGACCTCAAATTCAGGGTTTCAAGCAATTCCGATATGTGAACCATATCGGCGCAACCTGTACTGCAAATCCTGTTTTTGGGAACACCATCTGCGTTGGGTGGAAATTACTTCCCGATTAAACCTCCGCTCAACTTTCAAGCCTTGGCCCCAACGGTCTTTGACACCCCATCCACCCTCACCATGCAGGGCGATGGCCCAAAGTACGTTTGCCCAACACCTTTCGGTGTCGGGCGAATGTTTTAATTACTGTGCTTGCAACGTGGCTTGATCAACACGGACGCCTGCGCCCATGGTGCTCGACACCGACACCTTCTTCAGGTACTGGCCCTTAGAAGCCGCCGGCTTGGCCTTCTGCAGCGCATCGATCAGAGCAGCCAAATTCTGCTGCAGCGATTCAACCGGGAACGAAGCACGCCCGATGGTGCATTGAATAATGCCGCCCTTGTCGGTACGGTACTGAACTTGACCGGCCTTGGCGTTCTTCACGGCGGTCGCAACGTCCATGGTCACGGTGCCAACCTTAGGGTTCGGCATCAAACCACGAGGACCTAGCACCTGACCCAGCGCGCCAACGACCTTCATTGCATCCGGCGTAGCGATACACACATCGAAATCGATGGTGCCGCCCTTGACGGTTGCGGCCAGATCATCAAAACCAACGATGTCTGCACCCGCTGCCTTAGCAGCTTCAGCCTTGTCACCTTGAGCAAACACAGCAACGCGAACAGTCTTGCCAGTACCTGCCGGCAGCACAACAGCGCCACGCACCAGTTGGTCGGACTTTTTAGCATCAATACCGAGGTTCACAGCTACATCGATGGATTCATCGAATTTTGCAGTCGCGTTTTGCTTGACCAAGGCCAATGCATCAGCCAGAGGGTAAAGCTTGTTACGATCAACCGAGCCACGCAAGGCCTGGATACGCTTGGAAAGCTTAGCCATGATTACAGACCCTCCACGGTGATGCCCATGCTGCGCGCGCTGCCAGCAATGGTACGAACTGCAGCTTCGAGATCTGCTGCGGTCAAATCCTTCAACTTGGTCTTGGCGATTTCTTCAGCTTGCGCCTTGGTGATCTTGCCAACCTTGTCGGTATGGGGCTTCGGCGAACCCTTGGTGATACCTGCAGCCTTCTTGATCAGAATGGTTGCCGGCGGGGTCTTCATGATGAAAGTGAAAGACTTGTCCGCGAAGGCGGTAATCACAACTGGAATTGGCAGACCCGGCTCAACGCCTTGAGTCTGAGCGTTAAACGCCTTACAGAATTCCATGATGTTGAGGCCGCGCTGGCCGAGGGCAGGACCGATCGGGGGCGATGGATTCGCCTTACCGGCCGGCACTTGTAGCTTGATGTAGCCGATGATTTTCTTTGCCATGATGGCTCCTTTGTATGAGTTTTAGCGCGGGTTCGCTGGAAAAGCCCAACTACTAACGCTCCTCTTGTTGCAGCAGTAATGCAGCGCCTGCAACTGCGCCATTATCTTCAACGAGATTGACTTAGGCCTTTTCGACCTGTGCAAACTCCAGCTCAACCGGTGTGGCACGACCAAAAATCGTGACCGATACACGCAAACGGCTCTTTTCGTAATTAACCTCTTCAACCGTGCCATTGAAGTCGGTGAAGGGGCCGTCCTTAACACGCACCATTTCGCCAGTTTCGAACAGCACCTTAGGACGAGGCTTTTCAACCCCTTCCTGCATTTGCGCCATGATCTTGTCGACTTCCTTTTGCGTGATCGGCGTCGGCTTAGTCGCGGTTCCACCGATAAAGCCGGTTACACGTGGCGTGCTCTTGACCAGATGCCAGGACTCATCATCCATGTCCATCTCAACTAGCACATAACCTGGGAAGAACTTGCGTTCAGAAATACTCTTCTGACCGCCCTTCATTTCAACAACCTCTTCGACCGGAACAAGAATCTGGCCAAACTTATCTTGCATGCCTGCGCGCGTGATGCGCTCAACCAAGGCGCGCTGCACCGACTTCTCGAAGCCGGAATAGGCGTGAACAACGAACCAGCGCTTTGTCATGATTACTTCCAGCCCAGAATCAGATCGTACACAACCCACTCGAGCGTCTTGTCCGTCACCCACAACATGACAGCCATGACGAGCACGAAACCAAATACGATTGCAGTCATTTGCATCGCCTCACGACGCGAAGGCCAGACCACTTTCTTGGTCTCGTCACGTGCCTCTCCGGCGAATACAAAAAATCGCTGCCCTGGCTCGGTGAACCAGGCAACCGCAACACCAGCACCAACACCCGCCAGCACCGACAGCACCCGGACGACCATGAGCTGCTCGGAAAGCAGATAGAAGCCGGCAACGCCTGCCGCAACCAGCAGCAGCGCGAGCACAAACTTGATCTTGTCAGCCATGAATTGGTCTCGGTCTAACACTGCAAAAGATGCCGCAAAATGCGACACCTTGAATTCTTTGGTGGCAGGGGCGGAGAGAATCGAACTCCCGACCTACGGTTTTGGAAACCGTTGCTCTACCAATTGAGCTACACCCCTGCAGTAGAGACTACAAAGCGGCACCCCGTTGCCAGGGTGCCGCCAAACAGCTTATTACTTATCGAAACTTACTCGATGATCTTAGCGACGACGCCGGCGCCGA
>CAZCLF010000067.1:0-4950 GCA_964499485.1 uncultured Rhodocyclaceae bacterium | reverse complement strand
AGAAGGCTGTGGATGAAAGGGTTCCAATTGAAGCATCGGTGGGTGAATCTGAAACGCATATTCAAAAGTTGGGGGAAATGTCAGAGCAAATTTCCTTGATCGTAACGTCGATCAAGGAAATTGCAGACCAAACCAATCTCCTGGCGTTGAACGCTGCCATTGAAGCTGCGCGTGCAGGCGAAGCTGGTCGAGGATTTGCCGTGGTTGCAGACGAGGTCCGCAAACTTGCCGAACGTACTGCCAACTCAACCGTGCAGATCGGCACAATGATCACAAACATCCATGACGGCACGCAACAAGCTGTATTGAGCATGAATCAAGGCAATGCACGTGTTGGTGGCGGTGTAGAGCTTGCACGGGCTGCAGGCCAATCCATTGGCCAGATACGGAACGGAGCTGACGAGGTAATTGCAGCAGTCCGCGATATTGCCTATGCGCTGGAGGAGCAGACGCAAGCAACCGAGCTAATTGTGCAGAATGTTGAACAAATTGCCAGCCTCGCTCAAAACAACAGTGAAGCAACACAAGGTATTGCCGGTTCAGCCAGCCAGCTTGAGGAATTAGCACGCTCGCTTGAACTTGAGGTGAGTGGTTTTAAGGTCTAACCCACCACGGCTGCGAGTAAGCACGGGGCTGTAGCTATAATGCGGACAGCCCCGTTTTTTATTCCGATTTATCTTTTGCTTTCTTCCTTGCTGCTCACATCATGCCCATCATCGCTCCTGCCGTTCGCCAGCTCACCGAAGACCTGCTCGCTTTCATCGACGCTAGCCCTAGCCCATGGCATGTGGTGGACAGCACGCACCAACGGCTGGATGCGCAAGGCTTCAGTGAGCTGAAAGAAGGCGAGCGCTGGTCAGTCAAAGCGGGTGGGCGTTACTACGTCATCCGTGGCGGCTCATCCATCATTGCGTTTGTGGTGGGGAGCGACAGCCTTGAGAAAACCGGCCTGCGTATGATCGGCGCGCACACCGACTCACCCGGTCTGCGCCTCAAGCCCAAAGCACCCCACGCTGCAGATGGCTTGGTGCGTTTGGGCGTTGAAGTCTACGGCGGCCCCATCCTCGCCACCTTTGCAGACCGCGACCTTAGCCTCGCTGGGCGCGTGAATGTGCGTACCGCTGCTGGGCATGAAGCCCGTTTATTGAAGTTCAACCGCTCACTGGTGCGCTTGCCCAATCTCGCCATTCACATGAACCGCGATGTGAACGAAAACGGCCTCAAGCTGCACAAGCAGAATGAGCTCCCCCTGCTCCTCGCCATGGCCGAAGAGCACATTGATTCAGACGGCAAGTTCCGAGGCCTGCTGGCCGAGCATCTGGAAATTGAGGCGACAGACATCCTCAATTGGGAAATCTGCACTTACGACACGCAGCCCGGCAGCTTCTGGGGCCCTGAACTCGAATTCATCGCCAACAGCCAGCTCGACAATCTGGCGTCCTGCCACGCCGCGCTCACTGCGCTACTGATCAGCGAAGCGCCGCAAGCCACCTGCATGGTCGCCCTGTTCGATCATGAGGAAGTGGGCAGCGAAAGCGCCGCGGGTGCGGGCGGCAGCTTTGTGTCGGATGTCATCACCCGTCTCTCGCACAATTTGGGCTTAGATGCAGAAGCCCAGCGTTGTGCGATTGCCAACAGCTTCTTTATCAGCGCTGACATGGCGCACGCCTGGCACCCCAACTTCCCGGCAGCTTATGAGCCCTGCCACCGCGTGTTGGTGAACAACGGCCCGGTCATCAAGACCAATGCCAACCAGCGCTACAGCACCAGCGCCGATACCGCTGCACGTTTCACACAGTTCTGCGAACAAGCCGGCGTGCCGGTACAGAACTACTCACACCGCACTGATCTCGGCTGCGGCTCAACCATTGGCCCCATCGTTGCCTCGCGTTTAGGCATCCTCAGTGTGGATGTTGGCAACCCGATGTGGTCCATGCACAGCATCCGCGAAAGCGCAGGTGTGCTCGACCACGGCTACATGATCGCGGCCATGAGCCAATCCTTTGTTTGATGTGTTGCTAACAAACGTTGTTGAAGGCCGCCCCATGAAACTGATTACCTACGCAGGGCTACTGATGCTGCTCTCCGCCTGCACCAGCCAGCAGGCTTATTACGCCGGGCAGATGTTTCAGGGCAGCCAATGCAGCCAGTTGGTGAACAAGCAAGATTACGATGCCTGCATGAGACGCGGCACGGACTACGACACCTACCAAAAAGAGCGCAAACAGCTCTAAGGCAAGCCGCGTGGCGCCCGCCCTTCTCGCTTACTGCGGGAAGAAACGCCGCCAGAGCAGGAACAAAGCTTGGCCTGCAAACAAGGCTGGTACAAACACCCAGACCTCCTGATTGCTAGGCGTTGCCAATAAAGCAATGCCTGGCCCCGGACAGTAGCCGCTCAAGCCCCAACCAGCACCAAACAACACAGCACCAATAATCAGCGGCGCATCAATAGCCTTACTAGTCGGAAATTGAAATGCCGGCGCCAGCACCGGTGCCGAGCGACGCAAAATAAAGCGGAAGCTAACAAGCGTCACACTCACCGCGCCGCCGAGTACGAACAACAAACTTGGGTCCCAATCACCGGCCACATCTAGAAAGCCAAGCACTTTCTCCGGATTCGTCATGCCGGAAATAGCCAGACCCAGCCCAAACAGCACACCCGCCGCGAGGGTTACGAATAAACGGGCGCGTTCCATCATTGGCCTCCCAGAAGATGACGCACAACATAGGTGGTCACAATGCCCGTGGATAAGAACACCACCGTCGCCACCAACGAGCGCAAGGACAAACGCCCAAGGCCGCATACGCCATGACCGCTAGTACAGCCGCTGCCCAGCGATGAACCAAAGCCCACCAGCAAACCACCGATGATCAACCAACTCGTGGGGAAGCCCTCTCGAGCAACAGGCGCTGGAGACACCACATACCAAGCCGCAGCGCCCACCACCAGCCCCGCGAGAAAGAGAAAGCGCCACAACACCTGTCCACGTTTGGGCTGCAACAAGCCCCGGCTGATGCCGCTGATGCCAGCGATTTGACCGTTCAGCCACAAAAACAGGCTGGCCGCGCCGCCAATCAGCAAACCACCGATAAGGGCTGATAGAGGAGTGAAATGGCTCATGAGGAAATTCCCGTGGGAAAAACAAACAAGTCACCAGCTTAGTCCATATCTCGCCCACATAGCCAACACCTATGCCCGCCATTACCCCGCATGGCTTGGGGGCGGTGCCTGCCACGCGGTACAATCAGTCATCAATTGAATAACAAGACCGCCCCTGCCAACACAAGGGCCTGACGTACTTGCCATGCAAAACACCGAAAACCTAAATATCGAATCGCTGACCGTCATGCCCTCGCCCGCTGAGGTGCACGCCAAGCTGCCGCTGACGGAAGCCGCCGCCAAGACCGTGGTCGAAGGCCGCCGTACGCTGGAAGCCATTCTCGACCGCAAGGACCCACGCGTTTTCATGGTGGTCGGCCCCTGCTCCATTCACGATCCGGTTGCTGGTCTCGACTACGCGCGTCGCCTCAAAGTGCTGGCCGACAAGGTCAAGGACACGGTGTATATCGTGATGCGCGTCTACTTCGAAAAGCCGCGCACCTCCACCGGTTGGAAGGGTTACATCAACGACCCCTACATGGACGACAGCTTCCGCATTGAAGAGGGCATTCAAAAGGGCCGCGACTTCCTGCTCAAGGTCAATGAGCTCGGCCTGCCTGCAGCGACCGAAGCGCTTGACCCCATCTCGCCTCAGTATCTGGGCGACCTGATCGCGTGGACGGCCATTGGCGCACGCACGTCGGAATCGCAAACCCATCGTGAAATGTCGTCGGGCTTGTCCACACCAGTGGGCTTCAAGAACGCGACCGATGGCGATATGGATGTGGCGATCAACGCCATCATCTCCTCGTCCAACCCGCACAGCTTCCTTGGCGTCAATGCACAGGGCACCACCGCCATCGTGCGTACCCGTGGCAATCGCTACGGCCATGTTGTGCTGCGTGGCGGCGGCGGCCGCCCGAACTACGATACCGTTAGCATCACGCTGGCCGAGAACGCCATTGCCAAGGCCAAGTTGCCGCGCAACTTGGTGGTCGATTGCTCCCACGCTAATAGCTACAAGAAGCCCGAGCTGCAACCGCTGGTGCTACGTGACTGCGTGAACCAGATCCGCTCTGGCAATCAGTCCATCGTCGGCTTCATGGTCGAGAGTAATATCGAAGCAGGCAATCAACCCATCCCGGCCGATCTGTCGCAACTCAAGTACGGCTGTTCAGTGACCGATGGCTGTATCGCGTGGGACACCACCGAACAAGCTATTCTTGAAATGCACGCATCGCTCAAGGATGTACTCAAACTAAGGCAAGCCTGATGACAACCCACGGCGCAACTGATCTCGTTATCCAGGGCGGTGGCATCCCCACCTTCCTGCTCGACCGTTGCGTCGCTGCCACTGGCGCCACTGCTGTCAAACCTCTGCCCCCAAAAGTGGTTCGCCTGATTGGCGCGCAAGCCACGGCGGACTTCAACGACGAGATCAAGCGCCTCCTCGCCAATGAAAAGCTCGATTGGGCCTTTGTGCCACAGGGCAAAAAGCTCAGCGACTACCGGCTGATTGCCTTTGATATGGATTCGACGCTCATCACCGTCGAATGCATTGATGAGCTGGCCGACTTTGCCGGCAAAAAACACTCGGTCGCCTCGGTGACTGAATCCGCCATGCGTGGCGAGATCGACTACAAAGAAAGCCTCAGCCGTCGCCTTGCCCTGCTCGAAGGGCTGGACGCACGCGTGCTCGCCCAGGTGTATGAGGAGCGCGTAACGCTCTCCCCCGGCGCTAAAGAACTGCTGCTTGCCGCACAGCAAGCGGGCCTACGCACCGCCATTCTGTCCGGTGGCTTCACCTACTTCACCGAGCGTCTGCGCATTGAGCTTGGCTTTGACTTTGC
>CAZCLF010000066.1:0-4951 GCA_964499485.1 uncultured Rhodocyclaceae bacterium | reverse complement strand
GGTTTTGCACGATCCAGTGGCGCACGCCCAGCTGAAAGTAAGGGCGACCTTGGTTCTCACCATAGGTTTCGCCAATCAGCCAGGTGCGAGGAGTCATTTCAACTTCACTGCCCACGCCCCAGGTCATGGCGTGTCGGTTCGTGGCCTTTTCGCGCGACCAGCCGAGATTCGTATGTAGCAGCACACGGTCATCATTGAATGAGAAGGTGACTGGCACATAGCTGTAAAGGTCGCCCATCATTTTGCGGCTGACATCCGGGTGGCTAACGGTACCGAAGGCCAAGCCCCACGCCCAGCTGTTGGGCTCTAGGGTACGAAACAGGGTTTTGCCCTGCAGCACCAGATCGGTAGTGCGTAGGCCCGTGCCGTCGTGGGTACGCGCCCCGCCGGCGGTGATTTCAAGATTCCCGGTGAAATTGCAGGAGGGCAATGCCCAGTATTCCTGACTACCACGATTGTCCTTGACCCACGTTTCAGCCTGACACGCCTTGCTGTCCACAATACGGGCATCGTCCGTGATCATCGGCCGCGCAGCGTGTGCCAGCGGGCTGAGGGTCAGGAATCCGAGAACGAGAAGTGGGCGGAAGATGGGCATGACTAGGCAAGAGGAAAGGGTGGGCTGAACAATGCCGCGGTATTGTCCCATGCCAGTCTGACGTTCCTATTACAGGCGGACGACAGCCCGACTTATAATGGCAGTCTAGCGCTGCGCCGGCCATCAATGCAGGGAGGCTGCGCTGTCTTCCACCGAGGGTTTTGGGCGTGCGCTTTTTTATCATTGATCTATTCAAGGCGATTGCGGCACAGTTGATTGTGCTGCATCACCTGGTGGCCTATGGCCCGGTTGCTCATGCTGTAGGCGTTGCCGTACCGGCCCTTGCACACTGGCTATACGACTATGCCCGCATGGCGGTGCAGATTTTTCTGGTCGTTGGGGGCTATCTGGCGGCCCGCAGCTTTGAAGGGCCACGCAAAGGCACAGTGTGGTCAACTATCCGTAAACGTTACCTGCGCCTTGTGGTGCCGTTTCTCGTTGCCTTGCTGATCACCACGCTGGTAGCAACCCTCGTCCGTCCGGGGTTCATCGACGAAGCCATGCCGGCGGTACCGACGCTGACACAAGTGCTGGCGCATGTGTTTCTGCTGCACGGGGTACTGGATTATGAGTCGCTCAGTGCCGGCGTCTGGTACGTGGCGATTGATTTCCAGCTGTACGTCCTGTTTGCTTTGCTGGCTTGGTACAGCCGACATGCCTTGCGTTTGCATCTGGGCATTGTGATTGCCCTGACGTTGGCATCCTTGTTCCACTTCAACCGCGATAGCGGCTTTGATGATTGGGCGGTGTATTTCTTTGGGGCATATGGCTTGGGCGTGCTGGCCTTCCATATCAGTCGCCAGACGCGTCCCATGCCCTGGCTGGGGCTGCTGCTGAGTGTTTCAGTTGCTGCGCTGTGGCTGGATTACCGCGGGCGTATTTTTGTCGCGCTCTGTGTCGCGCTGGCACTGGTGTTACTCCGGAACATTGAAATACATCAGCAATGGCCGCAGCGGATTGCCGCCTACTTCGGCACCAACTCCTACGCCTTGTTCTTGGTGCACTTCTCGCTGTGTCTTGCAGGTAACGCCATATTTGTTCATCTGGGCTGGGAATCACCGCTGGCGGGCGTGTTGATGTTGGTGCTGGTGTGGATCAGCAGTAATCTGCTGGCGCACGTGTTTTACCGCTGCGTTGAACATCCGGCCAGCAGGCTGCACTGAAGTAATGACGGCGAGCTTCACCCTCGCCGGTCTGGGCAGGTGAGGTGGATTCCACTATGATGTGACCTAGGTCTGCGGCAGGTGAATCGGACGGTACATCGAACGATGCGTTTGATTGCCTGCATGGCCGGGAAACACAGTGGCGCAAGCCCGCCCGGCTACCCGGATACGCGGCCTCCTATGCGGAGGCCGTTTTTATTTGACCCCATGGCGTTCCGCGTCTGCCGCCCGCAGCGCATCAAGGAATGACACATGTGGCGCAATAACAGGAGCGGCAATGGATTTAGAAATACCGGATGTGCTGGCAGGCAAGATGCTCGGCAACATAGACGAAGACAGTGCGCTGGCAAAGCAGCTGTCGGAACATCGCAACCGGCGCGGTCGCATCATCGTATCGAGCAAGCTGTTCAATGGTGCTGCGCTGAATACGCTGTACGGCCTGTGCAAGGCGAATGACGAGCGCAACCTTATGTTCCAGCTGCTGGCGCTGGACAATATCCGCAGTTCACCCGATGCGCGCAAGATTCCCAGTCTGGAAGTCCTGATCAACGGCCTGATCGCCTACCTCAAGCGCGATGCCATTGATGGCTGGCTCTACAAGCGCAACAAGGATGGTGTGCTGCTACCGTGGTTGGTGACTGGCATGCGTCATATGTTGCCGGTCGAGGGTAAGCCCTATGTCGTCGTCAGCCTAGCGGCCAATACATTGCAGTCGGCGGACAAAGAATCCTCGGACGACTATCGCCAGCGCCGTTCCGGTATGAATACGGTGATCGTGATCGACGGCAACGATATCGCCGACCGCACCATTCCCGAGCTGCTGGCCGAGCTGGGCTACTTCAAGGAGTGCGCTGACTTCAAGCGTGAATACGAAGATCAGGTCGTACGCTTCCATGAAATGCAGCCTCGGTTTGGCACCCAATTTGTGGCCAAGCGCGCGGCCTATCTGGTCCGCACAAAGCAGGGCAATGAGTACTTCGCCTTGCCTGAGGGCCAGGTGGCCAAGGTGGTGAATGACGAAGAGATTCTGGAGCGTCGTTTCGAGACCAACGCCGATAACACCTTCTGGTGTGAGGCAGGTGTTGAGGGCTGTTTCGACCAGATCCCTTTGCATCCCTATTTGCATGTCTTCCATCTCGAGTTGCATCGCAATATCTGGGTGCACGTCGACAATCTGACTGAGTACAAATACAACCCTTCATTGCGTG
This sequence comes from uncultured Rhodocyclaceae bacterium, assembly GCA_964499485.1. Lineage (GTDB taxonomy): Bacteria > Pseudomonadota > Gammaproteobacteria > Burkholderiales > Rhodocyclaceae. The sequence continues at coordinate 1,985 of CAZCLF010000066.1, read as the reverse complement.
AAAAGCTGGTGCTGCCGCAGGATCATCGCGACCTGATCGACATCCTCACTGCCGACATGGGCGTACTGCTGGAAGACATCGTCGAAGGCAAGTCGGGTGGTACCACCATCCTGTGCAAAGGCGCCCCAGGCCTGGGCAAAACGCTGACCGCAGAAGTCTATGCCGAGGTGGTGGGCAAGCCCCTGTACCGTGTGCATTCAGGCCAGCTCGGTATCAGCGCCGAGTCAGTCGAAGCCCACCTCTCTACCATCCTCCGTCGTGCCGCGCGTTGGGGGGCAATCTTGTTGCTTGACGAGGCTGATGTTTATATCCGTCAGCGCGACAACGATCTGCAACATAACGCCATCGTCGCCGAGTTCTTACGCACACTGGAGTACTTCAGTGGCCTGCTGTTCATGACCACGAATCGAACCGATGACATCGACGACGCCATCGTCTCGCGCTGCATTGCTATCATCAAGTACGAGATGCCTTCGCCTGAGGATATGGTGCGTCTCTGGAAGACGCTCTCTACCCAGTTCCAGGTTGAACTGACCGATGAAATGATCGAGACACTGGTGGATCGCTTCCCCAATACCAGTGGCCGCGATATCAAAGAGCTCCTCAAGCTCACCGCCAAGTTCTGCCGCAGCAAGAATATCCCCTTCTCTGAAGAGGCCTTCCGCCAATGCGCGATGTTCCGCGGGATTAAGTAACAGAGCGCCAAGCAAATAAAAAGCCGGTTCGAGCGATTCGAGCCGGCTTTTTTATTTCCTGTCCCACTTTCAATCTTGAAGTCATGAGAGGGCTGACGACAGCGCATAGCCCAAGGCGCGTATCATCGCTATCCGCTCGCTAATTACACGCTTCTGATGCATACCGACCCGAAAGAGAATCCTCAATACGCCATTGTGGCGGCCGTTCAGTTATCCAGCGTCAGTGATGCGGAGTTCGAAGCGTCGTTGATGGAGCTGCGCGAGCTTGCCAAGACCTTGGGTATCACGGTCGTGCATACCTTCATGCAGAAGCGCTCGAGCTTTGACACCACGTCTTATCTTGGCAATGGCAAATGCGAAGAGGTGAAGCGTTACATCGACAACGATCCGGTCATGGATGCTTGGCAGACTGATGCCCAGCTGTTTGAGTACGCGGGGAAGATTGATTTTGTGTTGGTTGATCACGAAATCTCGCCTTCGCAGGCACGCAACCTTGAGTTGGCGGTGGGGTGTGAGGTGATGGATCGCACGATGGTGATCCTTGAGATTTTCCATCGTAATGCGCGCTCGCATGCGGCGAAGGCACAAGTTGAAATTGCCCGCCTTGGGTATATGGCACCCCGTTTGCGTGAGGCTGCCAAGCTGGCTGGCCCGCAGGGCCGACAACGCAGTGGCGTGGGTGGGCGCGGTGCGGGTGAGTCGGGTACCGAGCTGGATAAACGCAAAATCCGTGATCGCATTGCTGAGCTGAAAAAAGACATCACCGCCATGGAGGCCGATCGCGTGATTCAGCGTTCGCGCCGTCAGGAGCGCCAAGGACTGGCGTGCGTCACGCTTGTCGGGTACACCAATGCAGGCAAATCAACGCTGATGCGGGCGCTCACGGGCAGCGAAGTGCTGGTGGCGAACAAGTTATTTGCCACGCTGGATACCACTGTACGTGTGCTGTACCCGGAAAGTGTGCCGCGCATCTTGGTGAGCGATACCGTTGGCTTTATCAAGAATCTGCCGCATGGTTTGGTGGCGTCATTTAAGTCCACTCTCGATGAAGCGCTGGATGCGTCGCTACTGTTGCATGTGATTGATGCGAGCGACCCCGGCTTCGAGCGCCAGCTTGCTGTCACCGACGAAGTGCTGGCTGACATTGGCGCCCAAGATTTGCCGCGGCTGCGTATTTTTAACAAGATCGATCATGTCGGCGACGAGGCTGCTCAAGCGGTTTGCCGTGCTGCACTGAATGAAAAGTATCCGGGTTGCGTCGTGATGAGCGCGCGCCGCCCCGAGGACGTG
>CAZCLF010000065.1:3493-5003 GCA_964499485.1 uncultured Rhodocyclaceae bacterium | reverse complement strand
TTGACCGAGATCGTGCCGGTACCGCGTTCGGCGCGGATGGCATAGGTGGTGAAGCGTTGGCCGTTGTTGACGTTCCAGATCTCGATTTGCTGATATTCCTTAATATCGGCGGCGTCGAGAAGATCTTCGTCGATGGCGCACGAGCCTTCGTAGTGCAGCTCTGCTTGTGTCACCGTGACGCGGTGCAGCTTGGACTTCAACATCATGCGTTGCATTGCGTTCCCTTTCTCATGCAAAGGCGGGCAATTCATCCCACGGCAGCGCGGCTATCGCTGCCTCTTTATATGCTGCTGGAATCTGCCGGCATGAGCGCATCGCAGACTCCTAAACTTCCAGGTTGTCGATTAGGCGTGTGCGGCCAAGCTTGGCCGCCGCCAAAACCACCAACTCGGATTCGTGAGCGGACGGCGATTGTAGATCACTTTTTCGCCTTATCGCAACATAATCAGGCACCCAGCCATGGGCAGCGAGTGCCTGTGTTGCTGCGGTTTCAAGGCCTGAAAAGTCACGATCCCCCCCCCGGATGGCAGTCACCACTTTCTCCAATTCCCTTGCCAGACGGGGCGCTTCGGCCCGTTCCTCGGTCGAGAGGTAGCCGTTACGTGAGGACAAGGCTAAGCCGTCATCAGCACGGATAGTGGGGCTATCAATAATATCAATTGAAAAAGCCATCTCGCGGACCATGTTTTTGATGACCATGACCTGCTGGAAATCCTTTTTGCCAAACAACGCCACCTGCGGCTGAACGATATTGAAGAGCTTGGCCACCACGGTGGCAACGCCGCGGAAATGCCCGGGGCGGAACTCGCCCTCAAGGATGGATTGCTGTTCTGGTGGCGGCTCAATCTGATATTGCTGGGGCTGCGGATACATCTCGGCTTCGTCTGGCGCAAACAGATGATCGACGCCCGCTGCAGTGAGGCGCGCACAATCCGCTTCGAAGGTGCGTGGGTAAGCATCAAAGTCTTCGCCGGGTCTGAACTGCAGGCGATTGACAAAGATACTTGCCACCACAACCTCTGCATGTTGGCGCGCTTCGGTCATCAGGGCGATATGGCCGTCATGGAGGTTGCCCATGGTCGGCACAAAGGCGATGCGCTTACCCGCTTGCGTGGCGTGTTTCAGGGCCGCGCGTAGGCCCGCAATGGTGGGATGGACTTGCATACAGGTCGTGCTCTCTACAGGAAGAAGCAGGCGGCAAACACGGCAACGCCAATAAAGTATTGCGCCTGTCCAAAACGGTAACGGGATTTGAGCTCAGGGTCGGCCATCAGCTTGCTCATGGGACTGGCGTCACCTTCTTTCATCCATGCGGCCTTCGAGGCGCGATAGATAAATATGCGACCGACCATGATCAGCAGGATGCCGCAAACGGCAACGACTGCCTTCATCAGTAGCAGTGCTCAGGGGCAGGGAAGGTCTTGTCTTTGACCGCGACCACATAGTTATGGACAGCCTCCTCGATGCTGCTGGCACCGTCCATGAAGTTGCGCACGAAGCGCGCTGGCTT
>CAZCLF010000065.1:0-3393 GCA_964499485.1 uncultured Rhodocyclaceae bacterium | reverse complement strand
CGGGCCACGCATTCCGTGTGATAAACCATTTGATCGAGCGTGACTGGCAGCGTGGACTTATGGCCTTGGATTACATTGCCAGCGGAGTCGCCGATCAAGATGATGTCCACGCCGGCGCGATCGAGCAATGCCGCAAAGCTGGAGTCATAAGCCGTCAGGCTGGTAATGGGTTCGCGACTGGCGTACATGCGACCCAGCTCGTGGAGGGTGACGGGCTTTTCAATCGAGCGGTCGGTGGCGAGATAAGTCATGCGGTGTCCTCAGCGGCGGCATCAGGCTAGAGGCCGAAGTTTAGCCGATCCCCCCAGCCCATGGCGACAGCTGCTTGCCCCGTGCCTGTGGTGTAGAAGTTTTGCTTATCGGAAAATGAAATACACCGCCCCCAGCAGGCACAGGCCGGCCCACAGGAAGTCGAGCTTGAAGGGTTGATTCATGTAGAAAACGGCGAAGGGGACGAAGACCATGAGGGTAATGACCTCTTGCATGATCTTGAGCTGCCCGAGGTCGAGCTCAGTGTGGCCGATGCGGTTGGCCGGTACTTGGATCAGATATTCAAATAAGGCAATCGCCCAGCTCAGCAATGCGGCAACCCACCAAGGTTTGTCGTTCAGATTCTTGAGGTGAGCGTACCAAGCGAAAGTCATAAAGATATTGGAAGCGGCCAGCAACAAGGCCGTTTGCACAATGACAGGTAGGCCGCTAAAACCCAACATGCTCAGACAATCCTTTCAATCGATTGATCTGCACAGTCTGCCAGCAAGGCGCTGACATTGCCATGCCCAGGGACGACCAGGTCTGGAGCGATTTCCGCCAAGGGCGCGAGCACAAAGGCGCGCTCGTGCATGCGCGGGTGCGGCAAGGTGAGCGCTGGCGTATCCGAGCGTTCATTCCCATGCAGTAGCAGATCGAGATCCAGTGTGCGCGGGGCATTGGGCACGCTGCGCTCACGTCCGAAGCGTTGCTCGATCGCAAATAACTGAGCCAGTAAGTCGTTCGCGCTGGCCGGTGTATCCAAGGCTACGGCGGCGTTGATGAAGTCGGGCTGATTGATGAGCCCGATCGGCGCCGTGCGGTACAGGGAGGAGCAGGCTTTCAGGGTGGCGCCGGGGAGTGCTGCCAGCGCTTCCATGGCAACCCGCAGCGTACCCTCGGCATCACCCAAATTGGCGCCGAGGGCGATGTAGGCTAGCGTCAAGCGGCATCTCCGGAGGTATCTGGGGCCTCGCTCTTTTTGCTGTTGCTGCGTTTGCGGCGACGGCGCTTTTTCGGGTCAGTGTCCGGCACCAGCATGGTTTCGCGTTCGCTGTAGTCGGCATCATGGAACGCAGTCCACCAATCGGCCAGTTCCATGGGCACTTCACCACTTTGCGCGCGTAGCAGGAGGAAGTCGTAACCTGCGCGGAAACGCGGCTGTTCAATCAGGCGCATCGGATGTTTGCCGGAGCGCTTCTCAAAGCGTGGCTGTAGCAGCCAGATATCCTTGATGTCGCCGGCAATGCGGCGTGTGATCGCCAGCTTTTCCGCTTGCTGATCGAGGATTTCGTCCATTGCTTCAAACAGCGCTGGGGTTGGCAGCTCGCCGCGCTTCTTGCGGATTTCCCAATTAGCCAAGGCTTCGTGCCACAACAGGGTGGCAAACAGGAAGCCCGGTGAGGTGGTCTTGCCAGCGCGTACGCGGGCATCGGTGTTCGCCAGCGCCAGCATCACGAACTTCTCGCCCATCGGCTGTTCGAGAATGACATCCAGCAAGGGCAGTAAGCCATGATGCAGATCAGCCGCACGCAGGCGTTTAATGCAGGCAACGGCATGGCCGGAGGTCAGTAGCTTAAGCATCTCGTCGAAGAGGCGTGCTGGCGGCACGTTCTCCAACAGTTCGGCCATTTCGCGGATCGGCTGCTCGGTGGCTGCATCGATCTGTAGGCCCAGCTTGGCGGCGAGGCGCACCGCACGCAGCATGCGTACTGGATCTTCGCGGTAGCGCGTACGCGGCTCGCCGATCATGCGCAGGGTTTTGTCCTGAATGTCGGCTACGCCATCGTGATAGTCGAGGATGATTTCCTTGACTGGGTCGTAGTAGAGCGCGTTGGCGGTGAAGTCGCGGCGCGCTGCATCTTCCGCAATACTGCCCCACACATTGTCGTGCAGCACACGGCCATGCTGATCGGTAATGGTATTTTTGTCGTGGGCAGCGCGGAAGGTCGAGACCTCAATGGTTTCGCTGCCGAACATGACATGCACAATCTGGAAGCGGCGACCGATGATGCGTGCGCGGCGGAATAGGGCGCGTACCTCATCGGGAGTGGCGTCGGTGGCGACGTCGTAATCCTTTGGATCAACGCCAATCAACAGGTCACGAACCGCACCGCCGACGACATAAGCCTTGAAGCCAGCTTGTTGAAGGGTGTCACAGGTGCGGCGTGCCGCTGACGATACCTGCTCGCGGCGTACGCCATGCACGGCTACTGCTAGCTCGGCGGGCGAGCTCTGGTCTTTACGGGAGGTGCGCGCGGGCTTTTTGAAGACGCGTCGCAACAGCTTGCGAATCATGAGTGTGTGTCTGGTGGCGTAGGGCCGGAAAGCGGCAATGATACAGCAGTGCTGATACTGCTAATTTGGCCCGGGCCACTGGTCAGGGCTGCTGCATGGCTTGAGTAGCGCAATTTAACGCAGCGAGATTACCGGCCAGCCCTTGCTTTCAGCATGGGCGCGCAAGGTGTCGTCCGGATCGACAGCCACGGGGTGGCTGACGATTTCAAGCAGCGGCAAGTCGTTGCGTGAGTCGCTGTAGAAATGAGTCGACTCAAACGAGCCCCACCACAGGCCAAGCGATTCCAGCCAGTCATTGACGCGCTCGATCTTGCCCTCACGGAAGGATGGTGTGCCACGCGGCTTGCCTGTGAAGCGGCCACCTTCCTGCGCAGGGATGGTGCCGATCAGATGTGGAATCTTGAATTCACGGGCGATCGGGTGGGTCACAAACACATTGGTGGCGGTGACGATGGCGACGAGACTGTCTTCAGCCAAATGTTGATTGACCAGCGCCCGCGCCTTGTCGGTAATGACGGGACGGATCACGGTGGCCATGTATTCGCGGTGCCAAGCATCCAGTACTTCGCGCGCATGACGCGCCAGTGGGGCGAGCTGGAAGTCGAGGAATTCATGAATGTCCAGCGTGCCCGCTTTGTATTGGTCATAAAACTGTTGGTTGCGCGCTTCATAGACTTCACGATCGAGCACGCCCTTACTGATAAGGAATTGCGCCCACTGGAAGTCGCTGTCGTCGGCGAGCAGGGTGTTGTCGAGATCAAAGAGTACGAGTTTCATGAGAGACACCTGAAAGAATGAGCGGCTGAGGCTTCAGCCGGCTTGCATGATTTCGCGCAGCAGCGGCAG
>CAZCLF010000064.1:0-5081 GCA_964499485.1 uncultured Rhodocyclaceae bacterium | reverse complement strand
TTCCATGTGATCCTGCTGGAAGACAGCCGCGAACTGAAGCTGCCGACGTATGACGAAGCGAAGCCACAAATCAGCCAACGCATGGCACAGCAAATCGTTGAGAAGCACGTGAACGATCTGCGCTCGAAGGCCAAGGTTCAGTAATACTGGACAGCAAGGCACTACGAAAAAGGCACCTCCGGGTGCCTTTTTTATTGCGCTGCCGACCCTAAGCATGCCGGCTAAAGGTCATGTAATCGGTCAGTGGTTGTAAAAAAAAGGGAGCCTTGTTCAGGCTCCCTTTTCGTTGCGAAACAAAGGCGCAAACTCAGGCGATCAACCTACCCAACGCCGTGCGCTGCGGAACATAGTCATCCACGGCGAATCATCACCTAGCTTCTCATCCCACTCTGCAGGACGCCACGACATCTGCACATTACGGAAGATACGTTCTGGGTGCGGCATCATGATGGTGAAACGACCATCGGCCGTTGTCACGCCGGTAATCCCCTCCGGAGAACCGTTCGGATTGGCCGGATAGGTTTTGGCAACCGCGCCACGATTGTCGATGTAGCGCAGCGACTGAATGGCGTGCTGTTGGTTATTGCCATCAAACACGGCACGACCTTCACCGTGAGACACCACCACCGGCAAACGCGAACCGGCCATGCCCTTAAGGAAGATCGATGGCGAATCCAACACTTCCACCATCACATAGCGGGCCTCAAACTGCTCGCTACGATTGCGATGGAAGGTCGGCCAGTGTTCAGCACCCGGAATGATGGACGCCAAATTACTCATCATCTGACAGCCGTTACACACGCCCAACGCAAAGGTATCGGCGCGGAAGAAGAAGTCGCCAAACTCGTCACGCAGACGGTCGTTGAACAGAATCGACTTGGCCCAGCCCTGACCGGCACCCAGCACGTCACCGTAGCTAAAGCCGCCACAGGCCGCAAAGCCCTTGAAGTCGGACAGATAGACACGGCCGCTCTGCAAATCGGACATATGCACGTCATACGGCTCGAAACCAGCACGCTCAAATGCGGCCGCCATTTCCACCTGACCATTGACGCCCTGCTCACGCAGGATAGCGATACGCGGACGGGCACCACCCACCATAGGTGCCACTGCAACACCAGCGAGATCAATTGCAGCAGTACCGTCCAAGGCAGCGCTCAGCTCAGAAGCTTCATCCGCAGAAAACTCCTTGGCGGCAGGCAAGCTGGGACGTACCGGCAAGGCCATGAAATCGGCCGGATTAAAACTGAGATGGGCCGACAGACCTGGATCAGTAGCGTCCAGCAAGGCTTCAAATTCTTCTTTTGCACTGGCGGCATCATCGCGCAGCGCAGCGATGCGGTAGCTGGTTTCCGACCAGCGACGTTGTAGCTCAGCACGCTTGGCAGTGAAAACAGATTGGGCATTGCGCCACACGCGGACCTCATCGGCATCGTTCAGCGTGCCGATCACATGACTGACTGCACCCAGGCCACCCGCACGCAGCGCTTCCATCACCGCAGCACGATCATCACGACGAATCTGAACGACTGCGCCCAGCTCTTCGTTGAACAACACTTCAAGGAGTTTGTCGTTGATACGGCCAGTCAGCGCCTTACCGTCACGCTCTTGACCATCGACATCATTACCGAGCGTGTCATAGCAAAGCGAATCCAGATTCAGCGATACACCGGTATGGCCAGCGAACGCCATTTCAGCCACAGTGGCAAACAGGCCGCCGTCACCACGGTCGTGGTAAGCCAACAATTTAGGACGCAGTGCTTGAATGGCATTGAAGAAATTGCGCAGCAGGCCAGCATCGGCATCCGGCACTACATTACCAGAGACACCCCAGGCTTGCGCCAGCGCCGAACCACCCAGACGATTTTGACCGGCACCCAGATCAATCAAGATCAGCTCAGTCTCACCCGCATCGGTGATCAGCTGCGGCGTCAGGGTCTTGCGAATATCCGGGCATGGGGCAAAGGCAGAGATGATCAGCGACATCGGCGCGATCACCTGCTTGCTTTCGCCATTCTCCTGCCAGCTGGTCTTCATGCTCAGACTGTCTTTGCCGACCGGAATGCTCAAGTCCAGCGCGATACAGAAATCCAGCGCCACTGCTTTCACTGTATCGAACAAGGCTGCATCTTCGGCACCGTGACCTGCAGCAGCCATCCAGTTAGCGGAGAGCTTGATATCACCGATGTCACCAATTGCGGCAGCCGCGATGTTGGTGATGGATTCACCCACTGCCATGCGGCCAGACGCTGGCGCATCGAGTAGCGCCAGCGGCGTGCGTTCGCCCATGGCAAAAGCTTCTCCGCGGGTGCTGTTGTAACCCAGCGCAGTCACGGCCACGTCGGCAACGGGCACCTGCCACGGGCCTACAAATTGGTCACGTGCGGTGAGGCCACCTACGCTACGGTCACCAATAGTGATGAGGAAGCTCTTGGAGGCCACACTTGGAATCGCCAGCACGCGATTAACGGCTTCATCCAGCGTAATGCCGGACAGATCAAACGCAGGAATCTCACGCGTCACGCGCTTGGCATCTCGGTGCATGCGTGGTGGCTTACCGAGCAGCACTTCCATCGGCATGGCAACCGCGTCGTTGTTGAAATGGTCGTCATGTACGGTCAGCTGACCGTCCTTGGTGGCCGTTCCCAGCACAGCAAACGGGCAGCGCTCGCGCTCGCAGATCTTGCGGAACTCTTCCAGACGCTCTGGCGCAATCGCCATGACATAGCGCTCTTGCGATTCGTTACACCAGATTTCCTTGGGCGACATGCCCGACTCTTCCGTCGGCACGGCACGCAGGTTAAAGTAAGCACCACAGCCCGCATCATTCGCCAGTTCTGGCATGGCATTGGAAATACCGCCCGCGCCCACATCGTGAATCGCGAGGATAGGGTTCCGGTCGCCCAGCTGCCAGCAACGGTCAATCACCTCTTGCGCACGGCGTTCCATTTCGGGATTGCCACGTTGCACCGAGGCAAAATCGAGATCAGCAGTGTTGGTTCCCGTCGTCATCGACGAGGCTGCACCGCCACCCAGACCAATCAGCATGCCCGGGCCGCCCAGCTGAATCAGCAGTGCGCCTTCGCCAAACTTGATCTTGTGTGCATGCTCAGCGCTGATATTGCCCAGACCACCGGCCACCATGATGGGCTTGTGATAGCCGCGCACCTCGCCGTTGAAGTTCTGCTCCAGCGTGCGGAAATAGCCGGTCAGATTCGGGCGACCAAATTCGTTGTTGAAGGCGGCCGCACCGAGCGGGCCTTCGATCATGATGTCCAGCGCCGAGGCAATACGCTCTGGCTTGCCGTAGCTCGATTCCCACGGCTGCTTGAAATCAGGAATGTTCAGATCAGAGACAGAGAAACCACACAGCCCAGCCTTGGGCTTGGAGCCACGCCCCGTCGAGCCTTCGTCACGAATCTCGCCGCCGCTACCGGTGGAAGCACCGGGGAACGGGGAAATCGCGGTCGGGTGATTGTGCGTTTCAACCTTAGTCAGGAAGTGGGTCAGCTCGTCCTTGTAGATATAGCTGCCATCGGCCTGCGGAATAAAGCGCTGGTTCTGCGCGCCTTCCATGATTGAGGAGTTGTCCGAATAGGCAACGATAGTGCCTTGCGGGTGCGCCTTGTGCGTCTCGCGCACCATGCCAAACAGCGACAGCGGCTGGTCTTCGCCATCCACAGTCCAGCTGGCATTGAAAATCTTGTGTCGGCAGTGCTCCGAGTTGGCCTGTGCAAACATCATCAGCTCAACATCGGTCGGGTTGCGCTTCAGCTTGATGAAGTTCTCGACCAGATAATCGATTTCATCCGGTGACAATGCCAGACCCAGCTCGGTATTCGCGGCCAGCAATGCATCCTTGCCTTGCCCCAATACATCCACCGTGGTCAGCGGCTGCGGTGGCACATGGCGGAACAGATCGTTCGCGGCATCAACGCTATCCAGCACCGACTCTGTCATGCGGTCATGCAGCTTGGACAGCAGTGCGGCCTGATCGACCTGACCAGTGACGTGATAAGCAATCCCTCGTTCAATGCGCTTGATAGCGCCAAAGCCGCATTGACGTGCAATGTCGGTCGCCTTCGACGCCCAAGGAGAAATCGTGCCGATGCGCGGGGTCACCAAAACTAGGCTGCCAGTCGGCGCAGGGGGAAGGTCACCCGCGATGCCCAACAGGTCCTTGAGCCGGTTCAGCTCGTCTGCACTCAGCGGCGCATCAAGTTCGACAAAATACCAATGCTCAGCGGCAAGGGCGGAAACCCCAGTGCTGCGTACGGTTTCGGTCAAACGGGCCAGACGGGTGGCGGAAAAGGCGGCAAGGCCGCGCAGCTTGAGGATGTCGGACATGGTCGGCAGGCAGGAATGAACGTCTAGGGGCAGGGATTTACAGCGGACCCGAATTATACTCTGCCCCTGTCATTTAGCGCCCTTGAGAACCCCATGTCTGCCTTCGCCTACGACGTCACAACCGCCGATTTCAAGGAAAAAGTCTTTGATATCTCCATGAACACCCCTGTGGTCGTGGATTTTTGGGCCGAATGGTGCGCCCCGTGCAAGGTGCTCAAACCTCAACTGGAAAAGCTAGCCGAGGAATATGGCGGCAATTTCATCCTTGCCAAGGTCAATGCGGACGAAAACCCCGAGCTGACAGGTCATTTTGGTATCCGCAGCCTGCCTACAGTGGTCGCCTTCGTGAATGGCCAAGTCGTGGATGGCTTTAGCGGGGCCAAGCCGGAGGGTGAACTTCGCGACTTTCTGGCCCGCTTCGTTGCCCCGGCCGAGCCGGTTGAATCAATCGGCCTTTTTGAGCAAGCGCAGGCAGCCCATGCGGCCGGCGACATCGCCGCCAGCAAAGCGCTACTGCAAGCGACATTGGCTGAGGCACCAGAGAACACAGATGCCAGCCTCTACCTCGCGCAGATATCCCTAGACGAAGGCGAACTGGACACCGCTGAAGCCCTGCTCACCCCCATCACCGCCGCGGGCGCCAATCCACGGGCCGACGCACTGCTCACAAGGATTGCGCTGGTGCGCCGTAGTGCTGGTGTTGATCTAGGCGCCTTGCAAGCCCGAATTGAAGC
>CAZCLF010000063.1:0-5193 GCA_964499485.1 uncultured Rhodocyclaceae bacterium | reverse complement strand
TGCGGCATGGACGCCGCGACCGGAACTTCTTTGGTCGAACTGCTAAACAAGCCCATGCGAATTGCTGATGCCAAAACCTGACGGCGGTCAGACCGCCATCAGATCCTTTTCTTTCTCAGCTAGTAGTCTGTCAATTTCAACGACAGAACGGTCAGTCAGCTTCTGAATATCATCCTGGGCACGACGCTCGTCATCCTCAGGAATTTCCTTTTTCTTCAGTGCCTCTTTCAGCGCATTGTTCGCATCACGTCGCAAATTGCGAACGGCCACCTTGGCATTCTCGCCTTCGGACTTAACGACCTTGATAAGGTCGCGACGACGCTCTTCGGTCAGGACTGGCATCGGTACGCGAATCAAGTCACCTTGCGTTGCTGGATTGAGGCCGAGATCTGCATCGCGAATAGCCTTCTCTACCTTACCAACCATGGGCTTTTCCCACGGTTGGACTCCAATGGTGCGCGCATCGACCAACGTGATATTCGCGACTTGGGAGATCGGCACTAGGGAGCCGTAGTAATCCACCTGCACATGATCCAGCAAGCCGGTATGTGCACGGCCAGTACGGACTTTACCGAGATCGCTCTTGAGCGCCTCGATTGATTTTTGCATCTTTTGTTCGGTGATTTTTTTAAGATCGGCAATCATGGAAATCTCTCACTGAATTCACTCAACACTTGCGACTTAGCAATACACCATCGTGCCTTCATCCTCACCCAGGACCACGCGCTTCAGCGCACCCGGCTTGAAAATGGAGAACACGTTGATCGGGAGTTTTTGATCACGACACAGGGCCAGGGCGGTTGCGTCCATCACTTTTAGATTGCGATTGATCGCCTCGTCAAAGCTGACCTTGGCGTAACGCGTGGCGGTCTTATCGAGCATCGGATCGGCGGTATAAACGCCATCTACCTTGGTGGCCTTCAGCACGATCTGGGCCCCAATTTCGGCACCGCGCAATGCTGCTGCGGTGTCTGTGGTGAAGAAGGGGTTACCGGTGCCGGCAGCAAATACAACGACCTTCCCCTCTTCTAGGTAACGCATCGCTTTACCGCGAATGTAGGGTTCAATAACCTGCTCAATGTTGAGTGCAGATTGCACGCGGCTCTCAAGCCCGGCATGACGCATGGCATCCTGCAAAGCCATACCGTTCATCACGGTGGCGAGCATGCCCATATAGTCGGCAGTGGCACGCTCCATACCGGCGGAAGCGCCAGCCATGCCACGGAAGATATTTCCTCCACCAATCACCACCCCTACTTCAACGCCCAAGGCCACTACTGAAGCAATTTCCTCGACGATTCGGGAAATCGTGTCACGGTTGATGCCGTAGGCATCGTCACCCATCAGGGCCTCACCGGACAGCTTGAGCAGAATGCGTTTGTAGGCAGCAGGCATAGGCAGAACCTCGTGGTGAATTAATAGAGCATACGACGAACGGCAAAAACGCAAACGGCAAGGAGGCAAGCCTCCTCGCCGTAATTACAACTTAGCGTGCAGCAGCAGCGGCTGCTTGTTGCTCAGCCACTTCGGTCGCGAAGTCGACAACCTTCTTTTCGATACCTTCGCCAACAACATACAGAGTGAAGCTAGCAACGCTCGCGCCCTTAGCCTTGAGCAATTGCTCAATAGTTTGCTTGCCATCTTCAGCCTTGACAAAGACCTGACCCAGCAGAGTCACATCCTTCAGGTACTTCTGCACGGTACCTTCAGCAATCTTTTCCAGCATCGCTTCCGGCTTGCCAGATTCACGTGCTTTCTCGATAGCGATACGGCGCTCAGTGTCAAGCAGCTCAGCGGAAACGCCCGATGCATCCAGCGACTTTGGCTTGGAGGCCGCAATGTGCATAGCGAGGTCACGTGCCAGTTGCTCATCTCCGCCGACCAGGTCGATCAGTACGCCAACCTTGGCACCACCGTGGATGTATGACTGCAGCTTGCCCTTGGCTTCAACGCGGGTGAAGCGACGCAGACTCATGTTTTCACCAATCTTGCCAACCAGCGCGGAGCGGGTCGACTCAACCGTGCCCTCGCCCAACGGCAGTGCCGACAAGGCAGCCACATCCGCCGGATTATGAGCGGCGATCAAGGCGGCGCTATCAGCAGCCAGCTTCAGGAAGTCATCGTTCTTAGCAACGAAGTCAGTTTCCGAGTTGATTTCCAGAATGCTACCGAGTTTGCCATCAGCGCTGATATAGATTGAAACGACCCCCTCAGCAGCGACGCGTGCAGCAGCCTTGCTGGCCTTATTGCCCAGCTTGACGCGCAGAATTTCTTCAGCCTTGACCATATCGCCAGCGGCTTCGCTCAAAGCCTTCTTGCATTCCATCATCGGCGCGTCGGTCTTCTCGCGCAGTTCCTTGACCATGCCTGCGGTAATTTCCGCCATTTGCTTACTCCGTTCTCAAACAATCGATTTACATAAGAACCGCCGGGATACAACAGCACATTCGGTGCTGCCGCTCCCGGCGATCAGGTCCTGCGACTCGGCGAGTCTGCCTAGACAGACTCTGTGAGGATGATGCTTACTCGGCTGCGGCTTCCTCGACTTCAACGAACTCGTCTTCACCAGCCAGTTGCTGAACGATATCGTTGATCGAGCTGCTCTTGCCTTCCAGAATGGCATCGGCCACGCCACGGGCGTAGAGGCGAATGGCACGACTGGAGTCATCGTTACCTGGAATGACGTAGTCAACGCCTTCCGGGGAGTGGTTGGTATCGACAACGCCGATCACGGGGATACCCAGCTTGCCAGCTTCAGTCACGGCGATCTTGTGGTAGCCGACGTCGATGATGAAAATTGCGTCTGGCAGGCCAGCCATATCCTTGATACCGCCGATCGACTTTTGCAGTTTTTCGAGTTCGCGGGTCAGGGTCAGCGCTTCCTTCTTGGACAGACGCTCAACTGAACCATCTTCAATCATTTGTTCGATATCGCGCAGACGCTTGATCGAGGTCTTAACGGTCTTGAAGTTGGTCAGCATGCCGCCGAGCCAGCGCTCATCAACATAAGGCATGCCAGCGCGTTGTGCTTCTTCAGCAATAATTTCGCGAGCCTGGCGCTTGGTGCTGACGAAGAGAACTGTACCCTTCTTGCTTGCCAGCTTGCGAGCGAAAGAAACAGCCTCGTTGTACTTGGCGAGAGTCTTTTCCAGGTTGACGATATGAATCTTGTTGCGATGACCAAAAATGTATTGGGCCATCTTGGGGTTCCAGAAGCGGGTTTGGTGGCCGAAATGGACACCGGCTTCCAGCATTTGACGCATGGTGGTAGTCATAGTTGAAACTCCGAACAGGGTTATATCCGCCGCTCGGCCGTGCTGCCCCGGTGCTGGTGATTTCGCTTCCAGCTCCCGGGCACCCTATCGGCGCCGAGCGTGTGAATTTTGCCCGGGACCTTCCCGAGCAATCCCAAGATTATACCCCGAAACCACTCAAGCCAGCAAGCCGGAACTCTGCTTTTCTCCTGCTGCCGAAAGGCTTTGAGACATAAACCTCGGACAGAACATGCATTCATGATCTGCAGACGCGGTAGAATAATTGCCTTATATTGCAAGACCAAGAAACAATGAGCGTCGTTATCAAAACCCCGGAACAGATCGAGAAAATGCGTGTCGCCTGCCGCCTTGCAAGCGAAGTTCTTGATTATATTGAGCCTTTTATCAAACCCGGGGTTAGCACCGAAGAGCTTGATCGACTTTGCCATGACTATATGGTGAATGTACAAGGCACGATCCCTGCCCCGCTCAATTATTGCCCCCCGGGCTACACGCCATATCCCAAGTCCATCTGCACCTCGGTGAACCATGTTGTATGTCACGGCATCCCGAATGATCGCCCGCTCAAGAAAGGCGATGTCGTTAATCTAGACATCACGGTGATTAAGGATGGCTGGCACGGCGACACCAGCCGCATGTTTATCGTTGGTGGTGAGGCCTCAATTCTTGCCAAGCGCCTCGCAAAAATCACCTACGAGTGTTTGTGGCTGGGCATCGACAAAGTCAAACCAGGCGCACGTCTTGGTGATATCGGTGCCGTCATTCAACAACACGCTGAAAAAGCCGGGTTCTCGATCGTGCGCGAATTCTGCGGCCACGGGATCGGCCAGACTTTCCATGAAGAACCTCAGGTCGTGCATTACGGCCGCCCGGGTACAGGACTCGTACTGGAAACTGGAATGATCTTCACCATT
The DNA here is from genome assembly GCA_964499485.1 of uncultured Rhodocyclaceae bacterium. Classification (GTDB taxonomy): domain Bacteria; phylum Pseudomonadota; class Gammaproteobacteria; order Burkholderiales; family Rhodocyclaceae. Next base: position 1,004 of record CAZCLF010000063.1, on the reverse strand, counting down.
GAGCCGATGGTCAATGCTGGCCGCGCCGCAATATCTGAACTGTCTGACGGATGGACCATTGTGACGAAAGACCGCAGCCTCTCAGCACAGTGGGAGCACACAGTTGTGGTCACCGAAACAGGCGTTGAAGTTTTAACCCTTTCGGCAGGCAGCCCACCTCGCCCGACTTTCCAGTAATACACCTCACAGCAAGGGTGCCGCATGACCGAGCTTGATCGAGAAACTGCAGCCCCGCTTGATCTGGTTCGTACCTTACGAACCAGACTGCAGTCTGGCCAGAAGTCCTTACAAACGGCGTATGAGACGAATGGCAACACCCGCGCAATGCTGCACGGACGTGCCCACTTGGTTGACGATGCATTACGCAACCTGTGGCAGGCTCAGCACCTACCAACGGGGTACGTACTTATAGCCGTTGGTGGCTATGGCCGCGGCGAACTTTATCCAGCTTCTGATGTGGATATTCTTATTCTCGTGCCCAGCGGCAGCGATGCCTGCAGCGAACCCAGCGTGGAAAAGCTGATCGGGCAATTATGGGACATTGGCCTGGAAATCGGTCACAGCGTGCGTACATTGGAAGAGTGTCTGCAAGAGGCCGCTGGCGACATCACGATACAAACCACTTTACTAGAAGCCCGCTATCTGGCGGGCAATCGCACCCTGTTCAAGCGCTTTACTGAGGCTTACACAGCCGCGATCGAGCCTGCCGCTTTCCTGAAAGCGAAGCAACTTGAGCAAGCCGAACGCTACGCACGGTTTAACGAAACCCCCTACAGCCTTGAGCCCAACTGCAAGGAAAGTCCGGGGGGCTTGCGCGATCTTCATGTCATTCTGTGGACAGCGCGCGCTGCCGGATTGGGCAAAACATGGCGGGAGCTCGGTAATAGCGGCTTGTTAGACACTGACGAAGTGCGCCAACTCACTCGTGCTGAAGGGCTGCTCCGACACATCCGGATCCGAATGCATTACCTCGCACGTCGACGTGAAGAAAAGCTCATGTTCGA
>CAZCLF010000062.1:0-5348 GCA_964499485.1 uncultured Rhodocyclaceae bacterium | reverse complement strand
GCGTTCGCAGGTCAGCACGACATCGTAGTCAAGCAAACTGGACACACCCGATACCGGCGCACTCTTGCGAATGAACCAAGGAAAACGAAGTTCGAAGCGGCCTCGCTCGGCCTCCAAACGTGTAAGCATGCTTTGCATGAGTTGCGGCAACTCGGCAATGCTCAGGGCCGTGGTTTGCGCTTCAAGAATCTCAACAAAGCGCGACATGTGGGTGCCCTTCACTTCAGGCGGCAGTGCGACGGTCATTTCGACAGTGGCAACCGTCGCCTGCACTTGACCATCCTTATTCATCAAGCTGAGCGGGTAGCGCATGTCGCGTACACCGACATGCTGAATAGCCATGTGGCGTGAATCGGGGCTGGATTGCACATCAGGCAGCAGAAATTTTTCAGGGGCGTTCATGCGGATTCTCCGTGGGGTAATTGACGGCGCGAACCGTTATAGGGACTGTGGCTGCTTCAGAAACAACTCGATTTTCTCCAGCAGCTGCTTGTCATCCGGCTTGGTGTTACTGCCGAAGCTAAGCACCTTGTCTCCGCTGCGATCAATCAAATATTTGTGGAAATTCCATTGCGGACTTGCACCTGTCTTCTTCGACAGCGCCGCATAGAATGCGTTCGCCTTACGTCCGCTGACCTCGGTCTTCGCCATCATCGGATAACGCACACCATAGGTCACGCGACAGAAGTCAGCAATCTCCTTATTGGTCCCGGGCTCCTGCCCGCCAAAATCATTTGACGGAAAACCAAGCACAACAAGCCCGCGCGACTGCAGGCGGGCGTACAAGGCTTCAAGCCCATCGTACTGATTGGTGTAGCCACAATAGCTGGCACTGTTCACCACCAAGATGACCTTGCCGCTGTATTGGCAGAGGTTTTGGGGGCTACCGTCCTGTAACGAGGGGAATGTGTGCTGCAGCAGTTTGGGGCACTCGGCCACTGGGGCCGCAGCATGGGCTGGAGCCCCCGATAGGGTCCCTGCGGCAACGGCAAGGGCCATAACAAAACGCCAGGGGAAGGGGGGGAGGCGTTTCATCGTGGCGACGCTACCGTTGCCGAGGGATCGAAGCCTGGCGCACTCAATAGGGCGCCAGCCATAGGGTGAGCAACACCCAGATGAAGAATCAACAGGGCTTGCTCGTGGCGGTCTAGCCGACCAGCCGGGGCCTTCTCATGGTTATCCTGCACGCTTGCGGTGTTACCGCTCATGCTGACCAGAAACAACACACTCATTAGACACTGCGCCGGCTTCTTCATCGTTTTGTCCTAGACAAACATGAGACACAGGCCTAAGATAGCCCTGTCAAACAACCATGTCAAGCATTTGTCTAGGACAAAATTGAACATTCCTCGCTTTAACATCACGGCTGTCGAACGTGACACCGGGCTATCCAAGGATCTGTTGCGCATGTGGGAGCGCCGCTATGGCTTCCCGTCGCCACAGCGTGATCAGCACGGGGAGCGGTTGTACACCCCTGCTGAAGTTGAGCGCCTGCGACTCATCAAGCGCTTGATTGATAGAGGATTTCGGCCTGGAAAATTATTTTCCTATGATCCGGAATCACTGGAAGCCTTGCTGGCCGAGCCCACGAAAACGCAAGTACAAGCGGTCACGGAGGACTGGAGCACCTACTTAAACCTGCTACGCCAGGGCGACATTAGTGGCTTACGCGACACACTGCAGCAGCAACTTATGCGTCAAGGCTTGCAAAGTTTTGTCCTAGACACTGCAGCCCCTCTGTCAGTAGCGGTCGGTGAAGCATGGATGCAAGGACAAATCCGTATTCACGAAGAGCATGTCTATAGCGAACAGCTGAAGTCGCTGCTGCGCCAATCAATGGCGGTACTCGGAGAGCGTGGTCGTCCCACGCTGCTGCTCACCACCGTTCCCGATGAAGAACATGGTCTTGGGCTGCTGCTCGCCGAAGTGTTGTTTATGCTTGAAGGTGCACGCTGCATCTCACTGGGCACCCGAACCCCCCTGCTCGACATTGTGGATGCTGCCCAGCGACATGAAGTCGATGTGGTCGCGCTCTCCTTCTCATCATCGTTCCCACCGCGGCAAGCAGCCATTCAGCTGAAAGAGCTTCGTGACTACCTGCCTGACGCATTTGAGTTATGGGTGGGCGGTGCGGGGACCGATCGCATTACTCTGCCTCCTGGTATCAAACGTGGAAATGGTCGCCAAGGTCCAGCAGAACTGATTGAAGAGTGGCGCATCAATCACGCGTAACGGCATGCTTAGAGCAGCGCAATGCCCGGTAGGTTAAGCAGGGAGCTGTCACGGATGATATCGACGAAGTCCCTGACAAACGGCCGCTCAGCATAGCTTTCACCGCACGCCGCATACAACCGCCCGGTCAGCCCCTTTTTGGTAATGGGTAGGCTGCTGACATAGCCGCGATCCAGATAATTTTTCACCGCCCACAAAGGGAGCGCGGCCACACCGCGGCCACTGGCCACCAGCTGCAGGATGGCCACAGTCAGCTCGCTGGTCCGGCGTTGCGGGCTGATGCCGGCGGGGATGAGCACCTGGCGCATCACATCCAGCATGTCGTCCGGCACCGGATACGTGATCAAGGTCTGATCGGCAAAATCCTGCGGCCGCAAAAATGGGCGTGCTGTGAGCGCGTGGCCATTCGCGACCAGCCCCACCATCTCATAGCTAAATAAGGGGAGATAAGCGATACCTGCCTCTTGCTCCTGCTGTGAGAAGTCGCTGACGATGGCGAGCTCGGCCCGATGTTGATGCAGCAAACCGACCGGGTCAGAGTGAAAGCCGCTGACGATATCCAGCTCGACCTCGGGCCAGCGGGTACGGAAGACATCCATCGCTGGCATCAGCCAGTCGAAGCAGGTATGACACTCCACGGCAATGCGCAGTTGCCCAGCCATGCCCTCCCCCAGCCGAGCAATGTCGCGTTCGGCCTCATCCACCTGTGGCAACAAGGCATCTGCCAGTGTGAGCAAGCGTTGGCCGGGCACGGTAAAGGTGAGCGGCGACGACTTGCGCTCAAACAGTGCCATGCCGTAATGGTCTTCAATCGCCTTGATCTGATGCGACAACGCCGACTGTGTGAGATTCAGTAAGGCCGCGGCTTTGGACAAGCTGCCGGTGGCACGCAAGGCGAGCAAGGTGCGCAGATGACGCAATTCGAGGATGGATCTCACACAAGCACCTCATGAATTTAATTCACGAATATTTATAAAATCTTTCGTTTGAATAATACACAGCAAAGCTCGATCATGCCAGCCATCCACTTTTACAAGGCGATATTCCATGATCCGCATTCACACACTCGGCTATCCCCGCATCGGCCTACAGCGCGAACTCAAGGTCGCGCTGGAAAAGCACTGGAAGGGAGAAATTGATGCTGCCGCACTGCAACACGTCGGCCAGACACTCCGCGCCCGCCATTGGGCGGAGCAACACGATGCAGGGCTGGACTTCGTGACCGTTGGCGACTTCGCCTATTACGATCACATTGCGAATCACATTCAATGGCTGGGCTGCGAACCGGCACGCTTTGGCTTTGAGGGCAGTGAGACGGAGCTGGAGCGCTATTTCACGCTGGCCCGAGGTGTTGCCCGCGAAGCAGTGGCGGAAAGCAGCTGCGACAGTGGCTGTACGCATGCACAACACGGCCACGGCAAGCCGGCGTTAGAAATGACCAAGTGGTTTGATACCAACTACCACTATCTCGTGCCAGAGTTCACCAGCGAAACCACCTTCGCGCTCCAAGCAGACAGCCTGCTCGCGCAAGTGGCTGAAGCACAAGCGTTGGGGCACAACGTTAAGGTGGTGCTGGTTGGGCCGTTGAGCTTTTTATGGCTAGGTAAGGAGAAGCAAGCGGGCTTTGACCGCTTCACCCTGCTGCCGCACTTGCTTGAGGCTTACGCTCAGCTGCTCGCTACACTCAAGGCAGCAAATGTGGCTTGGGTGCAAATCGACGAACCGATTCTGGGGCTTGATCTGCCAGTCGCGTGGCGTCAGGCCTTTGAGCAAGCCTATGCACAGCTTGCGACTTGTGGCGTGAACCTACTACTCGCCACCTACTTCTCGCCGCTCGACGACAACATCAATCTGGCATGCCGCCTACCTGTGGCGGGCCTGCATATCGATTGCATACGTGCGCCGCAAGACTTGGCGGGCGTGCTTGATTGGCTGCCTGCGCATAAAGTGCTCTCACTCGGGGTGATCGATGGGCGCAATATTTGGCGCACGGATCTCGACATCACGCTTGAGTTGATCAGAAAGCTTCGCACACATCGCCCCGGCCACACGCTCTGGTTGGCGCCGTCATGCTCGTTGCTGCACGTACCCTTGTCATTGAAAACCGAAACGGCACTGGATAGCGAACTCAAGTCATGGCTGTCCTTTGCCGCCGAAAAGCTGGACGAACTCAATATCCTCAAGCGGGCGCTTAACGAAGGGGCAGCCAGCGTGACAGACGCACTCGCTTTTTCGGCAGCGGCAATCCGTAGCCGCCGCAATAGCAGTCGCGTGCATAACCCTGCTGTCGCTGAGCGTCTTAGCCACTTGCCTGACGGTGTGGATCAGCGCCAGTCTGCATTTGCTGTACGTAGCCAGAAGCAACAAGCGCGCTTCAAGCTACCCGCATTCCCGACCACGACCATCGGCTCCTTCCCGCAGACACCGGCCATCCGCAGCGCACGTGCCGGCTGGAAGCGTGGCGAGCTGAATGCTGAAACCTATCAGGCCAACATGCAGCGGGAAATTGCCCATGCGGTGGCACAACAGGAAGCACTGGGTATCGATGTATTGGTGCACGGCGAAGCCGAGCGCAATGACATGGTCGAATACTTTGGCGAACAACTCGCGGGCTATGCCTTCTCGCAAAACGGCTGGGTGCAGTCGTACGGCTCGCGTTGCGTGAAGCCACCGATTATCTACGGCGATGTGTCACGCCCCCACCCCATGACAGTGACGTGGACGACCTATGCGCAAAGCCTGAGCAAGCGCCCCATGAAGGGCATGCTCACGGGCCCGATCACCATGCTGCAATGGTCTTTCGTGCGCGATGACCAACCACGCGCAACGACGGCATTACAGATTGCCTTAGCGATTCGCGATGAAACGGTGGATCTCGAGCAAGCCGGTATCGGCATCATCCAGATCGATGAGCCGGCGATCCGTGAAGGGCTGCCTCTGCGGCATAGTGAATGGCAGCGTTATCTGGCGTGGGCCACGCGCGCGTTCCGCATTACCGCATCAGGCGTTCAGGACGAAACGCAGATCCATACGCATATGTGCTATTCGGAATTCAACGACATCCTGCCCGAAATCGCGGCCATGGACGCTGACGTGATCACCATCGAAACCAGCCG
>CAZCLF010000061.1:0-5480 GCA_964499485.1 uncultured Rhodocyclaceae bacterium | reverse complement strand
CGCGACAACCACAGGGCCGCGAGTGTCGCCCCCTGTGCTTCCGTCATCCATTGGCCATGCTCGTAAAACGCAGATAACCGCTCCGCCGCCAACGCAAACAACAGCGCCTTGCGCGTATCGAAATCGAGCAACGGTGTTTTATTTCCAGCACCGCTGTCCGTGTTACGCGCTGCCCAGCCGTCGCGTTCAGCCACCCTTACATACCAGCATATTGCGGGCCGCTACCACCCTCAGGCAAGGTCCACACGATGTTCTGCAAAGGATCTTTGATGTCGCAGGTTTTGCAATGCACGCAGTTCTGCGCATTGATCTGCAGCGCCGGTGCGGTGTCCTTGTTCACGATTTCGTACACACCTGCCGGGCAGTAATACTGCTCGGGCGAGTCGAACTCGGTCAAGTTATAGCGAACCGCGAGTGAAGGGTCAGTGAGCTTGAGATGGATAGGCTGGCTGTGCTCGTGCTGCAGATTGGCCAGCGCCAATGAGCTCAGACGATCAAAGGTCAGCTTGCCATCGAACTTAACGGGCACCGGCTTCGCTTGTGCGGCCGCTGGCTTGAGGCTGTTGTGATCGGCACCCGTGTGCTTCAGCGTCCACGGCAGCTTGATGCCGAACGTGCCTAGCCACATGTCTAGTCCGCCCAGCAGCATGGCGCCATATTCGCCCCAGCGGCTCAGATACGGTTTGACGTTGCGCACCAACTCCAACTCCTGCCACACCCAGCTGGCCTTAATGGCTGCCGGATAAGCGCTCAACACATCATGGGTGCGGCCTTCGACAATTGCGGCGAACGTCGCTTCAGCGGCCAGCATGCCGGACTTCATGGCGGTATGGCTGCCCTTGATGCGCGGCACGTTGAGGAAGCCTGCGCTGCAACCGAGCAGCGCACCGCCGGGGAAAGCCAGCTGCGGCAGTGCCTGCAGCCCACCGGCATTGATCGCGCGTGCACCGTAGCCAATACGCTCGCCGTCTTCAAGCAAAGTGCGAATGTTCGGATGCGTTTTGAAACGCTGCATCACATCAAATGGCGACAGTCGCGGATTGGCGTAATCCAGATGCGTGACAAAACCGATCGACACAAGGTTGTCGCCATAGTGATAGAGGAAAGAGCCACCCCCGGTGCTCGCATCCAGCGGCCAACCCAATGTGTGTTGCACATGACCGGGACGGTGCTTGTCCTTGGCGACGCGCCAAACCTCCTTCACCCCCAGCGCATATTTGCTGTCGCCCGATTCGCCACGCAAATTGAATTTTGCTTCGATCTGCTTGCTCAGCGAACCACGCGCGCCCTCTGCAACCAGCGTGTAGGCGGCGTGAATTTCCATGCCCGGCACATGGCGGTCGGTGGGGTTGCCATCGCGATCGAGGCCCATCTCACCAGTGCGAATACCGATCATCTGGCCTTCAGCGTCATACACAGGTTCAGCCGCGCTGAAGCCCGCGTAGATTTCCACACCCAGCGCTTCGGCTTCCGTGCCGAGCCAACGGCAGAGTTCGCCAAGGCTGGCGATATACATGCCATCGTTATGCATCAGCGGTGGCAGCAAGGCTTGCGGCAGCTTGAAGCCACCGCCCTCTGACAACAGCCACATCTCGTCGCTCGTCACCGCCGTCTTGAGCGGTGCGCCCTTGGCCTGCCAGTCCGGGAACAACTCGGCCAGCGCCTTGGGATCAACCACAGCACCGGAGAGGATATGCGCGCCAACCTCGGCACCTTTTTCCAGAATACAGACGGACAGCTCGCGGCCTTCGGCCAGCGCCAGCTGCTTGAGACGGATCGCAGCGCCCAGACCGGCGGGGCCAGCGCCGACGATCAGTACGTCGTATTGCATGATGTCGTCAGACATAGATTCTTTCTTGTATGGACTGCAGGGGTAAGTTATTTCTTGTTCTATCGTGCTTACGGAATCACCGGCAACTCAATCTCGGCAGTGCTCTCCGCCGCGACGCCATCACGAATATGCGCCATCAAGCTGCGGATCCCGCTGGTGAGGTACTTGTTCTTGTGCTGCACCATGTAGAACTGACGTTGCAATTGTAATTCGGGCAGGCGGATCGGCACCAGACTGCCGCGCCGAAAAGCGTCGCGCAGGGCCAGCCGCGAAATGCACGACAGCCCCAAGCCCGCCTCGACGGCGCGCTTGATCGCCTCGGTATGTTCCAGTTCCAGCCGCACTTTAAGCTCACTGCGGCGGGGGCCCAGCGCCCGCTCAAAGGTGGAGCGCGTGCCTGAGCCGGCTTCGCGCAAAATCCAGTTCTCCTGCAGCACCTGGGCTAAAGACACGCTTTTTTTTTTGGCGAGGGGGTGCTCAGGGGCGGCAAATACGACCAATTCGTCCTGCAACCACGGCGTAACAACCACATCCGGGTGGCTCATGTCGCCTTCGATTAGACCCAGATCAAGCTCGTAGCGGGCGACCTGCTCAATAATCGTGGCGGAGTTTTGCACCACCAGTTGGACCCGGCTGGCCGGATGTTGTTGGAGAAAGTCCGCAACCAACAAGGTTGCGAGATAATTGCCGATTGTCAGGCTGGCGCCCAAGCGCAGATTGCCAATGCTTTGATCCGTGCCCAGTTGTTCTTCCAGCTCATGGGCACGGGCCAGCAGCTCCAGCGCACGGGGCAGCAGCCATTGGCCGGTGTCGTTTAGGACCAGTCGTTTGCCCACGCGGTCGAACAGGATTTGCTCGTAGGCGCGCTCCAGTTCGCCCAGTGCGGTACTGGCGGCAGACTGCGACAGCGCAAGCTGTTCAGCCGCCCGCGAGACCGAGCCGGCATTGGCAACTGCAACAAAGATTTCGAGCTGGCGCAGGGTGAATTTCATGGCGTGGGGGCAGAAGGATGTGAAGTCCTCAACGCTGAGCAGCGGCAAAGTCCATCTGCTTTTATATGCTTATATACAAAACAGATAGTAATTATACAAACAATCCATTTTACAGATATTCAGGCTTTCTTTAAAATTGCGCCAAATTAGAAAAGGTGTGCCGAATGAAGATTTTAGTCGCCCTAAAACGGGTCATTGATTACAACGTGCGCGTCCGTCCGCGTGCCGATGGTCTGGCTGTGGAAACCGCAGGCGTGAAGATGAGCGTCAATCCCTTCGATGAAAACGCCATCGAGGAAGCGCTGCGTCTGAAGGAAGCCGGCAAGGCAACCGAAGTCGTCGCCGTTTCGCTTGGCAACACCGGTGCGCAAGAAGGCCTGCGCCATGCGCTAGCAATGGGTGTGGACCGTGTGATTTATGGCGAAGCCGCCGATGACCTGGACTCCCTCGCTGTCGCCAAGCTGCTGCGCGAAGTGGTCAAGGCTGAACAACCACAGCTGGTGCTGCTGGGTAAGCAGGCGATTGATGATGACGCCGGTCAAGCCGCGCAAATGCTCGCCGCCCTGCTCGACTGGCCGCAAGCCGTGGCGGTTTCGCACATCACCGTTGAAGGTAACGCCCTCACCGTGGTGCGCGAAATCGATGGCGGTACCGAGACGCTGAGCGTTGATCTGCCGGCCGTACTGTCGGCTGACCTGCGCCTCAACGACCCACGCTTCGTTAAGCTGCCCAATCTGATGATGGCCAAGAAAAAGCCTATCGGCACCATCGACCTCAGCAGCGTCGGCGCCGCACCGCGCCTGAAGACGCACAAGGTTGCCGAACCTCCAGCCCGCGCCGCCGGTATCAAGGTGAGCAGCGTGAGCGAGCTGGTTGAGAAACTCAAGAATGAAGCGGGGGTACTGTAATGAGCGCCGTTCTTCTCATTGCCGAATTCGACACCAGCGACAAGAACGCTGGCCTCAAGACCTCGACGCGCCAATCCGTCCGCGCCGCGCAGAGCTGGAACCTGCCTGTTGATGTGCTGGTACTGGGCACCGCGACTGCAGCCGTACTGGAACAAGCGCAAAAGCTGGCTGGGGTTCGCAAGGTGCTTCACGCCAATGCTGAGCATCTGAATCACCCACGCGCTGAAGATGTCGCCAAGCTTCTACAACAACTCGCCGCCGATTACAGCGTGGTTCTGGGCGCACACAGCAGCCTCGCCAAGAACGTGCTGCCGCGTTTCGCCGCACTGGCCGACGTAGGCATGATTAGCGAAGCGCTGGAAGTCACTGCACCGAACAACTATGTGCGCCCCATCTATGCGGGCAACCTGCTGGCCACCGTGGAAAACGCGGCCGGCCTGCAAGTGCTCACCGTGCGTGCCTCGCGCTGGAAGGCGGTTGAACTCGATGGCGCGGCAGAACTGACCACCGTTGCTGCACCTGCAGCCGACAGCCGCGTGCGCTTTGTCTCGCAAGCACTGGCTGGTGGCGAGCGTCCCGAGTTGTCCTCCGCACGTGTGGTGGTGTCCGGTGGCCGTTCGCTCGGCAGCGCCGAAAAGTTTGATGCCGTGCTGGGCCCACTCGCCACGCAACTTGGCGCCGCCCTCGGTGCCACCCGCGCCGCAGTGGATGCTGGCTACGCGCCGAACGATATTCAGGTCGGACAAACCGGTACTATCGTTGCCCCCGAGCTGTATCTGGCCTTTGGCGTGTCCGGTGCAATCCAGCATCTGGCCGGCATGAAGGACAGCCGCATTGTCGTGGCCGTGAATACCGACCCCGATGCACAGATTTTCCAGGTTGCCGACTACGGGCTGGTGGCCGACCTGTTCGACGTTGTGCCCGAACTCACCGCAGCACTGCAAAAGCAGTAAAGGAAAGAAGTCATGAGCAAGTTTGCTACCGAAAAAGTCCTCAGCGTTCACCACTGGAACGACACGCTGTTTAGCTTCAAAACCACCCGCGACCCCGGTCTGCGTTTCGAGAACGGCCAGTTCGTCATGATCGGCCTGACCGTCAACGACAAGCCGCTGGTCCGCGCTTACAGCATCGCCAGCCCGAACTACGAAGAGCATCTCGAGTTCTTTAGCATCAAGGTGCAAAACGGCCCGCTGACCTCGCGTCTGCAAAACATCCAAGTCGGCGACGACTTGCTGGTCAGCCGCAAGCCCACCGGCACCCTGGTCATCGACGATCTGAAGCCAGGCAAGAACCTGTACCTGCTCTCCACCGGCACCGGCCTCGCCCCCTTCATTAGCGTGATCCAAGACCCGGCCACCTACGAGAAGTTCGAGAAGGTCATCGTCACCCACGGCGTGCGTAATGTGTCCGAGCTGGCCTACGCTGACTACATCCAGAACGAACTGCCGAACAATGAGTTCCTCGGCGACATGGTCAAGAACCAGCTGATCTACTACCCCACCGTCACGCGTGAGCCCTTCCGCAATCAAGGCCGTCTGACCGACCTGATCGAGAACGGCAAGCTGTTCACCGACATCGGCCTGCCACCGCTCGACCCCGCCGTCGACCGCGCCATGATCTGCGGTAGCCCAGCGATGCTGGAAGATCTGTCGAAGCTGCTCGATGCCCGCGGCTTCATCATCTCCCCGCACATCGGCACCCCCGGCGACTACGTGATCGAACGCGCCTTCGCCGAGAAGTAAATCGAGG
>CAZCLF010000060.1:0-5884 GCA_964499485.1 uncultured Rhodocyclaceae bacterium | reverse complement strand
CTCGCGCTTCGCTTTCTGTTTTTCTCTGCGATCTGCAGAGAAACGAGACTTTAAAGCACTTCGTTCAGCTCGTCAATACTTTTTGAAGAAATTTTGAAATATTTTTATTTCTCGTTTCTTCGAAAGGCCCACCACATCTGCCTTCCAGCCTGACTCACTTCACGCTTTCAACTCGCTCGCTTCGTTGAAAGGAGGCGCATTATGCACCCCTTTTTACTTCTCTGCAAAACTTTTTTGAAAAATTATTTAAACCACCTGATTTTTCAAAATCATCACCGCTCATTCAGCAGTAAATTTTGTCTTACAGCGCCCTTCAACTCCGTGCCGGCTCGTTGAAAGGAGGCGCATTCTATCGATTCAACCACAACACATGCAAGCATTTTCAAAAAGAAAATTTACAGTCCTTTTAATTCAATAGACTACAAGCCGCCATTGGTTCAATTTAGCGTGACTCTTGCAAACTTGCGCTTACCAACTTGTAGAACAACTGTCTCACCAACCGGCAATTGCAGTGCTTTGTCGCTGACCTTTTCGCCATTCAAACGAACACCACCACCTTCGATCTGGCGCATGCCTTCGGACGTGCTGCCTACCAAGCCCGCCTGTTTCAGCACTTGTGATATTCCGCCAGCAGGCACCGTAACCTCAGGCATTTCATCCGGCAGAGCCCCACGCTGAAAGCGCGCTTCGAAATCTGCCAACGCAGCCTCGGCTGCCTGCTGACAATGAAAACGCGCTACCAACTCCTGAGCCAATAGAACCTTGACGTCACGAGGATTGCGGCCGTGTGCGATTTCGTCCTTGAATTGAGCGATCTCATTATTGGCGCGGAAAGACAACAGGTCGTAGTAGCGCCACATTAAGTCATCAGAGACTGACATGACTTTTCCGAAGATCTCATTTGGCGCCTCGGCAATACCAATATAGTTGCCTAGAGACTTAGACATCTTATTAACGCCGTCCAACCCTTCAAGCAGGGGCATCATCAACACACACTGAGGTGACTGACCAAATTGCTTCTGTAACTCTCGTCCAACCAATAGGTTGAACTTTTGATCTGTGCCGCCAAGCTCAACATCCGACTTCATCGCTACTGAGTCATAGCCCTGACATAGAGGATAGAGGAACTCGTGAACAGCGATTGGCTGGTTATTGCCGTAGCGCTTTGAAAAGTCATCTCTCTCCAGCATACGCGCCACGGTGTAGTGGGCTGCTAGCTTGATCATGCCCGCAGCGCCAAGCTCATTAATCCAAGTCGAGTTAAAACAGATCTCGGTCTTTTCGGGATCAAGAATTTTGAAGATTTGCGTCTGATAGGTCTTGGCGTTCTCCAATACCTGCTCGCGCGACAAGGGCGGGCGGGTCGTGTTCTTACCCGTCGGGTCACCAATCATGCCGGTGAAGTCGCCGATCAGGAACATGATGTGGTGGCCCAGATCCTGGAAGTGACGCAGCTTATTAATTAAGACAGTATGCCCAAGATGCAAGTCAGGCGCCGTAGGGTCAAAGCCAGCCTTGATACGCAAAGGACGCCCGGCCTTGAGCTTCTCTACGAGCTCAGCCTCGATCAAGAGCTCATCTGCCCCACGCTTGATAAGCTCAAGTTGTGCATTAATGTCATTCATATCAACAATTATCCGGGCTGGTTGCGCGTGTTCTGTAGGTTTGGACGTAGGGGATATATTTGCTACACTGCAGCAAATATTTTTAAGGGGCCTCCGCAAGAGCGCCCCAAGCATCGGTCCAATGCAGAACGAAAAGAGCGGAATTCTAGCGCAACTCAAGATCTATCGCGAAACCAAGCCAGGCCCCTTCTGGGGTGCCACGGCTATCGCCGGTATTTCCATGTTTGGCATGGTGGCTGCGTTTGGCACTGCCCCCGGCAGCACCGACATTCAGGTTGAGCAACAGACAATCGTTCAGCAGCTTTCTGCGCCGATTGCTGCGGAACTAGATAACCCCGCACTCCCCTTCATCCGTGAAGAAAAGGTGCTTCGTGGCGACACGATCTCGTCACTAATGGCCCGTATGGGTGTTGACGATGCGGCTGCAAGCAGCTTCCTGCACAACAATCGCGATGCACATGCCGTCGCGCGGCAGTTGAGTCCAGGTAAGAGCATCACGGTTCAAGTCAGTGACAAAGGCGAGCTTCTATCTATGGTCTTTCCGCTTAATGGCGGTAAGGATCAGGCGCTCTACATTGAGCGTCAAGCAGATGGCAGCCTCAAAGCCAGTGAGCGCAATCTACCGCTAGAAACCCACGTACAGATTAAATCGGCTGAAATTCGTTACTCGCTTTTTGGGGCAACGGATGCTGCGGGCATCCCTGACAGCATAGCGACCCAGCTTGCCGATATCTTTGGTGGAGATATCGACTTTCATACAGACTTGCGCAAAGGTGACCGTTTCAGCGTTGTTTATGAAATGCTGACCCATCTGGGTAAGCCGATCCGTACTGGTCGTATCCTTGCTGCTGAATTCATTAATAATGGCAACACCTATCGCGCCTTCTGGTATGGCACAGAGCATAGCGGCGGCTACTACACAGCGGAAGGCAAGAACATTCGCAAAGCTTTCCTGCGCTCACCGCTTGAGTTTTCGCGTGTAACTTCTGGCTTTACAACAGCGCGTTTCCACCCGGTCCTGCAAACCTGGCGCGCCCACAAAGGCATAGACTTTGGAGCGGCGACCGGCACCAAGATCAAAGCAACGGCCGATGGTGTTGTCGAGTTCGTTGGTCGCCAAGGCGGTTATGGCAACGTTGTCATCCTCCGCCACCAGAATGCATACACCACGCTGTATGGTCATATGTCGGCATTTGCCAGCGGCCTTCGCAAAGGCCAACGCGTCAGCCAAAGCGAGGTCATCGGTTATGTTGGCGCGACCGGACTCGCTAGTGGACCGCATCTGCACTATGAGTTCCGCATCAATGGCGTACATCAGAATCCGCTGACCATCGCCATGCCGAGCGCCCCGCCGCTCACAAGCGCTCAACTGCCAGACTTCAAGAGCAAGACCATGACGTATCTCAGCCAGATAGAGATGACACGCGGCGGCAATCTGGCACTGCTTAACTAAGCCAAGATGTCGGCCGAGCTCTATATCGGCTTGATGTCAGGCACCAGTCTTGATGGTGTCGATGCAGCGCTGGTGCAAATCGGCGATGGGGAATTGCAATGCCTCAGCAGTGCTTACCTTCCTTATAGTCAATCTCTGCGTGACGCGGCACTTTCACTGCACACCCCGGGCTCTGACGATCTGCACCAGGCCAACCTTCTTGCACAGGAGGTTGCAGAGATATACGCACAAGTCGTAAGCACCTTGCTTGAGCAAGCCAGCACGGAGGCGCGCCACATCAAGGCGTTAGGAGCCCATGGGCAAACTGTACGGCACAACCCCTCCGCAGGTTACACCATCCAACTTATCAACCCTGCCCTGTTGGCCGAGCTGACCGGCATCACGGTGGTTGCGGACTTTCGCAGTCGCGACATCGCGGCCGGGGGGCAGGGAGCGCCATTGGTGCCTGCATTCCACGATGCCACCTTGCGCCATCCCAGCGAGCACCGTGTTGTGCTGAATATCGGTGGGATTGCCAACATTACCGACCTCGCGCCCGGCAGGCCCACACGTGGCTTTGACACGGGCCCAGGCAATATGCTGCTTGATGCCTGGATACACCATCATCACGGGTTGGGCTTTGATCAGAATGGCGTTTGGGGGGCGACAGGCACCGTCAACAATGCACTCCTTCAGCGCCTGATCGCCCATCCCTATCTGCAACGGCCTCCTCCTAAGAGCTGTGGTCGGGAGGAGTTCAATCTGGCATGGCTACAAACCCAACTCGAGGGTAACGAGCTACCAGAGGATGTCCAAGCGACACTCATTGCACTGACTGCTTCCAGTGTCAGTACAGCCATCACCCGTGAATGCGGCACACCTGACGCACTCCTCGCTTGTGGTGGGGGCGCCTTGAATAGCCAGCTGATGAAGGCTATTGCGGCGCATTTGCCAACTACGCGTGTCACGACAACCGATAGTGCCGGCCTTCCCGGAGATTGGCTTGAGGCCATTGCCTTTGCATGGCTGGCGCAACGGGCGCTACATGGGCTACCCGGCAATCTGCCGGCCGTGACAGGTGCCCATGGCGAACGCATCCTCGGCGCTATTTATCCCCGATAGCACAGTCCAACCGCAACAAAAAAGGGCGCCGAGGCGCCCTTTTTTGATTCTGCGTAAGAGGTTACGCCGAGAACGAGGAGCCACAACCACATGTGCTGGTTGCGTTCGGGTTCTTGATCACAAATTGCGAACCTTCAAGACCTTCGGTGTAGTCGATCTCTGCGCCAACCAGATACTGGTAGCTCATTGCGTCGATCAACAGCGTCACGCCATTCTTTTCCAACGTAGTGTCATCTTCATTCACAGCTTCATCAAAGGTGAAGCCATATTGGAAGCCGGAACAACCACCGCCGCTGACAAAAACGCGCAACTTCAGCGCATCATTGCCTTCTTCGACGATCAGTTCCTTGACCTTGTTGGCAGCGCTGTCGGTGAAATTCAGCGGGCTCGGCATTTCGGTAGGTGCGTTCATGTGTGTTCTCCATTACCACTTAGCTCCCATATGGGGCCAAGTATCAATAATTCAATTATCCGCCTGTATCAAGACGGGGTCAATCAAGCCCTAGCCAACGGCACTGCTATTAGCGGCCAGTTTCAGCTCAACCGCCCGAGACGGTGTGTCATGAACCAAACGTCCCTGCACAACGGCACCAAGATGCATTTCCAGCGTGTTGTACTCAACATCCCCTGTGACACGTGCTTTGGGTTGGAGTTCAAGAAACTCGCTGGAATGGACTGGGCCAGTCACCGTGCCATTAATGACAACATGGCTGACCCGCACTTCGCCCTCAACTCGCGCATGCTCGCTCACGACCAACGTGCTTGAGCCTTCACCAGTTGCGGTGACATTGCCGTGAATTTCGCCATCAATGCGAAGACCGCCATTAAACGTAATATCGCCATGGATCTGAGTACCGGCACCGATCAACGTATCAATACGATTTTGCGGCTTGCTCGGGGTGGTCGTTTTGCTGCCAAACATCGCGTACTCCTTACAGTGTGATGCGCTGGGCAGCCTTAACGGCTCCCTCTTGCAGAAGTCTAGCTTCCACAGAAATCAGCTGCGTGCCTTCGGGTAGGGTGAATGAGCCTTCTAGTCGGTGAAACTGACGAAAAGCCACTTGAAAACGACTGGCCTCAGGATCTCCAGCTTTGGGTAGAACGATCATAGCATTGCCACTTGCCTGTTGAACAGTAAGGATAAATTGCAGCGCCCCCCTGAACTCACCATCGCGCTTGCTTTGCTGTCGAGTCACAAGCATCTTGTAAGTGTAAGTACCCGCTATTACGCTAGGCTCGATCTTGAGGCGTGAAATCGACAGATTTCCTTCAGCGCCTTGACCACGGGCCATATTCTCGAAAACAGCAAGCTCCTCTTTGAGGCGCGCATTTTCGGCCTCTAGGGCACCTAGTTGCTTCTTAAGCTGCTCTTGAGCGGCCTGCTCAATCTGCAAGCGAGCCGCGGCGCTGGCTGAGGCGCTGCGCAACTGCACCAACTCGGTTTCTTGCTCACTTGCCCGCAGCTTGAGATTGTCCATAAGCGAGTTCTTAAAGCCGGCAATACTACGACCAGCGTCGTAAATCCAACCCGCTAGCGCTAAAGACGCTGCTGTGATGATAATTACGCTCCCAGCACGCCAGTGCCAAGGCACATGGGTGCGAACCGTCATGCGCGGTGCCGCTATGCCGAAGCGGCTGCGCAAACGGCGGGCGCCTACGGCAATACGGGAATTTGTGTGAGGCCAGCGCATTCGTCGTGCCCAAA
>CAZCLF010000059.1:0-6560 GCA_964499485.1 uncultured Rhodocyclaceae bacterium | reverse complement strand
CTGATTTCCTGCTGTGCCAGCCAAGCATTCAGACTGTCGGCATCGAAAGGCGCATGCCAAGCAGCCGCGACTTCGGCGGCAATGGCAGGTCGAGCAACCGCCAGGCGGCTCAAAAAACGCGAGGGCAGGAGGACTTCAGCAAGTTCAGGCATGTGACTCCGTCAGCACCCCAAGCTTTCAGGCCAATGGCATGAAGGTGGTGTGGGGTAAAATGGGGATATCTGCATTCTAGCGTCAGCGCCAAGCAGGGATGGTGCGTTGATGTGGAGATTGCTCTCAGTTTTGCATTTTGTTTCTTCTGCACACCGAACCTGAACGTGCAGAAACACTCATAACCCTGATACCTCAGCCGGGAACATTTCTTGAGTCTACTCATCGACCGCAGCCGTTTACAGCTCGCCCGCATGGCGCTGTCGAGCTTGTGGCGCAAGGTCAAACGTCCATTGGGCTGGGCCCTGCTGATTGCTTATCTGGCTTTTGCCGGTATCTTCCTGACCTTGCGCCATGTCGTATTGCCGCATATCGCCGATTACCGCGGGGACATTGAGCAAGCCCTCAGCACTGCACTACAACTGCCGGTCAAGATTGACCGCATTGATGCCGACTGGCAAGGGCTGCGCCCACGACTGCTGCTGAATGACTTGCAGATTTCCGATAAGGCAGGTCAACCCGCACTGGGCTTTAACGAAGTCGAAGCCATTCTCGGCTGGCGGTCCCTGCTGTATCTGGATGTACGCCTACACCGATTGGTGATTGATGCCCCAGTGCTCAATATTCGGCGTGATGTGAATGGCCAGATTTTTATCGCTGGTCTGCCGCTCAACACCGAAGGTGAAGATTCACGCGCATCTGACTGGATTCTCGCCCAAGGCCAGATCATCGTCCGTGACGCCACCATTCAATGGGACGACGCACAACGCAAGGCGCCGACGCTCTCGCTGAACAAGGTCAATCTGAACCTGCGTAACAGCGGCAATCGTCACCGCTTCGGCTTCACTGCGGAACCACCACCGGCACTGGCTGCGCGGCTGGATTTGCGTGGTGACTTTAAGGGTCGTGATCTCGACAAACTGGATAGTTGGAAGGGGCAGGTCTATGCCGAGCTGGACTATGCCGACCTTGCCATTTGGCGCACTTGGGTGGACTACCCCGTCACATTGCCACGTGGCAGCGGTGGACTACGCTTGTGGGTGGATTTTGCGGCGCAGGAAATAACAGGCTTCACCGCAGACCTTGCATTAGCTGGGGTACAGATCAAGCTAGGCCGCGACCTGCCCATGCTTGATTTGGATCACTTGCATGGCCGCCTCAGCGCACAGCGCGATAAGGGTGATTACTCTGTTGAGGCACGGAAGCTGACGCTGGCGACGCATGCTGGACTATCCCTCGGCCCGGTGGATTTCAGCGCGAATGTGAGCTTGGGCGACGATGGGCTGCCCAACCGTATGGATGCGCAATGCAGCAGCCTTGATCTGGGCAAGCTGGATGCTCTCGCTGCCTATCTACCCTTGCCTGCTGAATACAGCAAGCTGCTCGATAAGCTAGAGCTAGAAGGCCGTATTGATAATCTGTCTTCGCGCTGGAACGGACCACGCAAGCAGTACAGCATCAAAGGCAATTTTTACGACCTCGGCATTGCCTCCTACGACACCCTGCCGGGTGTACGCAAGCTGACCGGTAGCATTGATGGCGATAATGAAGGTGGAACGCTCATCCTCAATAGTCGCAATGCGCAAGTATCACTGCCGAGTATTTTTCCTGAAGCCGATATTCCTCTGCATCGCCTAAACTCCAAGCTGCGTTGGCAGCGTGACGGACAAAAGTACGATGTGAATATCGAAGACATGCGCATCGCTAACCAAGACCTCGAAGGCACGCTGCTTGGCCGCTATCGCGGCAAGATGGGCACGCCCGGTGAAATTGACCTGAGCGCGCAACTGACCCGTGCCGATGGCCGCGCAGTGTGGCGTTATCTGCCGCTGGCCGTGAACAAGGATGCCCGCGACTGGGTCAAACAAGGTATTACCAACGGCCACTCAAAGGACGTCAAGCTCACGCTTAAGGGCGATCTCGCCAAGTTCCCCTTCACTGATGGCTCAGGCACCTTCAAGGTTTTGGTGAAAGCAGAAGATGCGAGCATCAATCCCTCGCCGGGCTGGCCGTTGATTCAGCATATTGAGGGCGACCTTGCCTTTATTGGCGTGGGCATGCAGATCAACGCACGCAAGGGGCAGATTCTCGGCACCCAGCTGTCTGGTGTGCGTGCGGAAATTGCTGACCTCGATTCAGTCACCGACCAGACGCTCACGATTACTGGTAAGGCGGCGGGCCCAACGCAGGAGTTCCTCAAGTTCATTGAGACGAGCCCGGTTGGTGAACGCATCAATCACTTCACCGCCCCAATGACGGCGAGCGGCAATGGCGAACTGGACCTCAAGCTCAAACTGACCTTGCACCACATCGATGACAGTAGCGTTGAGGGCCGCTACCGCTTTGACAACAACCGTCTGCTCGTCGACCCAGCCATGCCTGCACTCACCGAGGTGAAAGGCGTATTGGACTTCAACAGCGATAGCATCACGGTACGCGATGCGCGCGCTAACATCCTCGGTGCGCCAGTCGGTGTCAGCGTGACTACAGGGAAAGACGGACAGATCGATATTGCTGCGGATGGCCAGTTCAATGTGCCCGCACTGCGCAAGATTTATCCGCTCCCGCTGTTCGACCAACTTTCTGGTACTGGCCGCTGGAAGGGTGCGATTACCGTCCGTAAGAGCGATGTCGACATTCGCATCAATTCTGATCTGGTTGGTCTCTCTAGCAGCCTGCCTGAGCCCTTCAACAAGAGTGCGACCACGCCGATGGAACTGCGCTTTGAACGCCGTCCCATCGTTGATAACGCCCCCAGCCGTAGCAAAAAAGCGGCCCCCACAGCCCGCCGCGAACAAACCGAAATCGCCCTCGGCAAGCTGGTGCGCGGCCAATTTGTGCGAGCCGCCAATGGCACGGTACAGCGAGGCTTCCTGAGCGTAAATGGTGCTATGGATCAACGCATGCCGGATCAGGGTGTCAGCCTGAGCGCAACACTGCCACGTGTAGATGTCGACTTCTGGCGCCGCATGCTAAGCCCATCCACCCCAGCAGCAAATGCAAATACCACTGCCGCCGGCAGCGCACACTCGAGTGAATCACTTATACCCTTCACGCAGATTGATGTTCGCACCAGCGAACTACTGGCGATGAATCGCACTCTGCAGGATGTACGCCTGACCGCCCAGAAGACGGGACGCAACTGGAAAGGCGACTTCAGAAGCAAGGGCGTGACCGCCGCGCTCGATTGGGTACCGGGCAATGATGGTGGGCCGGGGCGCATCAGTGGACGCTTCCCGCAATTGATCATTCCAGATGCCAATCAACAAGTCGCTCAGCTCGCACGTATCAGTGAAGAATCTGTCAAACAGCTCCCTGCACTGGCGATCAGTATCGATAAGCTGAATTTCCACGGACAGGATTGGGGCGCAGTCACACTCGATGCCGACAATCGTGATGGCTACTGGAATACACGCTTTGCGGTCAACAACGACGATGGCAGCCTCACCGGTGACGGCCGCTGGCGGCCAGATCAGGGGCAGCAGGACACGCAGATCAATTTCCAACTCAAGGCTAAGAGTCTGGAGAAACTGCTCACCCGTGCTGGCTATGCTGACGCCATCCGTCGTGGCAACGCGACGCTTGAAGGCCGACTGAGCTGGAATGACACACCGTTCAGCCCGCACTACCCGAGCCTCAATGGCAAGCTCAAGGTAGACATGCAGAACGGTCAGTTCAAGAAGCTGGAGCCGGGCTTTGGCCGATTACTCGGCGTGCTCAGTCTTCAGTCGCTGCCACGCCGCATTACGCTCGACTTCCGCGATGTATTCAGCGAGGGCTTCGCCTTCGACAGCATCCGCGGCGATATGACGATTGCCAAGGGCATCATGTATACCGACGAGCTGACCATCAACGGCCCCGCTGCGAAGGTACGCATGAAGGGCAATGTCAATCTCAACGATGAGACGCAGAATTTACGTGTGCGTGTCCAGCCAGCGCTAGGCGAGACACTGGCCGTCGGCGCCATGCTCGCCAACCCAGCTGTTGGCGCAGTCGCTTGGCTGGCGCAAAAAGTATTACGAGACCCGATTGATCAGGCCTTTGCCTTTGAATACAACGTCACGGGTAAGTGGGAAGATCCGCAGGTGAATAAGGTGGACACCGGCAAGGACATCAATAAAGAAATTGTTAAAGAAGTCGGCGCCAAAGATATTGGCAGCAGCAAGGATGCACCACAAGGCAAGGAGAGCGAACGCAAATGAGCACCCGCATCGCTGCAGTACAAATGACGTCGGGGCCGGAAGTGGCACCGAATCTGGAAACCGCCGGTCAGCTGATTGCAGAAGCTGCCGCACAAGGCGCACAACTGGTGGCGCTGCCTGAATACTTCCCCTTCATCGGTGCCAGCGACGAAGCCCGCTTGGCGGCACGCGAGCGCCCCGGCGAAGGTCCGATCCAGAACTTTCTCTCCGCCGCCGCAAAACAGCATGGCATTTGGATTGCGGGCGGCACCCTGCCCCTCGACTCGGGTGAATCGAACAAGCTCCTAAACACCTGCTTGGTCTATGACAATCAGGGTGAACAAGTCGCGCGCTACGACAAAATTCACCTCTTTGCCTTCCGCAAAGGCACTGAGGAATACAACGAAGCGCGCACCATCAAAGCGGGTGAAAGCGTCGTAGCCTTTGATTCTCCGGTGGGCCGCATTGGGCTGGGCATTTGTTACGACTTGCGCTTCCCAGAGCTCTTCCGCCAGGCTGGTGCCGATCAGCCTATCGATCTATTCATCCTGCCCGCGGCCTTTACCGAGACCACGGGCAAGGCCCACTGGGAGGTGCTGCTGCGGGCGCGCGCCATTGAAAACCTCTGCTATGTCATGGCCCCCGCCCAAGGTGGGCGCCACCCGACCGGGCGCATGACCCATGGCAACAGCATGATCATCGACCCCTGGGGTGAAATTCTGGCCCGCCGCGACAAGGACGTCGGTGTTATCGTTGCTGACATTGACCCCACCCGCATTGCCCGTGTGCGCAGCAACTTGCCCGCACTCGACCATGCCGTACTGCTGAAACGCTAAAGAAAAACATGACTGCAAACACCTCGCTCCTGCACACCGCCGAACAATGCCTGCTCGCGCCTTACGATCTCAACCCAAGCAAACTGGATCGCGTCTTTGGTTCGCTCTTCGGCCACAACCTCGACTACGCTGACCTGTATTTCCAATACAGCCGTTCCGAAGGCTGGAGCTTGGAAGAAGGCATCGTTAAATCGGGCAGCTTCAATATCGAACAAGGTGTGGGCGTGCGCGCCATCAGTGGTGAGAAAACCGCCTTTGCCTACTCCGACGACATCAGCATGTCGGCGCTGCTCGGCGCAGCCGAAGCTACGCGCGCGATTGGCGCGCAAGGCTATAGCGGCGTGCCCGCAGCGCTGAAGCGCAGTGCACTTCGGGTCCCACTGTATGCCGCGATGGACCCAATCGCCTCACTACAAGACACTGAAAAAGTCGCTTTGCTTGAGCGCCTTGAAGGCTTTGCGCGCAAGATCGACACCCGTGTGGTTGAAGTCATGGCGAGTATCGCTGGCACCTGGGAAGTCATCATGGTGGCACGCTCCGATGGCCATCTCGCTGCCGACGTACGCCCGTTGGTGCGCGTCTCGGTGACCGTGATCATGGAAGAGAACGGCAAACGCGAACAAGGTTCATCTGGTGGTGGTGGTCGTTTCGACTACGGCCACTTTACCGATGCCGTGCTGCAGGATTACGCCGCCAAGGCTGTGCATCAGGCTGAAGTTAACCTGCGTGCCAAGCCGGCACCGGCAGGCACCATGACGGTGGTGCTGGGTAATGGCTGGCCTGGCATCCTGCTGCATGAAGCGATTGGTCACGGTCTAGAAGGCGACTTCAATCGTAAAGGCAGCTCGGCATTTGCCGGCCGTATCGGCGAGCAAGTCGCAGCCAAGGGCGTCACCGTGGTCGATGATGGCACGCTGGAAAATCGTCGCGGCTCGCTGACGATTGATGACGAAGGCAACCCGACCCAACGCACGGTGCTGATCGAAGACGGCATTCTCAAGGGTTACATTCAAGACTCGCTCAACGCCCGCCTGATGGGCGTGCCGCTGACCGGTAATGGTCGCCGTGAATCCTATGCTCATCTGCCCATGCCACGCATGACCAATACCTACATGCTGAACGGCGACAAGGATCCGGCAGAGATCATCAAGTCAGTTAAGCATGGTCTGTATGCGGCCAACTTTGGTGGTGGTCAGGTGGACATCACCAGCGGTAAATTCGTGTTCTCGGCTGCTGAGGCCTACATGATCGAAAACGGCAAGATTACCTACCCAGTCAAGGGCGCCACTCTGATTGGTAGCGGACCAGAAGTGCTGAAGCGTGTCTCCATGATCGGTAACGATATGGCGCTTGACCCAGGTGTCGGCACCTGCGGCAAGGACGGACAAAGCGT
>CAZCLF010000058.1:0-6745 GCA_964499485.1 uncultured Rhodocyclaceae bacterium | reverse complement strand
GCTTCACCACCTATGCCATCCGCGCCGAACGCGGTACCGGCACGATCTCGGTCAACGGCGCTGCTGCTCGTCTGGCTGCCCCCGGCGACCTGCTGATCATCGCCACCTTCGCGGTGTACAACGAGATCGAACTGCAGAAGTTCGAACCTGAGCTTGTGTATGTCGACGCCAAGAACCGTATTACCAATCGCAGCAAGAAGATTCCGGCACAAGCGGCCTAATTCCTCTCTGTGTTGGACAACAAAAAGCCTCCTTACGGAGGCTTTTTGTTTTACAAAGTACGCAAGTAAGGTGAGTTAGAGGCGTGACTGCAACACGGCTGATAATGCAATCAAGCCACGTCGAATCTCAGCAACCAGACTCTCTGAGCAGTTACCTTCCTTCGCCATTTTTTCAATACGCAGCAGGCCTTCCACTAAAGGCGAGTCGCCAAAAAGAGCTACATTGCCGCGCAGGGTGTGTGCAACGCGCTCGACCAACGGCCATTGTTGGTGTTCAAGTGCCGTCTCTAATTGCGCAAGATCCCGTGGCCACGACGCCATAAAGTCAGCGCCGACAATCGAGATGATTTCATTATCGGCAGATGCCATTGATGCCGCGTAGTCAAATGTCTCGATTGTGGCTGCTGCACTCGCTGGGGACTTCTGCAATGTTTGAATCAATGCCAGCAACTCTTTCTGACGAAGGGGTTTTGTCAAATAACCATCGAGTCCAGCGGCCATGCCACGAATCCTATCCTCTTGCAGTGCAGCTGCGGTAAGTGCGTAGATTGGGGCACGCTGCCGCCCCTCCAGTCGCTCAAAGTGTCGAATTGCTGCAGTCGCATCGAGCCCACCCATGACTGGCATTTGCATGTCCATCAGGATGAGATCGAAATGCTGGTGACGTGCTGCCTCAACGGCCTCTTGTCCATCACACACAATATGCGTCGCATGCCCCCACTTGGATAATATGGAGTGCATCAGCTTCTGGTTCAATGGCTGATCTTCAGCCAACAGAATAACTAGCTGCGTTGATCCTTCGCGCAGAGAATGACGCGTCACAAGCGGAACATCCACATCCTCTGCAGCGGGTTCCTGACTCAGTACTCGCTGCAGAGCTTGCACCAAATCCGCTTGCGTAATGGGCTTCGTTAGGTAGGCATCAATGCCCAATTGCCGGCATCGCTCCGCATCGCCACGCACGCCCGCAGAAGTCAGCATCACCAATGGCAGATCATTCAGGCCAGGATCAGCCTTCAGCGCAATTGCTAGGTCGAAGCCACTCATGACAGGCATGTGTGCATCAAGAATGATCAGGTCAGGCCGCGGGCTACCGGGTGCATTGAGCAGCTGCAGCGCCGCCTTGCCGCCATGCGCTGTCAGCACCTCAATGTCCCACGCCTGTAGCGAGTCCGAAATCATGCGTAGATTGGTGCCGTTATCATCGACCACCAAGACGCGCTTACCACCGGGCACGAGCGCAGCGACCTCCGGATGCGAAGAAAAGTCTCGTGTCAGCGTTGTGGTGAAGTGAAAAGTACTGCCCAATCCAGGCTGGCTTTCGACCCATATGCGGCCGCCCATCAAACTGACCAAGCGCGTACAGATACTTAGCCCCAGACCCGTCCCACCGTACTTACGGGTGGTCGACGTATCCGCTTGCGTGAAGGCCTCAAAGATATGCTGTTGCTGCTCCTCTGAGATACCAATACCGGTATCGCTCACTGCAAAGTGCAACACCACTTTGTCGACATCATCATGGTCGAGCTGCACCTTTAAGGTCACAGCCCCCTGATCAGTAAACTTCACGGCATTGCCGAGCAGGTTGAGCAGAATTTGCCGTAAGCGTCCAGGATCACCGTTCAGATGGCGAGGAATATGGATGTCGATTTCGTGCTTGAGTTGTAATTGTTTCTGCTGGGCCCGCACACCAATAGTCTTGAGCGTCTCATTGACCAAGGTATTTAAGTCAAAAGCCAACGCATCAACGGACATCTTGCCAGCCTCAATCTTAGAAAAGTCGAGGATGTCATCAATGATCTGTAACAAAGCATCCGCTGACAACCGAATCGTATCCAGATACTCGTGCTGTTCGGCAGTCAGTTCGGTATCGAGTGCCAGCTCACTCATACCAATGATCGCGTTCATTGGGGTACGAATTTCGTGGCTCATATTGGCCAAGAAGTCACTCTTCGAACGGTTTGCTGCCTCCGCCACCTCCTTGGCTTGCAAGATGGCGCTCTCGGAACGCTTGCGCTCAGTGATATCCAGAATGCTACCGACGAGCCCGGTAATGACCCCATTGGGTTGCGTCAACGCAGCCTTACTGAAAATCACATCTCGGACATCACCATTTCGCACGGTCAACTGCGACTCAAAAATCTGTCTTCCGCCCTGTGCGAAAACTTCTAGGTCGCGCTGATGACTAAACTCAGCTTGCTCCCGAGGCAAGAGGTCGAAAACCGTCTTGCCTACCCACGCTTTCCGCTCAATCCCAAAGAAATCGAGGAAAGCGCGATTGAATCCCATGAAGTGCCCTGTTGCGTCCTTGTAGTAGAGAGGCACAGGAACCGACTCCATGAGCTGGCTCTGGAAATGCAGTTGCGCGGCAATTTCACGCTCATTCCGTTTTCGAGCGGTGATGTCGGTCCGAATAGCAATGTACTGAACCGGCTTGCCATGATCATCCAAGAAGGGAACAATCGTGGCCTGCACCCAGTACAGGTGGCCAAGTTTGGACCGGTTGCAAATTTCTCCGCGCCATACCTTGCCTGCAGCAATGGTGTCCCACAAGTCGGCAAAAAATTCTGCCGTATGGTTGCCTGAACCAATCAGGCGATGGTTTTGCCCTAACAACTCATCTAACGCATAGCCACTGATTTCACAAAATCGATCATTGGCATAAATGATGGCGCCGTTCACATCGGTGATGCTGACAATCGCGTGCTGATCGAGGGCGAATTTCTGTTGCTGCAAACTTAGATTGCTCGCATCCAATTCACGACGACTGGCTTCACGCTGCTCAACCAAGTGACTCATTAGGAGGGATAGAGAGGCCAGGTCCTCATCATCTAACGCCAGTGCAGGCAGATCGCTGTGTTTCAACAGGTCATTCGTAGTGGCACGCAACGCAGCGATGGCTTGGCTGCGGGCTGCCAGCTCTGCCCTCAAACGACTATTGGTTTGCACCATCTCTTCTGAGCTGATATCCAGACTGCGAGAACGCAGCTCGAGATCACGCTCATACTGGTCATAACTGCCCTGTACACGTTCCAGCAACTGCGGCAGCTTGGTCGCAAAGGCTTGCAATTCGGGCGTACCGTGTGCTTGAGTGAGCTCCAGCAGCGCACCCAGATGCGCGTGTATCTCCGGCTCGGATTGCCAGCCAAAAATCCGCTTCAGCTGCCGGTAGAGAAGACGTTTCATCGCGGCTATCGATCAAACAGCCTCGGACAAAAAGGCGATTGTCATGGTCTGATTATGTAGCTTGCAGGGTTCTTCAGGCGCCATGGGGCAGATTTCCCCATAGGAGTAAAAGCCAGTGAGTGTGGCCTGCTCAGGCAACATGTCTTTGACTACCTCTACCTCTTCATCCACCAAATCACCCATCGTTAATTTGCGACCGACACAGCTCACAAGAATTGCCAGGTCGACTGGGCGCTCACCCATCATCATGCGCGCCGCCTGCGCAGCGTTTTCAGACCCAATGACCAAGGCATCAGGATTGGAATGCATGAGGCGTAAATAGCCGTCGGGGTCAATTTCTCCCGCAAGAATCAGGCTACTGTTTGCCTCATCAACACCGAGAATTGTACGAATCAGGCCACTGTCCATTTGCTCAGCATTCATCATCAAGAAAGGGAACAACAGCCCAGAAGCGGGTAATTCTTTTGCGTACTCGCCTAAATATCGTTTGTAGATTTCGAGTGCAGGTTCTCCATCCAACTCATAGAGCAGGTTTCCCTCACAGCGAGTCACTTTACGGACGGGGCCAAAGGGCTGCCATCCGCCGAAAGAACCAAAGGCGTAATGCAAGGCCTCGCCATAGAAGCCAATGGCAACTGCACGTTGAGATGCTGGGCCTGCAGTGCTCAGGACCCAAGTTTGATTGAACGCAGTGCCATCGCCGGCCAAGCCGCCACTGACAGGAACCGTACTACCGATTCGATCACTCAAACCAGCGCTTAAGGCACTGCCATTGATAGCAACTCCTTGTGCCAATACAAATACAGCGCGCAAATCGGGGCCGGCCAACTGCTCACCCAACCGTTGGCCCGCCGCATAAGAGTCCTGCATCGAGGAAAGCGTGGTTGAGGCTTCCCAAATTTCCGTTTTTTCAAAGTGCACCGCAACGATTGAGCAGCTACCTTCGGCCACTCCCTGAGCCGTAATCTCACCGGCGGTGCTACAGCCGGTACGAATTGCGGTCGGAAATACCTGGGCCAAGGTTGCACTGAGTAATGACGTGTCGCCCATCATGCTGGGCGCACCGAAAACCAAAATCCAATGGGGTCGAATCGACTGAAGGGTTTCTAATTGAGCAGTGAGATCATCCAAGTTGAGCAGATGCAGTTGCTTGACCTTCATGGTTGAATCCCTCCCATATCAGCTGGATCGTCTGCATAGCGCTCACGAATCGAAAGAACATCATCCCAGGCGCCCAAGAAAGCATCCAGACACTCCGGATCAAAATGCCTGCCTCGGTTTTCCTTCATAAATTCAACCGCTCTATCCAGCGCCCAAGCGGGTTTGTATGGGCGCGCCGACGTTAGCGCATCAAAGACATCGGCAATTGCCACGATACGGCCATAGAGGGGAATATCGTTCCCTCGCAGCCCATTTGGATAGCCGCTGCCATCGAACTTCTCGTGATGGCTGAGGGCAATAATGGCCGCCACCTGCAACATGCGCGAATTGCTGTCGGCCAAAATCTCATAGCCTTTCTGTGCGTGCTCTTTCATAATTTCAAATTCTTCTGGGGTCAGTTTTCCCGGCTTAAGAAGAATATGATCTGGCGTACCCAACTTACCAACATCATGCATCGGGGCGGCTGCCAAAATGAGGTCTTGCTCGTCTACCGGCAACCCTAGCCGTTCGGCAATCAACCGAGAATACGCCGCCATACGCTGAATATGTGAGCCAGTTTCTGGGTCGCGAAACTCGGCGGCCCGCACCAACCTTACGACGATCTCACGCTCTCTTTCGCGCACTTCAGCCGTGGCTTTATCCACGGCCTCAGCCAGCCATGCGGCATGATCGCTCATACGACGCTGACTGCGGCGTAGCTCGCACAGATTCGAGGCGCGCGCAATAAACTCACTCTTGTCGACCGGTTTATTGAGAAAATCACTCGCACCGCTCTGCAACGCCTCATAGCGAATTTCACGATGATCATTCGCTGTGGTCATCAGCACCGGAATATCTTGCCGGCCGGGAGTCGCGCGGAGCCGCTCTAGAAAGGCAAGCCCATCAGGCGCGGGCATCATGTAATCCAGAATAACGAAATCGACCGGATGATTGATGCACCACTCAAGACCTTCACTGGAAGACTCAAAGCAGCTGACGTCAAGGTCCGGTACCTTGGCAAGCAAGGCCTTGAACAACTTGAGATTGATTGCCGAATCATCCACAACCACAACGCTGAGCCGCATAACTCTATCCCCGCTTGAGACGCCACTTGGGTATCAATTTTATTTATTTTTCTCAGCATACCCCAAGCTTAAGCATGTTGGAAGCGAGCTAGCGTAGGCGGCCGCAAAACAGCCACAGCGTAAGCTCCGCGACAAATACTTCAATAATTTCATTTATTGACCTGCCGGCTTTCTCGGTCATCGCCGCAGGCTTTGGAGCGCTTTGAGCCCCAACTGTGCACAGGTTGTTACATTTGAAACGCTTGAATCAGCCCCCTTCGGCATCATTTGCGTTGAGCTGATCCCGGCTTGCTTTAGGACAAACCATGCCTTCACGTCGTTTCTTTCTGACCGTTTATGTCCTGCTGGGGCTGCTGCACCTCTATATCGGACTACGCCTTCTCCCTGCCCTGCCAGGTGGCACCGCAACCGCCCTAGTGGGCGCAATGTTTTTGGTCGGGTCGACGGTACTGATCCCTCAAGGGCTGCTGGCGCGCTCACGCGACGATGACCGACTGGCCTGGATCAGCCTATTATTGATGGGCTTTTTTTCATCGCTTCTGGTCTTTACGCTGCTACGCGACCTAGCGCTCATGGTCACGCAGCTATTTGCCGCTGAGGCGCCATGGCATGCAACGCTTTCCGCCGACTCGGCCATTGCCGTTATCGTTGTGGCCTTATTGGCCAGCCTACTGGGCCTGCTGAATGCACGGCGACGCGCACGCGTTGTCGACGTAGAGATTCCCATCGCTAATCTGCCTGAGGGCTTGCATGGTTTTAGCATTGCGCAAATCAGCGACATTCATGTCGGCCCCACCATCAAAGGCCGCTACCTCGATGCCATTGTCGATGCGGTCAACCAGCTTGATGCCGATCTTGTGGCTGTCACCGGCGATCTAGTAGACGGCACGGTAAGCAAGTTATCTGCGCACACAGCGCCGCTCAGCCGACTCAGCGCCCGCCATGGCACCTACTTTGTCACGGGTAATCACGAATACTATTCTGGCGCCCCGGCGTGGGTAGAGGAGCTTAGCCGCCTCGGCTTACGTGTCCTCAACAATGAGCACGTGGTGCTCGAACACGCAGGCGCACAGCTCGTGATTGCCGGCATCACCGACTACAGCGCCCATCTTT
>CAZCLF010000057.1:0-6838 GCA_964499485.1 uncultured Rhodocyclaceae bacterium | reverse complement strand
GGGGGCTGCCGAGAGGTGATCTGCATGCGCATGGGTTTCCAGAATCCATTCAACGTTCAGTCCACGCGCCGATACAAACTCGGTCACACGATCAACGGAGGTGGTCTCCGTACGTCCAGCCTTGGGGTCGTAATCAAGGACAGGGTCAATGATTGCGCAGGCAGAGTTCGGGCCATCATAGACAACGTAAGTCACTGTCGAGGTAACCGGATCAAAGAATCCCTCAACCAAAACTTGTTTCAAAGGTGTGTTGCTTGCCGGCATACAGTGTGCTCAATGGAGAAACACACAAATCATATGTCAAGGACACAATGAAAGGCACAAAGCTGCACACAGGGTGAAGCTGATTTGCCCGGTGCAGGAATAGCAAGGAGGGGGAGTATTACAGGGGTGGGGTAGGCACTTATGGCCCGCCCGACAGGACTCGAACCTGTTACCCCCGGCTTAGAAGGCCGGTGCTCTATCCAGATGAGCTACGGACGGTTACCGAGGGGATACGAAATAGTGGTCGGGGCGGTGGGATTCGAACTCACGACCCTCTGCTCCCAAAGCAGATGCGCTACCAGGCTGCGCTACGCCCCGACGAAGAACAACATTGTACTTGCTAGATCGCGTTTGGTCAAACCTAATCTGGTGGAAAGCCCGAAAAAACGAGACTTCCCACCAAGTACGACTCAAGGTTTAGTGAGCGTGATGCGCGTGAGCGCCCTCTATTGCCTTGATTTCAAGTACGGCAGCTGGACTCTTCGGCTTGGCGTCAGTCCCTGTAGCGACTTCATGCCAATCGATTCGGCCTTGTTCGCAAATCTGGCTGGTCTTCCAGTAGAGCTTGCCAGGAGCCTCAGGTAGCTTGCCGAAGATAACAAACTCATCGTATTGATCATCTTGCAGATAATCGTCAGGTGTCTTTGCCGTCCATCGGATCTCAGTCACATCCTCCGTCACCGTGCGCCCATGACTGACATAAGACTGCGCGAGTAGCGAACGCTGAACATCAATGCGCCAGCCCGCTTTCGGCATCGGCTTGGCGCCCTGAAAACCGGGCGGGATGGTGACGATAATCTGCGTCACAGGAGAGCCGCTGCAACCATGCCCTACGCGCAATGCACCGCGGTAGTAGCTGCCGGCAGGTGCCGTTTGATTGTCCAAGACGATATGCGCCTGTGATGAAGCGCACAGCATGGCAGCCAGCACTGAGACAAATAATTGCTTGTTCATGTTTGAATCCTTTTTTATTACTGACGCCACTGAATCCCGGCATAGACGGAACGACCATCCCCCGGCAAGAATTGCGCAGAATCAGCCCCGGCAAGATTACGGCTGACACCCGTGGTAGCCACATACTTTTTATCGGCGAGGTTCCGTGCCTCAACAAACCACGACATGCCGCGCTTAACTTGTTGGCCGAGCTTGAAACCAAAGATGGTGTAACCGGGTGCATTGACGCTATTGCTCATGTCGATCGGGTAATCGCCGGCAGCTTCAATCGTGGGCCCAACATAGAAGCCCTTACCATCTCGATGCAACAGTTCACCACGCATTAGCACCATAGGGACGCCCGGCAAGGTGTTGTTGCCGAACTCGCGATCCCCATCAAAGCGGAAGCGATTGAGTAGCAGATTGCTGCGCCACTCAAGGCTGGCTGGCAAACGCGCTGTCAGACCAAGCTCAATGCCACGATGAATCGTGCTACCTGCATTGGTTGTTTGCGGCGCGGCAGTGCCGCTGTTACCGGCAACAAAGATACGGCTTTGCAGGAGCTCGTTCTTGAGACGCGCCTCATAAAACGAGACATCCCAATCCACATACTGGCTTTGTCCACGACTACCGACCTCAAGCGTGCCACCACGTTGGGCCTGGCTGATATTCGGCGTCAAACCGCCCGTCAGTTCGCCAAATGATGGCGGCTCATAGCTCCGCGCCAGATTGGCAAACCACTGCACGTTTGGATTTGCCTGATAGAGGACGCCAACCTTAGGGCTGGTGCCGGTGTAGCAGGCGTTAAAACTTTCGTCCTGGCCCGCGGTGAAAAACTCGTCGCGATTCTTACGTGTGGCACGGGTGTATTGGAGCCCCGCAATTACCGTAAATTGATCATCAAGTCGCAACCGGTTTTCACCATACAGTTCGAGGCTCGTAGCAACCTGATACAGCTTGTTGGTGCGTGCGCCACGTTGTCCGCCGACATTGGTAAAGCGATCGTCACGCGTGGTACCACGCGAGGGTGCAAAGCCGAGAACGAACTCGTTGGCGTAACCGAATAGTTTGCCGTTGGCGATGTAGCGCAGATCTAGCCCGTAATCTGCATTTTGCTGATCAAGCACTTGGAAGATCGGATGGAACAGGGTCTTGTCTGAATACCAAGCTCCCAACTCAAGACGGTCGTCGCCAAGACGAATGGTGGTCTTGTTGGCTACCCGAAATACTTCGATGTCACGCTTCTGGTTGCTAGTGATGTTGCTAGCATTGGCCTGCCGCGGATTGGCTTGCAATTGGGCCATGGTGATATTGCCAGGCAGGAACGAATCGCTCTTCGCGTAGCCGACGTAAAAGCGTGTCTCGATGTCATCGCTGATGCGATAGCCAACATTGCCGTTCATACGCTGAGCCCTCTGCCCCGCGTGATCACGGAAGCCATTCTGGTCGAAGGTAGAACCACTCAGGAAATAATCGACAACGCCATTGTCACTAACACCGCCCGTGGCAAAGCCGAGACGCTGATAGCCATAGCTCCCCGTTTCTGCACGCAACTCAAGCTTGGGTGCATCATGGCCGGTGGGCGAGACAAAATTGACGGCGCCCCCGAGCGTAGAGGCGCCATACCGTAGCGCATTGGCACCACGAAAGACCTCGATGTAGCGCGTTGCGAATGGCTCAACCGCCTGGAAATCCCCCCCGCCGTCCGCTTGGTTAATTGGAACCCCATCCTGCATCAGCTTGATGCCGCGTAAGTGGAAGGTACGCTGAAGGCCCGAGCCCCGGATGGAGAGGCGAGTTTCCTCCGCGCCAAAGCGCGACTGCGCCAGTACGCCAGTGGCCATGCCAAGGGTGTCGCTGAATGTCGATACCCGACCTTCACGGAAAGTTTCGGCGTCGATAATGTTTGTGCCGCCTGCAACCTTGGACATCTCTGCCTTAGCAGTAGCTATGTCTGGCTGGGTCAGAGAGACCTCTGGTTTTGCAGTGACCTTCACCTCGGGCAATTGCATTGCGGGGATTACAGTTTGTGCCGTGGCAGCGAGTGGGAATACGGAAATCATGGCAACCGAAAGCGGTGCCAATTTGAAAAAGGGTGTCATGGTGCATCCTGTCGTGGCGGTTGCGTAAACAAACCGCCGAGATCATCGGTATGCACAGGCGATACAGATCGCATGTGCGTGTTCGAGATGGATGCCTGCCTACCGCCAGTGGGCGGCAAGGATCAGGCGAAAGACAGGTGCGGGGGTGCTCTGGGAGGCGCGCTCAGCAGAATAATCTGTTGAGGCAGCAAGACTTGAGCTACTGGAAGTTGAGGAGCTCGGTACTGAAGCTGGAGACCATCGACCAGTGCGAGTGGTTCCGCTGCGGGGATGGCACCACCCAGACAACATAGAGCACAGTGCTCAGCCGAATAAGCATGGGCCTTGGGGGCATGGGCATCATCAGTTAGCTGGATCTTCTTGATGCCTTGCGCCGTACAGACCTCAGTCCAGACGGTATTCGTATCACCAACGCCAGCATTGGCCAGCGTCGGGAAGACGAGGCCCCATAGCAGCACAAACAGTGCAACTAAGCTGACAGGACGAAGCGTACGCTGGGTGAACATAGCGAGTCGATTGTAGCAGCCTATTTCGCTACACGTCTGAGCTCATCCGAATTGGCGTGAAGTGCTAACCCCCAAAGAATTAGGCAGGCGCGTCGGTGCGGATCAAGCCCACCACCAGCCCTTCAATCGCCAATGAGTCATCAACAGGTATGGACGGATAGTCGGGATTTTCTGCAAGTAATTCAATGGTGCCATCCCTATCCCGCAAACGTTTAACAGTTACGTCATCGCCAAGTCGAGCGACAACAATCTGCCCGTCCCGGACGTGTTGCGTGCGTTGTACTGCAAGCAAATCCCCATCAAAGATACCGACGCCGGTCATGCTGTTGCCACGCACTGTCAGCAAGTAGTCAGCACGCTGAGAAAACAAGTTTGCATCCACCTGCACACGCCCCAGCTGATTCTCTACTGCGAGCAGCGGACTGCCCGCAGCGACTGCACCGATGAGTGGAAGCCCAAGCTGCTCAACTAACCGGATACCACGTGCAGCGCCCGGTTCAAGAATGATATTGCCTTTTTTGGCGATGGCCTTGAGGTGTTCCTCGGCGGCATTCGGGGAGGCAAAACCAAATGCCTGCGCAATTTCGGCGCGCGTTGGTGGCGCACCCAAAACCTCTAACGTAGTACGGATGAAGTCGAGAATCTCGCGCTGACGTGGAGTCAATCCATCATTGAAACCAGCTGAGCTTTTACGGGCCATGACATGCTCCTGAGTCGAATACTGTATTTTTATACAGTATTCGAAGCAAAATCAAGTAGCCATCGCAACTAAATGAAAATAATCAGCTTCTAGCGGAAATTTCGGGCCAGGCCTTACGCATGTAGTAAGCCATAGACCATAGGGTCAGCACGGCAGCAACGCAGATCAGCACTTTGCCAGCTCGCATGACATCAACCCCGTACAACGGTGCGCCATACAACAACATCGGGATTGCCGTCATTTGCGCAGCTGTCTTGAGTTTGCCGATAAAAGAAACTGCAACACTCTTGGATGCGCCAATTTTAGCCATCCATTCGCGCAAAGCGGAGATGGCAATTTCGCGACCGATGATGATGAACGCAATCAGTGTATTAGTGCGGTCATATTCAACCAACACAATCAGTGCCGCTGCCACCATGAGCTTGTCAGCTACTGGATCGAGAAAAGCGCCAAAGGCTGACGTTTGGTTGAGCTTACGGGCCAACCAGCCGTCAAACCAGTCAGTAACAGCAGCAAATACGAACACTACCGTCGCAATAAAATTCTGCTCCTGTGGGGTGAACCAGCCTTGTGGCGTGTAGAAAACCCCGACTATCACAGGGATACACAGTAGGCGGAACCAAGTCAGCAGATTGGGGATATTGACCGTCATCAGGAGGATTTCAGTGGAATTCGTTATAAATTTCTTGCGCTAGTTTACGGCTAATTCCATCAACGCGGCATAAATCTTCAACCGTTGCGGCAAGCACTCCCTGCAGGCCACCAAAATGGGCCAACAATTTCTTGCGCCGCGTCGGCCCCACACCTGCCACATCCTCTAGCTTGGAGTGCCCGCGGGCCTTGGCACGGCGCGCGCGATGCCCAACAATGGCAAAGCGGTGGGCTTCATCTCGGATTTCCTGAATCAGATGAAAACCGGCGTTATCCATTGGCAGATGCAGTGGCAGTTCGCGGCCATAGACAAATAGCGTTTCAAGACCGGGTTTGCGGTCCTCGCCTTTGGCAACACCCACGCTCTGCAAATGCTCCAAGCCGAGCTCGGTAAATACTTCGCGCGCCACGCCATGCTGCCCCTTGCCGCCATCGATCAAGATGAGGTCGGGGGCGATCGCGTCACCACTCGCGACCTTTTCATATCGACGAGTCAAGGCTTGTCGCATGGCTGCATAGTCATCGCCCGGCGTAATGCCGGTGATGTTGAAGCGCCGATATTCACTGTTCTTCATGGCCCCATCAACACACACGACACAAGAAGCGACTGTCCCCTCCCCTTGTGTGTGGCTGATATCAAAGCATTCAATACGGGCCGGTGCATCCGCCAGATCGAGCGCCTCACGCAGGGCCTCAAGGCGCGTGCCCGAACGTACCGCGTTGAGGCGACGCGCCTCAATTGCCAATTGGGCATTCTTTTCCGCCATTCCGAGCCATGCCCGCTCCATCTCATTGCGAGGCAAACTCACGGCAACCTTGTATCCGGCTGAGGCAAAAACGGCGGCCACGCTGTCGCCCACATCGTGCGCCACAAGAAGACGCATCGGCGCTGGATGCAGCTGATAGTGCTGCTCAATAAATGCCACCAGCCCTTCGGCCTCATCGCCATTCAGACCGCCAGACATGCCCTTGGGGAATTGCGCACGATCTCCCATGTGCTGCCCCCCTCGCACCATCGCAAGGTTGATACACAGGGCATCAGCACCAGCAACCGCAGCAATAATGTCTACATCCTCATCGCCCGTCGAACTGACATACTGGCGGTGCAGGACCGACTGCAAGGCACGAATCTGATCTCGCCATTGGGCAGCCTCTTCAAAACGCATGGCAGCAGCCGCAGCCTGCATCTTGTCAGTGAGATTCTCGATGACCTCACCATGCTTGCCGCGCAGAAATAGCTCAGCTAGGCGAACATCCTGTGCGTAATCTTCCTTAGAGATGAAGTCGACACAAGGCGCTTTGCAACGTTTGATCTGATGCAGCAAACAAGGTCGGGACCGATTACGGAAAACGGCCTCCTCGCAGGTGCGTAACAGGAAGGTCTTCTGGATCAGCTGAATGCTTTCACGAACCGCCAAGCCACTGGGAAAAGGTCCGAAATAGCGGGCCTTCTTGTCGAATGCCCCACGGTGATAGGCCAGTCGAGGGTACTCACTCGCCGTAAGCGCAATGTAGGGGTAGGATTTGTCGTCCCGGAACAGAATGTTGTATTTGGGGGCGAGCTTCTTGATCAGCGTGTTTTCAAGAATCAACGCCTCGGCTTCGCTGCGCGTTGCGGTCGTCTCGACATTTGCCACCTGCTGCAACATCAGTGCAATGCGCGGGCTGTGGCCGGTCTTCTG
>CAZCLF010000056.1:0-7142 GCA_964499485.1 uncultured Rhodocyclaceae bacterium | reverse complement strand
ACCTCGGTCACGCTAAGCGCGTGGAAATCGGTAAGGAAACCCCCACCATAATCGATGGTGCTGGCACCGAAGCCGCAATCCAAGACCGTGTTGCCAATATCCGCACCCAGATCGACACCGCGACCAGCGACTACGACAAGGAAAAGCTGCAAGAGCGCGTGGCCAAGCTGGCCGGTGGTGTTGCAGTGATCAAGGTCGGCGCTGCCACCGAAGTCGAAATGAAGGAAAAGAAGGCTCGCGTGGAAGATGCACTGCACGCTACCCGCGCTGCTGTTGAAGAAGGCATCGTTCCTGGCGGTGGCGTGGCGCTGTTGCGTGCCCGTGCTGCGATCAAGGATCTGAAGGGCGACAACCCTGAGCAAGACGCTGGCATCAAGATCGTTCTGCGCGCTGTTGAAGAACCGCTGCGTCAGATTGTTGCCAACGCTGGCGATGAGCCATCGGTCGTGGTGAACAAGGTCCTCGAAGGCAAGGGCAACTACGGTTACAACGCTGCCAACGGCACCTACGGCGACCTGGTTGAACTGGGCGTTCTGGACCCTGCCAAGGTGACCCGTTCGGCGCTGCAAAACGCCGCTTCGGTTGCCGGTCTGATCCTGACCACCGATGCACTGATCGCTGAACTGCCGGAAGAGAAGCCTGCAATGCCTGATATGAGCGGCATGGGTGGCATGGGTGGCATGGGCGGGATGATGTAAGCAGTTTTGCTGCTTACATCTGGATAGCTCGGAACAGGGAGAACCTAGGTTCTCCCCGTACCCCTCTCCTTCCCTGTGCACCCAGTCAGGGATGCACAAAAAGAAACACCCCGCCTTGGCGGGGTGTTTTGCTTTGGAGGCTAGCCTTGGCAGAGGCGGGCGACCGGCTGTTATCGGTGGGGAAAAAGGCGGCGGGAGCAGGCGTCAGGTCAGGTTGCCTGCCCCCGAGGGTCGATCAGCCTAGCAGTGGCGATCTGCCCCAGAACCGAATTGGAGAACAGCAAGCATAGTGTATGAAGTTTCACTTGCACGAGACTTACGGCATTGTGCAATGGCCACATGAAATGGTGATTTTGTTGCGGCAGCCCCCATGAGGCTTGGTATTCTTGTCGAACCATGAGAATACTGCTTGCAGAAGATGATCCCATTATTGCCGATGCCCTTGCGAGTTCGCTGCGCAAGTCCGGTTTTGCCCTTGATCATGTCAGTAACGGGCTCGATGCAGATACCGCCTTGCTCGGTCAGCCTTACGATCTGCTGATTCTGGATTTGGGCTTGCCGCGTCTGAATGGCATCGAGGTGCTGCGCCGTTTACGTAGCCGTAAGTCGCCCATGCCCGTGTTAGTGCTCACAGCACAGGATGGCATTGAGGAGCGGGTGCGCGGGCTGGATGCTGGCGCAGATGACTACCTAACCAAGCCTTTTGCCTTGCCTGAGCTTGAGGCGCGCGTCCGCGCCCTGACGCGCCGTGGCACCGGGCTGCCTACATTGATTGAGCTGGGCGCGCTGAGCTTTGATCAGAGCGAGCGCGTGGTGCGGATCAATGGCGAGAGCGTAGACTTTTCTGCACGCGAGCTAGAGTTGCTCGAGGTGCTGTTGCTGCGCGTAGGGCGGCTGGTCAGCAAGGAGCATTTGATCGACCACCTCTGTGCTTGGGGGGAGTCGGTCAGCACCAATGCAATCGAAGTCTATATTCACCGCCTGAGGAAAAAACTCGAATTGGCGAATATCCGCATCGCAACGATGCGTGGTTTGGGCTATTGCTTGGAAAAGCCGAATGACCGTTGAGGTGAGGCGGCGTTTCCGCTGGCGTGCAGTATTTGACACGCTGCTGGGTGAGATTTTGCTGTGGTTGCTGATCATCCTGCTGATGGTGTGGTCGGTCGGAGTGGTCATGATCTATAACGTGACCGGCAAGTTCGCCAACGAGCCTTACGATGTCATGCTCGTGAATAACACTCAGGCGCTCGCCAATCTGGTGAATTTCGAAACTGGGCGTATTACAGTCAATTTGCCCCGTGCCGCACGCGACATGTTGCGCACCGACAGGCAGGACAAGGTGTTTTACCAGGTGAGTGATGCAGCTGGTGTGTTGCTCATCGGTGATGATGAGCTCCCCTGGATCGCAGCCGATGAGAACCAAGTGTTTGATACTGTCCTGTTGCGGGATGAGGACATTGGCGATGATGAGGTGCGTGTCGCCTACATGTTCAAGCGGCTAGGGCCACAGGCGCTGCCTGTGTTGGTACAAGTTGCTGAAACGAGAAATAAACGCAATGGCATGGCGGCGCGGATTGTGTCATCGGTTATCGTGCCGCAGTTCGCGATTGTCCCTCTGGCCGTATTGCTGATTTACTTTGCGGTTTCACGCGGCATTACACCCCTGCATCGTTTGCAAGACGAGCTGCGCCGGCGCCGTCCGGCAGATCTCACGGCAATCAGTCTTGAGAATATCCCCGCTGAAATTCGACCCTTGATCGAGGCTTTGAATGACACCATGGCGCGCCTGGATGACAGCTTGGGTGGCCAACGCCGATTCATTGCCGATGCAGCGCATCAGCTCAAGACCCCACTCACAGGCCTGCGCATGCAAGCAGAGTTGGCGTTGTCTGAATCTTCGCCTGAACGTTTGCAAAGCTGTCTGACGCAAATGATTCAGGCTGCAGAGCGACTGTCTGACCTGACCCAAAAGCTCCTAGTGCTGGCCCGCGCTGAGTCGTCCAGTGAGCAGAGTGCAATGTTTACTCGCGTTGACCTGCAAACACTTGTCCCTGAAGTTGCGCGAGCTTGCGCTCCGCTGGCGATGGCGCGTGGGATTGATCTGGCATTTGATGCAGAAGACACGTCTTTCCCGGTCCAGGGCAATGCAGTGTTGTTGCACGAGTTGTTTTCCAATGTAATCGACAATGCCATTCGATACACGCCATCCGGCGGGAGCGTCACGATCCATCTGCGTAATGCCGCTCAGCCCTGTGTTGAGATTGAGGATACGGGTATCGGAATTGCCGAGACCGAGCGTGACAAGGTGTTTGATCGTTTTTACCGAGTGCTAGGGACGCAGGTCGATGGTACCGGGTTGGGCTTATCGATCGTGCGTGAAATCGCACTGCTCCATCATGCCAATGTCAGCCTACATGCTTCTCCCAAAGGGCAGGGTGCGCTCGTCCGTGTGACCTTTCCCAATCAGGCTGCCGGCTGAGCCAAGTAAGTAAGTAGTAAGTTCCCCCGCCTACGATGCCGGGACGCATGAGCCCTTAGCCATGCAGTTTTTGGTAGGGCTGCCAATAGAGCAGCTTCCAGGTTCCTGGATATAACAATCGGAG
Organism: uncultured Rhodocyclaceae bacterium; assembly: GCA_964499485.1. Lineage (GTDB taxonomy): Bacteria > Pseudomonadota > Gammaproteobacteria > Burkholderiales > Rhodocyclaceae. The sequence continues at coordinate 3,841 of CAZCLF010000056.1, read as the reverse complement.
GAGTGGGTATGTCTGAAAATAAAGATGCTGGATTAACCAGCGAGGAGCGCAAAGTCATCTTTGCCTCTTCACTCGGGACTGTCTTTGAGTGGTACGACTTTTATCTTTATGGCTCACTCGCGGCCATCATCAGTAAGCAATTCTTCTCAGGGGTGAACGAGACGGCCGCATTTATCTTTGCGCTGTTGGCCTTTGCTGCGGGTTTTGCCGTCAGACCCTTTGGCGCGATTATTTTTGGCCGCCTGGGCGACATGATTGGCCGCAAGCACACCTTCCTTGTGACCATCCTAATCATGGGCCTGTCGACCGCTGTGGTTGGCATGCTCCCGAACTACGCCGCAATTGGTGTGGCTGCACCGATCATCCTGATCGGCCTGCGTATGTTGCAGGGGCTGGCGCTTGGTGGTGAGTATGGTGGTGCCGCAACGTATGTGGCCGAGCACGCACCGAATGGTAAGCGTGGTTTCTTTACCAGCTGGATTCAAACCACGGCAACCTTGGGTTTGTTCCTCTCGCTGTTGGTGATTCTGGCCTGTCGCACTGTTCTTGGCCCAGAGTTTGATGACTGGGGCTGGCGTATTCCCTTCCTGCTCTCGATTGTGCTGCTGGCTATCTCTGTGTACATTCGTATGCAGTTGAATGAGTCGCCGGTTTTCTTGCGCATGAAGGAAGAAGGCAAGGCCTCCAAGGCGCCGCTGACCGAGTCGTTTGCGCGTTGGGACAACCTCAAAATCGTGATCATGGCGCTGCTGGGTGGTACTGCCGGTCAAGCAGTGGTTTGGTACACGGGTCAGTTCTATGCGCTCTTCTTCCTGCTGCAGACACTTAAGGTAGAGCCGCAGACCGCCAACCTGCTAATTGCCGGTTCGCTGATTTTGGGGACTCCTTTCTTTGTGATCTTCGGTTCTCTCTCCGACAAGATCGGTCGCAAGCCCATCATCATGGCCGGTTGCATCATCGCTGCGCTGACTTATTTCCCGATCTTCAAGGGGCTGACTCACTTTGCTAACCCAGCACTTGAAGCTGCTCAGCAAAGCTCGCCAGTGGTCGTGGTGGCTGATCCGAAGAGCTGTTCCTTCCAGTTCAACCCGGTGGGTACTGCGCAGTTCGTGACGTCTTGCGATATTGCCAAGTCCTTCCTCGCCAAAAACAGTGTGAATTATTCCAACGAGGCAGCACCGCCCGGAACCTTGGCAACGGTCAAAATTGGTAACGTGACGATTGAATCATTCGAAGGGCAGGGCATGCCCAAGGATGAGCTGAAGAAGCGTACCGAAGCCTTTGGCAAGACCCTTGCCGCCGCGACCAAGGAGGCTGGCTATCCGGCTAAGGCAGACATGGAGAAGGTTAATAAGCCCATGGTACTGCTCCTGCTGACCTTGCTCGTCATCTACGTGACCATGGTCTATGGCCCGATTGCCGCATGGCTGGTGGAATTGTTCCCAACGCGCATCCGTTACACCTCTATGTCGCTGCCTTATCACATCGGCAATGGCTGGTTTGGCGGCTTCCTGCCGACCACCGCCTTTGCCATGGTGGCTGCAACGGGCGATATCTACTACGGTCTCTGGTATCCAATCGTGATCGCCTTGTTGACCGCTGTGCTGGGGATATTCTTCCTGCCGGAAACCAAGGATAGAGACATTCACAGCATGTAACGATCCTGCATACCCAACAGGCTGCCCCCAGCCTGTTGGGTAGCCCTTCTGGTGCTCAGTCAAAGTTAAAGACAGATAAGCTGTCTAACTCACCAAAGAGCTGCTATAATGCGCCCCTCTTTGGCCGGTTAGCTCAGTTGGTAGAGCAGCGGATTGAAAATCCGCGTGTCCTTGGTTCGATTCCGAGACCGGCCACCAAAATTCAGCGCCCAACTGTTCTCAGTTGGGCGTTTTCATTTGTGCTTTCCGCATGCCACGCGGGGTTCCCGCACATTCTGCGTGTGCGACCGGGGTCCTGTGGTCTGGCAGGAACATCCCCAGTTGCCCTCCGTTCCGCCCTCTCTTCTCTCGAAATCGGCGCTAACTTCTTCGCCGTGGCACACGCAGACGGCGTTGTTCGTCAATCATTTATGCGTGCGCCGACGGAAATGGTTGGCTCGCGGGTTTGCACGAGCAAAGCAGAACGGCAAACCCGCGAGGCCAGCCTCCACGTCAACCCTTGGGCGGGAACGGATCGTCACCGTAGCTGTTGCGCTCACGGATCTGGCCGTTCCGCCCTTGGATGAGCATCTCGCTCTGCTGGTTGATGGCGATGTCCCGCGCACGGTCAATCGCCTGTTGCTGCGTGTTATGGATGGAGGTGAGACGGTCGTTGCCTTCTCCCCGCACACCCCACTGATCACCGCCGTTGATGGGTACGACCCATTGGTTCTTTCCGCTCATTTCAATCTCTCCAAAAAATGAAAAAGTCAGGCTCTTGAAGTCAGCGCGAGCCAGGCGCTTCGGTGCTGAATTCATGTCATGACGTTCGCCCCCTTTCCAGTTGCCGAACACGGCATCGCATACAGTCCAGCGCGTTGCTGTGTGACGACGAGTGCCCCGTAGGCTGCCAGTCGAGCCTCGTGCTCCGGCTTGCCCTTGTCCTTCGACTTGATCTTGAACAGGTCAATCGGCTTGTCGCTCTTCTGGCCAGCGCGCTGCATGATCCTTTCGCCGTCCACCTCGGCCCCCTTGAACGACCAGAGCGCTTCGAACACCTTCGCTTGACCGTCAGTAAAGCGGATCGGCGCTGCCTGCACGTCCGGCAGCGTCGCCCACTTGAAGTCCGCCGAGAATGGCCCGTTCACAGGTGCGGCCGGATCGGCCACTGCTGGCGCTGCAGACGGTGCCGAAGGGATGAACGAGATCCCGCCGCCATAGAACGTGAATCGTTCTTCCAGCGCCAGCCATTCCACTCCTGAGCCGAAGGGCGATCCACGAGTCGTGCGCGGCCTGGGAGTGATGACTCGGATGTTGCTACCCGCAGCTCGGACACGATCCAGCAAGGTCGGCTCATGCAGCACTCTCGTCAGATCTCGGGCCAGCACGACCGGAGATCTGCGGGCGTTACCGAGCCGCCAAGCACCGTCGCCCAAGTCATCTACGTCGTCGCGACTCTCGATGTCGAGCGCGAGGCGCATTTTCTGCCGCAGCCAGTCTTCATCCAGGGCTAATGCCGCACCATCGATTGCCTCGACCGGCACCTGGCCACACTCCGGGCAACGGCAGATCCGACCGCCCCGGCCATCACTCCAGACCTGCGCCCGATGCTGCTGGCAGTGGGGGCAGAGCACAAAAGACTGATCCACCACTGTTGGCCTGACGGCTTTGCTGAGCACAGACAAAGCAGATACGTCGTGTGGCGAGAGCGTGACCCGCAGCACCGGCGTGCCGCCTGCGAACAGGCGGCAAACCAAGGCCCAGGCATCGTGCGTCGCCATTGATCAGTCCTCGTAGGCCGATGATGAACTGACTGCGTCGGTCTCTGGCGGCAATTCCTGGGCACTGAGGGTCTGGCCCTTCTGCAAGATGCCCACCGCAACCAGGTAGCCTTCCAGCTGTGCCTGCATCGTGGCGTCGAACTTGTGCAGGTTCAGTCGCCCTTTGCTGGTCACTTCGATGGTGACCACCTTTGGGCGAGTCCTGCCCGGCTCGGGCGGGTAGTAGAGATTGACCTGCGCCGCCGTCACCGCCCACTGACCTTCCAGCGGGCCAGGCAGCTTCTCCTTCAGCAGATCATGCACCGAGCGCTGCTGGCTGGATTGCATCGCCGTGCATTCGATCTTGAGCGCCGTGTCGGGGCTGAGCAGGGTGAGTGCCTTGAGTTGCACCATCGAAAAACCGTCCTCAAAGACCTCCGGCAC
>CAZCLF010000055.1:0-7201 GCA_964499485.1 uncultured Rhodocyclaceae bacterium | reverse complement strand
TCGATGGACTCTGTCCGCGAAATTCAGATGAAGCCGTATGAGTGGATCCGCTCGCATCTGGTTAGCGGGTCGATGAAGAAGTTCGACGGCATCACGCGCATCAGTGAGGAAGGTAGCAAGACGCGCATCGTGTATCACTCCGATGCGGTGTCCGCAACGTGGATTCCCCCGATTGTGGGACGCACCCTCATTGAAAGCGAAGCGCGTGAGCAATTCACGCAACTGATGCAGGAAGTGCAACGACGGAAGCAACAGGCCTTAGCAGCAAACAGCCGCTAAGCCTGGCTTACCAAGCGGCGAGGAATTGCTCCCAATGTGGCAGCTTGAGCGCAGCGAGTGAGTTGCGCACCAACTCAACCTCAGTCTCGTATTCAGTGGCGGTCATGATGCCGCGCATTTTCTGGAAGCGCAGGAAGACGAGATAAGTATTCACGACATCAGTTTCGCAGTAGTCGCGAATCTCGTCGATCTTGCCGGCTTGCCACTGGCTCCATACCGCTGAACCATCCATCCCCAGCTTGCCGGGAAAGCCCATAAGCTTAGCCAGCTCATCCAAGGGCGCATTGGCGCGACCGGAGTACATGGCAAGCAGATCCATCAGATCGAGATGGCGCGTGTGATAACGGCTGATGTAGTTGTTCCACTTGAAATCGCGGCTGTCACGGTAATCGCCCTCGCCCATGTCCCAGTAGCGTGAGGCATCAACGTTGTGGATCAGGCCGCGGTAATGCAGCACCGGCAGGTCAAAGCCACTGCCGTTCCACGACACGATTTGCGGCGTGTACTTTTCGATGCCATTGAAGAAGCGCTGAACGATTTCTCCTTCGCTCAGTTTGGGCTCGGACAGCGACCAGACCTTGAAGCCTTCATCGTCGCGCATGACGCACGAGATGGTGACAATGCGTTGCAGGTGATGCGGCAGAAAATCGCTGCCATGGCTGGCACGACGTTTCTGGAAAATGTATTCGGCGACCTCGTTATCCGACAGCTCGGCCGGTAAGTCGTGGAGCGTGCGTATCCCGTTGATATCGGGAATGGATTCAATATCGAAAACGAGGACCGGGGTCATGCTGGGAAAACACCCGTAGAAAGGTAACGATCACCACGATCACAGACGATGCTGACGATCACAGCATTCTCAACGGTCTCGGCAATGCGCAGGGCGACAGCCATTGCACCGCCTGACGAAATGCCAGCAAAGATGCCCTCTTCACGCGCCAGACGACGGGTCATGTGCTCGGCATCGGCCTGGCTAACGTATTCGAGCTGCTCGACCCGTGACTTGTCGTAAATCTTGGGTAGATAGGCTTCAGGCCATTTGCGAATACCCGGAATCTGTGAGCCCTCTTCGGGTTGGCAACCGATGATGTGAATGTTGGGGTTCTTCTCCAGCAAAAAGTGCGAGGTGCCCATGATGGTCCCGGTCGTGCCCATGCTGCTGATGAAGTGCGTCACCGTGCCCTCGGTATCGCGCCAGATTTCTGGCCCAGTGCCTTCGTAGTGCGCTTGTGGATTGTGCGGGTTGGCGAACTGGTCGAGGATGATGCCTTTGCCTTCGGCTTGCATCTTTTCGGCCACGTCGCGGGCCAGCTCCATGCTGCCTTCACGCGCGGTCAGCACCAGCTCGGCGCCGAAAGCACGCATGGTCTGACAGCGCTCCAGGCTTTGATTCTCCGGCATAACAAGGATCATGCCGTAGCCACGCATGGCAGCCGCCATGGCAAGCGCAATGCCGGTGTTGCCGCTGGTGGCTTCGATCAGCGTATCGCCCGGTTTGATGCGGCCCGAGAGCTCGGCGCGGGTAATCATCGATAGCGCTGGGCGATCCTTGACCGAACCTGCTGGGTTGTTGCCTTCCAGCTTGGCGAGGATCACATTGTTGCGCTTGGCATTGGCTTCGCCGGGAATGCGCTTCAGGCGCACTAGCGGGGTGTTACCAACCGTATCTTCGAGGGTCTTCCACTGCACCATCTTACTTACCCTCACCATTGGCCAAGCGATACTCGACATAGGCTTTGACACCCTCTGCCACAGTGGCGAATGGCGCTGCATAGCCACCAGCGCTGCGCAGCAGGCTTTGGTCAGCCTGGGTGAAGCTTTGGTATTTACCCTTCAATGCATCTGGGAAGGGAATGTATTCGATGATGCCTTGTGCGACGAGCTCGTCGAGGCTCAGTGCAGGCTTGCCTTCGCCGGCGCGGCAGGCATTAACGGTCGCGACCGCAATGTCATTGAAGGGCTGCGAGCGACCAGTGCCGCAGTTGAAGATGCCAGAGGTTTGCGGGTTGTCGAGGAAATGCAGATTGACTTTGACCACGTCGCCAACATAGATGAAATCACGGCTCTGGCCGCCATTGACGTAACCGTCGGTGCCTTCAAATAGCTTGACCTTACCTTCAGCCTTGTACTGGTTGAAGTGGTGGAACGCCACCGAGGCCATACGCCCCTTGTGCTGTTCGCGCGGGCCATAGACATTGAAGTAACGCAGACCGACGATTTGCGAATTGGCTTCGGACAAACGACGACGCACGATCTGGTCGAACAGGAACTTGGAGTAACCGTAAACGTTGAGCGGGCCTTCGTGCTCGCGCGACTCGCTAAACACCGAGCCACCGCCATAGACAGAGGCCGACGAGGCGTAGATCAGCGGCACCTTCTGGTCGAGTGCGAACTCAAGCAACGAGGACGAGTAACGGAAGTTGTTTTCCATCATGTAGTGGCCGTCTTGTTCCATGGTGTCGGAACACGCGCCTTGATGGAGGATGGCGTCGACGGCACCGTCGAGATGGCCGGCTTCGAGAATGTCGAGGAAATCGCGCTTATCTAGATAGTCATCGACTTCACAATCGACAAGGTTCTTGAACTTGTCGGCACGCTTGAGATTGTCGACGGCGATGATGTCGGTCACGCCGCGCTCATTCAGCGCCTTGACGATGTTGGAGCCGATAAAGCCGGCTGCGCCGGTAACGATGGTGTACATGAGTTTCCCTTTACTTCCTGACTTTGGGGATGCTCGAAGGGGCTCAGTTTTAACTAAGCCCTTCGCTTGTTCAATGCCTTTGATTCCTAGACCGCAGCCTTGAGTTCTTCCAGCGTACAGATGGCCGTACCCAGCTTAGCCACCACGACACCCGCGGCCTTGTTCGCCAACTGCATGGCTGTGGGCATATCGCTGCCACTACCCAGCATCACGGCCAGCGTGGCAATTACGGTATCACCAGCGCCGCTGACATCATAGACTTCGCGCGCTTGCGCAGGTTCATGGCTGAGGCCGGCAGCGGTGACAAGGGTCATGCCCTCCTCGCTACGGGTGACCAGCAAGCCTTCCAGCTGTAACTCTTGGCGTAAGGCTTGTGCGCGCTTGAGCAGGTCATCTTCGTCTTTCCAACGACCAACGACTTCACGCAGTTCAGAGCGATTGGGAGTCAGCAGCGTGGCGCCCGCGTAACGGGTGTAATCATCACCTTTGGGATCAACCAGCACAGGCTTACCGGCCGCACGAGCGAGATGAATCATTTCACCAATGTGCGTGAGGCCACCCTTACCGTAGTCAGACAGGATGACCACATCCGTATCCGGCAGCCGGCTTTCAAACTCGGCCAGTTTGGCCTTGAGGACCTCGTGCGTTGGCGAGTTTTCAAAATCGATACGCAGTAGCTGTTGCTGACGGCCCAAGACACGGAGCTTGACGGTGGTGGAGAGCTGAGCGTCCTCATGCAGACTGGCAGAGATACCAGCGCTACTCATCAGACGGGCCAGTGACTGACCGGCTTCATCGGCACCGACGACGGACAGCAAGGCCGTCTTTGCACCCAGCGCCGCGCAGTTACGCGCCACGTTGGCAGCACCACCGGGGCGCTCTTCCACCTTCTCAACCTTGACCACGGGTACCGGGGCTTCGGGAGAAATGCGTGAGACGTCGCCGAACCAATAGCGATCCAGCATGACGTCACCTACGACCAGCACGCGTGTGGCGGTGGTTGTCGGAATCTTCATGAATGCTTCCTAAGGGGTCAGGTCAAATTCTTCGGTACGCTTGGGCGGGTAGGTTTCCCAACCACCGCAAGCTGGGCAGCGCCAATAGAACTGGCGCGCCTTGAAACCGCACTTGTCACAGCGATAGCGCGCCACACGGCGGGTATGGCTGTGGATCAGATTCTTCATCAGCTCCAAGTCGCCACGGCGCTCTGGTGGCGCGGCAAGTAGCTGAGCTTCGAGCAGCTTGTCGAGACCGAGCAGTGTCGGGTTGCGACGCACTTCGTCACGCACCAGCGTGTAGGCGGCCTCTGGGCTGCCATTGCTGATCTCGGCTTGGAAAACAGAATCAAGCAGGTCGAGCGAGGAGTATTGCTCAAGGTAGCTGCGCAGTAGCTGAATACCAATCGACTCCTTGCCCAGCTGGCGGTAGGCGTCCATCAGCTTGTTGGCAACCAGCGCGATATAGACCGGGTTCTGTTGCTCAACACGCTTCCAGTGCTCAATAGCAGCGGCGGCATCACCAGCCTTAAGCGCCATTTCGCCTTGCAGGATGGTGGCACGGGTGCATTTACGATTGACCGACAGGGCCAGCTCTAGATGCTTGAGCGCCTGCTCCAGCTGATCATTGATCAAGGCATCTGCCGCGAGCTCACAGTGGAAGTTGGCCACTTCCTTGATCCACTCATGGCCGGCATGACCGGGCAGTGCCTCGGCGATCTCGATGGCCTTCTGCCACTCTTTTTCCTGCTGATAGATTTCCAGCAGGATGCGCATGGCTTCTTCATTGCGCGTAGTGCCGCGCAACTTGACGAAGATATCCTCGGCACGGTCCAGCAAGCCAGCCTTGAGATAGTCCTGCCCCAGCTCGGCCAGCGCATGCAGGCGCTGCTCTTCGGTCAAATTGTCGCGCTCAACCAGATTTTGGTGCACGCGAATGGCGCGGTCAGTTTCACCGCGGCGACGGAATAAGTTGCCGAGCGCGAAGTGCAGCTCGATGGTTTCTGGGTCTACCTTGGCCGCTTCGAGGAAAGCCTCGATGGCCTTATCTGGCTGCTCATTGAGCAGAAAATTCAGCCCCTTGAAATAGGAGCGTGGCAAAGCGCGCGATTCGCGCACCAGATGCTTGATATCGATACGCGCTGCAATCCAGCCCATGACGAAAAAGACCGGGAGGACCAGCAACCACCAGAGTTCGATTTCCACGCGTACCTTCTTTTTTGTTGATGTACTGCTTGTTAGAGAGGCTTGTCGGCTTCATGCAGCCGACGCAACTTGCCCAATTCGCGACGCTGCCCCACTAGGGTTGCAAGCATCACGGTCAGCCCCACCGTCACCCCTACCGCAAAGGCAATCAGGATGACCAGCGACAGCGGCATGGTCCAAGCGTGATCAAAGAAAAAGCGCAGGTCGACCGTCGTGCTGTTTTTGATGGCAAGGCCAAACAGCAGAATGAACACAAAAATACGAACGATCCAGCTCAGGATTTTCATGATTTCGCTTGCCTCCGCTTACAGGTAAGGCTGCAGATGAAAATGGGCGGCATCTCTTGCGGGATGCCGCCCAAACTTTACTTCAGTTCAGCTGGTCAGAAGCCAGCAAGAAGATCACGCTTCGCCATTCAAATCGACGCGTTCGCGTAATTCCTTGCCCGCCTTGAAGTGCGGCACATGCTTCGCCGGCACATTCACCTTTTCCCCGGACTTGGGGTTGCGCCCAACACGCGGTGGCCTGTAGTTGAGGGCGAAGCTGCCGAAGCCGCGAATCTCGATACGATCGTTGCGCGCGAGCGCAGCGGTCATGGCATCGAGTACCACCTTCACGGCTAAATCGGCATCCTTCGCCACCAGCTGCGGGAAACGCACCGCCAGCCGGGCGATCAGCTCGGACTTGGTCATAGTATCCGGCTGCGTCCGATTATTGCTGGCTCAGCTTTGCCTTCAGCAGCGCACCCAGATTGGTGGTGCCGCTGTTGGCGGAGGTGACGTCAGACGACAGCTTGTTCATGGCTTCGTTCTGTTCGACTTGATCCTTAGCCTTGATCGACAGGTTGATCGAGCGGGTCTTGCGATCCACATTGATGATCAGCGCTTCGACGGTATCGCCTTCCTTGTACAGGGTACGCAGGTCTTCGATACGCTCACGGGCAGCTTCGGAAGCACGCAGATAGCCTTCAACGTCGTCGGACAACTTGACCACAGCGCCCTTGGCGTCGATGGTGGTGATGGTGCCGGTCACGATGCTGTTCTTGTCGTGGGTAGCGATGAAGCTGGTGAAGGGATCACCATCCATCTGCTTGATGCCGAGGGAGATACGCTCCTTCTCGACGTCGATCGACAGAACCAGGGCTTCAACTTCGTCGCCCTTCTTGAAGTTTTGCTTGGCTTCTTCGCCGGTAGCAGACCAGGACAGGTCGGACAGATGCACCAGACCGTCGATGTTGCCCGGCAGACCGATGAAGATACCGAAGTCGGTGATCGACTTGATAGCGCCCTTAACCTTGTCGCCCTTCTTGTGGTTGACCGCGAAGTCATCCCAAGGGTTGGCTTGGCACTGCTTCATGCCCAGGGAGATACGACGACGTTCTTCGTCGATTTCCAGGATCATGACTTCGACTTCGTCGCCCAGTTGGACAACCTTGGTCGGATGAATGTTCTTGTTGGTCCAGTCCATTTCGGACACGTGCACCAGACCTTCGATACCGGATTCGATTTCAACGAATGAACCGTAGTCGGTCAGGTTGGTGACCTTGCCGAACAGGCGGGTGCCCGATGGGTAACGACGAGCGATGCCCACCCATGGATCTTCGCCGAGCTGCTTCATGCCCAGAGAAACGCGGTTCTTCTCTTGGTCGAACTTCAGGATCTTGGCGGTCACTTCATCACCCACGTTGAGCACTTCGCTCGGGTGACGGACACGACGCCATGCCAGGTCGGTGATGTGCAGCAGACCATCGATGCCACCGAGGTCGACGAATGCACCGTAGTCGGTGATGTTCTTAACGATACCCTTAACAACGGTACCTTCCTTGAGGTTTTCGAGCAGTGCTTGACGCTCTTCACCTTGGCTGGCTTCCAGCACGGCGCGACGTGACACAACAACGTTGTTGCGCTTGCGATCGAGCTTGATAACCTTGAATTCGAATTCTTTGCCTTCGAACGGGGTGGTGTCCTTGACCGGACGGGTGTCGACCAGCGAACCCGGCAGGAAGGCACGAATGCCGTTG
>CAZCLF010000054.1:0-7274 GCA_964499485.1 uncultured Rhodocyclaceae bacterium | reverse complement strand
ACTGGTGCTGGCCGCAACCTTGCTGCCGGTGCTCGTGATGACATGGCTGCTGGCTCAAAATCGCGCCGCCACTGTGGTTGAGGCGCGTGATCAACTGGCTGCACGTGCTGAATCGATTGCCCACGATCTCGAAGATGAAATTGGCGGCACCATTCAGCTGCTGTTCGGTCTCGCTCGCGCACCGATTCTCGACAGCGGCAACAAGGAGGCCTGTTCGACCTTCCTACTAGAGGTGCTGCAAGAACATCCGCAGTTCACCGGCATCCTCACCATCAAACCCGATGGCACAACCTTTTGCGACTCGCTGCACTCGGGTCGTGTACTGAATGTCAACGACCGTTTCTATTTCAATCAAGCCAAAGAAACGCAGCAGGTGGTGATCGAGCCCGTGATCGGCCGCATCACGGGCAAGGGTGTCGTGCAAGTGGCCTACCCTGCCTATGACAACAATAGAAACTTAAGCTACATCCTGTTGGCCTCGCTAGACATGAACAAGTATGGCGAGGAAATCGTGAGCAGCTTGGCCTTGCCGAGCATGCACTTCCAAATCTGGAACCGCGACGGCAGCATCATCATGGACTTCCATGGCCCCTCGGCAGGAAAGTTCGAGATCACAAAAGAACATCGCGAGTTTGTGCTCTCACATAAGAACATTGGCACCTTGCAGTTCGGTACCGGTGCGGACGCGCTGATCATGGCGCGGGCCGATCTGCCCGGCAATCACGACACCGGCCTGCGGCTCGTACTCACCGTGCCAGAGCGTGACCTCAAAGCCAGTATCGACAGCCAGTTCAAGCACAGCCTGTTTTTGATCATTGGCATCTCCACGCTCATCTTTATCGGTGGCGCCATCCTTGGCGAATTCGCGGTGCGCCGCCAAACCATCCGCCTGATGCAGGCCATCTCGCGGCTAGATGCGGGCGTCTACACCCTGCCGATTGGCGAACCCTACCCAGGTGGCGAGCTGGGGCAAGTGATGCGAGCACTCGACCGCATGGGCGACTCACTCGAAGCCCAGCGCGAAGTCATTGCCTTGCACACCGAAACACTGGAGCGGCAAGCCCGAATCGACCCGCTCACCGGGTTAGCAAACCGCCACATGCTCACGTACCGGCTCGATCAAACACTGAGTCATGCGCGCCACCATCAACGTGTCGCCGGTGTGCTGATGCTGGATCTGGATCGCTTCAAAACCGTGAATGACACGCTCGGTCACGCACAGGGCGACGAGCTACTGCGCGAGGTCGCCCGTCGGCTCAAATCCTGTGTCCGTGAAGATGACACCGTGGCGCGACTGGGCGGTGACGAATTTGTCATCGTTCTCGCCGACATGGCCGATGGCGATGACATCCACCCAGTGGCAAACAAAATCCTCACCGAACTGGCCAAACCCATCAAGCTGGAATGCCAGAGCGTCACCGTCACAACGAGCCTTGGTGTGGCCCTATTCCCACGCGATGGCGATAGCTCTGATGCCCTGCTGCGCTTTGCCGACACCGCCATGTACCGCGCTAAGGAGGAAGGTGGCAACGCCTATACCTTCTTCACCAGCAGCATGATGCAAAACATGTTGGAGCGTATCGAGATGGAACGCGGCCTGCGCCACGCCATCACCCACGATGAACTGCGCCTGCACTTCCAACCCATTGTGGATGCCAAGTCTGGCCTCATTACCTCGGCAGAAGCACTCGTGCGTTGGCAACATCCGGAGCGCGGCCTCGTGCCGCCGCTGCACTTCATCCCACTGGCCGAAGAAACCGGTCTCATAGTCCCGCTGGGCGAGTGGGTGCTGCATCAGGCCTGCGCCCAAGCTGCGCAGTGGCAGAAAGACGGCCTCGGCGACATTGCCATCGCCATCAACATCTCGGCCCGACAGTTCAACCAACCGAACCTTGACGAAGCGGTAGCCCAAGCGCTGCACAGCACCGGCTGCCGGGCGCATCTGCTGATGCTAGAAATCACCGAGAGCTCGATCATGGATCAGGTCGATCAAGCGCTCGCCATCATGCACCGCCTCACCGCGCTGGGCGTACAACTCATGATCGACGACTTTGGCACTGGCTACTCATCCCTCAGCCAGCTCAAACGCTTCCCCGTCAGCACCCTCAAGATCGACGCCTCCTTCGTCCGCGACATCCTCGCCGACGCCGATGACGATGCGATTGTGGACGCCATCATCACCCTCGCCCAAAAGCTCGGCCTACGCACCGTCGCCGAAGGCGTAGAAACCCAAGTCCAAGTCGACTTCCTCGCCACCCGCGGTTGCGACAAATACCAAGGCTACTTCTTCGCCAAGCCCTGTGAGGCAGATGTGTTTGCGAAGATCATGCGGGAGCGGAATGGTGTAGCCGCTGATACGCAGACATAAAAGTAACAGCTGCATTGAGGCAAAAATGGCAAAAACTATCGAAGATGTCACTACCAAGCACCCGCTGATCTATCACTACACCACTGGCGCTGGGCTAATTGGGATATTAAAAAGTCAGCAACTGTGGGCTACACACATATCGTATCTAAACGATTACGAAGAACATACTTGGTACTTCGATAACCGATTGCCAAAACTTCTAAGTACTACGTTGTCTCAAGCCCTGAATGAGATCAAAAAAACACAATTTGGAACTGACCTTATTGAGGAGCAGGGAGGGTTTGATAAGTGTCTAAAAGAACTACGCGAACAGTTAATTGCTGCCGTTCGAGATACGCAAATGGAGTTCAATCAGCCATATGTTGTTTCTTTTTGTGGAACCCCAGAAGGTAACATTGCCGACAACGGACTCTTGAGCCAATGGCGGGGTTACGGAAGTGATGGTGGCTATTCAATTGTTTTTGATACAGCAGCGCTTTTTGATCTCTTAGAAAACAACGAGATAAAAAACTTTAACCACCAGTATGGATACTTGGGTGATGTTCAGTACTACGACAATGAATCCAATCCAATTGATGAGCTTCCAGAGACATCAGAGAATGAGGCCCTCGTCCAAGACGCCATTCAAAGGTTTATTTTTAACCCTGCAGAGGACACTTTAGCCCCACTGTATGAGCCTCTTACAAGCTTGTCTTGCAATAGTAAAAGTGAGGGCTTTCGCGAAGAGTCAGAAGTACGACTCGTAACTTTACCTGCCCATCCGTCGCTATTGGAGGCCTCCCGTAAGGCAGGTGACAATCGCCCAAATAAGCTCGCCGAGTTTTTCAATCGAGATGGTCTGATTGTTCCTTATCTCCCAATATTCAAACAGGCTGAAGGCCATGAGGCTATTCGGCTACCAATTAAAAAAATAATTATCGGGCCACATCCGGATAGGCTTAAGCGTAAACAGTCAATTCAGTTTTTCCTTAAGCAGCACGGTTTAGATGTGGACGTTGTAGTTTCAAACATTTCCTTCACAGGAAGATAAACAGCTGCCCACGCCCCCCTTCTGCCCCGCTGAGCGGAGAGCATTCGCGGCGGGGATGTCCGGCCCAGCTGTTTGAGCGCAGCGAGTTCTGGGCCGGCCGCCGGGAATGCTTGGAGCGAGGGTAGCCCGTAGGGCCGGGGCGGAGGGTGCGCTTCTTTGGGTACTTTCTTGCCGCACAGCAAGAAAGTATCTCGCCCGTCCGGGCGAGTCTGGACGCCGCCCTATCAGCGCAAACAAACGCCTGAATAAAACACTCATGCAGCAGCACCGGCATTTTGACTAGAATGCCTCTCTACCCCAACCACCCTCAGGAGCTGCAATGATCAACTTCACCCGCCCTCTGCTCGCCTGCTGCATGGCAGCCGCTCTGCTTACCGCCCCCATGACCGCCAGCTATGCCGCGGCGCCCATGGTGAAGACCCAAGCCCCCGGCTTCTACCGCGCCATGATTGGTGACTTTGAAGTCACCGCGCTGTCCGATGGCACCGTGAAGCTACCCGTGGACAAGCTGCTGAAGAACATCAGCCACCATGACCTGAACAAGGTGTTGAAGCACCACCACCTGACGCTGCCGCTGGAAACCTCAGTGAATGGCTTTTTGATCAACACGGGCAGCAAGCTGGTGTTGATCGACACCGGTGCGGGTTCGCTGTTTGGCCCTACGTTAGGCAAGCTCACCGCCAACCTCAAGGCGGCCGGTTACCAGCCCGAGCAGGTGGATGAGATCATCATCACCCACATGCATCCGGACCATGTTGGCGGCCTGTCGGTGGACGGCCAGCGCGTGTTCCCGAATGCAACGGTGCGCGCCGAGCAGGAAGATGCCGACTACTGGCTGAGTGCGGACAATCTGGCCAAGGCGCCAGAGGACAGCAAGGGCTTCTTCCAGGGCGCTCAGGCCATGCTCAAGCCCTATGTGGATGCCGGCAAGTTTGCTGCCTTCAAGGGCGATGGCGAATTGCTGCCGGGCATACGCGCCCAGGTGACGCATGCGCATACACCGGGCCACAGCGTGATCGCGGTGGAAAGCAAGGGCAAGCGCCTCTTGCTGCTGGGTGACCTGATCCATGTGGGCTCGGTGCAGTTCGACCGCCCCAAGGTCGCCATCGGCTTTGACAGCGACAGCAAGAACGCGGTGAAGCAGCGCATCAAGGTCTTCAACCAGGCAGCGAGGAACGGCGACCTCGCCGGGGCAGCTCACCTGTCCTTCCCGGGGCTCGGCCATATCCGCCGCACCACCACCGGTTACGACTGGATTCCGCTCAACTACCAGAGCGCGCCCTGAGCACCTGAGGCGGGCAGCGGCGCGCTGCGTTCAGCGGGCGCCGCCCACCATCTCGGCACGCCGCCGCGCCTGTGCGGCCAGCGCGGCATCGCCACGCGCGGTGGCGAGTCGCTCCTGAACGCCCAGCCAGGCCAGCAAGGGCCGGCGCCAGCCTTGCGCGGAGGCCGTCTCGATGGCGAGGGCCACGCCTTCCGGCGGCAAGGCATTGCGCCGCATCAGCACGCCGGCCGCGATCAGCCGCGGCAGCGGCGCCTCGATGCGCGCCAGGCTGGCGCCATCGCTGAAGCCGGCGTAGTGGGCCGGCAACAGCGCAAGCTCGGCCGGCCGTCCGGCAAGAAAGGCTGCGTAGGCACGCGCACGTTCACCGGCATCCGCGGCCAGCGGCGCGTAGCCGGCGCACTCGCCGTCTGCGGCAACGCTGGCCACATCAAGTGCACAGCGCGTGAGCTCAGCCACGGCGACCTGATCGGCCTGTCCGGTGCTGGCCAGCTCGCTGCGCGCCCGCGCGAAGGCCGCATTGGCAAGCCGGGTTTCGCCACGCAGCCAGGCTTCGGTGTAGGCATCCAGCGAGGCCTTGGCATTGGCCTGCCACTCGGGCGGCGTCGGACCACTGGCGCAGGCGGCAAGCAGCAGCGCGGCCATGCCGGCAGAAAACAGGGATGACTTCATGGCGGGCTGATCTCCGTCGAACGCGAGAAGGGCCACTTGCGGTTGATCTCATCGATCAGGCGCGAGGTCTTGCGCAGGCTCATTTCGACTTCCGCGCGTAGTGCGCCGAGATCGGCGGAAGCGCCCTGCACGTCGGCGAGGATGGCATCGGCGCGTTTGAGGCTGCCGCGCGCATCGGCGAGCAGGCCGTGCAGTTCGGTCAGCGTGGCCTGCGAGGTGTCGGCCAGGCCGCCGCTGGCGAACAGGCGGCGCTCGGTCTGCGCCAGCAGGCGGTTGAGATGATCGAGCGTGTCCATGAGTTTTTTCGCTTCCGCCTCGCTCCCCATCACGGCGCCGAGCACACCCTGCTTGCCGCTCATGCGCCCGGTGATGGTTTCCACATGCGTGAGCGCATTGGCAAAGGGCGAGCCCTGCGCAGTCAACTGCTCCAGGTTCTCGATCAGCATCTTGGCATTCGCCAGCACCAGCGGCAGCTGTTCGCTGGCATCACCGCGCAGCAGCGGGCGCTCCTCGCCGTCGGCCATGGGCGGGTCATCGAGCAGGGCGGAGAAGACGCGCAGGCGCGCTTCGCCGACGATGCCACGCTCCAGCGTGAAGATGCTGGAGCTGCGCAGCCAGCGCGCATCCTTCTTCCACACATCGACCAGCACGCGCACGCGGCCGTCGTCGGCGAGCTCGACGCGGCGCACGCGGCCGACCGGGAAACCGGAGAATGTCAGGTCCATGCCCGGACGCACGCCTTCGGAGTTCTCGGTCATCAGGACCAGCGACTGGGTTTCCGCAAACAGGCCGCGCGCCGCCATGACATAGATGACAAAGGCAACGATGAGGCCGATGGTGACGACAATCAGGGCAATCGCCTTGCGTTCGGCATGGACGCCGGGCGTCGCGGAGGAAGGTTTATCCATGGTCACAGGAACTCGATGACTAGCAGCAGGATTTCAATGCAGAGCAGCACGCCGAAGGTCAGCACGGTGCTGTTCAGGGTAGCCACGCTGACGGCAAAGAGCAGGGTCTTGAGGGCCAGCGCCAGCAGTACGATGGGATCGAACACCTGGCCCACGGTATGCGTGAAGGTGGCCAGCCCCCAGGGCGTGAGGCCATACACGCCAAGGTAGGCAATGCCCAGCGCCAGCGCGCTGCTCACGGTCGCGAGGGCGATCACCAGCATGCTGCGGCTGATCACATGCGGACTATTCACCTCGCCTTGTGGTGTCGGCATGAGGGCGACGTTGATGGCGGCCAGCAGGGGCAGCAACTCGACCACGAGCAGGCGCATCACGGTGCTGAGGGCAAACTGCGACAGGCCGTAACTTTGCGTGGTGACGACGACGATGTGCACGATGGCCAGGCTGAGCAGGCCGGACAGCAACACGAAGCGCGGCAGTATCTGAGCTGCATCTGTCCACAGGCGCTGCGCCGCTTCGCGGCGTACAGCCAGCGTCCAGGTCGCCGGCGTGAAGGCGGCCAGCAGGCGGCTGGCCGCCTCGACAAATGGCCGCGTAGTGCGGGACAGCACGGTAAGCGGTGGACTCATGCAAACCTCGGATGGAATGAAGCAGGCATCACACTCGAAGCGTCACGCCCGCGTCGCTGATCATGCCTTGCGGCCATTGTAGCGAGCCCGCCGGCTCAGCTCTCGCTGAGGTTGAGCCGGGAAGCGAGTATGGCGATCAGCAGCGAGGCAATCGCCGCCAGCCAAAGCGCCGCGAGGCCCAGCCAGGGATAGACAGCAGCACCGAGCAGGCCGCCGCCGATCAGGCCCAGCCACAGCCACAGATAACCGCCCCAGGCAATCTTGTCGGGGCGGATCATGTTGCGCGCAAGGCCCTGCCCCAGCTTGACGAGGGTACCGGTCATGTAGGTCACGCCGGTGGTGACCTCGCCGCTGCTGCCGACGAAGATGCAATTGATGGCGCCCA
>CAZCLF010000053.1:0-7373 GCA_964499485.1 uncultured Rhodocyclaceae bacterium | reverse complement strand
CTTGACCGGACGGGTGTCGACCAGCGAACCCGGCAGGAAGGCACGAATGCCGTTGACCATGACGGTCAGACCGCCCTTGACCTTACCAGTGATCATGCCCTTGACCAGTACTTCGTCGGTCAGTGCCTTGTCGAGATCGTTCCAGGCAGCGATGCGCTTGGCCTTGTCACGGGACAGGCGGGTTTCGCCGTAGCCGTCTTCGAGCATTTCGATGGCGACGCTGACGTAATCGCCAGCAGCGACTTCGATTTCACCGCGATCATTCTTGAACTCGGCAACATCGATAAAGCTTTCGGACTTGAGGCCTGCATTCACGACAACGTGGTTGTTATCGATGCGGACAACTTCGGCGGTGATGACTTCACCAGCGCGCATTTCCTGACGCTCAAGGCTTTCAGCGAAAAGGGCGGCAAAGCTTTCCATGGAATCCATGGCGGTTTGAGTAGCGGACATAAAGAAGGAAACCTGACTTGTCACCTTGCGGCGACGGTTAGTTAAACATTTGCCGGTTGGCCGGGCGGCCATTCAGCACCGTACTGCGCACGCCTTACAGCGTGTTACTGCAAGCAGAAAGGGGACCCTTCCTGCAGTGAAGCTCAAGTTTTGGGGTTTTGCAAACTGGCAATATCAAGTACGGCCTGTACCGCCTGCTCGATGGTGAGTGGTGTCGTATCGACCAGCACAGCATCATCAAACTTCTTCAGCGGCCCCACGCTGCGAGCGCTATCGCGCGCGTCACGTGACTGCAAATCCTGCAAAAGGACCGCGATATTAGCAGACATTCCTTTAGCGATCAACTGTTTATAACGCCTCTCAGCCCGCGCTTCGGCCGTTGCGGTCAGGAAGACCTTGGTTGCGGCATGGGGGAAGACCACCGAACCCATATCGCGGCCATCGCCCACCAGCCCTGGAAAGCGCTGATACGCGCGCTGGCGCTCCAGCAGGGCATCGCGGACAGCGGGCAAAGCGGCGACTTTAGAAGCGCCAATGCCCATGTGTTCGGTGCGGATGGCTTCACTGACATCGACACCAGCCAGAAAGATCTGTTCGCCCTGAAACTCAACCGGCAGCTGGGCCGCCACTGCGGCCACCGCAGGCTCGTCCTCCCAAGCAATCCCTTTTTGTTCGGCAGCGAGTGCGGTCAAACGATATAGCGCACCGCTATCAAGATAGTGAAAACCCAATTGTGCAGCGACACGTGCGGCCACGGTGCCCTTGCCGGAGGCTGAGGGACCATCGATGGCAATCACGGGCGCCGCCACACGGGCAAACGCATCGAAATACTCAGGGAAGGTTTTGCCAACGCATTTCGGGTCATGAATGCGCACAGGTACGCCACCCAGCGTCGCCAGCGACAGGCACATGGCCATACGATGATCATCGTAGGTATCGATGGCCGCATTAGGAGCGAAAGCAACAGGCGGTGTGACCTTAAGGAAATCAGCGCCCTCCTCGACCACTGCCCCGACCTTACGCAGCTCGGTCGCCATGGCCGCAATACGATCCGTCTCCTTGACGCGCCATGAGGCGATATTGCGCAAGGTGCATGGGCCGTCAGCAAACAGGGCGGCCACCGCGAGGGTCATCGCGGCATCGGGGATGTGATTAAAGTCGGCATCAAAGGCCTTCAGCTTGCCAGAGGCGGGGGCTTTTGCCTCAATCCAATTGTCGCCATAACTGATCTGTGCACCCATGGCAGCGAGTGCATCGGCGAACTTCACATCGCCTTGGATACTGCTGCTACCGACACCCTCAACACGCACCGGGCCACCCGCTATCGCGCCGGCAGCCAAGAAATAGGACGCTGATGAGGCATCGCCTTCGACATAGATACTGCCCGGCGAGACGTATTTGCCGGCAGGGACGGTGAAGTGAGACCAACCCCCTGCGCCGCCACGCCCGACCTTGATGCCGAAACGCGCCATCAGATTGAGGGTGATTTCGATATAGGGCTTGGAAATCAGCTCGCCAATGACCTCAATCTGCGCAGTCTCGCCACTCAAAGGCAAGGCCATCAACAAGGCTGTCAGAAACTGCGATGAGACATCACCCCGCACCTTGATGGGCGCACTGAGCGTGATCGCCGAAGGGCTAAGCTTGAGTGGCGGGTAACCGTCATTCTTCAAATACTCGACCTGCACGCCTATCTGACGCAGCCCATCCACCAGATCGCCAATCGGGCGCTCATGCATGCGCGGCACACCCGACAAGGTGTAGTCGCCGCCAGACAAGGCCAACGCAGCTGTCAGGGGGCGAAATGCGGTACCGGCATTGCCGAGAAAGAGTTCAGCCTGCTTGACGGGGAAAGCGCCGCCCGCGCCAGTGACGGCATAGCTGTTGTTCCCCAGTTGCTCAACTTGGATGCCAAGCTTTTGCAAGCCGGCCAGCATCACTTGGGTATCGTCGGAGTCCAGCAAATCATGGATCTCAGTGCGCCCATCGGCGAGCGCTGCCAATAGCAAGGTGCGATTGGAAATACTTTTTGAACCGGGCAAACGCACTACACCGGCAGCACGATGCAGCGCCGGAAGATCGAGATAGTCCATGCTTATTTTTCCAGCGGTTCGAGCCAGGCATTGCGCGCTTCACGCGCATTGGCGAAGAGTGCTTCCAGGCTGTCGGCATCGGCATTTGCGAGCAGCACGCGCGCTTCCAGTAGTGCTGACATGTACTGGTCAACTTCGGCAATCAGCGCGCTGCGATTAGCCACGCAGATGTCGCGCCACATTTCCGGGTGGCTACTGGCGATACGCGTGAAATCGCGAAAGCCCGCGCCCGCGTTGGCGAACAGCTCAGCAGCATCCGGGCGCTTGGCAAGCGCATCCACCAAGGTGAAGGCGAGCAGATGCGGTAAATGACTGACAGCCGCAAACACGGCGTCATGTTGTTCTGGGGTCATAACGGACACATCGCCACCACAGACGGTCCATGCAGCCTCGGCGATGGCAATCGCAAAAGGCGTGTTTTCCTTCAAGGGCGTGACGATGACTCGCTTGTCGATATACAAGCGTGCGTGCGCTGCGGAGGCGCCACTTTTCTCGGCACCTGCAATCGGATGACAGGGGACGAATTGCGGCAGTTTGTTACCCAGTGCGCGTTGGGCAGCGGCAACGACGTCTTGCTTGGTACTGCCAGCATCCACCACGATGGTCTTCTCACCCAAATGTGGTGCGATGGCGGCCATTACAGCTTCCATCTTACCCACCGGCATAGCGAGCAACACCATATCTGCATTGCTTACGTCAGCCAGCTCGCCAACCCGGTCGATGACGCCCAAGCCTTGTGCCACCTCAAGCGAGGCTGATGAACGACCCAAGCCAACAACTTCACCCACCGCGCCACTCTGCTTGAGTGCTAGCGCGAACGAGCCGCCGATCAGGCCGACACCATAAATAACGACTTTATCGAGTTTGAAATCAGCCACGGATTGCATGCTCCAAAGCGTCGAGGAAGCGCGCATTTTCATGCTCAAGACCAATCGTCACACGCAGATAATCCGGCATGTTGTAACCGGCCAGTGGACGCACAATAACGCCCTGCTTTAGCAGGCGGCGATTCACACCGGCCGCATCGGCAATCTTGAAGGTGATGAAGTTGCCGTAGGCCGGCAAGCTCTCCAAACCAAGTTTCTTGAGGCCAGCCAGAATCTGAGCCATACCGCGCGCATTCAGCTCGAAACTTTCGGTCAGGAAAACCTGATCATCGAGGGAAGCTGCAGCGGCAGCGAGCGCCAGATTATTGACATTGAAGGGTTGTCGCACGCGATTGAGCAGATCAACCACCGCTTGCGAACCCACGCCGTAACCAATGCGCAAACCGGCAAGACCGTAGATCTTGGAGAAGGTGCGGGTAATCAGCACATTCGGGAACTGACGCACCCAGGCCAAGGTATCGAAGCGGTCCGACAGCGGCAGGTATTCGTTATAGGCCTCATCAAGCACCACCAGAATATCGCTACGGATCGAGGTAATGAAATCCTCGATATCGCCATACGGCAGGAAAGTGCCTGTCGGATTGTTGGGATTCGCCAGCCACACGATGCGCGTATCTGGGCGAATCGCCGCCTTCATCGCAGCAAGATCATGCGCATAGTCTTTAGCAGGCGCAACCACGCACTCAGCACCGGTGGCGGTTGTGGCCAGTTGATACACCGCAAACGCATGGGCAGAAAACACGGCTGAGCGATTGGGGCCAAGGAAAGCGCGTGCAGCCAGCTCAAGAATGTCGTTGGAACCGTTGCCAAGTACGATCTGCGCGACATTCACGCCGCATCGTTCAGCCAACGCATGGGTGAGTGCAAAGTTGTCGGGATAGCGCTCGATGCCGTCAATCGCAGCAGCGACGGCGGCCTTGGCCTTGGGGCTCATACCCAGCGGATTTTCGTTGGAGGCCAGCTTGACGATACTGGCTTCAGCCAGCCCCATTTCACGGGCTAGTTCCGTGATGGGCTTGCCCGGTACATAGGGAGAAATCGCGCGAATGTACGCAGGAGATTGATCCGCAATACTCATTGTTCTGCCTCTGAAATTGATCAGTAAGGGGCAACCGGATAGGAGCCCAATACCTTCACGAAACTGGCTTTGCTACCGAGCTCAAGCAGCGCTGCAGCGACCTTGGGGTCTTCACGATGGCCTTCGATATCCACGTAAAACACGTACTCCCATTTGCCACCACCCATGCCGCGCGCCGGGCGCGACTCAAAACGGGTCATCGACACATTGTTGCTGGCAAAAGGGGTGAGGAGCTCATGCACAGCACCGGGACGGTTCTGCGCGGAACACACGAGCGAGGTTTTATCCTTGCCGGAGGGGCCCGCGTCATGATCCGCAAGAATCAGGAAACGGGTGGTGTTATTGGCATCATCCTCAATGTTGCTGGCGAGGATATTCAGCGCATAGAGACGCGCTGCGGATTCGCCGGCAATCGCCGCCGTGCCGCTCTCCAAGGCCGCCATGCGGGCAGCCTCGGCATTGCTGGCCACGGCGATACGCGGCACATTCGGTAGATGACGGTTGAGCCATTCATGACATTGCCCCAACGACTGCGCGTGGGCGTACACCTTGCTCACCTCGGAGAGGGAGGCTGACAGCGTCATCAAATTATGATGAATCGGCAAATGCACTTCGCCACAAATTTTGAGCGAGGCATTCAACAGCAGATCGAGCGAGCGCCCAACCGCCCCTTCGGTCGAGTTCTCAACAGGAATCACGCCGTAGTCGACATTACCCGCCTCAACCGCACGGAAAACATCATCAATCGAGGCGAGTGGATTAAAACCGGGTGCAGAACCAAAGTGCTTTTGCGCTGCACTCTCGGTGTATGTACCCGCTGGGCCGAGATAAGCAATCGTTAGCGGCTGCTCAAGGGCCAGACAGGCGGACATGATTTCACGTGAAATGCGTTGTACAGCCGCTGCCGGCAATGGGCCGGGATTGTTATCGGCCAGACGGCGCAAGACCTGCGCTTCACGCTCAGGGCGATAGATATTGCCTTGCTTGATTTCGCCAATGCGATGCGCAATCTGCGCGCGTTCATTGATCAGACGCAGCACTTCGTCGTCGATGCGATCAATGCCTTCGCGCAGTTTGGACAGCTCTTCCTTTTCCGACATCCCCTGCCCTCTCTTCAAGCATGGCGCGCGGCAAATTCGCGCATGAAATCAACCAGTGCCTCCACACCCTTCAATGGCATCGGGTTGTAAATCGAGGCACGCATCCCCCCCACCGATTTATGCCCCTTTAAGTTGGCCAAGCCAGCCGCCAGCGACTCCTTGAGGAAAACGCTGTCGAGCTTGTCATTTGCCAGGGTGAAAGGCACGTTCATGCGCGAGCGATCGGCAACGCGCACAGGATTGCGATAGAAACCGTTGCTGCCGTCAATTGCGGCATATAGGTGTTTGGCCTTGGCGATATTGACCTGCTCAATCGCCGCTACGCCGCCTTGTGCCTTCAGCCACTTGAACACCAACCCGGCCATGTAAATGGCATACGTCGGCGGCGTGTTGTACATGGAACCATGATCGGCATGCACCTTGTAATCAAGCAGCAAGGGCAGACCTGGCGCAACATGACCGATCAGGTCGTCACGCACGATCACAATGGTCAGACCGACCGGGCCGATGTTCTTCTGCGCACCCGCGTAAATGAGTCCGTACTTCGACACATCGATTTCACGCGAGAGAATGTGCGACGACATATCGGCGACCAGCGGTATATCGGTGGACACCATCTCCGGCACATAGGGAAACTCCACCCCCATGATGGTCTCGTTGGTGCAGACGTGGACATACGCGGCGTCACCGGAAAGCTTGAGCTCGCTTTGTTCTGGCGCATAGGTGTAGTTGCTTGCAGACGTATCTGCGGCCAACTTTACATTGCAAAAACGACGCGCCTCAGCCACCGCCTTTTCCGACCAAGAGCCGGTCTGAATGTAGTCGGCAGAAGCCTTGCCGCGCAGAAGGTTGGCGGGAATCATGCCAAACTGCAACGTGGCGCCGCCTTGCAGGAAGAGCACCTTGTAATTGGCAGGAATGCTCAGCAAGGTGCGTAGATCAGCTTCGGCCTCCGCAATCACACCTTCGAAATCAGGCGTACGGTGGCTCATTTCCATGATGCTCATGCCGCGCCCGTGCCAGTCGAGCATTTCTTCGGCAGCCGTCCGCAGCACCGCTTCCGGCAAAGCTGCCGGACCGGCGCTGAAGTTATAGACCCGACTCACTCTGCGGCGTCCTCGCCTGTGTTGTCTGCTGCGCCTTCGGCGTCACCACCCTCAGCAGCAGCATTCTCCGCTGCATTCTCAGCGTCCGACTCCGCAACTTTTTCCAGACCAGCGAGCAATGAGCCCTCGTCCAGATTGATCAGCGTTACCCCTTGGGTCGCGCGGCTCATTTCACGGATCTGCTCAACACGGGTACGGATCAGCACGCCGGCATTAGAGATCAGCATGACCTCGTCCTCTTCACGCACCAGTGCAGCGCCAACGACCTTGCCGTTACGCTCGGAGGTCTGGATCGCGATCATGCCCTTGGTGCCACGGCCATGGCGGGTGTATTCCGCAATCGGCGTGCGCTTGCCATAGCCGTTTTCGGTTGCGGTGAGCACGCTGAATTCCTCACTCTCGGCCACCAGCATGGAAATCACACGCTGACCATCCTCGAGCTGCATACCACGCACGCCGCGGGCTTCGCGGCCCATGGCACGTACATCATCCTCATCAAAACGCACCGCCTTACCCGCATCCGAGAACAGCATGACGTCGTGCTTGCCATCGGTCAGAGCAACCCCGATCAAGTGATCGCCTTCATCGAGAGCGACAGCAATGATGCCGGCCTTACGTGGATTAGCAAAGTTAGTCAGCGAGGTCTTCTTCACAGT
>CAZCLF010000052.1:6235-7705 GCA_964499485.1 uncultured Rhodocyclaceae bacterium | reverse complement strand
TGGTGATGATTGAGACCAGCGTTAAGACTTCAGCGCCAGTGATTCAGGAACCACCGGTGCAACTCGGCCGCAAGCCGCGTCCTGCACCCGTTATCCCCGACGAACCCCTGCAGATGGTTGAAACACGGAATAACTAAATTCTCAATTCAGCATGTGTAATCCCCAAACGGCCAACCTTGTGTTGGCCGTTTGTCCATCAGGAACCTGCGACCGTAGATCGAGCCGGAATTTACAAACAAGAACTATTCACATTTATCTTTACATATCGACACAAATGCGATAAATTCTCATCTAGTCATCAACACCTGATGCGAGAAACATTTATGGGCACTGGTAAGTATGTGCACCATGAACCACAATGAATCTATTCGTTAGTAAGTATTGATTGAATGAGCCCTGCCCCTAGCCCAATGGAAAAGAACGCCCTCTCTCAGGGAAGACATTCCGACACTACGGCGCAGCATGAATCGTCAAATATGACCGCCCTTGCCTTGGACTCCACGTACTTTTCGCCGAAACCACTGCGTGCCCAGATGCCGTGGGTTGTAGGTGCAGTGCTGGCTCACGCCGCAATCGTGGCGTTTGCTTTCCTGTTCTATCAAACGCCGCCACAAGCGCCAGAGATTTTCAGCGTGAGCCTGTTACCGATGAGCCCACCGGCGCCAACGCCACCAGCACCGGCGCAAAAGCCGCAACCGGTAGTCAAGCAAGCTCAGCCTAAGCCGACCGTTGTGCCAAAACCAGCGCCCAGCACCAGCCAAACGGCGATCAGCCAAGCGCAGCCGACACCCTCTCAAGCCCCAGCCGATACGCCAAGCTCTGCAGCGCCAAGCGGTGCCGATAAGCCAAGTACAACCACGGCAGCCATCGTCCCCGCTCATGATGCGGCCTATCTGAATAATCCGCGTCCAGCTTACCCCGCTATGTCCCGCCGTCTCGGTGAAGAAGGCCGCGTGATGCTGCAAGTTCACATCACAGCGGACGGCACCCCGAGCAAAGTCACGATCCATAAGTCATCTGGTTTTCAGCGCCTTGACGACTCAGCACTTGAAGCTGTGAAACGTTGGAAATTTGTCCCTGCAAGG
Organism: uncultured Rhodocyclaceae bacterium; assembly: GCA_964499485.1. Lineage (GTDB taxonomy): Bacteria > Pseudomonadota > Gammaproteobacteria > Burkholderiales > Rhodocyclaceae. Next base: position 6,620 of record CAZCLF010000052.1, on the reverse strand, counting down.
CGCGGTGGTGAAGCCATTGCTACCGATGCGATCGTTCCTATTCCTTTCGTTCTGGAGAAATAAACATGTCCGAATCCTTTAGCCTCAGCGCCTATTGGGCACAGGGAGATTTTGTCTCTCACGCCGTGGCCATCATCCTGATCATCCTATCGATCGCCAGTTGGGCAGTCATTGGTGCCAAGAGCCTGCAGATCTTCCGTCTGCGCCGCCAATCGGCTCAGCTTGTGGAAAGCTTCTGGCAGGCCTCCAACTTTGAAGATGGTTTGATCCGTATTGCCCCAATCGAACCATTCGCTTTCATTGCCCAGCGGGCTTCTCAAGCCGTGCGTCACTTCAACGACCACAGCACCGACCATCCCCATCTGGATGCCAACCTATCACTGGG
>CAZCLF010000052.1:3718-6135 GCA_964499485.1 uncultured Rhodocyclaceae bacterium | reverse complement strand
ACTTCAACGACCACAGCACCGACCATCCCCATCTGGATGCCAACCTATCACTGGGCGAGCTTGTCACCCGCGCGCTGCGCCAAGGCATCGCCCGTGCTAGCAGCCAACTTGAAAACGGTCTGACATTTCTCGCTTCCATCGGCTCCACCGCACCTTTCATTGGTCTGTTCGGTACCGTGTGGGGCATTTACCATGCACTCGCCACCATCGGCGCGACTGGTCAGGCCAGCTTGGATAAGGTTGCTGGCCCAGTGGGCGAAGCACTGATCATGACGGCGGCAGGCCTGTTCGTTGCTATCCCCGCGGTGCTCGCCTACAACACGCTGAGCCGTGGCTTGCGTGTGATCAGTTCAGAACTCGACGCATTTGCGACTGACCTGCATACCTACTTCACGACCGGCCGTGCCATTGCTACCACCCAAGGTAACGGTAAGCGCCTGACAGGAGTCCGCTAATGGCTTTCGGTAGTGGAGATTTCGGGTCTGGCAACAACCAGCCCATGTCGGAAATCAACATGACGCCGCTGGTCGATGTCATGTTGGTACTGCTGATTATTTTCATCGTCTGCGCGCCGCTGATGACACAGGCAATCAAGGTCGACTTGCCGCAAGTCGATGCTGCTGCCCTTGATCAGAAGCCGGAGACGATCAAGCTCACAGTCAAGGCAGACGGCCAGACCTTTTGGGATGATGCAGCCGTCACGCCAGCCGAGCTGAAGACGCGACTTGAGAGTGCCGCACAAGTTAATCCGCAGCCTGAGGTTCACCTCTCGGCGGACAAAGACGCGCGCTACGAAAAGATTGCCGAAGTCATGGGGGCAACGCGTGACGCAGGACTCGCTAAGTTCGGCTTTGTAACAACCCCGAACACGGGTAAGCGCTGAGGCAAATTGTGATGTCTGCGGAAAGCAAAATCGTGACCGACCATCCCGTAGTGACGCTGACGCCTGGCGACAACGGTCAACCACCGCTCGTCACGACCGCTCAATTGTTCAAGGATCAGAACACCCTACGTATTGCCCACGAAGGTAATCTATACCTGCTGCGCATCACCCGCGAAAACAAGCTGATTCTGACCAAATAAGCTCCTTCAGGCCCTGTGTAACAGCGTGTTCACAAGGCCTGAAGTGGCGGCTTCCAGTAAATCAATCACCTGCTCAAAGCCTGCTGCCGGTCCGTAATAAGGATCTGGCACATCGCGAAAACCTAGCTGTGGCGCAAAGGCCATCATGGTGTGCAATTTGTGCTGCAAATCAGCAGGACACGCGGCTTGCATCAAGGTGAAATGACCTTCATCCAACGCAATCAGATAATCAAAGCGCTCGAAATCTTCCCGCGTAAGTTTACGTGCGCGTAGTGCTGAGAGATCGTAACCACGGCGTGCGCCTGCCTTCACCGAGCGAGGATCAGGCGCCTCGCCGATGTGATAACCATGCGTACCGGCTGAATCCACCTCCACATCCAGCCCTTGTTCCTGCGTCTGTTTGTGCAAGATAGCTTCTGCAGTGGGTGAGCGACAGATATTGCCGGTGCACACGAAGAGAACTGACAGATTTTTCTTATTATTCATTTGGTTACAAGAAAATTCAGTTTGGATTTTTAGTAAAAAAACGAAACACACCCTTCAAAAATCAAAAACTTATACCGGGGTTTTGGGGAAAACTGAGTCACTCAAAACCTCAGTAGCTGCCAGTAGTAATTTGGAAGCCTTTTGAAGCCTAATAGCGTTATGGAGAAAGTAGGCTCCAGTATGCAAATCTATATGGTCGTCAGAAGTTTTGTCTCTCATAAGTGCTTCCGCAATTTCTACCGATTTAATATGGCCGTATGCTTCCGCAAGGCTCATAGATACATCACTCTCTAAACCAGTCAGAACTTCCAATTCAGCTTCATTGATTGGAAAGTGGTCCAGAAGGTATTTAAGCTCAAGAGCAATCGGTTCATATGCATGAATCGAAAGCTCTTGCGATTCGAGTTTGCGGAAATACGTGCTTGCCTTTTCAACACGACCGGCATAAATAGAAAGCGGCGTGTAGACGCGCAGAGCAAGTAAAACTGCACGTAGCTTTAGTTGCTGCCGTTCACGTCGCTGCTGTGCCCCAGCCAGCAATACTGCGGCCCACACTGCTGCAATAGTGCCTAGAGCACTGAGCATGTCCCATCCTGGTTCCCACTTTGCTGGCACCTTGCCTTCAATAAGAATCTGCCCAGCAAAAAATGCACCCATCACCATAATCAAGGGCCATGCAGCATTCATTGTTTATCTCAGCACAAAGTAAAAGTTACTGTGAAAACGCCTAGACGTTTTGGGGGCATATTGGAGGAGTTTTGGGGAAGACCGCCAATACTAGGCTGGAAAATACTGCCGGTACAGACGAACAACACTCGTTTCATTACACGCCTATGCTTCAGGGGCGA
>CAZCLF010000052.1:0-3618 GCA_964499485.1 uncultured Rhodocyclaceae bacterium | reverse complement strand
TGCCGGTACAGACGAACAACACTCGTTTCATTACACGCCTATGCTTCAGGGGCGAGCGGTGCGTCATGGGCTTCGCCGCCAAAAAGCAGTGCTTTTAGCTTCGCCAACTCATCTCGCGCTGCGGCGGCCTCTTCAAACTCAAGATTCTTAGCGTGTTCATGCATGGCTTTTTCAAGGCGCTTGATCTCCTTAGCGATAGCCTTCTCGCTCATGGCTTCATAACGCGCAGCAGCCTCGGCAACCTTCAGCTCGCGCTTGCCGTCCTCTTCCGAATACACGCCATCGATAATGTCCTTGATACGCTTGTGGACGCTCTTAGGCACAATGCCGTTGGCTTCATTAAAGGCAATCTGCTTGTTGCGACGCCGCTCGGTTTCGCCAATCGCCTTAGCCATCGAGTCCGTCATACGGTCAGCGTAGAGAATTGCTGTGCCATTCAGATGGCGCGCTGCACGCCCGATGGTCTGAATCAAGGAGCGGAAGGAGCGCAAAAAGCCTTCCTTATCTGCATCCAGAATCGCTACCAGTGAGACTTCTGGAATGTCCAAACCTTCACGCAGCAGATTGATACCGATCAGCACATCAAACTCGCCTAGACGCAAATCGCGCAAAATTTCTACGCGTTCAACCGTATCAATATCCGAGTGCAGGTAACGCACCTTGATACCGTTCTCGGCTAAATACTCGGTCAATTGCTCGGCTAGCTTCTTGGTCAGCGTGGTCACCAGCACACGCTCATTCTTGGCAATACGCAGCTTCAACTCACCCAGCAGATCATCCACCTGCGTAATAGCCGGGCGCACAATCACGACCGGATCGACCAGCCCTGTCGGGCGTACCACCTGTTCAACCACCTGCCCTTGTTTTTCTTCCTCGTAAGCAGCTGGCGTTGCCGAGACAAACACAGTCTGCGGCATGAGCTTCTCAAACTCGTCGAACTTCAGTGGCCGGTTGTCCAGTGCCGATGGCAAACGGAAACCGTAATTGACCAGATTTTCCTTACGCGAACGGTCGCCCTTATACATGCCCCCCACTTGCGACACCGTCACATGCGACTCATCAATAAACAGCAGCGAGTCGGGTGGCAAATAGTCAATCAATGTGGGTGGTGCATCACCGGCTTTGCGGCCGGACAGATGGCGTGAGTAATTTTCAATGCCTTTGCAGAAGCCAAGCTGATCGAGCATTTCAAGGTCAAAGCGTGTGCGCTGCTCAATACGCTGGCACTCCACCAGCTTTTGTTCTTCGGTGAATTGCTTCACGCGATCACGCAGCTCCTGCTTGATCGCCTCGATCGCACGTACCACCGTACTACGTGGCGTGACGTAATGGCTGGACGGATAAACGGTAAAGCGGCCTAGCTTCTGGCGGGTGTGTCCAGTCAGCGGATCGAACAGCGCAAGCGATTCGATCTCGTCATCAAACAAAGTTACGCGCAGCGCGTGATCGGCATTTTCCGCTGGGAAGATATCGATGACATCGCCACGCACACGATACATGCCGCGACTGAACTCAATATCGTTGCGTTCGTACTGCATCTCGCTGAGGCGACGAATGATGTCGCGCTGCCCCGCTTTCTCGCCTTGGCGCAGATGCAGCACCATGCTGTGATAGTCGGCAGGATCACCGATACCGTAAATTGTGGAGACCGAGCCGACGATGATGACATCACGGCGCTCCATCAGGCTCTTAGTCGCTGACAAGCGCATCTGCTCGATGTGCTCGTTGATCGCAGAATCTTTCTCGATGAAGAGATCGCGCGAGGGCACATACGCCTCGGGCTGGTAGTAGTCGTAGTACGACACAAAATACTCGACAGCATTCTCCGGGAAGAACTCGCGGAACTCTGAGTAGAGCTGCGCCGCCAAGGTCTTATTGGGCGCCAGCACCAAGGCCGGCCGGCCCAGCCGAGCAATCACATTGGCCATGGTGTAGGTCTTACCCGAGCCCGTCACACCGAGCAGGGTCTGATACATCAGGCCGTCTTCAATCCCCTCGACTAGTTGATTGATAGCCGTGGGTTGGTCTCCAGCCGGCGGAAATGGCTGGAACAGCTTGTATGGACTATTGGGAAACTCGACGATCACGGGTAAAATGCCGGGCTGTTTCAACCCACGATTCTAGCCGACTTCCCTTAGGAAACCGCCCAATGAGCGCTACTCTGTTCGCCAACGTAGAAATGGCACCGCGAGACCCAATTCTGGGCCTGACTGAAGCATTCAATGCCGATACGCGCGCCACCAAGGTGAACCTAGGGGTCGGGGTGTATCAAGACGCCAGCGGCAAGCTCCCCTTGCTAGGCGCCGTCAAGGCCGCCGAGAAGGCCCGCGTCGACGCCACCCCGGCGCGCGGCTACCAGCCCATCGAAGGTTTTGCTGGCTACAATCAAGCCGTGCAAAAGCTGCTGTTCGGTGAAGGCTCACCGATCATCAGCGAAGGCCGCTGCATTACGTTCGAAGCCCTGGGCGGTACGGGCGCCCTCAAGGTCGGCGCCGACTACCTGCGTCGCCTGTTGCCACAAGCCAAGCTCTACATCAGCGACCCCAGCTGGGAAAACCACCGTGCTGTCTTCGAGACCGCCGGCTTCACCGTTGAAACCTACGCCTACTACGATGCCGACACCAAGGGTGTTGCCTTTGACAAAACTAAGGCGGCACTGAATGCCATGGCGGAGAACAGCATTGTTCTCCTGCACGCTTGCTGCCATAACCCTACGGGTGCTGACCTGACCACGGAACAGTGGAAGGAAGTTGTTGCCATCTGCAAGAGCAAGGGCTTGGTGCCTTTCCTCGACATGGCCTACCAAGGTTTTGCAGACGGCATTGATGAGGATGCAATCGCCGTCAAACTGTTCGCAGAGTCCGGCTTACCGTTCCTGATCGCCAGCTCCTTCTCCAAGTCCTTCTCGCTCTATGGCGAACGTGTTGGCTCGCTCACCCTCGTTACCACCAGCAAGGACGAATCAGCCCGTGTGCTGTCACAAGTCAAGCGCGTGGTCCGCACCAACTACTCCAACCCACCCACACACGGTGGCGCATTGGTCGCTGCAATTCTCGCCAGTCCAGAGCTACGCAAGCAATGGGAAGACGAGCTTGCTGAAATGCGCGACCGTATCCGTGCCATGCGCACCGGCTTGGTTGAGAAGCTCAAGGCCGAAGGCGTAGCACGTGACTACTCCTTCGTGATTAAGCAACGCGGCATGTTTAGCTACACCGGCCTGTCGTCTGCCCAAGTTGATCGCCTGCGTGAAGAATTTGGCATCTACGCTGTTGGCACAGGTCGCATTTGCCTTGCAGCATTGAATGACAAGAATCTGGATTACGTGGCCAAGGCCATTGCCGCTGTAGAAAAGTAAGAAAACAGCGCGCCACAGCCGCACTGCGGCGCGCTATCTCCCTGAAATGGAAACGCAAATATTTCAGGAAAAACTTTACCGGCTTTTTTCACGAAAAGCCTTGCTGTAAGGGCGAATGTCCTCTATAATTCGCCCCACTTTGTTCCTCGATAGCTCAGTCGGTAGAGCGCCGGACTGTTAATCCGTAGGTCCCTGGTTCGAGCCCAGGTCGGGGAGCCAAATAATTCAAGCAAAAGGCCCACTTCGGTGGGCCTTTTGCTTTT
>CAZCLF010000051.1:0-7792 GCA_964499485.1 uncultured Rhodocyclaceae bacterium | reverse complement strand
CAAAGTCATGCTTGTCGTAGCTGGCAAACTTGGTGTCTACCTTGTCAAAGAAGCGAAGATCACCGGATTGCATGACGCGGTTCTCTTCAAGACGGAAGGACAGCAGTACTGCCTTCTTGATCCACTGATGCGTAACCCACTGGCCATCAATCTTTTCAGCGACACGCAGGCGTCCTGCATCGAGTTCACCAATGACATGGTTCACGGCTTCGCCAATGCGGGCTGGTGCGTTACCCGGCTTTAAGTTGGCGCGATCTTCCCAAGCTTCTTCAATGGTGGGTTGAAATACATTCGTCATTTTTGATTTCCGATCAGAACTAGAGAGAATTAAAGAGTCTTGCAGAATTCGGCGATGCGTCCGGCAGCTTCTAAGCAGTCATCCAGCCCAGCGACCAGTGCGATGCGAATAAAGTTCGCCCCTGGATTCACGCCGTTGGCTGTTCGTGCCAGATAACTACCAGGCAAAACACTGACATTATATTGATGCTGAAGGCGACGGGTGAATTCATCATCAGGGATCGAGGTTTCAGCCCATAAGTAGAAGCCTGCATCAGGCACCGCAGTTTTCAAAAACGGGGAAATCAGTGGGGTGACCTTGTCAAACTTTTCTTTGTATTGGCGACGGTTCTCAACCACATGCGCTTCATCGTTCCATGCAGCAACGCTGGTCATTTGCACCACGGGGCTCATTGCGGCGCCGTGATAGGTGCGATACAACAGGAATGACTTAATCAGAGCCGCATCACCGGCAACAAAACCTGAACGCAAGCCCGGTACATTGGAGCGCTTGGATAGACTGGAGAAAACCATCAGACGCGCATAGTCTTGGCGACCGAGCATATAAGCGGCCTGTAGTGCACCCAGAGGCTTGTTTGCTTCGTCAAAGTAGATTTCTGAATAGCATTCGTCGGCAGCAATGGCAAACCCATACTTATCCGAGAGTTCAAATAGCACTTTCCAGTCGTCCAATGACAGCACTTTGCCCGTCGGATTGCCAGGTGAACAGACGTAAAACACTTGAACACGCTGCCACTCCGCGGCCGTTAGCGTTGCGTAATCAAAGTTGAAGTCATTGCCCGGCAAATTGTTGAGGAATACCGGCGTAGCCCCTGCCAGATAGGCGGCGCCTTCATAAATTTGATAGAAGGGGTTGGGACAAACCACCAGCGGCGCAGGCTTGGTGCGATCAATGACTGTCTGAGCAAAGGCAAATAGGGCCTCGCGTGAGCCATTCACAGGCAAAATTTGAGAGGCTGGATTGAGCCCCGGAATCCCATAGCGGCGTTCGGTCCACGCACTGATCGCCTGACGCAAGCGTTCATCGCCTTGGGTTGTAGGATAATTCGCAAGCCCGGTGAGATTACTGCTCATGGCTTGTTTGATGAATTCTGGCGTTGCGTGTTGAGGTTCGCCAATTGATAGCTTGATTTCACGCAAATTGACGGGCTCAGGGGGTGCGCCAGCAGCGAGCAGGGCGCGCAGTTTTTCAAACGGATAGGGTTGTAGCTTGGCGAGATCTGGATTCACGGTGTTCTCAAGACTGAGCAGGATTACTCCTGTTTGGGTGGCGTAAAACGGTTAATTATAAATGGACACCCTACACAACATTGCATCGCGTAAGTCGGTTCCAGTCATTTGTTTATTGACTGGCGCGACAGTCTGGGGCTTGGTCTGGTACCCCTATCGGATCCTTGAAGCTCAGGGCATGAGTGGGATAGAAGCCTCAATTCTGACTTACCTCGTTGCTCTACTGGGGGCTTTTTGCCTGTGGCGTAAGCATTTGGTCGGTGCCAGGCTGACGCCGATGCTCATTGCCGTTGGACTTGCTGCAGGTGCTTGTAATCTGGGTTATGTGGTCGCGACCTTGTTGGGCGAGGTAACCCGTGTGCTTCTTCTGTTTTACCTATCGCCGCTCTGGACCGTCATTTTTGCCCGTCTTTTGCTCGGCGAGAAACTCAGCTTGAATGGTGGCTTGATCATACTGGTATCCCTTGGCGGAGCTTGTGTGATGTTATGGCACCCTGAGGTTGGCATGCCATGGCCAAAGTCAGTAGCTGAATGGCTTGGTCTTATGGCTGGAGTTTTCTTTTCTCTCTCAAATGTATTGATCAAGAAAACCACTCAGCTGTCGATTGAGCTGAAGTCGATTGCTGTGTTTGCTGGGGTGGTGTTTTGGAGTGTGCTGGTCTGGCCATTTTTCCCTGACAATTCATGGCAATTACCATCTGTGTCTTGGTTAATGCTTGTGATTGTTGGCCTGACATTGGTTGCTACAAATGCAATTGTGCAATACGCGATCAGTCACACCCGTGCTGCTCAGGCCATTGTGGTGATGTTGTTTGAGCTTGTTGTGGCAGCATTTGCTTCATGGCTGTTAGCAGGTGAGACGCTTGGCCTACAGGAATGGATAGGCGGTGCCTTGATCATTTGTGCGAGCTTGCTCTCAACACGGCTGCAATTTGGGCATTAATGCAATTATCGGAATAGCTGACGCTCAGTGAAAATATGACAAGGCTATGATTGTTTAGAACAGTGGTATTAAATACCGCGACACCAAACCATTAATTTTTAACAACAAGAACTGATTAAGTAATGAATATTCAGCCAGTCATCCTTTGCGGCGGTTCCGGCACACGACTGTGGCCCTTGTCGCGAGAGCAATATCCAAAGCAGCTGCTCAAGCTTTCAGGAAATCTCACGATGCTGCAGGCCACCGCCCAGCGACTGGATGGTTTTCAGTTGGAAGGGGCGGTTCTTCAAGGCCCTTTGCTGGTTGGGAATGAAGAATATCGATTCCTCATTGCTGAGCAACTGCGAGAGCTAGATATCAATTGCAAAGGCCTGTTATTAGAGCCAGTAGGACGAAACACTGCTGCTGCCTTAACGGTCGCTGCCCATGCCGCGATTGCTAAAGGTGATGATCCGGTCTTAGTGGTGATGCCTGCGGATCAGCTTATTCAGAATATTGCTGTATTCCATCAGGCTGTCAGCGAGGCCGTGAAACTTGCGGGTCAGGGAAAATTGGTCACGTTTGGCATCGTGCCAACCGCCCCTGAAACCGGTTATGGCTATATCAAACGTGGCAGTGCACTGAATGCAGCTGCTTACAGTGTCGAATGTTTTGTTGAAAAGCCCGCACGGTCTGTCGCCGAAGACTATCTGGCGAATGGGGACTTTTACTGGAATGGCGGCATTTTTGTGATGCGTGCCTCAGTCTGGTTGGCAAAGATCGATCAGTTCCGGCCTGATATTGCCAAAGCATGCCAACTAGCCTATGCAGAGCGTAGTGAGGACAATGACTTTCTCCGCCCCGGCAAAACTGCATTTGAGGGCTGCCCCTCGGATTCCATTGATTATGCGGTTATGGAGCGACTGGCCAGTCAAAACCACAACACTGGCGAGGTTGCTGTTGTTCCGCTTGATGCGCTGTGGTCAGATCTTGGCGCATGGAATGCGTTATGGGAAGTCTCGCCCAAGGATGCAGATAACAATGTGTTACTTGGAGATGTTATTGCCATCAATACCAAAGATACGCTGGTCCTGAGCGATCGTCGTCTGATTGCCTGTGTCGGCATCGAAAATGCCGTTGTTGTGGAAACGCCGGACGCCATATTGGTGGCTGACAAAAATCGGTTGCAGGAAGTTAAAGACGTGGTTCAACGTCTTAAAGAGAGCAAGCGCTCCGAGCAGGTCAGCCATCGCAAGGTCCACCGCCCTTGGGGCTGGTATGACAGTATTGATGCCGGTCCGCGTTTTCAGGTCAAACGGATCGTTGTAAAACCCGGCGCCAGCCTGTCATTACAGCTACATCACCATCGCGCCGAACATTGGATTGTGGTGTCAGGTACGGCACTCGTGACCCGGGGCGAGGAAATTTTCATGGTTGCCGAAAACGAGTCCACCTATATTCCTTTAGGCACAAAGCATCGTCTCGAGAACCCAGGCCAGCTGCCTTTGGAAATGATTGAAGTCCAGTCCGGCAGTTATCTTGGCGAAGATGACATCGTGCGCTTTGCCGATGTTTATGGACGCACATCAGGCTAGAGGTAGCCATGATTCTTGTTACCGGTGGTGTTGGCTATATTGGTTCGCACACGGTTGTCGAGCTATTAGCGGCAGGGCACGAAGTACTCGTACTCGACAATCTAAGTAACAGCAAAATCTCTGTGATTGATCGTATTGCTCGGATTGCCGGGCGTGCGCCGCAATTTATCAAAGCGGATATTCTCGATCGAGGTGTTCTCGATGATATTTTCAAGACACACCGGATTGAGGCCGTCATTCATTTCGCTGGGCTAAAAGCAGTTGGGGAGTCGGTCGCTGAACCGCTGCATTATTACCAGAATAATGTTGCAGGCACCTTAGTCTTGCTACAGGCAATGGCAGCCGCTGGCGTAAAGCAAATAGTCTTCTCTTCATCTGCAACCGTTTATGGCGAACCTGATGTTGTGCCTGTCAATGAGGCAGCCCCTTATCGTCCTGCAAGTCCTTACGGACGCTCAAAGCGAATGGTCGAAGAGCTACTTTTTGATTTGTATGCTGCTGATCCTGAGTGGCGTATCGGCGTTTTACGGTACTTCAATCCGGTTGGGGCGCATCCGTCCGCATTGATTGGCGAAGATCCGAATGGGGTTCCCAATAATCTCATGCCATTCGTCACTCAAGTCGCTGTGGGCCTGCGTGCTGAATTGTCAATTTTCGGGGATGACTATCCCACACCCGATGGTACGGGTATCCGCGATTACATTCATGTGGTTGACCTCGCACTAGGTCATCTTGCCGCGCTTACTGCTTTGTCAGAAGCCCCGGCATGTTTGATCGCAAACTTAGGAACGGGGCAGGGCTATAGCGTTAAGCAGGTCATTGAGGCCTTTGAGAAGGCTTCTGGCAAACGCATCCCTGTAAAAGTTACTGGGCGCCGGCCTGGCGATGTCCCTTGCTACTTTGCTGATCCGGCTTACGCTCAAACACGACTTGGCTGGGCCGCTCAACGCGGCCTAGATGACATCTGCCGTGATGCCTGGCATTGGCAAACATGGGCTGCGGTCCATCCTGAAGCGCTATAAGCATGTTCGAGCTAGGCCGCCTGCTCGAGTTTCTACTGCTTCCACCGGGTGGTCCTTTACTTTTAATCCTGCTCGGTCTACTCAGTCGGCGCTACTTCACCCGATTAGGTTCAGGCTGTATCTGGGGTGGTCTGTTTGCGGCATTTCTGTTTGTCTGGCCTCCGGCTGTGGATCAATTGCTGGCCCCACTTGAACGCTGGGCCCCTCCCTTGGCATCAGCCTCAGTAAAAAATGCCCAAGCGGTGGTTATTCTTGGCGGCGGGATGCGACGTCAAGCGCCTGAGTATGGCCAGGCGACAGTGAATCGACTGACATTGGAGCGTCTTCGCTATGGAGCAGGGGTGGCCAAGACATTTACCCTCCCACTACTGGTGAGTGGCGGGGCACCCATGGGTGGGCGCCCTGAGGCCGAGGCGATGGCGGAAGTTTTGACCCAGGACTTTGCCCTTAAACCACGGTGGATCGAGTCACAGTCGATCAATACGGCAGAGAATGCACGCTTGAGTGCGGCAATCCTTAAGCAGGCAGGCGTTCATCAGGTGGTATTGGTCACCCATGCCGCCCACATGCGCCGCGCCAGTGGCTATTTTGAGAGGGCAGGCCTGACCGTCATCCCCGCGCCAACGGGTTATTTTGGCCCACTCAGCACTCAGGAAAGTAAGCTGTCTTATCTGCCTAACCCGGCTGCGGCCTATGCGGGCTGGTTTGCCGCCAGGGAGTGGGCCGGCTTACTCCAGCAGAGATTAAATAAATAGCCGATTGCTATCGCCAACATAGTGACAATCAATTTGATCTAATAGGGAACAGAAGACACAATCGCATCTCCAACAGTTTTAGTGCTGTTTTTTTAACCCAAGGAGATATGCATGTCGTCCCTGATCAATACCCAAGTCCAGCCTTTCAAAGCTCAAGCCTTCGTTAACCGCGGCGGCAAGGGCGAGTTCATTGAAGTCACCGACAAAGACCTCAAGGGCAAGTGGTCGGTTCTGATTTTCATGCCAGCAGCTTTCACCTTCAACTGCCCAACTGAAATTGAAGATGCGGCTGACAACTACGCTGCATTCCAAAAGGCTGGTGCAGAAGTTTACATCGTCACCACTGACACCCATTTCTCGCACAAGGTGTGGCATGAAACCTCGCCAGCAGTTGGCAAGGCCAAGTTCCCGCTGATCGGCGATGCTACCCACACACTGACCAACGCTTTCGGTGTGCATATCGCTGAAGAAGGTCTGGCACTGCGTGGTACGTTTGTGATCAACCCAGACGGCATCATCAAGACCGCTGAAGTTCACTCCAACGAAATCGCTCGTGATGTTTCGGAAACCCTGCGTAAGCTCACCGCTGCTCAGTACACCGCCGCTCACCCAGGTCAAGTGTGCCCGGCCAAGTGGAAGGAAGGCGCTGCCACCCTGGCACCGTCGCTGGATCTGGTTGGCAAGATCTAAGTCATAAGTAGTGATGTAGCTCCCACCCACTGCGTGTGCAGTGGGTGGTTCTGAAAGACAAGGGAGATAGAAATGCTTGACGACGCAATCAAGGCCCAACTCAAGGCTTATCTGGAAAAGGTGGTTTATCCCATCGAAATCATTGCCAATGTAGATGGCAGTGAGAAGTCCAATGAAATGCTGGCACTGGTGCAGGACGTCGCTGGCCTCTCCGACAAGGTTTCCTATCGCGAAACCACGGATGGCAGCGTGCGCGCGCCGTCCTTTGCCATCAATCGTATCGGTAGCGACATCAAGGTGCGCTTTGCCGGTATTCCGATGGGCCACGAATTCACGTCGCTGATCCTGGCATTGCTCCAGGTCGGCGGTCACCCGTCCAAGGAAGAAGCCGATCTGCTCGAGCAGATCCGCAACCTCGACGGTGAGTACAACTTCGTTACCTACATTTCGCTGACCTGCCACAACTGCCCGGATATTGTGCAGGCGCTTAACCTTATGGCTGTGCTGAACCCGAAGGTTAGCCACGTCATGGTGGATGGCGGTATTTTCCAGGACGAAGTTAATGATCTCAAGATCATGGCTGTGCCCACGATCTACCTGAATGGCCAGCATTTCAGCCAAGGCCGGATGTCGCTTGCGGAAATTGTTGCCAAGCTTGACAGCAACTCGGCTGAGCGTGACGCCGCCAAGCTGTCAGCCAAAGAGGCATTCGATGTGCTCGTGGTTGGCGGTGGTCCAGCAGGTGCAGCTGCAGCGATTTACGCTGCGCGCAAGGGCATCCGTACCGGCATCGTAGCTGAACGCTTTGGCGGTCAGGTTGTCGACACGATGGGGATCGAGAACTTTATTTCTATCGACTACACCGAGGGGCCCAAGCTCGTTGCCGCGATGGAAAACCACGTCAAACTCTACGATGTGGACATCATGAACCTGCAGCGCGCAGCTGCGATTGTGCCTGCCTCAAAGAAAGGCGGCCTGATCGAGGTCAAGCTGGAGAATGGTGGCGTGCTCAAGTCCAAGTCGGTCATCCTCGCAACAGGTGCGCGTTGGCGTGAGCTTGGTGTGCCGGGCGAGCAAGAGTATCGCGGCCATGGTGTCGCGTACTGTCCGCACTGTGATGGCCCCTTGTTCAAGGGCAAGCCGGTTGCCGTGGTGGGTGGTGGTAACTCCGGTGTGGAAGCGGCAATCGATCTGGCCGGTATCGTTGGCTCAGTTGTGCTGTTCGAGTTTGCACCGGACTTGAAGGCCGATGCCGTGCTGCAGAAGAAGCTTTACAGCCTG
>CAZCLF010000050.1:3998-8069 GCA_964499485.1 uncultured Rhodocyclaceae bacterium | reverse complement strand
CCCACGGTGACATCGAGGCCGATGAGCAAAATGCCGTAGATGGCGAGCAGCGTGAGCAAGCCCAGCGCAAACGGATTGGTGATGAAGAGTGGAATCGCCGCGAGGACGAGCAAAGCCAGTAATTCGGCGCCACGAATAAGAACAAAACGTTTCATGGTGTCGGCCCCCTCAAACCTTACGGATGGTGGCTTGACCGAAAATGCCATTCGGTCGCAACGCCAACGCCATGATGAGCAGGATCAGCCCCGGTGCCTCGCGCCAACCACTGCCGAGGTAAAGGCTGGCAAGGTTTTCGAGTGCGCCAAGTGCAAGCCCAACCAGCACCACACCAAAGCCAGAGTTCAGGCCAGCCACCACCGCAACTGAGAAGGCCTTGAGGATCAGCATCATCGCCATGGTGGGGCCGACCGTGGTGATCGGCGAAATCAAAATGCCAGCCAGTGCAGCCACCATGCCGGACAAGCCGTAGGAGAGCATGACGGTGCGCGTGGCGGAGATGCCCATCAGCTCGGCCGCATCGCGGTCGGCCGAGACGGCTTCAAAGGCTTTGCCCAACAGGGTGCGGCGCTTGAACAGTTCGATCACGCCCATGATGCCGAACACGCCCACGGCGACTGAGACTTCCAGCCAAGTGATATCGACGCCAAAGACATTGAAGGGGTCGGATGGAATCGGTGTGGGGAAGGGGCGGTCGTCGCGGCCCCAAATATTTTCGGCCAGCGAGAAGCCAAACAGGCCGACGATGATGGACAGCAGAATCCAGCCTTCTGACTTTTGCTCCAGCGCCAAGCGCACGGCCGAGCGCTCGACAATCAGCCCGAGCACCGCGCCGATGAGCAGACCGCCCGGGATCATGAGCGCATACGGCACACCCCAGTCGAGCAGCGTCAGGCTGCAGAACGCCGACAGCATGACCAACTCGCCCTGCCCGAAGTTGATGCTCTTGCTGGTGGCATAGGTGAGCTGAAAGCCGTAGGCAATCAGTGCATATACAAGTCCCATCAGCGCGCCGCTGACGGTGATTTGAATGATGATGGATGCGTCCATATTACGTAACCCCGCCTGAGCTTTGGCTCAGGCCTCGATGTTTGCCCTGGGGGCAAACATCATTGCTTTGATATGCCACCCCGTTGCACGGGGTGGATCGTTTTGATGCACCCGCTCTCCGAACCACGGAGCGGTGGTGTTCTATGTTCTTTAGCCAGCTTCTCGATCCGAAATCGAGAAGCCAAGCTAGAGCGAATCCGCTCGCAATGCGCGCGGAGAGGCCCAGACCTTCTGGTCTGGGCGGTGTTGCGTTACTTTGCTTTCTTACCACCCGATGCCTTGGCAAGGCGGGCCTTGTCTTCAGCATGCGCGAAGGTGACGCGGCCGTCCTTGACCATGCCCATCACGGTTTGGGCGCGAGTGAAGGCTTCGTGCGTGCTGTCATCAGCGGGGTTCCACTTGGAGAAGGGCTTGTTCCAGGTAGCGATCACGCCTGGGACTGGCTCTTTCAGATCTTCAAGCGCTTCCTTGATCTTCTTGGTGTCGGTGCTGCCGGCTTGTTTAACCGCGGCGGCAAAGATCAACACCGCGTCATAGCCTTGCGCGGCAGAGACCGGCGAGGGAATACGCTTGACGTCGTAGTTGCGGTGATAGCTCTCAATAAAGGCTTTAGCCTTGGGGGTGACGGGCTCTTCAATGAACGTTTGCGGCATCAGGGTGCCATCAGCGTTCTTGCCCGCGTTGTCGATGAAGTTCGACATCGAGAGCGTCCAGCCACCGATTAGCGGTTCCTTCATGCCAATCTTGGCCTTGCCGTTGGCGACGGCAGCGAGTTCAGGGCCGATGCCCCAGATCAGGATGGCTTGTGCGCCCGCCGACTTGGCACGTAGCAGCTGTGCAGTCATGTCCTTGTCACCGATATTGAATTTCTCGGTGGCAACGATTTGCAGTTTGTTGCCTTGTGCCTTGATCTGCTCCAGCAGGTCATTGCGTCCAGATACGCCGTAGTTGGTGGCGTCGTGCAGGATGGCGACCTTGGTGAATTTACGGTTGATGGCTTCTTCAACCACCATCGCGGCCTGAATGCCATCGTGCGCAGCAAAGCGGAAGATAGACAGATTGGGCACCTTGGCGTCGCGCCATTGCGTCATCGAGGCTGAACCAGCCGCTGGGGTGATGATCTTGGTGATGCCTTGGGCTTGGAGGTGTTTGTCGCCCGCCAGCACCACACCGGTGTTCACACTGCCGATTACGCCAGCGAGATCGGGCATGGCGGCAAGCTCTTGAGCAATCAAGGCGCCGCGTTCATTTTTGGCTTCATCATCGCGTTCGATGATTTCGATGCGCAGCTTTTTGCCGCCGACATCGAGACCGCCATTGGCGTTGATTTCATTGATGGCCAGCTTGGCGCCGTCGCGCATGGACGCGCCCATAGGCGCTGAGCCGCCGGAGAAGGGGCCGGTGATGGCCAGCTTGACGCTATCGGCGGCGAAAGTCGTACCCAGTGCGCTGACCAGCAGTGTGGCTAACAGTGTTTTCCTCATAGCAGCTCCTCTTTATTGTTGGTAGGGGTGACGCAGAAATACGGTGTTGCGTGATGCAAAGCGATGCGGCAGTTACGTTTTACGAAGCCGGTTTGTAACCCAGGGTGGCCGAGAGCTCATCAGCGACTTGACGCACGATGGGCGCCCAGCTTGGGTTGTAGCGTTCAGCAGGTGCAGAAATAGACAGGCCACCGACAATCACGCCGGTGTCGTCGCGCACGGGGGCAGCGATGCAGCGCAGACCTGTTTCGATTTCCTCGTTGTCGTGCGAGACGCCATCTTTACGGATACGTGCCAGCTCGGCTTCTAGCGCGGTTAGCGTGGTGATTGAGGTAGGCGTATAGCGGGGCAGGCCGGTGCGTTCGGCATAGGCGCGCACATCACTGGCGCGGGCTTCGGCCAGATAGAGTTTGCCCACCGAGGTGACATGCAGCGGGGCGCGGGCGCCGATGAGGTGAACCACCTTGACCGAGGAGCGGCCACTGGAGGTGCGTTCAACATAAATAATTTCGTCGCCTTGGCGGCAACCGAGATTCACGCTCTCACCGATTTGCTTGTGCAGCTTTTGCATCAGCGGCATGGCGGCATCACGGATGTTCAGGCGCGAACGCACCACATTGCCGAGCTCAAGCAGACGAATGCCCAGCCGGTAACTGGCCGTTTCGGCGCGCTCGACAAAGCCACTGCTGACCATGGCGGCCAGAATGCGGTGGGCGGTAGAAGGATGCAGGCCGGTTTCAGCAGCAAGCTGCTTGAGGCTGACCGGGTCGGGGGAGGTGGCGAGTGCATCCAGAATGCTCATCATGCGTTCGATGACCTGAATGCCGCCGCGATTTTCGGTAGGGGTGGCTTGCGTCACAACATGCTCGCTCTGCAATGAATGCGGCCGACTATATCACATGGTGAAATTTGGTCGGCGCGGCTGAGCGGCCGTGCAACAGCTGGTTTGCCCCGCTTGTTGCATGTTGGGCACAGGATGGCCGGGCAGCCATCCTGTATGCCGGTGTTACAGCACGCGGAAGGCGAGCATGGCTACTAAGGTGGGCGGGATGGCCGCAACGAGCAGCCCAAGCGGGTTGATCGCACCATCCGAGAAGTTGCCGCGCAGGATAGAGAAGCCCGCCGGGTTGGGGGCATTGGCGATCACAGTGAGACCACCACCGGTGACTGCACCTGCAACCAGCGCATATTTGAACTCGTCGGACAGACCTTCAACCAGTGAGCCGAGATAGGTCAACGCGGCGTTGTCGGTAAAGGCGGTGAGGGCGGTGGCGCCGAAATACACCGCGTCCGGGCTCATCTGCATCAGCAGCGGTTGCAACCACCACTGCTGCTGCCCACCCAGCACGACCAGGCCGGCAAGGAAGAATGCAACGAGAAGACCTTCACGCAGGATCAGGCGATCTTGATGGCGCTCGTAAGCGTGGGCAATGCCGAGGAAGAACAGCAGCAGGCCCATGAAGATGGCCGGGTGGTGGGCAAACACCACCACGCCGACCAGAAACACAAGATGAGTGACGGTCAGCGCGAAAGGCACGTG
>CAZCLF010000050.1:0-3898 GCA_964499485.1 uncultured Rhodocyclaceae bacterium | reverse complement strand
CCACCACGCCGACCAGAAACACAAGATGAGTGACGGTCAGCGCGAAAGGCACGTGTGCGGTGCCACCCGCTTCCGGGATAGGCAGCTTGGCGAGTTCTTTACGGAATAGCAGGGTGACGCCAATGGCATTGATGACCACAGCGATCGCGGCCTTCCAACCAAAGGTGGTGAGCATGAAGGCGAAATCCCAGTTCCAGGTGCTGGCGACCATGAGGACGGGGGGGGCAGCAAATGGCGTGAGCGTGCCGCCGATGGAAATGTTCACGAACAGTACCCCCAAGGTGCCGTACATCAGACGCGTGGAAATGCCACCGGCATAGTAGCGATCACGGAGAATCAGCGCGGCCAGTGTCATGGCAGCGGGCTCGGTGATGAACGAGCCTAGGATAGGCACCACCGACAGGACGGTAAAGTAATAGGCCACATTACGCGGCAGCGGCATGGCCCGGGCGATGATGCGGACGACGGTCTTGGCGAACTCTAGGATCGGGCGAGTCCCCGCAATCACCATGATGGCAAAGACGAATAGTGGCTCGGTAAAATTGCGCGAGTCGATGTATTCGGTGGCTTTGGGGCTACCGTCGATGGCGAACATGAACAGCATGAGCACCAAGGCCCAAAAGCCGAACACCACCTCAACTTCGCCAAGCAGGTGCCAGATGCCAGCGTGTGCCGGCCGCGTATGCGCCAGATGCTCGAAGAACTTGGTCGAGAATGTGTGAATGATGGCAATGGCAAATAGCGCTGCGCCAAGCATTTGGATGGTGGTCGGGTTCAAGAGCGCTCCTTTATTCTTCAATACCCAGACAGGACAATGTCGACCCGTCTTTGTGATTTACGGCACGCGACCGTGCTGCAACGCTTAGCTGTTTTTTCGTAGCCGCGCGCCAGGAGACGAATCTGGCTGGGGCGGGCGCCGCGCTTGATCAAGGCCTGGCTGACCGCCTGCGCACATTTGCTGGCCACTGCGACTGAAAATTCGGTACTGCCCATGTCTTCGGTGCGCCCGATCAATACAACATTGACCAGTGGATCGGCCTTAAGTTTCGCTGCAATGTCCTCAATGATTGGGGCAGCGGTGGGAGGAACTTCTGCGGAGCCCAGCGCAAAGACGACCTGCGGGCCATCAAAAGGCACCTCTGCGGACTCATTGTTACTTGTGGCTGTATTCGCAATGGCTGCTTTTGGTCCGGCCTTATTGGCGTTAATGGGGGGCTTGATGGGCGGCTGTTCGTTGGTGCTGATCGGCCCTTGGGTTGAGGCACACGCCTGCAATAGCAGGGACAGGCAGAGAATGCGGAGAGTTGAAACCGTCATGCCGAATGGGACTCCTCGGTGTGTTTTTTAACGCTCAGGGGATGACGCATTGTACCCGGCACCGTACCAGGCCCATTTTTTGTGACGCATCAAGGAGGGCGAAGCGCTGAATCACATGGAGAGAGGCCCCTGGGCTGATAAAATGTCTTATGCCCTGCGATAAAGGAGCCCGTTTTGGGCTCATGGGGCGATGAAAGCGCTGGTAGAGCGCTGACTCACACGGACCCCGCGATGCGACTGTTTGCTCTCGGCATCAACCACCATACCGCGCCGCTTGCTGTGCGCGAGCAGATCGCCTTCGATGTGGCGAGGCTGCCGGCTGCCCTGCATGATCTCTTGCAGGCACAGAGGGTGCGTGAGGCGGCGATCCTGTCCACTTGCAATCGGACCGAGCTGTATTTCAGTGCGGAAGAACCGCAGGCCGCCATCGACTGGCTGGCCAAATATCACGATTTGCCCGAACGGCAGATTCAACCGTATCTCTATACCCATCCGCAGCGCAATGCGATCCGCCATATGTTCCGCGTGGCCTCCGGGTTGGATTCCATGGTGCTGGGCGAGCCGCAGATTCTCGGCCAGATGAAGCAGGCCGCGCGTGCGGCAGAAGAAGCTGGAGCGCTTGGCTCTGTGCTCAACCGCTTGTTCCAGCGCACCTTTTCGGTCGCCAAGGAAGTGCGCTCTACGACAGCGATCGGCGCAAATATTGTGTCTATGGCAGCAGCGGCAGTGCATTTGTCGGCGCGTATTTTTGACGACCTGCAAAAGCAGGCGGTGCTTTTTATTGGCGCTGGTGAAATGATTGAGCTGTGTGCCAGCCATTTTGGTGGGCAGCAACCACGCCGTATCACAGTGGCGAACCGCACCTTAGAGCGTGGCCTTGCCTTGGCCCAACGCTTTGGTGGCGACGCCATCCGCCTCGACGAAATTGCTAGCCGCCTGCATGAATACGACATCATCGTGTCCTGTACCGCCAGCCCATTGCCGATACTTGGGCTGGGCGCTGTCGAGCGGGCACTTAAGCAGCGCCGTCATCGCCCAATGGTGATGGTGGATTTAGCTGTGCCACGCGATATCGAAGCTGAAGTCGGTCGTCTCAATGATGTCTTTTTGTACACCCTCGATGATCTCGGACAAATTGTTGAGCAGGGCTTGGAGTCGCGCCACGCTGCCGTGATCGAAGCCGAAGCCATTATCGATAATCAGGTAGATAGCTTCCTGCATTGGATGGATGCGCGCGAGGTGGTGCCAACCATTCGTGCCTTGCGCGATACCGCCGAGACCACGCGACAAATGGAGCTGGAGCATGCGATGCGTGCGTTGGCACGAGGCGACGATCCCGCCGCTGTCTTGGAATCCCTATCGCATGGCTTGTCTAACAAGCTGTTGCACGCCCCAACCCAGGCCTTGAATCAGGCCGCTGGTGCTGAGCGGGCCGAGTTGGCGCGAACCATTTCGCGCCTCTACAACCTGCCTTCTGACAATTAGCGGCGCTGTCCGCTCTCAGCGCTGTTTAGGCTGAGCTGTCATCGCAGGACTTCCTGCGGACACCAAGTCTGACTACCCAAGCTTATTGATGCCGCATCTGCCGCGGCGATTTGAACGATGAAACCTAGCATCCGCGAAAAACTTGAAAATCTCAGCGACCGTCTGGTTGAGCTGGATCGTCTGCTGGCCAGTGAAGGCGCCACCAATAATATGGACAGCTACCGCAAGCTCTCGCGAGAGCATGCCGAGCTTGGCCCGATTGCGGCACTGTATGGGCAGTGGACGCAGGCCTCCTCTGACTTGGCTTCCGCGCAAGAAATGCTGAACGATCCAGAAATGAAGGATTTTGCGGTCGAAGAAATCGATGCAGCCAAGGCAACGATGGAGCGTCTGGAGGAGGAGCTGCAAATCGCCTTGCTGCCCAAGGACCCGAACGACGACCGCAATTTGTTCCTCGAAGTGCGCGCCGGTACCGGTGGCGATGAGTCAGCCTTGTTTGCTGGCAGCCTGTTCCGCATGTACACGCGCTATGCCGAGCGCCAGCGCTGGCAGGTGGAGATCATTTCCGTGAACGAGTCCGAGCTTGGCGGCTACCGCGAGGTGATTGCGCGGATTGTCGGCAATGGCGCGTATTCCAAGCTTAAGTTCGAGTCGGGTGGGCATCGCGTGCAGCGCGTGCCGGAAACCGAGTCGCAAGGCCGCATCCATACATCGGCATGCACCGTGGCGGTGATGCCTGAGGCGGACGAGCTGGAAGAGGTCGTGATCAACCCAGCCGATTTGCGCATTGACACCTATCGCGCGTCCGGCGCCGGTGGCCAGCACATTAACAAGACCGACTCGGCCGTGCGTATCACTCATATCCCAACAGGCATCGTGGTCGAGTGCCAGGATGACCGTTCGCAGCATCGCAACAAGGCGCAGGCCATGAGCGTACTGGCGGCGCGCATCAATGATGTGCAGCAGCGCGCCCAGCAGCAGCAGATTGCTTCGACGCGCAAGTCATTGGTCGGCAGCGGTGATCGTTCCGAACGCATCCGCACTTACAACTTCCCGCAGGGGCGGATTACCGATCACCGCATCAATCTGACGCTGT
>CAZCLF010000049.1:0-8175 GCA_964499485.1 uncultured Rhodocyclaceae bacterium | reverse complement strand
TGCAGACTCGCATACACCACCAACAGGGTGTAGGCGATGGCCAGCGTACGGGCAAGTGCAGTCGAGCGTCCCGTTGGCATTCGATGCTATTGCGGCGGGATGTGATGCGTCTGCGAAGCTGCATGCGCATGCAGCTTCTCGTGTGCATCGGAACGTGGCGTCGGGTGCCCCACCCATTGGGGCAGTAGCGAACCGGCGAACATGCCGACGAAGGACACGCACAGGCCGATCAGTTGAGGGGGCACCAAGCTTTCCTCGCCAATCATGACTTCCACCAGCAGCCAGGAGAGGATGCCGCCAAAGATCGCGGCGAGTGCACCTTGGGTAGTGGCGCGCTTCCAATACACACCACAGATGAGCGGCACGAAGGCGCCCGCAAGGGTGACCTTGTAGGCGTTTTCGACCATGCCGAAGATGGTTGATTCGCTATTCAATGCAAAGGCCAGCACGATCAGCGCAAAGCAGACGATGGTGATGCGCATCATCCACAAGAACTGGCGGTCACCCATGCGTGGCAGCATGCCGCGCAAGATGTTTTCCGAGAAGGCTACCGAAGGCGCCAGCAACGTGGCGGAAGAGCAGCTCATGATGGCGGCGAGCACAGCACCGAAGAACACGACTTGTGCAATCAGCGGGGTATGCGTCAGGACCAGTAGCGGAAGGACGCGTTGATGATCGGTCTCGATCAGTGCACCCAGTCCGGCTGGATCAATCAGCGTGGCGGAATAGGCGATGAACATAGGCACAAAGGTGAAGCAGAAATAAATACTGCCGCCGAGGATAGAACCCCAGATCGCAATCTTGGCGCTCTTAGCCGATGTGATGCGTTGAAAGACATCCTGCTGTGGGATCGAGCCAAGCATCATGGTCAAGCCCATGCCGATGAAGGCCAGCCACTCACGTAGATCGGGCGGAGGGAAGAAGTCAAACTTACCGGCCGCACGCGCATGCTCGATGACGGGGGTAATCCCGCCCGTGTTGTCGTTAATGATGCTGGCGATATAGAGCATGCCGCCCATGATGACGCCCATCTGCACGAAATCGAGCACGGCCACCGAGAGCATGCCGCCGAAGGTCGTATAGGTGAGCACGATAGCGGTGCCGAGGATCATGCCGGCTTCTTCGGAGATCGCCCCTTCTGTGAGTACTGAGAAGACCAGTCCAAGCGCCTTGATCTGTGCGGCAACCCATCCCAGGTAGGCAGCGCAGATGCATAAGGTCGTGAGCACTTCGACCGTCCGGTTGTAGCGCATACGGAAGAAGTCGCCCAACGTCAGTACATTTAACTTATAGAGTCGTGTGGCAAAGATGATGCCGGCAATGATGAGACACAAACTTGCACCAAAAGGATCGGCGACGACTCCACGCAGGCCCTCCTTGACGAAGGTCGCCGACACACCGAACACGGCCTCTGCGCCGAACCAGGTCGCGAATACCGTTGCCGTCACAACCGGCAAGGGTAGATGGCGCCCTGCAACCGCGAAATCTTTGGAGTTATGTACCCGTGTCGCGGCATACAGACCAATGCCGACAGACACCATCAGGTACAGGGCGACAAACCAGAGCAGCGCGTTATGCACGGTACATCATCCTCACAATCAATCAGGGGAATAGAAGCAACAGCAAAATGGCCAGCAAACCTGCGCCCAGCACCATTGCGGTACGGCGCTGCGATGCCTCAAGCTCGGCAATGCGCAAGCGTAAATCAGTATCGTCGCGGCTGAGCGCCTGATGCGCGAGACGCGGCAGCTCAGGCAGCAAACCCGCCCAACGTGGGGCTTCTTGGCGCACATTGCGCCACAGGCCACGCCAGCCCATCTGCTCATTCATCCAACGCTCAAGGAATGGCTTGGCAGTCTTCCACAGGTCAAGATCGGGGTCGAGTTGACGGCCAAGACCTTCAATATTGAGGAGTGTTTTTTGTAACAGCACCAGCTGCGGTTGAATTTCAACATTGAAACGACGCGAGGTCTGGAACAGACGCAACAACACACGGCCGAATGAAATTTCCTTGAGTGGCTTGTCGAAGATGGGCTCGCACACGGCACGAATCGCCGCCTCGAACTCATCCACCCGCGTGTCCTTGGGCGCCCAGCCCGACTCGATGTGAGCTTGGGCAACGCGCTTGTAATCGCGTTGGAAGAAGGCAAGAAAATTCTGCGCCAGATAGTTCTTGTCGGTGTCGGTGAGCGTGCCCATGATGCCGAAATCGAGCGCGATGTACTTGCCCCTATTGGCGGGGTCAATCGCAACGAAAATATTGCCGGGATGCATGTCCGCGTGGAAGAAGCCGTCACGGAATACTTGGGTGAAGAAAATCTCTACACCCGCGCGGGCCAACGCGGGGATGTCCACACCCGCGGCACGCAACGCATCCGTCTGTGAGATCGGCAGGCCATGCATGCGTTCCATCACCATCACGGTGTGGGTGCACCAGTTCCAGTGAATTTCTGGCACCAGAAGCAGCTTGGAGTCGGTGAAGTTGCGGCGCAGCTGCGAGCAGCTGGAGGCTTCACGCATCAGATCCAATTCATCATGCAGGTGCTTGTCGAACTCCGCCACCACCTCTCTCGGTTTCAGACGCTTGCCATCGGACCAGACTTTTTCAAGGATGCCGGCGGCGACTTGCAACAGCGCCAAATCGTGGTCGATGATGGCCTCAATCCCGGGACGCAGGATTTTGACGGCGACTTCAATACCGGGCTGTCCATCCACCCCGGGGAGCGTAGCGAAGTGCACTTGGGCGACAGAGGCTGACGCCACGGGCTCACGCTCGAAGGTGGCAAATACCTCATCGGCATGCTTGCCATAGGCTGCCTCCACACAGGCGAGCGCCCGCTCAGCAGAGATGGGGGGCACACGGTCTTGCAACAGGGCCAACTCGTCGGCAATGTCCTGCGGCAGCAGATCGCGGCGGGTTGACAGTACCTGCCCAAATTTGACGAAGATGGGCCCTAGATCCTCCAGTGCGAGGCGCAGACGCACCGCCCGCGGGGCCGACAAATCACGCCAGAACTGCAGGGCATTGGCCAGACGCATGAGCCGCCCCGAAGGTTCGTGCTCCAGAATCATCTGGTCTAGACCGTAACGGCTGGCAACGCGGGCAATCTTGAGAAAACGGAACAGGCGCACGGGGTGGCATACATGTAAGCGGTGAAGCGGCGATTTTGCACGGTTTCGCGGTGCGGGGAAAGACCGGCAGGCGGGGCGCCGGTATAATCTACCGCTACTTAGAAACTGGCCCCCCTGCCACTTGCCCGCATTTATGTCTGCCTTAATGCCTTCCTTAGCCGCTCTCGACCCGAAAACTCATCTCGCCGACTTACTCCGCAGCGCACTGCAGAAAGTAGCGCCAGACCACGCCGATACGGCCATCTTGATCGAGCGCCCCAAGCAGGCCAGCCACGGCGATTACGCCGCCAATCTGGCCATGCAACTGGCCCGCGCCATGAAGGCCAACCCGCGCCAGATCGCCGAACAACTGCTCGCCGCCCTGCCCGCCTCGGAATGGCTGGTCAAGGCCGAGATCGCCGGCGCCGGCTTCATCAACTTCACCCTGGCCACCGCCGCCAAGACCCAGGTGGTCAAATCGGTGCTGGCTGCTGCTGATGCTTACGGTCGCTCCAATGCGGGCGAAGGCCGCAAGCTGCAGGTCGAGTTCGTCTCCGCCAACCCGACCGGCCCGCTCCACGTTGGCCACGGTCGCGGCGCCGCTGTCGGCGACAGTCTCTGTCGCGTGCTGGCTGCCGCCGGATGGGATGTCAAGCGCGAGTTCTATTACAACGACGCCGGCGCCCAGATCGACAATCTGACCAAGTCGGTGCAGTTCCGCGCCAAGGGTATCGGTCCGGAAAGCGCTGAGTGGCCCGAAGATGGCTACCGCGGTGACTACATCGTCGATATCGCCAAGGCGTATTTGGACAAAGCCACCGTCCATGCGGATGACCGCGCTAGCGTAACCGCCAGCGGCGACCCTGAGAACACAGAGTCCATCCGCGATTTCGCCGTGGCCTGGCTGCGCCGCGAGCAGGATGCTGACTTGCAGGCGTTCGGCGTCAAGTTTGATGTCTTCTCCCTGGAATCCGCCCTGTACACAGAAGGCAAGGTCGCCGCCGTGGTCGAAAAGCTCAAGGCCAACGGTTTTACCTATGAACAGGACGGCGCGGTGTGGCTGCGCACCACCGACTTCGGCGACGACAAGGACCGCGTCATGCAGAAGGCGGAAGGCGGCTATACCTACTTCCTGCCCGACGTCGCCTATCACCTCGATAAGTGGAACCGCGGCTTCACCAAGGTCGTCAATGAACAAGGTGCCGACCACCACAGCACCATCACCCGTGTCCGCGCGGGTCTGCAGGCCCTGAACGTCGGCATCCCACAGGGCTGGCCCGAGTATGTGCTGCACCAGATGGTCATGGTCATGAAGAACGGCGAGGAGGTAAAGATCTCCAAGCGCGCCGGCAGCTACGTGACCCTGCGCGACCTGATCGACGAAGTCGGCCGCGACGCCACGCGCTACTTCCTGGTCGCGCGCAGCCCCGACTCGCAACTGGTGTTCGACATCGATCTGGCGAAGTCGCAAAGCAACGAAAACCCGGTCTATTACATCCAGTACGCGCATGCGCGGATCTGCTCGGTGCTGCAGCAATGGGGCGGCGATGTCGCCGGCCTTGCCGCGCACTCGCTGGAGCCGCTCAATGACGAACGCGGTCTCGCCCTGTGCGCGCGTTTGCAGGCCTGGCCGGAGACTGTGGCGACCGCCGCCGCCGAGTACGCGCCGCATCAGATCGCCGTTTATCTGAAAGACCTTGCCGCCGATTTTCACGGGTGGTACAACGCCGAACGCATGCTTGTAGACGATGAGGCCGTCAAGCATGCCCGCTTGGCACTCGCCGCAGCAACACGTACGGTGTTGCGTAGTGGTCTGGATTTACTGGGCGTTTCCGCGCCGGAGAGCATGTAAAGATGAATCGTGTCGTGTCTTCCCGCCGCCATCAGCGTGGCAACACCCTGATGGGCATCTTCGTAGGCTTGGTCCTAGGCGTGGTAATCGCCGCTGGGGTGGTCTGGTACCTAAACCGCAGCCAGAGTCCTTTCCAGAACAAGGAAGCAGTACTCGGTAAGGAAAAGCCTGCTGCGAATGCAGCACAAGGTACGCCGGATGCGCTACCCGCGAAACCCGGTGAAAAGCAGCGCTTTGATTTCTACAACATCCTGCCGGGTGGGCAAGAGGCCGCACCTGCACCGAAGGCCGCCCCACCCGCAGGCGAAGCCGATGCTGCCATTGTTAATGAACGCTTCTTCCTGCAGGCTGGGGCATTCACCAAGCGTGAAGATGCCGACAACTTGAAGGCGCAGTTGGCGCTAATTGGTATTGAAGCGACGGTTGCTGAAGCCGCAATTCCTGACAAGGGCAAGATGTATCGTGTGCGCACCGGACCCTACGCCAAAGCAGAGGAAATGAACCGCGTACGTACGCAGATGTCTCAAGGTGGTATTCAGGCTACGGTTATCAAAACCAAGGATTAAGCGTCAGCGTAAGCTGGGCGCTCCACAGGAAGGATTCGTATGAAACTCAAGTCGCTGCTCTGCATCTTTGCTGCTTCGCTGACCTTCGGCGGTGCCGCTCTGGCCCAAGCCCCGCAATTAGGCGTTGATTACACAGTCTATGAAACGCCTCAGCCAACCGATGCGCCGGGCAAGATCGAAGTCACCGAATTCTTTGCCTACACCTGCTCGCATTGCGCCGACATGGAGCCGCTACTGGCGCAATGGTCAAAGACCTTGCCCAAGGATGTCAGCCTGCGCCGCATTCCCGTGATCTTCCGCCCGACCTTTGTGCCAGCGGCCAAGCTTTATTACACGCTGGACGCAATGAACCTGTTGGACAAGCTGCATGAGCAAGCGTTTGATGCCATGCACAAGGAACGCGTCAACTTGCTCGACGAAAAAACCATGCTCAGCTGGGTTGGCAGCAAGGGCGTTGATACGGCGAAGTTTGCGGACATCTACAAGTCGTTCGCCATCAGCAGCAAGGTCACGCGTGCTGATCAAATCACCCGCGCCCACAACATTCCAGGCACGCCAGCGATTGTAATTAACGGCAAGTATTTGATCAGTGCAGGCGATCATCCACGACAGCTCAAGATTGCCGACTACCTGATTGCCAAGGTGCGCGCCGAGCAGAAGAAGTAAGCGCGCAATCCGCCTCATAACAATCGCCTCATGCGCGTTGTATTCATCACCGGTGCCTCATCCGGCATCGGCGCTGCGCTGGCGCGCCACTATGCTAGTCAAGGCGCAACCCTCGGGCTCGCCGCACGCCGTCTCGATGCACTTGAGGCCCTAGCGGCAGGTCTGCCCGGCACACATTACGTTTACCCACTTGATGTCACCCATGCCGAAGCGCTGGCTGAGGCCGCACAGGACTTTATTAGCCGTGTGGGCACGCCCGATATCGTGATTGCCAATGCCGGCATTTCAGTCGGCACGCTGACTGAAGAAGCGGCCGACAATCTCGCTTTCCGCCGCGTAATGGAAACCAATGTGCTGGGCATGGTGCATACCTTCCAGCCTTTTATGACTTCCATGCTGCGCCATGGCAACGCACGCCTCGTGGGGATTGCCTCTGTCGCTGGCATCCGCGGCTTGCCCGGTGCTGGCGCGTATTCGGCCTCAAAGGCAGCCGCAATCGCCTACCTCGAAAGCCTGCGCGTAGAGCTTCGCGGGAGCGGTATTAAGGTTGTTACCATTGCACCCGGTTACATCGAAACACCCATGACGGACAAGAATGATTACGCCATGCCGTTCATGCTAAAAGCCAACGAGGCTGCCCGCCGTTTCGCATTGGCCATTCAAGCCGGAACCAGCTACACCGTGATTCCTTGGCAAATGGGGATCGTTGCGAAACTCATGCGCCTGCTGCCGAATGGCTTGTTTGACCGACTCGCTGCCAAAGCAGGGCGCAAACCGAGAAACCTGCCGCTCTAACCTTCACTAAAACACGGGTTATAGCGTCTCGATCATGCAACTACGCCCGGTCTTGGGCGGTCATACAGTTTTTGCTGCAGCCTCACTCAAATCAGCTTATTTCAGCATCAACTTTTCCTGTATCTCAGGACAGGCCTAGGCATTGCATTCCATAGGCCATTCCGGCAGCATCCCCGGTACAATACTTAGTTGCTGAAGAGCTGACCTTACAAGCTCAACCCTGGAGAGCCCCATTATGAACGCCAACGAAAAATTCATTGCTGCCAGCGCGACTGTTGATTCCGCTGCAGTCCAGCCATTGCCGAATTCGCGCAAGGTATACATTCAAGGCTCGCGCCCTGACATTCAGGTGCCGATGCGCGAAGTCTCGCAATCCGACACCCCGACTGACTTCGGTGGCGAAAAGAACCCGCCCATCTACGTGTACGACTGTTCGGGCATCTACACCGACCCAACCGCGAAGATTGACATCCGCACCGGCCTGCCAGCTATTCGCCAAGCATGGATTGAAGAGCGTGGCGATACTGAAGTGCTCGCCGATCTATCGTCTGAGTTCGGCCGCGCCCGCGCCGATGACAAGAACCTCGACGAACTGCGCTTCCCAGGCCTGCATCGCCAACCTCGCCGTGCCAAGGCTGGCAAGAACGTCTCGCAAATGCACTACGCCAAGCAGGGCATCATCACCCCTGAAATGGAATACGTTGCCATTCGTGAAAACTTGAACCGCAAGGCCTATCTCGAATCGCTGAAGAACAGCAGCCCCAAGGGCGCCGCCCAGAGCGAAAAACTCGCTGCCATGATGGCGCGTCAGCATCCGGGTCAGGATTTTGGTGCTTCGCTGCCTGCAGAAATCACGCCTGAATTCGTGCGTGACGAAGTGGCACGTGGCCGCGCCATCATCCCGAACAACATCAATCACCCGGAATCCGAGCCGATGATCATTGGCCGCAACTTCCTCGTGAAGATCAACGGCAACATCGGGAACTCCGCCGTCACCTCCTCGATCTCGGAAGAAGTCGACAAGATGACCTGGGGTATCCGCTGGGGTTCGGACACGATCATGGATCTGTCCACCGGCAAGAACATTCACGAAACCCGCGAATGGATCATCCGTAATAGCCCAGTGCCGATCGGTGCAGTGCCGATCTACCAAGCGCTCGAAAAGGTCAACGGCAAGGCCGAAGA
>CAZCLF010000048.1:0-8689 GCA_964499485.1 uncultured Rhodocyclaceae bacterium | reverse complement strand
CAATACCAACAAGTGACAAGCTGGCATCGCGAGATGCCTGTGGGGATCTGAGCATGAAGTGGGAAGTTGTTATCGGTCTTGAGACCCACGCACAGCTGCAAACAAAATCGAAGATTTTTTGTGGCGCATCTACTGCCTTCGGCGCCGAGCCGAACACGCAAGCCGACGCGGTGAGCTTGGCGCTGCCGGGTGTGTTGCCGGTACTGAACCGCGAAGCGGTGGTCTGTGCGATCAAATTTGGTCTTGCCATCGGGGCGAAGATCACCGAGCGTTCGATCTTTGCGCGCAAAAACTACTTCTACCCCGATCTGCCCAAGGGCTACCAGATCAGCCAGATGGAGCTACCCGTCGTTGATGGCGGTTCGCTGACCATCAATGTCGATGGCACTGAAAAAACGGTGCGCCTGACGCGCGCCCACCTCGAAGAGGATGCCGGCAAGTCACTGCACGAGGATTTCGCTGGCCGCACTGGTATCGACTTGAATCGCGCCGGTACGCCGCTGCTCGAAATCGTGTCGGAACCCGACATGCGCTCGGCTGCCGAGGCCGTGGCCTATGCCAAGAAACTGCACGAACTGGTCCAATGGATCGGTATTTGCGACGGCAATATGCAAGAAGGCTCTTTCCGCTGCGATGCCAACGTGTCAGTACGTCGCCCCGGCGAGCCCTACGGCACGCGCCGCGAGATCAAGAACCTGAACTCCTTCCGCTTCCTTGAGCAGGCCATCAACTACGAAGTGCAGTGGCAGATCAACGAGATCGAAGAGGGGCGCAAGATCCAGCAAGCCACTGTACTGTTCGATCCTGATACGGGCGAGACCCGCTCCATGCGCAGTAAGGAAGACGCGCACGATTACCGTTACTTCCCCGATCCCGACTTGCTGCCGCTGGAAATCACCGAAGCTTGGAAGGCCGAGGTCAAGGCAACCATGCCTGAGCTGCCGCAAGCCATGCAGCAACGCTTTACAGGCGAGTACGGTTTGTCTGCCTACGATGCCGATATCATCACATCTTCGCGCGAGATGGCGCAGTACTTCCTTGATGCTGTCGCTGTTGCAGGCACAGCCAATGCCAAGCTCTGCGCCAATTGGATACAAGGTGATTTAGCCGCGCGCTTGAACCGTGAGGAAAAGAGCATTGCCGATGCGCCTATCAGTGCGGCCCAGCTCGCTGGCATTGTCCAGCGGATTGTCGATAACACGATCTCGAACAAGATCGGTAAGGATGTTTTCGACGCGCTATGGAATGGCGATGGTGCGAGTGCCGATGCAGTGATTGAGGCCAAGGGCTGGAAGCAAATTACCGATACCGGCGCCATTGAGGCCATTATCGACGAGGTGCTGGCCGCCAATCAAAAGTCGGTGGAAGAGTTCCGCGCTGGCAAGGAAAAAGCCTTCAATGCGCTGGTGGGGCAGGCCATGAAGGCCACCAAGGGTAAGGCTAATCCGCAGCAGGTTAATGATCTGCTAAAGCAGAAGCTGGCCGGCTAAGACAGGCGTAAAGCACTTCCTCAGCGGCCTTGGGCAGCGCTCAAGGTCGGTTTCTGAGGTCGCCCGAGGTCAGGCGCGTGTAGCGCTGTTTTTCTTCCTCGAACTTTTGCTGCGTGGTTTCGATATCTTGCTTACGTGTTGCAATCGCATTTTGCTGCGCCTTGATATCTCTTTCGTTATCCTCGATTTGCCCTTTCAGATTTAAGGGCATCGCACGCTTCTGGTAGAACTCTGCTTCATTGCTCAACTGCTTTTTGCGTTTTTCAGCATCTGCCAGCTTTTGCTCCAGCTGCTGCTGACCTTTGCGCATGTCTGTCAAAACGCGCTCATGCGCAAAATCCAACTCGCTCAGCGAGGCGTATGTGCCTACCAGCTTGCGATCGCGACGGTCTTCTTCAGCGCGCTTAGCCTCTTCCTCACGCTGGCGTGCCAGCTCGGCATCACGCTGTGCTTTCTGCTCTGGTGTCAGCGGGGCTGCAAACTGACGGATCACAATGCCACGGTTGTTTAGTTGCCGATAAGCTTTGCCGTGGCAGGCGAGTGGAATACCATCGTCGCAGAAGGTTTTGCCGTTGGCTTCGCAGCAAAAGGTGTCAGCCTGCGCACCGAACGGCAGCAGAGCAAGCAGGAATGCGAGACGAAGCGGGGCTACAGACATGGGGCTGACTCCGATCAGATACCGTATTGCTGGCGATAGGCCGATACCGCACCGAGATTGCGTTGCAGGTCCGGGCTGTCGCCCAGGAATTCAATCAGGTCAGCGAGCGTAGCTACCGCGACCACAGGAATGGCGAAGTTCTTTTCCACTTCCTGCACTGCTGAAAGCTCTCCTTGGCCACGCTCTTGTCGATCCAGCGCGATCACAACCCCAGCAAGGGTGGCGCCAGCCTGGCGGATGAGTTCAACGGATTCGCGGACGGAGGTCCCTGCAGAGATTACGTCATCAATCACCAGCACACGGCCTGTGAGCGGGGCACCAACCAGCGTGCCGCCTTCGCCATGATCCTTGGCTTCCTTACGGTTATAGGCGAATGGAGTGTTGTGGCCGTGCTTGGCCAGCATCATGGCGGTGCCGGCAGCGAGTGGAATCCCTTTGTAAGCAGGTCCGAAGAGGACGTCGAACTCAAGACCGGAGGCGATGATGGCGCGTGCATAAAAGTCGCACAACTGCAGCATGGCTTCGCCGTCATTGAACAGGCCCGCGTTGAAGAAGTAGGGCGATTGGCGCCCGGCCTTGGTGGTGAACTCGCCAAAGCGCAAAACCCCACGCGCACAGGCGAAACCGATGAAATCCCGGCTAAAATCCAAAATCCTACCCCTGCTCATATTTGTAAAGCTTGCATGCTACGCATCATTTCACTGAATCTCAACGGCATCCGCTCGGCGGCGACTAAAGGTGTGTTCGACTGGCTGGCGCAGCAGGGCGCAGATTTTGTCTGCGTTCAGGAGCTTAAAGCCCAAATGCCAGATTTGACTCCCCAAATGCAGACCCCAGACGGATATCGTGGCTGGTTTCATTGTGCCGAGAAGAAAGGCTACAGCGGGGTGGGTGTTTACAGTCGTCATACGCCGCAGAATGTGGTGATCGGCCTTGGTAATGCAGAGTTCGATGCCGAAGGGCGCTATGTTCAGCTGGACTTCCCCAAGCTCTCAGTGATCTCGGTTTACCTGCCTTCAGGCTCTAGTTCGCCCGAGCGTCAAGAGGCTAAATTCCGTTTTTTGGATGTGTTTTACCCGCATTTGCAGAAATTACGTGCTGAAGCTGCAAAGAGCGGCCGGGAGGTCGTGGTGTGTGGCGATTGGAATATCGCGCACAATGAAATTGACCTTAAGAATTGGAAGGGCAACCTTAAAAACTCAGGCTTCTTGCCCGAAGAGCGTGCCTGGCTGACGCGCCTGTTTGACACCGAAGGTTGGGTGGATACTTACCGCCAGCGCTACCCAGATGTTGGCGAGGGCGCCTATACCTGGTGGAGCAACCGTGGCCAGGCATGGGCCAAAAATGTGGGGTGGCGCATTGACTATCAGGTAGCAACCCCCGGTATCGCCGCGACAGTGAGTCGGGGTGCGGTCTACAAGGACAGCCGTTTCAGTGACCATGCGCCGCTTACGATTGATTACGATTGCGTTGGCTTGGTTTGAGCAAGCGCATTGCCATCACAGGGGAAAGGCGGTAGCCTTGAACCACAATAGCTTTATTCATTCACATAACCGTCGTACAGGAGAATTCGCATGAGTGAAATTACCCAAGCCAACAAGGACAAGCTGATCGCCGACTTCAAGGTGGTGATTGCCGACGCTGAAGAAATCCTGCGCGCCACCGCTGGCCAAGCCGGCGAGAAATTCGCCGAGCTGCGCGAAAAGACCCAAGCCCGTCTGACCGAAGCCAAGATCAAGCTGGCCGAAGCAGAGGTGATGATCGTCGATAAGGCCAAGGCCGCTGGCCGCGCCGCTGATGACTATGTGCATGACAACCCATGGCGCGCAGTGGGTATTGCCGCGGGTGTTGGCCTCGTCGTTGGCTTGCTGATCGGTCGTCGTTAAGCAGTGAGCACGCCCGGTGCGCGTCCCGGCATCCTCGCCTCTGTGCGAGGGCTGCTGGGTACGTCCCTTACCCTGCTGCAGACGCGTCTGCAGCTCTTCGCGACCGAGCTCGAGGAGGAGCGTCAGCGTTTGCTGGCGCTGCTGCTTTGGGGGGCCGTTGCGGTGCTGGCCTTGGGGGCTGGCCTGATTTTTGTGGCGATCTTTCTGACCGTGCTCTTGTGGGACAGTAATCGCCTGCTGGTACTCGGTGTCTTCTCTGCGCTTTTCGTAAGCATGGGGCTTCTTGCCGTGGCGATCGTGTGGCGTCAGGCACGCGCACCTTCTGGCCTCTTCGTTGCCAGTCTGGCCGAGCTCAGCCGTGATCGCGCCGAGCTGCGTGCCCCCGAGCAACCATGAATGCTCGACGGCTTGAACTAGCGCTCAAAAAACAGCGCTTGCAGTTGCAATGTCAGGCCGAGCGCGCGGCGCTGGGTGAGTACGTTGCCGGCCTGAGCCCGGTTTTCAAGGTGATTGATACCACTGCTGCTGGGCTGGATTGGGTGCGTAAACAGCCCTACCTTTTGCTGGGCACTGCTGTCGCTGCGGTGTTTATGCGTCCCCGCCTGATCTTCCGTTGGGGTATGCGCGGTCTGTCCTTGTGGCGACTGACACAGAATCTGCGTCGCCGGTAGTTTTCACTCGCTCTATTGATGCGCCCCCTCATTGTTTGTCTGGCCCTGCTGTTATCAGCCTGCGCCGGGGTGGCACCCCGTGCGCCTGAACGCAGCGAGCGTCCGCCAGAGTCTGCTCAACGTCAGGCCTTGGCGCAGGATGTGGTGCTGTACGCCCTGGCCCTGATTGATACCGGCTATCGCTATGGCGGCAAAAACCCAGAAGCCGGCTTGGATTGCAGCGGCATGGTCAGCCATGTGTTCGCTCAAGCCATTGGCCTAAAGCTGGTGGGCAGCGCCGCCGATATTGCCCGCCGTGGCCAGCCTATCCCTTTGTCCCAGTTGCGCCCCGGCGATTTGGTGTTTTTCAATACCCGGAATAAGCCGTACTCACACGTTGGCATCTACATTGGCGAGAACCGCTTTGCCCACGCCCCAAGTACGGGCGGCAAGGTTCGCCTGGATAGCCTGAAAAATGGCTGGTACGCAACGCGTTTTGAAGAGGCACGGACGTATTTCGATTGATCAGCTAAAATAGGCAAGTTTTTGAATCCGGGGCTGCTTCAGCCCTGAATCCTGCCCTGCTAAGGGCGCATCTGCGTGAGTTGAACCATGAATTTCGAACAAGCCCGCTTCAACATGATCGAGCAACAAATCCGCCCTTGGGAGGTGCTCGACCAGAATGTGCTCGACCTCCTGTTTGCTGTCCGACGCGAAGATTTCGTGCCGGCCGCGCTGCAGCGTCTGGCCTTTGCCGATGCAGAAATTCCACTGGGTCATGGCGCCGTGATGTTGGCGCCCAAGATCGAGGCGCATGCCTTGCAGGCGGTGCAGGTCAAGAAGCACGAAAGCGTGCTGGAGATCGGCACGGGTTCTGGTTATATGGCAGCTCTGCTGGCCGCGCATGCCAAGCATGTCACCACACTGGAAGTCGTGCCGGCGCTGGCGGACACCGCCCGTACCAACCTCAAGCGCAGTGGTATCGATAATGTGACCGTCGAGACTGCCGATGGCGCGAACGGCTTGGCCGCTCAAGCCCCGTACGACGTGATCGTGATCTCTGCCAGCGTTGCAACAGTGCCGCAGGAATTGCTGGCGCAGTTGAAAGTTGGTGGTCGTCTGTTTGCCATCGTTGGCGAAGAGCCTGTGATGGAAGCGCGTTTGATCACCCGCGAAAGCGAAGAGGGTTTCCGTACCCTGCCGCTGTTCGAGACCGTGACGGCACCGCTGACTAGCCTTGCCCCTGCGCAAAAGTTCACGTTCTGAGATGCAGCAGATCAGTGCAGTACAACTCGCTGAATGGCTGCGTGACGACACGCGGCCATCTCCGGTGTTGTTGGATGTGAGAGAGCCTTGGGAGTTCGATGTGTGTCGGATTGATGGCGCCCGTTCGATTCCCATGCGCAGCATTCCACAGCGACTTGAAGAGCTGGATGCAGGGAGCGAGATTGTCGCGATCTGTCATCACGGCATGCGTAGCGCCCAAGTTGCCGTCTTTCTTGAGCAAAACGGCTTCGCTAAGCTCTATAACTTGCAGGGCGGTGTTGCCGCGTGGGCAGCGCAGGTGGATGCGCAAATGCCGACCTACTAGTCGGTCTCGTAAAACTATTTCACTTTCGCTACAACCGCTTTAATCAATTGCATCGTGCGTGCGGTAGCCCCGCGATGAGCTGCAGCAAATTCCAGCCCGGCCTTGCGCATTGACGCACGGCGGACTGAGTCATGTAGCAGCGCGGTGGCGGTGTCCACAAAATCCTCGGCATCATTGATCGCTTGTGCTGCACCACACGCAGTGGCGTTGGCCGCAGCCTCGGCAAAGTTATAGGTTGAAGGCCCGATCAAGACCGGCGTGCCCAGCGCACACGCCTCAATCAGGTTTTGGCTGCCGTAGTCCAGCAAGCTACCGCCGATCAGCGCAAGGTCGGCGCAGCCGTAATACGCACCCATTTCGCCCATACTGTCGCCAATCCAGACCTGAGTTTCTGCATCTGGCAAACCCTCACTCCGGCAGCGCGTCTTGAATCCCATTTGGGCTGCGAGTGCAGCCACTTCAGCAAAACGTTGAGGGTGTCGCGGAACGAGCACCAGCAAGGCATCCGGCTTGGCATGCTGCCACGCCGCCAAGATGAGACTTTCTTCTCCTTCGCGCGTACTGGCACACAGCACGACCGCTGGCTGACGCATACTCGTCCGCCATTGCTGCGCTAATTCAAGCTGATCACTTGGGGCGGCTAGATCGAACTTCAGATTGCCGCATACCACCACTTCGTTCGCGCCCAGGCTGCGCAGGCGTGTCGCGTCCGCTTCGGTTTGCGCGGCGATGGCGCTCAGTTGGCGCAATGCCTGATGCGTTAGGCCCGAAAAGCGTGCATAGCGCCGCGCTGAGCGTTCGGAGAGGCGCGCGTTCACTAGCAACAACGGCAATTGCCTAGACGCGCAAGTGGAAATTAAATTGGGCCACAGCTCGGTTTCCATGATCAGGCCGAAGTCCGGGCGGTAGTGATTCAGGAAAGCATTGACAGCCCAGGGGGTGTCGTAAGGCAGATAACGCCGCTCGCACTGCTCAAGTAGCGGCGAGGTGGTGGCACGCCCGGTCGGCGTCATATGCGTGAGCAGGATGCGATGGCCGGGGTAGGCTAGAAACAACGCTTTGATGAGGCTTTCTGCCGCCCGCGTTTCGCCGACTGAGACTGAATGAATCCAGATCAGCGGGCGTGCATCGTCATTGTGCGGGTAGCGGGCAAAGCGCTCGCCGATATGTTGCAGGTATTCAGGTTGCCGGCGCGAGCGCAGCCAGAGGTGGAGCACTGCCCAAGGTAGTAGCGCTACTGTGGCAAGACTGTAGAGTAGGCGACTCATAGCCAGTCAGCGCACGCCTGCATGACTTCATCAGGCGTTGGCGCTTGTCCGATGCTACCCAGATTGAGTACGGGTTGTGGCGCATGGACGCCCGTTAAGCCGGGGTCGGTGGCACAGAAAATAGCGACAGTCGGGCGACCAACGGCCGCCCCAAGGTGGGTGAGGCCTGTATCGACACCGATAACGATGCGTGCACCAGCCATCAATTGGGAGAGCGTTTCAATATCAAGCGATGGCGGTGCAATGGCATACCCATCCCCGAGGGCTGTAGTGATACGCGCAGCGCGCTCACGCTCTATAGCCGAGCCGCCGGGCAGGATGCAGGCTAAGCCGCGCGCATTGAGTTGTTTGCCCAGCGCAATCCAATCTTGTTCAGGCCAGAGCTTGTCATCGCGACTGGTTGCAGTGAGCAGCACAACGTAGGGGCGACTCTCTGGCAGCCATGATGCATTGAGCGGTGCAACGCTAATCCCGTAATCCAGTAAGTCCGGAACTGCATAGCCACAGGCCGCAGCGATAAGCTGCCGGTTGCGCTCAACAGCGTGTAGTGCCTTGCTGACCGTGTGGTGTTGGTCATAGAACCGTGCTGCCAAGGGCTCGCGAATACTGTCGCCCGCATAACCGTGTTTGATGCCATTGGACCAGCGTGCAAAGATGGCGCTTTTGACTAGACCTTGGGTATCAATCACTAAATCGTAGCGAATGGCTTGTAACTGCCACTTTAAATCACCCACTTGCCGCCAAGTTTGGCTTCTTAGCAGTTGCTTGCGCCAGCGGCGGAGAGCCAGTGGAATGACCGTATTGACGCCAGAGTGCAGGCGCGGAATGGCCGCAAAACTCTCCTCCACTAGCCAGTCAATGTGGGCGTCGGGGAAGTGCCGACGCAGATCGCTGACGACAGGGAGATTGTGTACAACATCCCCAAGGGATGATGTTTTGACAAGGAGAATGCGCAGAGTCGGGCGAGAAGTCGCCGTCGCGCCTACAATAGCGACCATTCGACGATTATAAGGCCCTCGCCGCCCTCTATTGCGACATGTCTGACCGCCTACCACTCTCCGCTGTCATCATTACCCTCAACGCCGCTTCACAACTTGAGGCCTGTTTACGCTCGGTGCAGTTTTGTAATGACATTGTGGTGGTGGA
>CAZCLF010000047.1:6229-8894 GCA_964499485.1 uncultured Rhodocyclaceae bacterium | reverse complement strand
TAAATAAGGGTATATTTACAGGTTCCCCCAACGGGTTTACTGCATGTTGGCCGAAGTCACCTCACCCCGGGTGCATACGGCCTCGCTGTGCGTCTAATTGACGTCAGTACGTGCTTGATTGAATTAGTCTTGTGTCGAGGAAAGACGAGATGTCCCTTCCGCAGCGCCAGGGTCTGTATGACCCCGCCAATGAACATGATGCCTGTGGCGTCGGTTTTGTCGCCCATATCAAAAATAAGAAGAGCCACTCGATTGTTGAGCAGGGCCTGCAGATCCTCAAAAATCTGACGCACCGCGGTGCCACCGGCTATGATCCGCTGCTCGGCGATGGTGCGGGCATGTTGA
Organism: uncultured Rhodocyclaceae bacterium; assembly: GCA_964499485.1. Classification (GTDB taxonomy): domain Bacteria; phylum Pseudomonadota; class Gammaproteobacteria; order Burkholderiales; family Rhodocyclaceae. Next base: position 8,549 of record CAZCLF010000047.1, on the reverse strand, counting down.
TTCAGCTGCCCGACGCTTTCCTGCGCGAAGAAGCCGCCAAACTCGGTATCAAGTTGCCTAAGGCTGGCGCCTATGCAGCTGCAAATATTTTCCTGCCGCAGTCGGCGAATGGCCGCCAAGCCTGCGAATCAATCGTTGCCCGAATCATTCACGAAGAAGGCCAGGACTTCCTCGGCTGGCGTGATGTACCGAAGAGCAACGAAGGCCTCGCCCAGATGGCCATCGAACAGGAACCCGTTGCTCGTCAGGTCTTTATTGGTAGCAAGGCCACCGATCAGGATGCCTTCGAGCGCAAGCTGTTTGTCATCCGCAAGCGTATCGAACATGAAGTTGCCCATCGCAAACTCGACGACGGCGGTCAGTTCTACGTTCTTTCGATGTCCTCGCGCACCATCGTGTACAAGGGCATGCTGCTGGCCGATCAGGTCGGCACTTACTACACCGATCTGCAAGATCCTCGTGTCGTGTCGGCGCTGGCGCTGGTGCACCAACGCTTCTCGACCAACACCTTCCCAACCTGGGATCTGGCACACCCCTTCCGCATGATTGCCCACAACGGTGAAATCAACACCGTGCGCGGCAACACCAACTGGATGGCGGCCCGTCAAAAGGCGATGGCCTCGAACATCCTTGGTGATGACCTTAACAAGATCTGGCCGCTGATCGACGAAGGCCAGTCCGACTCGGCCTCGTTCGACAACGCACTTGAACTGCTGGTCATGGGCGGCTATCCGCTGGCCCACGCCATGATGATGCTGATCCCCGAAGCATGGGCCAGCAACGACATGATGGACGCCAAGCGTCGAGCCTTCTACGAGTTCCATGCTGCGATCATGGAGCCGTGGGACGGCCCCGCTGCCGTAGCTTTTACCGATGGCCGCCAAATCGGTGCCACTCTTGACCGTAACGGGTTGCGCCCCGCACGTTACCTAATCACCAAGGACGACATCGTTCTGATGGCCTCTGAAATGGGGGTACTGACTTTCCCCGAAGAGCAGATCGCCAAGAAGTGGCGCCTGCAGCCGGGTAAGATGTTCCTGATCGATTTGGAACAAGGCCGCATCATCGACGATGCTGAGCTGAAGACCCAAATCGCCACCGCTGAACCTTATGGCAAGTACATTGAGGAAAGTCGTATTTTCCTCAATGATCTAGAGGCACCTAAGCGCAGCGACAAACTGAAGGAATCGTTGCTCGATACGCAGCAGGCTTTCGGCTATACGCAGGAAGACGTAAAGTTCCTGCTCGAGCCAATGATCAAGAACGGCGAAGAAGCCACAGGCTCGATGGGCACCGATATTGCACTGCCGATTCTGTCGAACAAGAACAAGCCGTTCTACAACTACTTTAAGCAGCTGTTTGCACAGGTGACTAATCCGCCGATCGATCCGATCCGCGAAGAAATCGTCATGTCGCTGACCAGCTTTATCGGCCCGAAGCCGAATCTGCTCGGCATCGGCAATCCCGAAGAGGCACTGACGCCGCGCCTTGAAGTGCACCAACCCGTACTGTTAGCTGATGACATCGCTCGTCTGCGCAATATCGACAAGCTGACCCACGGCAAATTCAAGTCGTTGGTCGTGGATATCACCTATCCAGTCGGCGAGGGTGCAGCTGGCGCAGAAACTGCAGTTGCGCGTATTGCCTCTATCGCTGAACAATCGGTCGCTGATGGGTATAACGTGCTGATTCTGTCGGACCGCGAAGTTTCGCGTGACCGTGTTGCCGTACCGGCGCTACTGGCCTGCGCCAGCGTGCATCACCACCTGACCAAGAAAGGCCTGCGCACCAGTACCGGTCTCGTCATTGACTCCGGCTCCGTGCGCGAAGTGCATCACTACGCGCTGCTTGCCGGTTATGGTGCCGAAGCTGTCTGTCCGTGGCTCTTACTTGAGACAATCTCCGACATGTTCGGCAAGGACAAGGACGCTGCCAAGAACGGTCAAAAGAACTACGTCAAGGCTATCGGCAAGGGCTTCAACAAAGTCATGTCCAAGATGGGCATCTCGGCCTATCAGTCTTACTGTGGCGCCCAAGTGTTCGAAGCGATTGGTCTCAATAAGGCTTTCATTGATCGCTTCTTTACCGGTACCGCCTCGCAGATCGAAGGTATCGGCCTTGCCGAAGTTGCAGAAGAAGCCGTGCGCACTCACGCGGCTGCCTTCTCGGCTGATCCTGTATTGGAAAATGCGCTAGATGCCGGTGGCGAATATGCCTTCCGTATCCGCGGCGAAGAGCACATGTGGACGCCGGATTCGATCGCCAAGCTGCAGCACGCGACTCGCAGCGGCAAGTACGAGACCTACAAGGAATACGCCGC
>CAZCLF010000047.1:0-6129 GCA_964499485.1 uncultured Rhodocyclaceae bacterium | reverse complement strand
AGCTGCAGCACGCGACTCGCAGCGGCAAGTACGAGACCTACAAGGAATACGCCGCACTCATCAACGATCAGAGCAAGCGGCACATGACTCTGCGCGGTTTGTTCGACATCAAGCCTGCCGGCCCACCGGTTGCACTGGAAGAAGTTGAATCCGCCAAGGAGATCGTCAAGCGTTTTGCCACCGGGGCCATGTCGCTCGGCTCGATCTCGACCGAAGCCCACACCACGCTGGCTATCGCCATGAACCGTATCGGCGGCAAGTCGAACACGGGTGAAGGCGGCGAAGATCCGAAGCGCTTTATCCCACTGAAGGCCGGCCAGAAGCTGTCAGAAGTGGTGGGTGCGGGTCGTATCGAACGCGACTTCACCTTCAAGGAAGGCGATTCGCTGCGCTCCAAGATTAAGCAGGTGGCTTCCGGCCGCTTCGGTGTCACAGCCGAATATCTGGCCAATGCTGACCAGATCCAGATCAAGATGGCACAAGGCGCAAAGCCAGGCGAGGGCGGTCAGCTGCCGGGCCATAAGGTGTCGGAATACATCGGCTTCCTGCGTCACTCGGTACCGGGCGTGGGCCTGATTTCGCCACCACCGCACCATGACATCTACTCGATTGAAGACTTGGCTCAGCTGATCCACGATCTGAAAAACGCTAATCTGCGCGCTTCAGTCTCAGTGAAGCTGGTATCCGAAGTCGGCGTCGGTACTGTGGCCGCAGGTGTGGCCAAGGCCAAGGCTGACCACATCGTGATCTCCGGCTTCGACGGCGGTACTGGCGCTTCGCCGCTGTCGTCGGTCATGCACGCTGGTACGCCATGGGAACTCGGCCTTGCGGAAGCTCAGCAAACACTGGTGCTGAATCGTCTGCGCGGCCGTGTGGTTGTTCAGGCCGATGGTCAAATGAAGACCGGCCGCGACGTGCTGATTGGCGCACTGCTGGGCGCTGACGAATTCGGCTTCTCGACTGCCCCGCTGGTCGTCGAAGGCTGCCTGATGATGCGCAAGTGCCACCTCAATACCTGCCCGGTTGGTGTTGCGACGCAAGACCCTGAGTTGCGCAAGCGCTTTAATGGACAGCCAGAGCATGTGGTCAACTACTTCTTCTTCGTTGCTGAAGAAGTTCGCCAGTACATGGCCGAGATGGGTATCAAGAAGTTCGAAGACCTGATTGGCCGTGCCGACCTGCTCGACATGAAGGCCGGTATCGAACACTGGAAGGCTAAGGGCCTCGATTTCAGCAAGGTGTTCTACTTGCCGCCGGTTGGTGCAGATGTTGCCCGTCGTCATGCCGAAACGCAGGATCACAACACCGACATCGCCCTCGACCACAAGATGGTTGAAAAGGCCAAGGCCGCTATCGAGCGGGGTGACAAGGTCGTGATCGACACCGCAATCAAGAGCGAGAACCGCACCTTCGGTACGATCCTGTCGAGCGCTGTGGCCACCAAATATGGCCGCACCGGTTTGCCGGATAACACCATCCAGATCAAGCTGACCGGCACCGCTGGACAAAGCTTCGGCGCCTTCCTCGCCCGCGGTATCACCCTCGAACTTTCGGGTGAGGCCAACGACTATGTCGGTAAGGGGCTCTCGGGTGGCCGCATCATCGTCAAGCCGAGCGATAAGTTCACCGGTAAGCCGGAAGAAAACATTATCGTCGGCAATACCGTGCTCTACGGTGCCACCGAAGGTGAAGTGTTCTTCCGTGGCGTGGGTGGAGAACGCTTCGCTGTGCGTAACTCCGGCGCCACCGCCGTTGTCGAAGGCACGGGTGACCACGGTTGTGAATACATGACTGGTGGCACCATCGTTGTACTCGGCCAGACCGGTCGTAACTTTGCGGCTGGGATGAGCGGCGGTATCGCCTATGTGCTCGACGAAGATGGCAATTTTGCCAAGCGCTGCAACATGGCCATGGTGTCGCTCGAAAAGCTGCTGCCGCACGACGAACAGTTGAGCGATGAACTGCTGCATCGCGGCGAAACCGACGAAGCCCAGTTGAAGGCGATGATCGAGGCCCACGTTGCCAACACCGGCAGCACGAAGGCCAAGACAATTCTCGCGAAGTGGGATGACTACCGTAGCAAGTTCGTCAAGGTGTTCCCGCATGAATATCGCCGTGCGCTGACCGAAATGGCGGCCAAGGCCAAGAAGAACGATGTAAAGGAAGCTGCATAATGGGCAAGCCCACTGGATTTCTTGAACTCCATCGTGTTGACGAAACCTATCTGGATGTCGATCACCGTGTAAAGAATTACAAGGAGTTCGTCCTTGCGCTGTCCGATGCTGATGCGAGCAAGCAAGGTGCGCGTTGCATGGACTGTGGTATTCCTTTCTGCAATAACGGTTGCCCAGTGAACAACATCATTCCAGACTGGAATGACCTCGTTTACAGGGGTAACTGGCGCGAAGCGATCGATGTCCTGCACTCGACCAACAACTTCCCCGAATTCACCAGCCGCATCTGCCCCGCACCTTGCGAGGCGGCTTGCACGCTGAATATTCCGGGTGAGCCTGTTGGTATCAAGTCGATTGAGCGCGCCATCATCGACAAGGCCGGTGAAAACGGCTGGGTTGTGCCGCAACCAGCAACACAGAAGACGGGTAAAAAGGTCGCAGTGGTTGGCTCTGGCCCTGCCGGCTTGGCTGCTGCGCAGCAACTCGCGCGTGTAGGTCACGCAGTGACCGTGTTTGAGAAGAATGACGCTCTTGGTGGTCTGCTGCGTTACGGTATCCCTGACTTCAAGCTGGACAAGCGCTTAATCGACTGGCGTGTTGCCCAGCTCAAGGCCGAAGGCGTCACATTTAAAACTGGCGTTATGGTGACCAAGGCAGCATTGCCTGCTGGCGTGACCAACGACGCCAAGAAGACGATTACACCTGAAGAACTGAACAAGCAATTCGATGCCGTCATCCTTGCTGGTGGCGCGGAGGTCCCTCGTGACCTTCCGGTTCCAGGCCGCGATCTGAAGGGGGTGCATTACGCCCTCGACTTCCTGATTCCGCAGAACAAGGAAGTAAACGCGACCAAGATGAACGGCCCCAAGAACCCAATCAATGTGCACGGTAAGCATGTTGTCGTGATTGGTGGTGGCGATACCGGCTCTGATTGCGTGGGTACGTCGAATCGCCATGGCGCCGCTTCGGTGACACAGATTGAACTGTTGCCGCAGCCGCCGGAAAAAGAAAACACCGAACTGACCTGGCCCTACTGGCCACTTAAGCTGCGCACTTCGTCTTCACATGAAGAAGGTGTTGAGCGCGATTGGTCGATTGGCACCAAGGAGTTTATCGGTAAGAACGGCAAGCTCGAAGCCATTAAGGCAGTCCGTCTAGAGTGGAAGGATGGCAAGATGGCCGAGGTCAAGGGCTCTGAGTTCGAGATCAAGGCAGACTTCGTCTTTCTCGCCATGGGCTTCACTCAGCCAGTCGGCGGTGTGCTCGATGCATTCGGTGTCGCGAAAGACAACCGTGGTAATGCCTCCGCAGACACCGAAGGCACCAAGGCTTATTACACGAACGTAGCAAAGGTCTTTGCTGCGGGCGACGTACGCCGTGGTCAGTCGTTGGTGGTATGGGCTATTCGCGAAGGTCGTCAGGCCGCTCGGGCAGTCGACGAGTTCCTGATGGGCAGCACGAGCCTGCCGCGCTGAGCCAGTTCGATGCACTAGCCACGAAAGGCGCAGAAGGATGAATTAAAATCCTTCTGCGCCTTTTCTTTTGCGCATTTACTCCTGACATGAATAATCTCAATATCGTCATCCTCGCCGCAGGCCAAGGCAAGCGCATGCGCTCCGACCTCCCTAAGGTGCTACATACCCTCGCAGATCGGCCTTTACTCGGGCATGTCATCGCGACGGCACGCAGCCTCAAGCCCAAGCATATCTGCGTGGTCTATGGGCATGGTGGTGATCAGGTGCGAGCAGCCTTTCCAGACGCCGATTTGACATGGGCTGAGCAGACAGAACAACTCGGCACTGGACATGCGGTCTTACAAGCGCTGCCACACATCGATGCGCATTTGCCAACCTTGGTGCTGTATGGCGACGTGCCACTGACGCGTGCCGCGACCTTGCAATGGTTGATTCATCTTGCGGGGCCTAACCTCGCCTTGCTAACCGCCAACCTATCCAACCCGACGGGGTATGGGCGGATTGTGCGTGAAGGAGGGTGGGTCGATGGCAGGGTGCAGCGTATCGTTGAGCAAAAGGATGCAAGCCCGGGAGAGCTCACTATCGCAGAAGTGAATAGCGGCATTTTGCTGGCTCCCGCTGGGGCACTGCAACGCTGGCTACCGACATTAGGGAATAGTAATGCCCAAGGCGAGTATTACTTGACTGATATTGTGGCGCTGGCAGTGGCTGAAGGGATGACGATTGCAACATCGCAGCCGCTGGATACCTGGGAAATTGACGGGGTAAATAGCAAGGCACAACTCGCAGCGCTTGAGCGTATTCATCAGCGCAATCTCGCTGATCAGTTGCTTGATACGGGTGTGACGCTTGCCGACCCAGCGCGTCTCGACATCCGTGGCAATCTGCGCTGTGGTCGTGATGTATATATTGATGTGAATGTCGTGATTGAAGGCAACGTTGAGATCGGCGATGGCACATCGATTGGCGCGAACTGTGTCATTCGCAACACTACGATTGGCGCGAGGGTGAAGCTACATCCATTCACGCTGGCAGAAGATGCGGTAATTGGGGATGAAAGCCTGATTGGGCCGTATGCACGGTTACGTCCGGGTGCGAAGCTCGGCAAGGATGTGCATATTGGTAACTTTGTCGAAGTAAAAAATGCGCAGATTGCCGATCATTCAAAAGCCAATCACCACGCGTATCTGGGCGATGCAACGATTGGTAGCAACGTCAATGTGGGGGCCGGCACCATCATCTGTAATTACGATGGCGCAAACAAGCACCACACGATCATTGAAGACGATGTTTTCATCGGTAGCGACTCGCAGCTTGTTGCCCCTGTGACCGTGCGCAAGGGCGCGACTATCGCCGCGGGGACAACGCTTACCAAGGAAGCACCGGAAGGCCAGCTGACGCTATCGCGTGCTAAGCAGACATCCATCAGCGGCTGGACTCGGCCGAGTAAACAAGCCAAGAAGTAAATCAACAAGTAATCCAACACGCAGAAGAAAGACAGAACTCATGTGCGGCATTGTGGCAGCGTTGGCGAAACGAAATGTGGTCCCCGTCCTTCTTGAGGGACTGAATAAGCTCGAGTATCGCGGCTACGATTCGGCTGGCTTGGCTTATCTCACTGAGGACAATAGTCTCACTCGTTTGCGCAGCGTTGGCCGTGTGGCGGAGCTGGCAGCCCAAGCAACGGGTAAAGGCGCAACCCAAGGGATCGCACATACGCGCTGGGCAACCCATGGCGTACCATCAGAGCGGAATGCGCACCCGCATATCTCGGCCGGTTTGGCTGTCGTCCATAACGGCATCATCGAGAACTACGCCGAGATCAAGCAAGAGCTGATTAGCCTCGGCTATGTGTTCACTTCTGATACAGATACGGAGGTGATTGCCCATCTCGTGCATTATCAATTGCAAAGTACGCCGGATCTGTTTGATGCTGTCCGCAAAGCCACTGCACGGTTCATTGGCGCCTACGCAATCGCGGTTATCCATGAGGGTGAGCAGCGGATTGTGGTTGCCCGTCACGGTGCCCCCCTCCTGTTGGGTATCGGTACGGATGGTAACTATGCTGCTTCAGATGCCTCGGCCCTCTTGCAGGTGACGCGTAAGATGGTCTATCTCGAAGATGGTGACATCGCAGAGATTCGTCAAGATCAAGTGAAGATTGTGCGTCCAGACGGAACAGCCGTGACACGACCTGTGCATGAAAGCAATTTGTCGGCAGATGCAGTTGAGCTTGGTAATTTCCGCCATTACATGCAGAAGGAAATTTTCGAGCAGCCACAGGCACTGGCGAACACGCTGGAAATGGTCGGCGGGTCGCAAACCATCCAGCCGCAAATTTTTGGCGCAGACGCGAGCGCCCTATTTGCGCGTGCCAAGTCAGTCTTGATTTTGGCGTGCGGCACCAGCCTTCATTCCGGCCTCGTTGCCCGTTACTGGATTGAGCAGTTGGTCGGCATTCCCTGTTCAGTCGAGGTCGC
>CAZCLF010000046.1:6323-9628 GCA_964499485.1 uncultured Rhodocyclaceae bacterium | reverse complement strand
CGCCGATCAACATCAAGATTCAAGGTGTGCTTGTTCCCGTCAATCAACAAGTCCTAGACATCGCTTCCATTCGGACGCTGCTTGAGGAAATCGTCAAGCCTGAGGAATTTCAGATCCTAGCCGAGACGCGGGAGCTCAACACAGCTGTAGGAGCCCCCGGTATCGGACGCTTCCGGGTGTCGGTCTTTTATCAGCGCGGTGCTATTTCGGCTGTGCTGCGTTTCATTCAGAATGAAATTCCTGAGGTTGAGTCACTCGGATTACCCAGCACGCTTCCATCCGTGATTATGGAAAAGCGCGGGTTACTGCTTGTAGTTGGTTCTACCGGATCGGGTAAGTCCACCACGATTGCCTCATTGCTTGACTATAGAAACCGGATCTCCAGTGGTCACATCCTGACCTTGGAAGATCCTGTCGAATTCGTCTTCAAGAACAAGAAATCCATTGTTAACCAGCGCGAAATCGGCACTGATGCCATCAGTTTCGAAGTTGCGTTGAAGAATGCTTTGCGTCAAGCGCCCGATGTCATTTTCATCGGGGAAATTCGTGACCGAGAGACAATGAGCCAAGCCATTGCCTACGCCCAATCCGGACACCTCTGCGTCGCTACCCTGCACGCCAACAACAGCTATCAGGCGCTGTCACGCATCATTGGTTTCTATCCGTTGGAAGCTCGCCCTTCGCTTCTGGCAGACTTGTCTGTGACCATGCGCTGCATTGTGTCGCAACGGCTGGTAAAAAAACCGGATGGCATGCGCACACCGGCTGCCGAAGTCATGCTCAACACCAAACACATCGCCGAACTCATGGAAAAAGGCGATATTGATGGTATTCGTGAAGCCATGCAAAAAAGCTTGTCGCCTGGTTCTCAAACCTTTGAGCAGGCACTCTATGAGCTTTATACACGGGGTGTTATTTCCCTCGACGAAGCGCTGGGTGCAGCTGACTCGGCAAACAATTTGCAGTGGCTCATCAATAACACCGAACACAACGCGAACACCAAGAAGCCAGAAAGTACCCCTGAAGTTGTTCAGGCCGCCTTGGCAGAGCCGCCGGCGCAGAGTCTGTCGTTCGGCAAATTTGAACTCAAAACTGATTAAAAATGTCTGATGTCCTCGCTTTAACCCAGGCACTGATTGCCAGGGATTCTGTCACGCCCAATGATGCTGGCTGCCTAGATCTAATTGCCGAGCGATTGCGTGCGTTGGACTTTCATCTTGAGTTCATCAGTGCTGGTGGTGTGACGAATCTGTGGGCACGGCGTGGGGTAACTGCTCCGGTCATTTGCTTCGCAGGGCATACCGATGTCGTTCCAACTGGGCCTCGTGAAAAGTGGGACAGTGATCCGTTCCTTCCCGAGATTCGCGATGGCTATTTGTACGGTCGTGGCGCTGCAGACATGAAAACTTCGCTAGCCGCCTTTGTGGTTGGCATTGAGCGTTTCGTGGCAGCGCACCCAGCGCATAGTGGTTCAATTGCCCTGCTTCTTACCTCTGACGAGGAAGGCGACGCGATCGACGGCACCATCCGCGTTGTGGAAACCCTTAAGGCTCGTAATGAACTACTCGATTGTTGCATCGTCGGTGAGCCGACCTCGACCACCAAGCTGGGGGATGTCATCAAAAATGGGCGGCGCGGCTCGCTCTCCGGCAAGCTCACTGTTAAAGGAAAACAAGGCCACGTGGCCTATCCTCACCTTGGCCGCAACCCGGTGCATCTGGCAGCCCCAGCCCTCGCTGAATTGACAGCTGCAACGTGGGATGCCGGCAATGAGTATTTCCCGCCAACCACATTCCAAATCTCCAATATTCATGCGGGGACCGGGGCTACCAATGTCATTCCCGGCACGATGGAAGTGCTTTTTAACTTCCGTTTTTCTACGGCGACAACCGTTGAAGAACTCAAGGCCACCGTGCACCGCATTCTCGACAAGCATGGGCTTGAGTATGACCTTGTATGGAACCAAGGCGGGAAGCCTTTCCTCACACCCCGAGGTCCGCTCGTCGAAGCATTATCAGGTGCCATCAAGGCTGCCACAGGTATTGAGACTGAGCTCTCCACAACCGGAGGCACTTCGGATGGACGCTTTATTGCAGCGATCTGCCCACAAGTCGTGGAGCTCGGCCCTGTCAATGCAACCATCCATCAGGTCAACGAGTGTGTTGCGGTTGCAGATATGGAACCACTCGCAGCCATTTATGCCGGCACGTTAGAAAGGCTGCTGAAATGACCCCCACTCTTGATGATCTTCAAAGTATTCGTGACTGGTTACGCTGGGCGGTTAGCCGCTTCACCGAGGCAAAGTTAAGCTTTGGTCACGGTTGTACTAATGCATATGACGAAGCAGCTTGGTTGATTCTGCACACCCTGCATCTTCCCATTGATCAGCTCGAACCCTTCATCGATGCACGTCTGACGCATGACGAACGCATGGCGTTGCATGAGGTGCTTCAGCAACGCATTACGCGCCGCCTACCTGCTGCCTATTTAACTCACGAAGCCTGGCTTGGGGATTTCAAGTTTTACATCGATGAACGTGTCATCGTGCCGCGCTCCTATTTTGCTGAGCTACTCGAAAATGGTTTTGCGCCGTGGATAGACGATCCATACGCCGTGACGGATGCTTTGGATTTATGCACAGGCTCGGGCTGTCTCGCGATCATCATGGCGCACACCTTCCCGAATGCACAGGTCGATGCGGTCGATATTTCACCTGAGGCCCTCACTGTTGCCGAGCGCAATGTGGCGGATTACGACCTAAATGATGTGGTTATCCCCACTCTATCTGACCTGTTTGCTGGGCTGGGCGGCAAACAATATGACCTGATCATTTCAAACCCCCCTTATGTGACCACCGAGTCCATGGACACCCTACCCCCAGAATATCGTCACGAACCCTCGCTGGCCTTGGCCGCAGGGGTGGATGGGTTGGATATCGTTCGCCGCATTCTTGCCGATGCTAAGGCTCATCTCAAACCTGGAGGTGTATTAGCGATTGAGGTAGGTCATAACCGTGATCTTGTTGAAGAAGCCTTTCCACAACTCGAAGCCGTCTGGTTAGATGCCGAGGGTGGGGATGAAAAGGTTTTCTTGCTGACTCGCGAGCAGCTTTAAGCTTTCAACAAGCTGGCCGATATGCATTGAGAATACGGCCCGCTTTTCTATCGTTTTTTTCAAATTAGTTCCCCAAATCACCTAATACAATGGCAGAATGGTACCTAAAGCTAGAGTACCACTTGGATTTACGTCTATCGTGTGGGTTGGAGCGCCTGATTCGGCACTGTCTTGCGATCAACCAACTCACA
>CAZCLF010000046.1:0-6223 GCA_964499485.1 uncultured Rhodocyclaceae bacterium | reverse complement strand
AAAATGACTATCGCCAAACGGATTATGTTGCTCATCAGCATTTCTGTTGCTGCCCTTCTACTACTTGGTGTTGGTAGCCTCATCGGCCTCAAGCAAATGGATAGTAAGCTTGAAAATGTCAATGAGAACCTGCTGCCAAGCGTCGTGCAGCTCAATGACATCACTAGTGACATGTTCCGCATTCGTTTGCGCCTTCAGTCGCACCTGATGAGCGATGACATGGACAAGCAAAAAGGCTTCGAGGAAGAAATTAAGAAGCTGAATGCAAAAGTCTTGGAAGAGCTCGACAAGTACGAAAAAACTATGGTCGCGGATGGGGAAGACCTCCGCATGGTCGGTGCCGACCGTGAAGCGATCAAAGCCACATCAGATGTTCTGGACAAGGCACTGACCATGTCAAAGAACCTGCAAAAGACTGATGCCCAATTCTTCCTTCTGGAAAATGACAAAGTATCAAAGGCCGCAACAAAGGCACTGACTGACCACATCAAATACAACGTCGAGCTTGCCCAAAAAGACAAGCTTGAGTCCAAGGCGCTCTACAACAAGATGATCACCGCGATGGTCATCCTGATTGTTATTGCGATTGCCTGTGTCGGCTTCCTTGGCATGATGATTTACAAAAATGTTGTTACGTCCTTGTCCTCATTGCGTGACACCCTGGTCTCGGTTGAAAACAATCTAGACTTCACACAGCGTGCCCCCGTTATGAGTAACGATGAGGTTGGCGCTACAGTTGAAGCGGTAAACCGACTGACAGCAAAACTACAAAGCAGCCTGCGTGAAATTGCAGAACAGTCTGATCGAGTTAGCGAAGCTGCCAGACATCTGACAGACACAGCGCGCACTGTCACAGATAGTGCATCAAGCCAAAGCGCAGCCGCCGCTGATATGGCTGCGACTGTGGAAGAAATGACGGTCAGCATCAATCACGTTGCCGACCAAGCGGGTGAGGCCAATCAACTGTCGAGTGAATCAGGTGCTTTGGCCGTTGGCGGTGAAAAAACAATCATCGAAACCGTTGAAGACATCAACGAGATCGCTACGACAGTTCGTTCAGCTTCCACTTACGTGACTAATCTGGAAACGGATAGCCAACGCGTGAATGAAGTGGTTGGTGTGATTAAGGAGATCGCTGATCAAACCAACCTACTTGCGCTGAATGCCGCCATTGAAGCCGCCCGCGCAGGCGAACAAGGTCGTGGCTTTGCCGTGGTAGCAGATGAGGTCCGCAAGCTTGCCGAGCGTACGTCACAATCGACACAGGTTATTGCAGAGACCATCGCAGCTATGCAGGTGAATGCGCAGAATACGGTTGAGGGTATGAAGGCAGTTGATGCGCGTGTAACTGTTGGGGTGGAGCGTGCAAACGCAGCGAACTCAGCAATTGCGCAGATTCGCAGTAGCTCCAGCCGAGCTGTAGATCGTGTGGGCGAAATCAGCGATGCCATTCGTGAACAAGGCATTGCCAGTACAAGCATCGCTCAACAAGTGGAGCGAATTGCGCAAATGTCGGAAGAGAACCACGCTGCTGCTGAAAATACTTCAGCGACCGCAGAGGAACTGGATCATCTGGCCCACCGCATGAAGGAAATTGTCAGCAACTACAAGATTTAAGTTATTTGGTGTGTTGCCCACTCAAAACCGCCCGGAATCAAGAACGGGCGGTTTTTTGTTTGAATGATGACAGGAGAAGTGTGATGCAAAAATCTCTCGAATACGTTTTGGCATCTCTGCTGGGTTTGGTATTTGCCACCTTATTTTCGACAATCTGTTTGGCACAAAGCTGGCCTACAAAGCCAGTGACCGTTGTGGTGCCATGGCCACCCGGCGGCCCTTCTGATACCGCTGCTCGCCCATTGGCCAAATCGATGAGTGAAAGCCTAGGACAAACCTTCCTGGTCGACAATAAAGGAGGTGCTGGTGGCAACATCGGCAGTGCTGCCGTCACAAAGGCTTCACCTGATGGCTATACCCTGTTGGTCACATCGAGCGCCCCCATCGTGATCAATCCCAGCCTTTACAAGAATATGCCCTTCGATCCGGACCGTGACCTAACCCCGATCACCAATCTGATCCGTGTGCCGCTTGTGTTGGCTGTGCATCCATCAGTCCCAGCCAATAACCTCAAGGAACTGATCGCCTACATCCGTGCCCAAAAAGGCTTCGTCTATGCATCTGCAGGCAATGGCACACCGCAACATCTGACGGGGGAGCTGTTCAAGTCGCTCGCAAAACTCGACATCACTCATGTGCCCTACAAGGGTTCAGCGCCTGCGATTGCAGACCTCTTGGGTGGTCATGTCACCATGATGTTTGACAGCACGGTTGCCGTGACCCCACACATCAAGGCGGGTAAGCTACGTGCGATTGCTGTCAGTGGTGCGCAGCGCTCGCCGCTATTCCCGACCGTGCCAACCTTTGGAGAGTCTGGCTTTGCAGCAGTTGAATCGTACGCATGGTATGGCCTGTTCGGCCCTGCGGGGATGTCTAAGGATGTAATCAACAAGGTGAATGCTGAAGCGCAAAAGGCCATGAAGCAGCCTGAATTCCAGAAGACTTTGGCAGATACGGGGTCCGAATATGTCGGCACCTCTCCTGAGCAATTCCAAGCCTTTGTTAAGGCAGAGTCGCAGAAGTGGGCACGCGTGGTCAAGGCCAGTGGCGCAACGGTTGATTAATTACCCGTGACCACGGGTGCCGTTTGCGGGACGTTGTGCGAGACTATCCTCTCTAAAATAGTGCAGGCTATTGAAATTTATGGATTTCACCACCATCTGTTTAGGTGAAATCTAAGATGCTTGCTGTCTGGCGATTATGTAAGTGACTTTTAACTGCCGGGCTTTTCCATAGGACAGCCTCATCTGACCTCAACTAGAAAGGTTCACCATGCGCAAACTCAGTCTCGCCCTCGCCGCCTCTTTGGCCCTGCTGCTTAGCGGCTGTGGCTACAACACCTTCCAGACCACGGACGAACAGGTCAAGGCCAGCTGGTCTGAAGTGCTGAATCAATATCAGCGCCGTGCTGATCTGATTCCCAATTTAGTCAATACCGTCAAGGGTTTTGCCCAGCAGGAAAAGGATGTACTGCTTGGTGTGACAAATGCCCGCGCGAAAGTTGGCAGCATTCAAGCCACGCCGGAGTTGCTGAATGATCCACAGGCATTCAGCAAATTCCAAGCAGCCCAAGGCGAACTCTCGGGCGCCCTGTCTCGCCTGCTTGTCGTGAGTGAAAACTATCCGCAGCTCAAGTCTGACGCCAACTTTCGCGACTTACAGGCCCAGCTGGAAGGCACAGAGAACCGTATCACGGTGGCACGTAACCGCTATATCAAGGCAGTGCAGGAGTACAACGTAACGGTGCGCAGCTTTCCTTCCAACCTGACCGCCATGGTCATGGGTTACAAGGAAAAGCCCAACTTCAGCGTGGAGAACGAGGCTGAAATATCCAAACCGCCTAAGGTTGATTTCGGCCCGGCTAAATGAAGCTGATGACACAAGTGCGCTTGCTGTGTGCGGCAGGCGCACTCCTCTTGGGTCTAGCAAATGCAGCCGCTGAGCTGCCGGTACCGCCACTCAGTACTCGCGTCGTTGACCAGACAGGCACCCTAAACAGTGCCGATAAAGCAACGCTGGAACAGACCCTGCAGGCGTTTGAGGCACGCAAGGGCAGCCAGATTGCGGTCCTGCTTGTTGCCAGCACAGCCCCCGAAAGCATTGAGCAGTATTCAATGCGTGTGGTTGAGCAATGGAAGCTCGGACGCAAGAAGGTCGATGACGGCGCCCTACTCCTCATTGCCAAGGACGATCGCGCCCAGCGTATCGAGGTAGGCTACGGACTAGAAGGTGTGCTGACGGATGCCGTCAGTAAACGCATCGTCAGTGATGTCATCGCACCGCGCTTGAAAACCGGCGATTTCAACGGCGGCATTACTGCAGGCGTATCCCAGATGATCAGTCTGATCGATGGCGAGGCGCTGCCCCCACTGAACACGCAATCCAGTAGCAGCGCCAACATGGACCTGGAAAGCATTCTGCCCGTGGTCCTCCTCTGTACGATTTTCATTGGTGGGATGCTTCGCGCCTTGCTCGGCCCACTCCCTGGCGGCCTCGTAACGGGTGGGTTGGTCGCACTTGGGGTGTGGCTGCTGATTGGCGTCATTTCCATGGCCGCAATTGCTGGCGTCATTGCCCTCATCCTGACGATCACCGGCGTTGGCCGTGGAGGTGGTTTTGGTGGAGGCTATGGCGGTGGTGGTTTTGGGGGTGGGGGTGGATTCGGCGGCGGTGGTGGCGGTTTTGGTGGGGGCGGTGCCTCCGGGAGATTCTGAACATGCAGTTCAAACGTATCCTCACGCATTTGCTCTACAGCCGACGCAAGCTACACAAGACCTTCCCGCCCTCCAGCCTCGCTGCGATCAAGACGCTGATTCATGCTGCAGAGTCAGGCCACAGTGGAGAAATTCGTTTTGCAGTAGAGGCTGCGCTTGAATGGCCTGCCTTGTGGCGTGGTCAATCAGCCCGTGAACGCGCCCTGGAAGTATTCTCGCAATTGCATGTTTGGGATACTGAGCACAACAACGGCGTGCTCGTCTATCTGCTGCTGGCTGATCGGGATGTTGAAATTGTCGCGGATCGCGGCATCCACCTCAAGACAGGCACCCAAGGCTGGGAGGCGATCTGCAAGGAAATGGAAGCGTACTTCCGCAAAGGTGAATTCGAAACTGGCCTTCGCATCGGCATCGCCAACATTGCCGACCAGCTTTGCCAACACTTCTCGGCCAGCACCGACGAACGCAACGAACTGCCAGACCAACCCACTGTGCTTTGAATCTGCTTCAAGCGCACTTGGCCAAAATGAAAAAAGCCGCCCAGACGAATCTGCGCGGCTTTTTGAATTCTTTGGGGTGACTGATGGGGCTCGAACCCACGACAACCGGAATCACAATCCGGGACTCTACCAACTGAGCTACAGTCACCACCGGTACATGTGCTGCCAGACGGCAGTGCATGTAAGAGGCGCGATTCTACAACAAGCCAATGCTTCTTACAATCGCTTCTGCAGCAAATCTAGCAAGGAAAGTTCTTATGCAGCTGGCGGATCAATCAGCTGCTGAACAAGCGACTCTAGTTGTCCCAGCGGCAACGCCCCGCTAACCCGACCCAACTCCTGCCCCTGGTGAAAAGCAGCAAGCGTAGGGATGGAGCGAATATTGAACTGCTGCCCGATAGCTGTGTGGGCCTCAGTATTCAGCTTGGCAAAAACGACCCGGCCACCATACTTGCCGGCAACGGTCTTGAAGGTCGGCGCGAACATACGGCACGGGCCACACCAAGGTGCCCAGAAATCGACCAGTACGGGCACTGCACTACCAGCAATCAAAACATTTAGCCCTTCAGCATCTACATCCAGTGGCGCACTCAGTAAAGGCGCATGACACTTACCGCAATTGACGCCAACACTGAGCCGCTCTACAGGCGCGCGGTTACGTTGCAAGCAGTGCGGGCAGCTGATTTCCACGGTCAATCCTTCGGGTTTTATGCGTACTAGAGCTGATTGATCGGAATCTTGAGGTAGGCAACGCCGTTGCCCTCTGCGGGTGGCAAGGCTCCTGCCCGTATATTGATCTGGATCGCTGGAAGCATAAGCACCGGCATATCCAACGTGGCATCGCGCGCGGTACGCATGGCAACAAATTCATCCTCACTGATGCCATCCCGAATATGGATATTGCTTGCACGTTGCTCTGCAACGCTTGAATCATAGGCAATCGGCCGGTCGCTCGGCGGATAGTCATGACACATGAACAAGCGAGTCTTTGGTGGCAGACTCAACAGCTTTTGCGCCGAGCGGTATAGCGCTCTTGCATCACCGCCGGGGAAATCACAACGGGCAGTTCCTGCATCCGGCATGAACAATGTGTCGCCGACAAAGACAGCATCGCCTATTCGGAATGCCATGCAGGCAGGCGTATGCCCCGGTACCGAAATAGCTTCGCACTCAAGCGCACCAATGTAAAACCGCTCTCCATCCTGGAGCAAATGGTCGAACTGGCTCCCATCGACATGAAAGCCCTCCTCCAGATTGAAAATGTCCTTGAATGTGCGCTGTACTTTTTCGATAGCAGCACCAATGGCTACCCGCCCGCCAAGCTTCTCTTTCACATAGGGGGCTGCCGAGAGGTGATCTGCATGCGCATGGGTTTCCAGAATCCATTCAACG
>CAZCLF010000045.1:0-10676 GCA_964499485.1 uncultured Rhodocyclaceae bacterium | reverse complement strand
GGCACCCCCGGCGACTACGTGATCGAACGCGCCTTCGCCGAGAAGTAAATCGAGGATCGCTTCACTGCGAACCGCAACAAAAAAGCCCCGCAGTGCGGGGCTTTTTTTCTGCCTTCTATAAAGACCTCTACGGATATCTGGGCTACCTTAGAGTAGATTTTTGAATACGGTGAATCCTGCCTGCACATAGGTTTCTATTTTTACCTAGCAGACTCGATGCAGATGATGTTGTTAGTCTAAGGATGGGAAGGTGTGCAGCTATTGCATATACCCTCAGGCTGGTAGGGGAAAAGTGAATTGAGATACGCGCTAGGGAGAATGTATGAGCCAAGTAAAAGAGAAAGGGTTTTTTGGGGGTTTAATCGAACGCAAGAAGTACAAACCCTCAACATACTTTGCTGCTGCATTTTGCGCACTAGCATCTATATCTAGTCTGATCATCTTTTTTGTACTCCTCGGGCTCTACCCAAAAGATGGGTCTTTAATTGAGGTGAAGGGAACGTTAGTTTCGTACAGCACAACAAGAGCCTCCGCAAACAATAGCAACGTTTTATTTGAGCTAAAAGAAACGGAAGGAAAGTACTCCGTAGAGAGCGTTCTCGATCAAGCGTTCCAATTTCTCAAGCCAGGAAGTTCAACTATCCAGGTGTTGGTAGCTGAATTAACCGAGGACCAGAAAATGCTACAAACTGACGGTAAGGGGATCCGGATTGGCTATCGGCTTGTAGTTGATGGGTTGGAAATTAAAAGTCTTGAAGCAATTAAAGGCTTGTACAGAGTGGGATTAATTGCTTGCTTAGTAGTCTGCATCGGGGCAGCTTTGGGCATGTATCTATCGTTTAAGTTTGAGCGTTCGGATAACTTAAAGTGAACCAATAAATACCAGATCCTAGTAGTCGCATCACGATGACCCCCAACTAAAAAGCCCCGCAATGCGGGGCTTTTTAGTTTTCTAGGTCGGCGGTCAAGCCTTGCTGCGCTTTGGCCCTGCAGGCTTCGGCCCGCGCTTACCGAAAGGGGGCGCAGCAGGGCGTGAGGTTTTTGCTTGTGCGGGTGGCTTGGGCTTGTTGGCACCCACACTTGCCGACGCGAGCCCTTGAAGTGCTTTTGCTTTGGATGCCTTTGGTTTTTTGGGTTTCTTGATGACGGCACCGCCGGGTGCGGTTTGTGGGACGCGGTGTTCGGCTTCGAAGCCCGGCTGCTCTTCGCGCGGCAGGGTTTGGCCGATGAGGGTTTCGATCGCGGCGAGTTGATCAACTTCGTCGGCACAGACGAGTGAGATCGCTTCGCCACTTGCGCCCGCGCGGCCGGTACGGCCGATGCGGTGGATGTAATCTTCAGCCACCGTCGGCAGATCGAAATTGACGACGTGAGGCAGCAGCTCGATATCCAGGCCGCGTGCCGCCACATCCGTCGCAACCAACACATCGATTTCGCCTGCTTTGAAACGCTGCAGGGCGGCAAGGCGGCTGGGCTGGCTTCTGTCGCCGTGAATGGCCTCGGCACGAATGTCACGCCCGAGCAGCGTTTCCGTCAACTCGTCAGCGCCCTTGCGTGTCTTCACAAACACCAGCACCTGCGTCCAGCGCTCGCGCTTCAGCAGATGCAAAAAGAGCTGCGGCTTCTTTTTCTTGTCGCAGGGGATGATCCACTGCTGCACTTCCTTAACCGTACTGTTGGCCGGGCTGGCTTCAATACTGGCGGGGTCGTCGAGCAATTGATCGGCCAGCGTGCGGATCGTCGGCGAGAAGGTGGCCGAGAACAAAAGGATTTGCGGCTTGCGATGCAGTGCTTGCAGCAGCGTGGTGATCTCATCGGCAAAGCCGAGATCGAGCATACGGTCAGCTTCGTCCAGCACCAGCGTATCGACCTGCTTGAGCTTGAGGGCATTGCGACCGAGCAAATCAAGCAGGCGTCCCGGCGTGGCAACCAGCACATCAACGCCACGGCGCAACCGCATCATTTGCGGGTTGAGGCTGACACCGCCATAGGCGGCAAAGCTCTTCACGCCCAGCGTGTTGCCGTACTCGCGGAAGCTTTCGCAGACCTGCTCGGCCAGCTCGCGCGTGGGCACCAGCACCAGCACGCGAATGCTGTTGCTTGCAACGGGCGTATCGATAGCGCTCAGGCGCTGAATGATGGGGAGTGCAAACGCAGCGGTCTTGCCCGTGCCGGTTTGTGCAGCAGCGAGCACATCGCGCCCTGCCAACACGGCGGGAATGGCGCCAGATTGAACCGGCGTGGGTGCGGCATAACCCAAGGCCTCGATGGCCTGGCACAGCGGCGCGATCAGCCCCAGCGTGGCAAAACTTGTCATAGCGGTTTCCGGGGCGGCCTACATCACCGCCGGGCGAGTTGGATAGAAAGCAAGAAGGCTGGATTCTAAAGCGTAATCGGCTTTATCACCCTGCCAGCCTGCCTAGCCTCCGCTCACCCGCGAACCTACCTTCCAGTCAAACGTCAAGCTGCCTGCGCAAAGGTGCCGTCGCTGTAGTCACGCAAGGCTTGTTCGATCTCTTCGCGGGTGTTCATCACGAAGGGGCCGTATTGCACCACCGGCTCGCGTAAAGGCAACGCCGCCAGCACGATAAAGCGTGTGTCTTCCTCACCGGCTGTCAGCGCAATCACATCGCCATCCACCAGCACACCGGCATCGCCACGCGGCACTGTCTTATCGCCCACATTCAGGCTACCTTCGTACGGATACACGAACGCGCTGTGCCCAGCCCCCACTGGCTGCTCGAAGCGCGTGCCTGCAGGCAGATGCACATCGAGGAACAACGGTGCCGTGGTGACGCCACGAATCGGCCCTTCGACTGACGTACCGTCACTCTCAAGCACACCGGCAATCACTTTGACGCGCGCACCACCAACGAGGGTGACCAGAGGAATCTGTTCGGCCTGAATATCCAGATAGCCGGCGGGCTTCATCTTTTCCTTGGCAGGCAGATTGATCCACAGCTGGAAGCCGCGCATACGGCCCGACTCCTGCTGCGGCATTTCCGAGTGGATGATGCCCCGCCCGGCCGTCATCCATTGCGCACCGCCGCTCTTCAGGTGCCCCTGATTGCCGAGGTGGTCCTCATGCAGCATGTGGCCGTCGAGCATATAGGTGACGGTTTCAAAGCCGCGATGTGGATGCGCCGGGAAGCCCGCGACATAGTCGTCCGGATTTTCGGAAGAGAACTCGTCCAACATGAGGAAGGGATCAAGACGCAGATGCGGCGTCTGCCCCAGGCTGCGACGCAGCTTGACCCCCGCACCATCCGAGGCGGGGACGGAACGAATAATCTGATGCAAGGTACGGGGGGTGCTCATGATGTTCTCCTGTTTTTTCGATTCTAGCGTTAGCGGGCTGCGCTCAAATAGTCATACACAAACAGCTGTGCTTAGACAGCTTAGTTAAACAGCAATCGCCTCGATGGCTTCGTGCGCTTGTTCAAGCGCGGCTTCCTTAACGCCACCACTCCGCGCCAATCCTTCGGCGTAGATAAACTGCACATCGGTGATGCCAATGAGCCAGAGGAAATCGCGCACATAGTTGGTTTGGCTGTCCAGCGGCGTGCCGGCATACTGGCCACCGCGGGTTGCAAACACAAACGCCTTCTTACCGGTTAGCAAACCTTCAACACCGGTAGAGGTGTAGCGGAAGGTTTCGCCTGCGCGCGCCACGTGGTCGAAATAGGCCTTGAGCTGTGAAGGCACACCGAGGTTATACAGAGGCAGGCCAATCACCACGGTATCGGCAGCGCGCAGCTCGTTGATCAGCGCGTCAGAAAACGCGACCACGGCCTTTTGCTCGGCTGTGCGCTCTTCTGGCTTGGCGAGGAACGCGAGGAAACGCGCCGCATCCAGATGCGGGATGGATTCGTTAGCCAGATCATGGCGAATCACTTCGCCGTCGGCGTGAGCGGATTGCCACTTAGCAACAAACTGATCAGCCAGCGCGCTGGACTGACCTTGGCCTGAGAACAGGCTGCTGTTGATTTGCACAAGCTTGCGGGCGTTGGCAAGGGTTGCTTGAGTCGTCATGGTGTGTCTCCTTGGATTCGGTTGAAGGCATGTACTTCAGGGGTGCTGCATGTGTGCTGCTTCAGTGATTCCATTAAACAATTTACAAAACAGATAAAAAAGAAGAAGATTTAGCTAGTTTTGATCAGTTAATTGGATATATTAGTGGCTGACGTCCCGCATATCTCGCTGGAGCAATGGCGCTCTCTCATCGCTGTGGTGGAAGCCGGTGGCTACGCGCAGGCGGCCGAACGGCTGCATAAGAGCCAATCCGCCGTGACCTATGCGGTGCAGAAGATTGAATCGCTGCTCGACCTCAAAGCATTCGAGATTCAGGGACGCAAGGCGGTGCTGACGCCAACGGGCCAGATGCTCTATCGCCGCGCCTTGGCATTGGTGAATGAAGCCAATGAACTGGAGCGCGCGGCCAAGAACCTCTCCGCTGGCTGGGAGGCCGAGATTGGCATTGCCGCGGAAATCATTTTTCCTAACTGGCTGTTGCTCGACTGCTTGAACAGCTTTGGCGCGGAAAGCCCGCAAACGCGGATTGAAGTAATTGAGTCGGTGCTGAGTGGCACTGCCGAAGCGTTGCTCACCGGGAAGGCCGACCTTGCCATCACCCCGCATATTCCACCGGGCTTCTTTGGCGACTTGCTGATGCGCACGCCGGTGGTGGCGGTTGCAGCGCCTAACCATCCGCTGCATCAGCTCGATCGGCCACTCACACAACGCGACTTGCGTAATTACCGCCACATCACTGTGCGCGATACCGGCAGCCAACGTGATCGACGCGCGCTCACCATCGAAGTCGAGCAGCGCTGGACACTCAGCCACATTGCCACCTCGGTCGAGGCGCTGTGCGCAGGCTATGGCTTTGCCTGGCTGCCGGAAGAGCGCATTCGCCGCGAGCTGCAAGATGGCAGGCTAAAGCCGCTGCCGCTCAAGGCGGGGCAGCAGCGCATGCTGGATCTTTATTTGATTGTTGCTGATCCCGACTTTGCGGGGCCAGGCGTGAAGCGCCTGGCAGAGATCATTCGCGCCCGCGTTGCGGGCGCGTGTGCTGCGGTCAAACAGGCCTGACCAAACAGCCCTGATCAAACGAGCCGATTAGATCGGCAGAATCTGGCCGCAGGCAATTGCTGGATTGGCTGGATTGCTACGGCTGTCAGTGAGGTTGCGGTAATCATCGGGGCGCGCAGTGATGACCAGTGTGCGGCCGATCACGCTGTTCTTGCCAGTAACCACCAAGGTCTTGTTATAGACCGCGCCACGCATGGTGCCGTAGACATCCGCACGCAGATTGCCCAGATCACCAGCGCGCTCACCTGCTGGCTTATCCTCGGGATTAAAGCGGCCCTTGCTCAGATCAGCCATAGCGGTGCGACAGTCGGGTGCGTCGTAGATGCGGAACCCATGCTCGCCCGTCAGCCCCGTCACATCAATAAAGATGCGCGTCATACCCTGATGCTCGCCAAACGACACCATGCCGCGAATCGGATTGCCATCGAATGCATCGAGCTTGGCCGCGGCCACCGGGATAGGCTTGTCTGGATTAAGCACACAGCCACTGAGCAATGAAAGCGAAAACAATCCGCACGCGGAGAGGACAGGCAGGAGAGATGATTTCATCGTGACTTTTACCTAAAGCATTCAATATCAACGCAGCGAAAACTCAACACGGCCGGCGAGCTTCTTGCCGTCTGTCTGAGTTTCCACCTTGGGTTGCAAGACAAACACACGTTCGGTCGGCACGCCCTTGGCGACTAGGCTTTCACGTGCGGCATTCGCTCGACGCTCAGCGAGGCTTCGCATTTCATTCTCGCCAGCCGGCAGATTAGCCAACATCAGTTGCTCCATATCCGGCACCGGCAGGCTTTTGGTCATGCCGATGAGATTGCGCGGCTTGCCTTCAAACTTCTCGGCCTTATACGCCAGCTCCAGATACTTTGGATACTCAGCGGGGCTAATCGTCACTTCGCTCAGCGTGCCGCCGGCTTGGCCTTGCTTGGCCAACTCGGCGAGCTTCTGCGACTTCACGCGACGCTCCATCACAGCGCGCTTGAGGCCTTCGCGATCATTCACGGCATCAGCAACACCCGTGATTTCGAGCTTCAGCGCAGGGCGATCAATCATCGCTTTGCTCACTGCCTCCAGACTCTTCTCCGCTTCTGGTGTGAGGCGTGCGTAACCCGGCACAAAATCAATCTGTGAAAGATCGGCTCCACCGCCAAAAATCGAACCCAGCAGTGCGAACGGTGATGTCACCGCCTTCATGATCAGATTGAGAATCACCTTAACGATCACACCACCCACGCTGAACTGCGGATCGTTGAGCGAACCGCTGATCGGCAGGTTGAGATCAATCTCGCCGCGCGAATTCTTCAGCAGCGCCACTGCCAAATTGACCGGCAAAGACAGCGCATCCGGGCTCTCGATCTTCTCGCCGAAGGTCAGCTGGTCGAGGAAGATGTTGTTCTCGGCGCGTAGCTCACCCTTCTCAACGAAGTAGTGCAGATCGACCGACAGCTTGCCCTTCTCGATGGCATAGCCCACATAGCGACCCGAGTAAGGGCTAAAGGTGGGCAGATCAATGCCCTTGGCCTTCGCCGTCACATCAACGAACAGTTCCTTACCAAACGGATCAACCTTGCCTTTGATTTCCAGCGGTGCGGTGCGATCAATCGAACCGCGTACTTCAATCAAGCCCGGCTTGCCCGAATCAAGTGGGCCGATTTTGCCATCCAGCTTGGTCAGGTTGGCGCGGTAGTTCGGCTTAACAAAGCGGTCGTTGAAATTGATGTTGCCGCCCTGAATAAAAATCTGTCCGATGCGTAGCGGCAAGGCTTGCGGCTTTTCTTCCACCGGGGCGGTGGTGGCTGTTCCGGTCGCGGTTTTCTCGGTGGTCTTCTCTGCGACTTTTTCTGCGGGTGCCGCATTTTGCGCAGCCGCCTGCTGAACCGTAATGTCCTTGAGGTTCAGCTTGCCCTCAGGCGACAAGACAATGCGTGCAAAGAAATCTGCCAGTGAGATTTTCTCGATATCGACTTTCAGCGGTGCGGTGTTCAGCGCAATGCCGGCCACATCCAGACTGCGCCAACTCAGCAGGTCGTTGTCGTTGGCCTTGTCGAGCATGTTGAAATCGCTGACACGCGCATCACCATTCACCGCCACATTCAACGGCGTACCCGCGGCCTTAATCTGCCCAGCAAAACTCACCGCGCCCTTAGTCAGCACCGCATTCAACTTGCCCGCAGCGAAACCCTGCAAAGCGACGATATCCACGTGGTCTGCATCGATACGTACATCCGCTGCAACAGGCGCCCAACCCGCATTGCCGCCCAGCTTGAGCTTGCCGTTGCTGTTAATCGTGGCATCTAACGCAAACGCGGCCTTACTATTCGGCACATCCACCTCAACCCCGCTGAGCGCCAGCGCATCAACGCGTAGCTCGGGGAAGCTGCCTTGCTTAAAGCGCACACCGGCGCCTTCTAAGCCCACCTTGAGTGGGCGGATCAGCAACGGATCAACCGCATCCAGGCTCAGCACCAAACGCTCACTCTTGAGCGACCACGGCAAATCGGCGCGATTATCCAGCGCCAGATCGCGCAGCGTAATGTCGCCATTCAAGCTGATCTGCGGGGTCTTACCGTCTGCCTGCGTGAACGACACATCAACCTTGGTGTCCACCTTGGCCGACTTCAGCTGCATGCCCTTGGGCAGCGGAATGTATTCATCCAGATCGTTGAGGTCGAGCGCATCCACCGCAATGTTCAACACAATCTCGCGCTGCTCGGCAAACGGGCGCGCCTTGCCTTCCATCGCAATTGCAGTGCCTTGATTCAAACGCGCAGTGAAATACGGTTGTACCCAGGTTTCCTGTGCGCTCTCGAAATTCGCGACGAAGGGAATACCCAACATCAGCGTGTCGATTTCCTGGTTCACCTTCTTGAGGCGATCTTCAAAATCAATGCGGCCCTTCTCGACCTCGATATTGCTCACCGAGAAACGCGCGGGCTCGGACTCAGGCTGATTCGAAAACTCTTCAATCAGATCATCAATGCTCAGGCTGCCATCGGCCTTGCGCACCAAGCGCACCGCTGGGCCCGACAACTTCACGGCACTGATCACCGGCGCACGCCGCGCAATCGACATGGAGCTGAGATTTACATACAGGCTATCGAAGCTGAACAGCGCGCCCTCGCCCTCTTCCGGACGCTCGCCAATGCGGAAGCCATGCACGGTGAGTTCAAGCGTGTAGGGGCTGATGTCGATACGCTCAACGGTGACCGGGCGGTGCAGCTTCTCGGACAGCAAGGCCTCAACCTTCCCCTTGGCAAAATCCGGCAGCCAGAAATAGCCCAACAGGCCAAACAGCACGACCAGCACGGCCACGGCACCCAAGGGTTTGCGATAGCGGCATAGCAGCCCCTTCGCCTTGATCACAGATGGGTGGTTCAACACGGGATTTTGGCCTGCAGTACTCATGCTTGCTCCGGAACGGTCCAAGACGTTTGGACCCTTGAATTCTAATCGTCCATGACCGCAAAAACAAAAAAGCCACCCGAAGGTGGCTTTTATATTTGCCGTGTTTCTCTGCCGGCGTTACTTGGTCACCGCGTTCAGGCGGCTTTCCAGTTGGGCCAGCGGAATCGCGCCGGGAATGCGGCTGCCATCGGCAAGGAAGAAGTTAGGCGTGCCGCGCACGTTCAGCTTCTGGCCCAGCGCCACAATCTTGTCGACATTGTTATCGCACTTCGCAGCCGCCGGCGTCACGTTGTTCACCATCCAGTCATTCCAGGCCTTGCTTGGATCAGCAGCGCACATGATGTTGCGCGACTTCTCGTAAGAGTCAGCCGAGAGGATCGGGAACGGGAACACGTAGATGGTCACATCGGTCAGGTTCTGCGTTTCCTTGGCAAATCGCTTGCAGTAACCGCAGTTCGGGTCTTCAAACGACGCAAACACACGCTTGCCGTTGCCACGCACTTGCTTGATCGCCAGATTCAGCGGCAGATCGGAGAACTTGATCTGGCTGAGCTTGTTCTTGCGCTCTTCCGTCAGGTTCTGCTTGCTCTTGAGATCCACCACATCGCCAAAGAAAGCGTACTGGCCCTTGTCATCGACATAGAACACATCCGGGCCGATCTGCACTTCATACAAACCGAGGACGTTGGACTTGCGCACCGAGTCGATCTTGGCCCGCTCACCGAAAAAGTTTTCGGCGGCCTTGCGCGCCTCGGCCTCGCCCGCGAAAGACGTGCTGGAGAAAGCCAGTACTGGCAGGGCAAACATCAGGGCAGCAAACAGTTTTTTCATGAAAACTCCGAAAGGAAGGGCAATCAGCCCAGTGCATAGCGCACCAAGGCATCTCGTAGGACAGGCAGACGATCAGTAAGGTTCAAGCCGGTATTGCGCAACCACGCCAACGGCGCGATTTGTGGGGCAAACAAACGCTGCAGGCCATCGGTCATGGCTTGCAGCGCCACAATTTCTTCCTTGCGGGCCCGTTCGTAAGGGCGCAAAGACAATACATCACCACAGCTTTCAAACGCACGCAGGCCCATCAATGTCTCGGCCAGCACCTTGGCATCTTGAAAGCCCAGGTTAATGCCATGCCCAGACAGCGGGTGAATCGCATGCGCGGCATCGCCCAGCAAGGCAAAGTGCGGCCCCACAATCTTGGGGGCGCGCATTAGGCGCAGCGGGAAGCCCTGCGCTGGGGTAATCAGCTCCAGCTTGCCCAGCCGGTTTTGCCCAGCCGCGGCAACGCGAGCGCACAGCTCCTCCGGCGACAGCTGCGCCAGCACCTCGCCATGCGCCTTGGGCGTGGACCACACCATCGAGATGCGGTTATTCGGCAAGGGCAGCCAAGCCAGCACGCCATCAGGGCGGAACCACTGAAACGCCGTGCCACGGTGCGGCTCGCTACAGGCAAAGTTAGCCACCACACCCAGTTGTTCGTAATGCTTGAAGGACACATCCACGCCCAGCGCTTGCCGTGTCCAAGAGTCAGCGCCATCGGCCGCCACCACCAGATCGGCCACTAAGGTGCGGCCATCGGCCAGCGTCAGGCTGGCCGCGCCTTCGCCCACGGTCAGCGATTCCGGCTTGGCCGGGCACAGCAGCTGCACATTGGCTTGGCGCTTCACTGTCTCCCATAGCTCCTGATGCAGCAGGGAAGACTCGGCAATCCAGGCCAGCTCGGTCACACCGCTGTCATAGGCCGAAAAACCGATCTTGCCGGAGGTATCACCAAACACCTCCATGCGCTGTACGGGCTGCATGCGCTCAGCGGCCAGATGGCGCCAAATGCCAATATCGGTCAAAAACGCAGCACTGGAAGGGCTAATAGCATAAATACGCGAATCCAGCCCAGCCGGGGGCTGCGGGCTGCGCCCTTCCACCAGCGCCACCGAGAACCGGCTGCCCCGCAGGGCCGCCGCTAAGGCCAGCCCAGCAAGGCCGCCGCCGACAATCGCAATATCTACCTTCATGCCGCCATTGTCGCGGAGTCCGTCAGCCTTGACAAGGCGAACCGAAAAACTGGATAATCGCGCCTCTTTGCAAATTGGTACGTCCAGTTGCAGCGGTGATGTAGCTCAGCTGGTTAGAGCGACGGATTCATAATCCGTAGGTCGAGGGTTCAAGTCCCCCCATCACCACCA
>CAZCLF010000044.1:0-12768 GCA_964499485.1 uncultured Rhodocyclaceae bacterium | reverse complement strand
ACCTGTCTTTATCACCCGCACGCAAAGTCATTCCTCATCACTGAAGCCATGCGTGGCGAAGGCGGTATCTTGCGCTTGCCTGATGGCACCCGCTTCATGCCCGACCATGACGAGCGGGCCGAGTTAGCGCCGCGTGATGTTGTGGCCCGTGCAATTGACTTTGAAATGAAGAAGCGCGGTCTAGACTGCGTCTTCCTCGACATGACTCATAAGACGGAAGCATTCCTGATTGAACACTTCCCAAATATTCACGCGCGCTGCCTAGAACTTGGCATCGATATCAGCAAGCAGCCTATTCCCGTTGTTCCGGCCGCGCACTACACCTGTGGCGGCGTGGTAACGGACTTATCAGCTCGCACTGATCTGCCGGGCTTGTATGCCGTCGGTGAAACCGCCTATACGGGGCTTCATGGGGCAAATCGCCTTGCCAGCAACTCCTTACTTGAATGTCTTGTCTTCAGTGCAGCAGCAGCGGATGACATTCTTGCTCAGGCCACCAGCGACGCTGCCATTTTGCCGGATTGGGATGACAGCCGCGTTTCGGATGCCGACGAGACAATCGTGATCTCCCACAATTGGGATGAGTTGCGCCGTTTCATGTGGGACTACGTCGGCATCGTACGGACGAATAAGCGCTTAGAGCGTGCGCAGCACCGCATCCAACTGCTTGAAAATGAAATTGACGATTACTACGCTAATTTCAGAATTTCGAACGACTTGATTGAGCTGCGCAATCTCGTGCTGACTGCCCACCTGATTATTCGTAGTGCGCAGCGGCGCCATGAAAGCCGCGGGCTACATTTCAGTCTGGATTACCCGGAAACCCTGCCCCGCGCCATGGAAACCGTTATTCCACCGCGCCAGAATTAACTGAATCCACCAGACCAGTACGCCAGCGTAACCAGAGCCGCAGATAACGGTGTGCGCCCTCGCCTACTAGGCCATCCGTAAAAATCAGCACGGCTTGCGAGTTAGTGGTTTTGCCGTCCTGCAGATGCAGGACGGCGACCCAAGGCCACACGAGGGTATCCCGACCGACCTCAACTAGCGCCGGCTCGCACCCATCCTTTATCAGCAATAGCTTGCCATCTGCTTGCAAGAGGATCTGAGGCAACTGCCTTGAAGCGGCATGCCATACACGGCAGAAAAGCAGACCGACACACGCCAGCAAGGCCAACTTGAGACTTAGAGGCAATCCCAAAAGACAAACGGCCATGCCCGCAAGAGCATGGCCGCTGGCCAGAAATACGCAGTAAATACGTGATGCTTTCAGTTGCAGCCGAAGCGGCAGCTGCATCACGCTGACCTTAGATACGCTTAAATGCCAGCGTACCGTTGGTCCCACCAAAACCGAAGTTATTCTTCAGCGCAACATCAATCTTCATGTCGCGTGCGGTATTGGCACAGTAATCCAGATCGCACTCTGGATCCTGCTCAAAGATATTAATCGTCGGTGGCGAAATCTGATGATGCACGGCAAGCACCGTGAATGCAGATTCGAGACCACCAGCACCACCGAGCAAGTGGCCCGTCATCGACTTGGTCGAATTCACCACCAGTTTCTTAGCTGCATCGCCAAATGCCAGTTTGATGGCATCGGTTTCGTTCTTGTCGCCTAGCGGGGTCGACGTACCATGCGCATTCAGATATTGAACCTGATCCGCATTGACACCTGCATTTTGCAATGCTGCGAGCATCGAGCGGCGTGGGCCGTCGGTGTCGGGTGCTGTCATATGGTACGCATCACCACTCATGCCGAAACCCGCGAGCTCGGCGTAAATCTTTGCGCCGCGCTTCTTGGCATGTTCGTATTCCTCAATCACCAGAACACCAGCACCCTCACCCAGCACAAAACCATCGCGGCCAGTGTCCCAAGGACGGCTGGCGGTTGAAGGATCGTCGTTACGGGTAGAGAGTGCCTTTGCCGAAGCAAAACCACCAATCGCCAGTGGGGTGACTGTCGATTCAGCACCACCGCAGACCATCACGTCAGCATCGCCGTACTCGATCATGCGGGCGGACAAACCAATGGCGTGCAGACCCGTTGTGCAGGCAGTCACCACAGAAATGTTCGGGCCCTTTAGGCCGTGCATGATGGAGAGGTTACCGGAGATCATGTTAATGATCGTGCCGGGAATAAAGAAAGGCGAAATCTTGCGAGGACCACCAGCAGCATAGTCGACTTGAGTTTCCTCAATCATCGGCAAGCCGCCAATCCCTGAACCAATGTTCACACCGATGCGATACGCATTGGCTTCAGTCACCTCAATCCCGGAGTCCTTGATTGCTTGGACGCCGGCAGCCAGACCGTAATGGATAAAGGTATCCATACGGCGAGCTTCCTTCGGTGAAAGGTACTGGCCAACATCGAAATCCTTCACTTCGCCAGCGATCTGCGAGGAAAAATTCGACGGATCAAAGCGCGTAATTCGACCAATGCCGCTCTTACCGGCAATGATGTTATTCCAGGCTTCCGTTACGGTGTTGCCGACCGGCGAGATGATACCCAAGCCGGTCACGACGACTCTGCGACGTGACAAGGTCTACTCCAGGACTAAACGAGGCTTACTTCGGGTTCTTGGTGATGTAGTCGATCGCCTGCTGAACGCTGGTGATCTTTTCTGCTTCTTCATCGGGGATTTCGCACTCGAATTCTTCTTCAAGTGCCATCACCAGTTCGACGGTGTCGAGCGAATCAGCGCCCAGGTCATCAACAAACGAGGACTCGTTCTTGATATCGGCTTCATTGACGCCCAGTTGTTCAGCGACGATCTTCTTGACACGTTGTTCGAGGTTGTCCATCTATAACTCCTTCCCTGAGTCGGGTGTGTTAAAAAACTTTTCTATTCTAACAGAAACGATTTATGTAACTGCGTTGTCATGCGATCCGCAAACTCGGATCAAGACATGTACATGCCGCCATTTACATTGATCGTTTCACCAGTAATGTAGGCTGCTGCCGGGCTGGCCAGAAACGCCACCGTTGCAGCAATCTCTTGCGCCGAACCAAGACGACCCAGCGGAATCTTTTGTTGCAGTGCTTCTTTCTGTGCATCAGCCAGACTGCGCGTCATATCGGTATCGATAAAACCAGGAGCAACGCAATTCACGGTGACATTGCGGCTACCCAATTCCTGCGCCAGCGCACGGCTCATCCCAGCAACACCGGCCTTGGCCGCAGCGTAGTTGGCTTGGCCAGGATTACCCGCCTCTCCAACGACTGATGTGATGCTGATAATACGACCGCTACGTGCCTTCATCATGCCGCGCATGACCAGCTTGCTCATGCGGAAGACAGCCTTGAGGTTAGTGGAAATCACATCATCCCACTCCTCATCCTTCATACGCATAGCAAGGTTGTCACGGGTAATGCCAGCGTTATTGACCAGAATGCCAATCGCGCCATATTTCTTTTCGACTTCAGCCACAAACGCTTCAGCAGCTTCAGAATCCGTCACATTGAGTACGGCGCCCCAGCCTGCCACTCCAGCCTCATCAAGACCCTTTTGAATATCAGCAGCGCCAGCTTCCGATGTCGCGGTGCCGATGACGGTTGCGCCTTGCGCACCCAGTTCCAAGGCGATCGCACGACCAATACCACGCGAGGCACCAGTCACCAAAGCAATTTGTCCAGTCAGTGTTGCCATGGATTACTCCTTGATTGCTGCCACTGCAGCTTCGATACCGGCGAGATCCGCCATTGCACCGCCACCCAAAGTATCGACGCAACGCTTGCTCAAGCCAGCCAACACCTTGCCCGGACCGCATTCATACACAGCGGTCACACCTTGGGCTGCCATCAATTGCATGGTTTCGACCCAACGTACTGGTGCTGCAGCCTGACGTACAAGTGCATCCTTGATACGTGCAGGATCAGTTTCGATCGCAACGTCAACGTTGTTGATCAAAGGAATCTGCGGCGTATTGAAAGTGACAGTTTCCAGCTTGGCCTTAAGTTGGTCAGCTGCCGGTTGCAAGAGCGTCGAATGGAACGGCGCCGAGACTGCCAAAATCACAGCCCGCTTGGCGCCGGCGGCCTTGCACGCATCGGCAGCACGCTGTACAGCAGCCGCATGACCGGCGATCACAGTCTGCTTTGGCTCATTGAAATTTACCGCCTGCACTAGCTCGCCCTGCGCTGCTTCAGCACAGGCCGCCTTTACTGCCTCAGCATCCAGACCGAGGATAGCGGCCATCCCACCCACACCAGCAGCGACGGCACCTTGCATTGCCTGAGCGCGAAACTCAACGAGGGGAACCGCATCGGTAAACTTGAGGACACCCGCAGCCACGAGCGCGGAATATTCACCCAAGCTATGACCAGCCACTACGGCAGGGCTTGAACCACCCTTTTCAAGCCAGAGACGATATGCAGCAATAGCGGCGGTCAACATTAGCGGCTGAGTATTGACGGTCTGCGAAAGTGCCTCAGCAGGACCATCGGTCGCCAGTTGCCACAGATCACGACCCAGCGCAGCCGACGCCTCATCAAAAGTGCTACGAATGACCGGGCTGTCGCCATATGCGGCCATCATGCCCAGCGACTGAGAACCTTGGCCCGGGAATACCAGTGCGAATTTCATTGGGACTCCAGAAGGAAATTAGAAACGGAGCAGAACCGCGCCCCACGTGAAGCCGCCACCGACGCCTTCAAGCAGAATGTTTTGACCACGCTGAATGCGACCACTGCGTACGCCGACATCAAGCGCCAAGGGGATGGAGGCACCCGAGGTATTGCCATGCTGACCCACCGTCAGAATGACCTTGTCCATATCCAAACCGAGCTTACGGGCAGTCGATTGAATGATGCGCACATTGGCTTGGTGCGGAACCAGCCAATCGATTTCTTCTTGCTTTAGACCAGCAATGGCAAGAGCCTCGCCAGCCACTTCGGACAGCACTTTGACGGCAAACTTAAACACGGCCTGACCATCCATCTTGACGAAAGGCGAGCCACACACCTGTCCGCCAGCAACTTGGCCCGGGGCATTGAGAATCTCGCTATAGCTACCGTCGGCATGAATAGCGCTAGCCAGAATACCCGGCTCGGTACTGGCTTCGAGCACCACAGCACCGGCACCATCACCAAACAGCACACAGGTCGTGCGGTCGTTCCAGTCGACCACACGGGAGAATACTTCTGCGCCGACGACCAATACACGCTTGTTCGAGCCGGAACGGATGAACTTGTCTGCGAGCGTAAGGGCATAGACAAAACCACTACAGACCGCCTGCACATCAAGCGCAGGTGCACCATTCTTCATGCCCAGCTTATTCTGCAGCAAGGCTGCAGTGCTCGGAAACACCATGTCCGGTGTTGATGTGGCAACAATGATCAGATCGATATCTTCGACCTTGCAATTGGATGCCTCAAGCGCACGCTTGCTGGCCTCAAGTGCCAGATCGCTGCTGAATACGCCCTCAGGCGCATAGTGGCGGGCGCTGATGCCGGTACGCTCAACGATCCACTCATCGGATGTCTCAATACCGCGCGCAACCAAATCATGATTGGTAACAGGATCGCCTGGTAAATAGCTGCCAGTACCCAGAATACGTGCATAGATAGTCATACAGAAGTTCCTTGCGCCATATGATGACTGGCGATGTGGGCTGCAATACGCTCGGGCAATTTGTTGCGTGCGGCCTCGGCTGCACGTTCAAGCGCACAACGGAAAGCCAACACATCAGCCGAGCCATGACTCTTAAAAACGATACCGCGTAGCCCAAGCAGGCTTGCGCCGTTGTAGCGACGATGATCGAAACGACGCTTGAAGGCATTCAGCACTGGCATGGCTACCAATGCAGCCAGCTTGCTTAGCAGGCTACGTTTGAACTCTTCACGCAAACCACCAATGATCATCTGTGCCAGACCTTCGGAGGTTTTGAGGGCAACATTGCCAACAAACCCATCGCACACGACGACGTCTGTCGTGCCTTTGTAGATGTCATTGCCTTCAACGTTGCCGTAGAAATTGAGACCGCTTTCGCGCAGCAGCTCGCCAGCACGTTTCACGACTTCGTTACCCTTGATGTCCTCTTCGCCGATATTGAGCAGGCCAACACTTGGGTTGTCCTTGTGCTCAAGCGCGCTGACCAGCATGGCGCCCATGATGCCGAATTGGAGCAAGTGCTCGGGTTCGCAATCGACATTGGCGCCCAAGTCCAGCATATAGGTCTTGCCCTTGGGATTAGGGAGGATCGTGGCTATCGCCGGACGATCAATGCCAGGCAAGGTCTTCAGGACAAAACGGGAAATTGCCATCAGGGCACCCGTATTGCCAGCCGAGATGGCGGCATCGGCAGTGCCATCCTTGACTAGGTCGGCCACCACACGCATGGACGAGTCTTTTTTGTTGCGCATGGCCGACGCAACAGCTTCATCCATGCCGACAACTTCACTGGCATGACGAATGACCAAGCGCTCGCCATAGGCGGCGGAGCCCTTCAGATGGGGTTTGATTGACTCTTCGAGTCCGACCAGAATCACACGGGCGCTGGAATCTTGAGTCAAAAACTCAAGCGCAGCTGGTACGGTCACTGAAGGACCGTGATCACCACCCATGCAATCGATCGCGAGCGTAACTGCCATCGCGGTATAAGCTTTTCAGGCAAAAGAAAAGGCGCGCCAAGCGCGCCTTTTCCAAAGCGAAAAAATTACTCGCCCTTGCTCTTCAGAACCTTCTTGCCACGATAGTAGCCATTTGGGCTGATATGGTGACGCAGGTGAGCCTCGCCAGTGGTCGGCTCAACGGCCAGGGGCGGATTGGTCAGAAAGTCGTGGGAACGATGCATGCCACGCTTCGACGGGGATTTCTTATTCTGCTGAACGGCCATGTTGCTACTCCTTTATAAACTCGGTACGCACTGTCTCAGTGCCTGTTAAATCTGCCCGCTACGCGGGGAAAGGCAAGAAAGTCCTGCCCTATATCCTTAAAACTACTCAGTGCTTCTTTAACTGCGCCAACATCGCAAATGGCGATGTAGCCTGTTTGTCGTCACCACGCGCCAAAGGCGCACAGTCACTGTCATGCTTGGGTGCAATTGGCACCGCCAATAACACCTCTTCTTCAATCAAATCTGTCAGCAACTGCGCCGTATCGGCAGCAATGGCATCGGCGCCCAAACGTAACGCACCATCATCAAGCTCTTCATCAGGCCACGGCTGACCGGGGGCGATGACTTGCAACTCCGTTTCCAGCTCGACGACAAAGGGCATTGGGCCCAAGCAGCGCTGGCACGCCAGATCAAACTGCCCACTAATCTTTAGGCTGAGCCAGCTATTCTCTTGATCACGCCTGCCGCTAATAACGCATTCCAGCGCATTTTCAGCAGCACCCTCAAGCAGCTCAAGGAGCCTTGGTAAGGCCGAAACCGGCACAGACCCGGAAACCGAGCGCCCCTCACGGGCAAATTCCAACGAATCAAATACGAACCCGACCAGCGACCTGCTCATAGCTTATGCCAGACGGCAGCAATACGAAACACGCGATGTTATCATCCAATGACTTCACTCGTCAAATGAACCACATCCGTAAGAATCTTGCCGTGCTCCCTCTGATCCTAGCCTCCACTTCCCAGTTCCGGCGCGAACTACTCTCCCGCCTACAAATCCCCTTCACCGCCGTCGCGCCTAACGCTGATGAAACAGCCTTAGATGGCGAAACCCCTGCGCAAACAGCAGAACGCCTCTCAGAACTCAAGGCCCGCGCTGTTGCTGCGAACTACCCGGCCGCCCTGATAATTGGTAGCGATCAAGTTGCTTATCTAGGAGAACGACGCTTCGGTAAGCCAGGGAGCCGCGAGAATGCCACAGCTCAGTTACGTGCCATGCGAGGAAATACGGTAGTTTTCCATACTGGTTTATGCCTGCTAAATACCGAAACTGGTTATTGCCAGACTGTCGGCATCCCCACTGAAGTACGCTTTCGCCAGCTCAGTGACGATGAAATCACCCGTTACCTGGATAAGGAAGATGCGCTGAATTGTGCCGGTAGCGCCAAATCCGAAGGCTTAGGGATCAGCTTGCTTGACTATATGCGCGGTGATGACCCCAATGCACTGGTCGGCCTTCCGCTCATTGCGCTCGCTAACATGTTGCGTGCAGAAGGCGTCCAGCTGCCATGACCGCCGCTACCCTCGGCACGCTTTATCTTCTGCCGGTAGGTTTAGTAAGCCCCGGTGACACTCCCGATGACTGGGAACACTGGCTACCCGCCGCAACGCGCCAAACCGCATGCAAGTTGCAGTATTTTGTTGTGGAAAACGCCAAAACCGCTCGTGGCAGCCTGAAAGCGCTGGGCCACCCCACACCGCTACGCGATCTAGCCATCAATGAGATGCCGCCTACGCTCAGCGATGACATGGTGTCAGCGATGCTATCGCCAGCGCTGTTAGGAAACGATATTGGCCTCATGTCCGAGGCCGGTTGCCCGGCTGTCGCTGATCCTGGCGCCTTGCTCGTGCGCGCAGCTCATCAACTGGCAATTCCAGTTAAGCCGCTGGTCGGCCCTTCCTCGCTGCTGCTCGCACTCATGGCCTCAGGACTGGATGGGCAACGTTTTGCCTTCCATGGCTACTTACCCGCCCGCGAGCCAGAGCGCAGCAAAGCCATTCAAGGACTAGAGAAAGATTCAGCACGGCTGCAGCAGACACAGCTATTTATAGAAACCCCATACCGAAATGGGGCTTTGTTTCAGACGCTGCTTCAGACGGCCAGACCGAATACGCGGCTATGTGTCGCCAGCGATTTGACACTATCGAGCGAAAGTATCATCACCCGAAGTATCGCCGACTGGCGCAAAGCCCCTGCCCCAGCGATCGACAAGCGGCCTACCGTGTTTCTGCTATTGAGTCAGACTTAACGCAGCTCAATCCGGCCCAACAGGCGAACGGCACTTTCTGCCATATCCGCCCCAAACTGCTTCGCAATCCGTTCGGCAAAGTTTTGCTTCATCGTGAAATCGCGAACATGCTCAACCTTGACCACATCGCGCGCCACGCTTTCGACCGTACCAAAGCCATCAGCCAAGCCCAATTGAACACTTCTCGCACCTGACCACATCAGGCCTGAGAACATTTCTGGGGTTTCCTTCAGGCGTTTGCCGCGCCCCTTGCGGACTGCATCAATAAATTGCTCATGAATCTCACCGAGCATTTCCTTGGCATAGGCTTTCTGCTTGGCATCTTGCGGCGAGAAGGGGTCAAGGAAACCCTTGTTCTCACCCGCCGTCAGCAGACGGCGCTCCACGCCCAGCTTGTCCATCGCACCAGTAAAACCAAAGCCATCCATGAGTACGCCAATCGAGCCAACAATACTGGCCTTATCTACGTAAATATTGTCGGCCGCCGCGGCAATGTAATAACCGCCAGATGCACACACATCTTCGACCACCACGTGTAGAAGGACATCAGGATGCTTTGCTCGCAGGCGCCGAATCTCGTCATAAACAATACCGGACTGAACCGGGCTACCGCCAGGACTGTTGATGCGCAACACCACGCCCGCAGTATTTTTGTCATCAAAAGCACTCTGTAACGAGGCAACAATACTGTCTGCGCTTGCCTCGCCCTTGGCCTGAATCACGCCATTCAGCTGGATCAGCGCAGTATGTTTCTGCCCATCGCCCATGCTCTCGCCAGAACCAAAGCCCAGAAAGCTGACCAACAGCACACCGACATAGGTGAAGCCTAGCAACTTGAAGAAAATCCCCCAACGACGGCGCGATCGTTGCTCTGCCAGACCATCCAGAGCGATCTTTTCGAGCACTTTACGCTCCCAATCAGGTGGCATTTGCGAATGTTCAGACATAGTTCGTGTACATCAAGAAGTCAGGTAAACAAGGCCATCGCGTTCAACTACACCAAGCGGCTGCAGGCCTTTGCCGCTGCAGCGCCCGCCCATGCAACGCCCTGAATCCGGGGCATACAGGGCACCATGAGTAGCGCAGATCAAGTATAGCCGCGAATGATCGAAGAACTCGCCATGCTGCCAATCCAACTGCACCGGCACATGCGCACAGCGATTCAGGTAGGCATGGACTTTCCCGTTATAGCGAACCGCAAATGCAGGACTCGCTACGCCATACCAAGGCAGCTCAAACCGCACACCCAAGCCACGCTCCTGCAGCTCGTCGCTACGGCAGATCACCTGGCCGCCAATGTCCACTGTCAGGCTACCTGCCTTAACCAACGGTTAAGCTCAGCTACGCTATCGACACAGCCCGCACTGGCTGCGGCCACCAAGGCATCACGCGGATGCGCCCCGTAACTCACTGCCAAGCTATGCGTACCCGCATTTCGCGCCATCAACAGGTCGTGGGTAGTATCGCCAATCATGAGCGTTTTTTCTGGCGCTACAGCAAATGCATCCATGAGTTCAAGCAACATCTGCGGATGCGGCTTAGAGTGACACTCATCCGCACAACGCGAATCATGGAAAACAGGACCAAGGCCGCTGTGCGCAAAGGCACGATCCAGCCCTTTTCGCGTTTTTCCTGTGGCTACCGCCAACATATAGCCATCATTGGCCAACGCATCAACCAGCTCGCTGGCACCCTCGAACAATACAAGCTCATGATCTCGGGCGAGATAGTGGTAACGATATCGCTCAGACAACGCACGGTAGTGCTCGGACGTCAGGTCGGGCATGGCGTATTGCAGCGCTTCTTGCAGCCCCAACCCAATAATGTGCC
The DNA here is from genome assembly GCA_964499485.1 of uncultured Rhodocyclaceae bacterium. Taxonomy (GTDB): domain Bacteria; phylum Pseudomonadota; class Gammaproteobacteria; order Burkholderiales; family Rhodocyclaceae. Next base: position 2,077 of record CAZCLF010000044.1, on the reverse strand, counting down.
GCGCTCGTTCATCACTGGGCGGCGCCACACCGATATCCACTGCGGCTGCTTGCAAGGCTGTGACAATTGCCGCGGCAGAGTCCATCAGGGTGCCATCCCAATCAAACACAATCAGGTCAAACTGCTTCACCGTAATCCTTTTTGTCATGCAGATCGAGGCGGCGAATGAACTCAGCCAACTCAGGCGGCAATGGCGCCTCAAGGGCCAGCGACTCACCGCTAACCGGATGTTTCAAGTCGAGCTTTGCCGCATGTAGGAACATGCGCTTTAGGCCCAGTCGTTGCAATTCTTTGTTCAGGGCAAAGTCACCATATTTATCATCCCCAAGCAAAGGAAAGCCGGCATGGGTGAGGTGCACACGAATTTGATGGGTGCGCCCAGTCTTAAGCTCAACCTCGACCAGACTGAAATAGCCTTGTCCGGTACGCCAACGCTTCACGAGACGCACAATGCTGTGGGCGCTCTTACCTTCAGCATCAACACGAACACGGCGCTCACCGTTCTCAATCAAGTATTTATACAGGGGCTGACGGATATGCTGCGACTGATTGAGCCAACGCCCCTTAACCAAGGCGAAATAACGCTTGCCCATTCCGCCTTCTCGAAACTCATCCTGCAGACGCACCAATGCGGAGCGTTTTTTGCCAATAATCAGCAAACCTGAGGTTTCACGATCAAGGCGATGAGCTAATTCAAGGAACTTGGCTTGAGGATGAGCACGCCTTAGCTGCTCAATTACGCCGAAGCTGACCCCACTTCCGCCATGAACAGCGACCCCAGCTGGTTTGTCGATGACAAGGACTGCATCATCCTCAAAAACCACCGGAAACTCACGGGCAGGCGCAACTGGTTTTTCTTCTCGCTGAGCCACCCGAATCGGCGGAATACGCACCTGATCGCCGAGCTGGAGTCGATAATCTGCTTGAATCCGACCTTTATTTACCCTGACCTCACCACTCCGCAAAATGCGATAGATGTGACTGTGCGGCACTCCCTTGCACATTTTCAGAAGGAAATTGTCGACTCGTTGCCCGGCGGAATCCTCCCCGACTTCAAGCCAGGTCACCGCATCTTTGCCTAAACTACTCATGTGCCATATAATAACAGCCGGTTAGCCATCCTGATGGTTGCGTGCCCGACGGCCCGAAGTGGCGTCGGTGGCGACACCCTTAAGATGTTGTTTTGGCCTTGCCTGAGAGCGCGTTCAAGTTCTTGTTCATTTCATCGAGCATGGAGCCGTTCCCTGACCAAAACATAACGAGTGATGTATTCTGGCGAAACGGCCTTTTCTCCCTGCGCGGTGATGCACCGCAGCAATCGGAAAAACAGGCGGGATTTCCTGAAGTTGTTCCACTCGTTTGCAAACCCGGCAGGTTGCTAGCCTGAATAAGCGACATTTATGTATGACCAGAAGTAAGCGTGGCTTTCAAATTCCATGCGATTCTCAGCCTCTGACTCCGCGCTACTGCGGCCCCCGGCTAGACTCGTGGTGATGGCCAACACTGCAGAACTGGTTGTACCCAGGTAACTAAATTGTTGCGCGCTGTAACGGTACGAATTGATTGCGTCATGCGGCTGACATATCAGCGGCATGAAACAAAAGAAGACAGACAAACCTATTATTAACCTCTGCCCCGAGATGCCAAGCAACTCACACTATCTGCAGAAGAAATTGAACCGCCCGGAGATTGATTTCCGCCGGTAAGGATTTGTCGTGCCGTTCCCGCGCGCGGGAGCACACATGAAACGCATGCTTTTTAATGCGACGCAGGCTGAAGAACTACGCGTCGCGATTGTTGATGGTCAAAAACTGATTGACCTCGACATCGAGTCGGCCAACAAAGAACAACGCAAGAGCAATATCTACAAGGCCGTCATCACCCGCATCGAGCCCAGCCTCGAAGCAGCCTTCGTTGATTACGGCTCCGACCGTCACGGTTTCCTGCCCTTCAAGGAAGTTGCCCGCACCTACTTCAAGGAAGGTGTCGAGCCGAATAAGGCACGGATTCAAGACGCACTTTCCGTCGGCCAAGAACTCATTGTTCAGGTCGAAAAGGATGAGCGTGGCAACAAGGG
>CAZCLF010000043.1:5728-12784 GCA_964499485.1 uncultured Rhodocyclaceae bacterium | reverse complement strand
AATCGTGCCTACGTTTACGTGCGGCTTGTTACGCTCAAATTTACCTTTTGCCATGTCAAATCACTCCAACCGGTCAAATTACAAAGATTAAAGAATTCTGGTGCCCTTGACGTGGATTGAACACGTGGCCTCTCCCTTACCAAGGGAGTGCTCTACCACTGAGCTACAAGGGCAAATGCGTTACACAAACCGCAAACTTACTAAAACTGGAGCGGGTGAAGGGAATCGAACCCTCGTCTTAAGCTTGGAAGGCTTCAGCTCTACCATTGAGCTACACCCGCCCTCACCTACAACAAAGCGAGAAACAACCCCGCCTCACTCCAAACTACATAACTTCTGGTGGAGGGAGAAGGATTCGAACCTTCGAAGGCAGAGCCGTCAGATTTACAGTCTGATCCCTTTGACCGCTCGGGAATCCCTCCAGCTGAACCTCGGATTATTAGCGATTCTGTCGCTTGTGTCAAGGAAGAAGCGCCTAACCAAGCCAAAAACCGCCAACAAACCAAAAGCACAAACCGGCTACAACAAAAAAGCCTGACCAGTCAGGCCAGGCTTTCGAATTCTGGTGGGTTGTGAGTGATTCGAACACTCGACCTACGGATTAAGAGTCCGCTGCTCTACCAACTGAGCTAACAACCCAAATTTACTGCCTTGCTGCGAAGCCCGCCATTATAGCGACTTTTCTCAGTCGGTGGTGGGTCGTGCGTGACTCGAACACGCGACCAACGGATTAAAAGTCCGCTGCTCTACCGACTGAGCTAACGACCCGCACTGGCAGGAAAGCGCGAAATTATAGGACACGGGCGATTACCTGTCAAACAATCTCGCACTCTTTTTCAGGTTCGCAGCGATGCCGTTTGATACAAGGTGGGATCGCCGACCTTTGCTGCTGCAAATCCTTCTTGGCGGAGACGACACGAATCGCAGACACCGCAGGCTTTTCCATCTTCATCGGCCTGATAGCAAGACACTGTCATCGCATAGGGCACACCCAAACGCACCCCCTCCTTGATGATCTCTGCTTTAGATAAGTCAATCAGTGGTGCGTGCACACGCAAATGGCCACCTTCAACACCCGCCTTTGTCGCAAGGTTAGCCATGCGCTCGAATGCATCGATGTATTCGGGGCGGCAATCCGGGTAGCCGGAGTAATCAACGGCATTCACGCCAACAAAAATATCGCGCGCGCCGAGCACCTCTGCCCAAGCCAAGGCCAATGAGAGCATCACCGTGTTGCGCGCTGGGACATAGGTAACAGGAATACCCGGTTGCACACCGTCCACAGGCACAGCGATCGATGTGTCGGTTAATGCGGAGCCGCCAAACTGACCAAGGTCCAGCTTAACTGTGCGATGTGATGCAGCGCCCAATGCCTTCGTCACTCTCTCCGCTGCTTGAAGCTCCACCCGGTGCCGTTGCCCATAATCAAATGATAAGCAATGACAGTCAAAGCCTTGCGCGCGCGCAATCGCCAAGACGGTTGCGGAGTCGAGGCCGCCAGACAGCAACACAACAGCCGCCGATAAGGTTTGGTCAGCGGGCACGTTCGCTCCCCCACAGGACTTTATGCAGTTGAAGCTGGAAGCGCACGGGCAGATGGTCGCGCACCACCCACTCGGCCAATGTCGTTGGCGACAAGTCACCTTGAACGGGCGAGAACAGTACTGCGCAACGTTCGGTCAATCGCTCACGCTTCACGACATCAACAGCCCATGCATAATCTGCAGCGGATGCAAGTACAAACTTGACTTCATCGTGCGAGCTCAACAGGGGGATGTTTTCCCAACGATTTTTTTTTACTTCGCCGGAGTCAGGCGCCTTGATATCCATGATGCGCGCAACACGTGAGTCAACTTCACTGATGTCGAGCGCGCCACTAGTTTCAAGCGAGACCGAATAGCCTGCATTGCAGAGTGCATGCAGCAAATCGATACAACCTTTTTGTGCCAGCGGCTCTCCACCGGTGACGCAAACAGTCTTGCAATTGAACTCGGCAATGTCCGCAAGCACATCCTCCAGTGATCGCATCTCGCCACCCGAAAAGGCGTACTCCGTGTCGCACCACACACAACGTAATGGACATCCGGTGAGACGGACAAATACCGTAGGCAAGCCGATACGTGACGACTCACCCTGGATGGAATGGAAGATTTCGCTGATGCGCAGCCGGACCAGATTGTCGGCCATAGAAAACTACTTTTTCTTGAGGCGCTGCTGTGCGGCCTGTGCGGCAGAGCTCTTTGGATATTGCTGGATCAGGGCCTCCAGCGTCTTGTTTGCGCCCTTAGCATCGCCCGCCTCAAACTGCGCATTCGCTTGCCCGAGTAGCGCATCGGGCGCCTTCGGATCGTTTGGCCAGCCAGCGGGCACGCGTGCATACTGATCGGCAGCTTTGGCAAACTCACGTAGCTGAAAGTGGCTCGAGGCTTGCCAGAAGTGTGCGCTGGGCTGGCGCACACTACCCGCATGCACTTTGGTAAAGCTCGCGAACGCAGACACGGCATCGCGATAACGCCCGGCCTTGACGAAGTTCAGAGCGATATCGTAATCACGTGTCGCGGCACCTTCATCAACCGCCGTTTTTGAGCCGGTCGCTTCGCCTGTTGGCAAACCTGGATCGGCTACTGCAGCAGATGCCGTAGGCTCAAGTTTGCGCAACCGTGCATCAAGATCAACGTAAAAATCTTTTTGGCGCTTTTGCGTCGTTTCAACCTCATAGGTCAACACTTCCAGCTGACCACGCAACTTGGCAAGCTCGGCTTTCAAACCTTCCAGTTGATTAACGAACTCCAGCTGATTTTTGCTCGCGGTATCCACGCTCTGTTGCATGGCTGTGACGTCTGCACGCAGCTTATCGATACGCGCACGCGCCTCAACATCGTCAAACAAACCGGCATGAACAGGCAACGCGAGTGCTGTCAGACAAACAGCACTCAACGAGCGCAGACTGAAACGACGCAACATCCTTTAGAACTCGCCGGTGTAGAGAATGTCGGCACGACGGTTCTGTGCCCAGCACTCTTCAGACGCTTCGCCGCAGCGCGGCTTTTCCTTGCCAATGCTCACCGCCTCAAGCTGATCTTCGCGCGCGCCCAGCAGTTGCAGGGCCTTCTTCACAGCCTCCGCACGCTTCTGGCCGAGGGCCAAGTTGTACTCGCGGCTGCCACGCTCATCGGTGTTGCCTTGAATCAGCATCTTGTACTTGCTGTTGGCCTGCAGGAACTTGGCATGGGCTTCGAGCAGCGGCTTGAATTCATCACGAATCGCATAGCTGTCGAGATCGAAAAACACTTCGCGCTTGTACAGGACGCTCTTAGGATCCTTCAAGCGGTCCGGGCTATACAGCCCATCACGGCCGACTGGATTGACGCTACCGAGATCGCGTGGTGAGCGATCTTCAACGCCTGCACCGGCTTGCTCCGGAGCGGGGGGTTGAGAACTACAAGCGGCAAGAAAAGCCAGGCTGGCAAGAATAAAGAGGCGGCGCATGATGAAACTCCAACGTAAAAATTAAGGGTAAAACTACTTTGCAAATGGGCCCCAGGTAGGCTCGCGTACATCACCACCACCCACTGCTGGCAGTTTGAGTTTGACGCGACCATCGCTGGAAACGGCGGCCAACACTCCACGACCGCCAATTTCAGTGGCATACAGAATCATGCGCCCATTCGGCGCAAAACTGGGTGACTCGTCTTTTGAAGAGTCTGTAAGAATTTGTGTTTGCTTACTCGCCAAGTCCATCAGGGCAAGCTGAAAGCGCCCACTGTTGCGGGAAATGTAGGCCATGCTCTTGCCGTCCGGAGAAATCCGCGGGGAGGTGTTATAGCTCCCCTCGAAAGTCACGCGCTGCACATCGCCACCCGTCGCCGGGATACGGTAAATCTGTGGGCTACCGCCGCGATCGGACGTGAAATAAATGTACTGACCATCCGGCGAAAAATTCGGCTCGGTATCAATACCCGCCGAACTGGCCAGACGGGTCACGCCACTGCCATCGGCATTGACCAGATACAGCTGTGAGCCGCCATCCTTGGTCAAGACCAAGGCCAGACGGCGACCATCAGGCGACCAAGCGGGTGCAGAATTTGAGCCCTTGAAGTTTGCGGCAACGTGGCGGCGCCCTGCAGCCAGATCATGAACATAAACAACCGGCTTTTTGGTCTGGAAAGACACATAAGCAATGCGATTGCCGTCCGGCGCCCATGAAGGCGAAATAATCGGCTCGGAAGATGCAAATGCGGCTTGCGCATTGCCGCCATCTGCATCAGCAACTTGCAACTCAAAGCGGCCAACACTCTTGACCACATAAGCGATGCGTGTCGAGAAGACGCCGGGTTCACCAGTCAGCTTTTCGTAAATGAAGTCCGCAATACGGTGCCCGGTTGAACGCAGTTGGGAAGAACTATGCAGCAATGCCGAGCCACCCAATTGGGCTTGCTTTTGAATGTCATGCAAACGGAAGCGGGTTTCAAAACGACCGTCTGCGGTAGGTAACACTTGGCCAACCGCCAGTGCATCTGCACCCCGGCTACGCCAGTCACCCCAAGCAATCGCAGCATTCTCCGGAATGGCATTACTGCCTGCGTCGATCATTTTAAAGAGACCGCTACGATCCAAGTCGTTACGGATCACCGAGGTCAGTGCCTGCGAAATGATGCGCTCGCCGGGAAAGTCGGCCACGGACACCGGAATACGGTTGGCACCAGCACCGATAATTTCGACGGAAAGCTGTGCGTGCGCCAAGCCCGCAGAGAGGGCCAGCAGCGCAGATAAGGAACGGAAAGATGTACGCATTAGCATGTTCATTCGTGAATTATACGGCTCAATTAGGAGCGACCTGCTCCAGCGGCTTGAACTTGAGATCAAGGGCACGATCAAAATCTTCGTTGCGTTCTGGTTTGGGCAGCGGACTCGATTTGTGGATAGCGCGTTCTATGGCCTCATCCAATGCGCGGTTTCCGGAGGACTTACGCAACTTGACCTCGATTACCTCGCCGGTTGGAAGTTGATTGACCCGGAACTCCGCTTCAGGGTTCCCGCTGACGCCGGGGGGCACCACCAGATTGCCACGAATCTTGGCACTGATGCGATCTACATACCGTGCCTTGCTCTTGCTCGATGTATTTGCATTGGCAGCGGTGCTGGCATTGGTAGCGGCTTCCTCTTTCGCCAACATGTCGCGCAACTTGTCCTTGTTGTTTTGCTCAGTCTCGCGTTTGAGCATGTCCTTAATCGGATCAAAAAGCGGCTTGGGTTCTGGTTTTTTCTCCGGCTTTTCCTTGATCGCAATATCGGGCTTAGGCGCAACGATAGGCTTGGGTGGTGGCGTTTCAACCTTAGGTTCGACCTTGGGCTCAGGCTTGACCTCGGGCTTAGGTTCAGGCTTCGGCTCGCTTTTGGGCGCCGCAGCAGGGACTGAACTCACCAACTCCACCTCAACTGCGGCAGGCATTGTGCTCTGCCAGCGTATGCCGTAGATCAGGAACAAGGCCAGCAACACATGCACAGCTACCGCCATGATGGCGGCAGCCCGCTTGCCGGGCTCATTCACACGATCATCGAGGTGTAGCGCGTCGTTCATTGCTTGCCCGGTTGGACCAGCAGACCAATTTTCGCAACCTGCTGACGCTGCAACTCATCCATGACACCCAGCACAGCCTCATAACGCACATTCTTGTCGCCAGCGATCAGGACCGCTTGCTCAGGATTTTTGCGTTGTGCCGCGCGTACTTTTTGCGCCAGCTCGGACTTACCAAGATCTTGTTCGGTGGCATTGCCAGCACGGTCGCGCAGGGTCAACGAACCATCGGCTTTGACGGTAATTTCAAGTGGCGCCACTGGCGGCTGGGCAGACTTGCCAACGCTAGGCAGCTCAACATTGCCGGGCTGCACCATCGGCGCAGTCACCATGAAAATGATCAGCAGCACCAGCATCACATCGATATACGGCACGACGTTGATCTGGTTCATCAACTGTCTTTTATGGCGCGGCATTACTTCATCTGCCTTTGCAGAATGTTGGAGAACTCTTCCATGAAGCTTTCGAAACGTACCGATACGCGATCCACGTCATGGGCAAAACGGTTGTAGGCAACGACCGCGGGAATTGCCGCAAACAGACCAATGGCGGTTGCCACGAGCGCTTCTGCAATCCCTGGTGCTACTGCCGACAGGGTCGCGGTCGCCATTGAAGAAAGACCACGGAAGGCATGCATGATGCCCCACACCGTGCCGAACAGGCCCACATATGGACTGACCGAACCGACGGATGCAAGAAAGGCCAGGTGCGCCTCCAGATCATCAATTTCACGCTGATACGTTGCACGCATTGCACGACGTGCGCCATCGACGATGGTCGCGGGGTCGAGCGCGCGCTGGTTTCTCAGCTTAGTGAATTCACGATAGCCTGCTTCAAAAATGCGCTCCATCGCGCCCGTTTCATGTCGGTTGTTCACTGCGCTCTGGTAGAGGTTGTTCAAATCACCGCCACTCCAGAAATCACGCTCAAATTGGTCGGTCCGCTTGCGGCAATCGCGAATGGCAAAGCCCTTGCGGAAGATCCAGTACCAAGACATGAAGGACACAGCGAGCAAGAGCAGCATGACCAGCTTGACGACCAAGCTCGCATGCATGATCAGTTCGAGAATGGACAGATCCTGAGTAACGTTCATGAAGCGACTTTCTCCAATGCCTTGAATTTTTCCTGAATCTCTTTGGGGATCGCTGCTGCACGCGCAGCGACGGGATCAAAACACGCTACGCGTACTGTCGCGGTGAAGAGCAACTCCTGCCCACGCATCACGTTTTGCTGAAATACGACTTGGGCCCGCCCCACTTCTTCGAGGGTGGAATGCACGATGAGTTCATCATCAAGCCTAGCCGGCTTCAGGTAATCGGCCTGCAGCGAGCGCACAGCAAAGGCAATGCCATGCGTAGCAATCAGGCTTCCCTGATCAACGCCAAGTGTACGCAACCAGTCGGTGCGTGCTCGCTCGATAAAGCGCAGATAGTTGGCGTAATACACCACACCCGCTGCATCAGTGTCCTCGTAATAGA
>CAZCLF010000043.1:0-5628 GCA_964499485.1 uncultured Rhodocyclaceae bacterium | reverse complement strand
CGCAGATAGTTGGCGTAATACACCACACCCGCTGCATCAGTGTCCTCGTAATAGACACGGACAGGCAGGTTGAATTCACGCAGCACTGCGCTCATTCCTTCCACAACTCTCCGTTAGGCCCAACTTTCGGTGCATCCAGGCCAAAGTGGCGCCAGATCGAGGGGGTGGCAATACGGCCACGTGGGGTGCGCTGCAAATAGCCTTGCTGAATCAGATAAGGCTCCAGCACATCCTCAATCGTGTCACGCGCCTCACCAATCGCCGCCGCCAGATTATCGACACCCACTGGGCCACCACCAAACTTCTCGAGCACGGCTGAGAGCAGCTTGCGGTCCATGATGTCGAGCCCGAGATGGTCAACATCCAGCATCACCAGCGCTGCATCCGCCACGGCCTGCGTCACCTTGCCATCCGCCTTGACCTCCGCAAAGTCGCGCACGCGGCGCAACAGACGGTTGGCAATCCGCGGCGTACCGCGCGAACGGCGGGCAATTTCGGTCGCACCTTCATCGGCAATCGCACAATTGAGCAGGTTGGCCGAACGTGTGACGATGGAAGCCAACTCATCGGGTGTATAGAACTCAAGGCGCGCGACGATACCGAAACGGTCGCGTAGCGGGTTAGTGAGCATACCGGCACGCGTGGTGGCACCCACCAAGGTAAAGGGCGGTAGATCGAGTTTGACCGAGCGGGCCGAGGGGCCTTCACCGATCATGATGTCGATCTGAAAGTCTTCCAGCGCGGGGTAGAGAATTTCTTCAACTACAGGCGAGAGACGATGAATTTCATCGATGAACAACACATCGTGCGGTTCTAGATTAGTAAGGATCGCAGCCAGATCGCCAGCACGCTCCAATACAGGCCCCGAGGTCTGACGCAAATTGACGCCCATCTCATGCGCAATGATGTGCGCCAACGTGGTCTTCCCCAGACCCGGCGGGCCGAACAGCAAGACGTGGTCGAGGGACTCTTTACGCTTTCTGGCCGCCTCGATAAAGATTTCCAGCTGACCACGCACCTTCTGCTGTCCGACATACTCGGCCAGCTTCTTGGGGCGCAGCGCACGTTCGAGCGCCTCCTCCTGAGAGGACTCGGGTGCCGCTGAAATGACGCGCTCGGAAAACTGGTCGGTCTGTATCGCCATGGTGTTTAGAGTTTATCAGCCCTTGCCCAGCAGCTTGAGTGCCTGACGGATACCGTCACTAACTGTTACATCTTCTGGCAGTGTCTTCATTGCGCTGGCCGCTTCGCGCTCGTTGTACCCCAAGGCCATCAGCGCATTAAGAATATCGCTGCTGGTGTCCGGTACATATACTGCACCGGCTGTTGCCACGCCCGGCGCGGTGGGCAACTTGTCCTTCAGCTCAAGTAAAAGACGTTCAGCAGTTTTCTTGCCGATACCCGGCACCTTGGTCAGACGACCGACTTCCTGACGGGCCACGGCACTCACCAGCTCAGCCACCGACATACCCGACAGCACGGCCAAGGCAGTACGCGCGCCGACGCCGGAAATCTTGAGTAATTGGCGGAAAGTGGTCCGTTCATCCTGAGTCAGAAAACCGAACAGAAGCTGCGCATCCTCCCGCACGATGAACTCGGTCAGCAGTGTGACCTTGTCGCCAATATTCGGCAGGTTGTAGAAGCTGCTCATGGGCACACCCACTTCATAGCCAATACCGCCAACATCCACCAGAATCTGCGGTGGGTTCTTTTCGGCGAGGATGCCACTGATGCGTCCGATCAAGAAATTTCTCCTTTGGTACCGCTATTCGCTATTGTCTATTTGATCAATCGGCCGCCACGGACGCGATAACCAGCAGTGGCAATACTACCCAGCCCCTGCCCGCCGTGGGCATGGGCAATCGCACAGGCCAAGGCATCAGCCGCATCCGCAGAGGGCGAACCGGGCAGCGAGAGCAGGCGCACGATCATGCTCTGGACCTGCTCCTTGGCCGCTTTGCCGTGACCCACCACCGCCTGCTTAACTTGCAACGCGGTGTATTCAGACACCGGTAGGTTTGCCAACACTAAGGCGCTAATCGCCGCCCCACGCGCCTGCCCGAGCAGCAGGGTGGATTGCGGATTGACGTTAACGAAGACCTTTTCTACCGCAGCCTGATTAGGCGCATAGGTGGCGATCACTTCGGCAATCCCTTCAAGAATCACCATGATGCGCTCGGGCAAGTTTTCCTCGCCCGGCGTCTTGATCACACCACTAGCGACATAACTCAATTTGTTGCCCTGAGCTTCGATGACACCAAAGCCCGTCACGCGCAAACCGGGGTCTATGCCGAGAATGCGCGCAGTGGCTGACATTTACTCTTCGATCAGTGCAGAGGTGTACACATCTTGCACATCATCGAGATCTTCGATGGCATCGAGTAGCTTCTGCATCTTGACGGCATCATCACCTGTCAGCGTTATTTCATTCTGCGGACGCATGGTTACTTCGGACATTTCTGCCTTGAAGCCAGCCTTTTCAAGTGCCTCCTTGACCGACAGGTAATCCGCAAAGGTGCTGATCACTTCGATAGACCCATCATCATTGGTGGTCACGTCTTCGGCCCCCGCTTCCAGTGCCGCTTCCATCAGCGCATCTTCATCGGTGCCCGGTGCAAAAAGGAACTGGCCAATGTGGTCGAACATAAAGGCCACGCAGCCGTCTGTGCCCATATTGCCGCCGTGCTTGTTAAACGCATGACGAACTTCGGCAACCGTACGGGTCTTGTTATCCGTTAAGCAATCAACGATCACAGCGGCACCGCCGATACCGTAGCCTTCATAACGGATCTCAACGTAATCCACACCTTCCAGCTCGCCGGTACCCTTCTTGATAGCGCGCTCGACATTATCGGCCGGCATATTGACGCTCTTACCCTTGTCCACAGCCATGCGCAGGCGCGGGTTGAAGCTGGGGTCGCCGCCGCCCATCTTGGCGGCAACGGTGATTTCCTTGGAGATACGGGAGAAAATTCGACCGCGCTTTTCGTCCTGACGGCCCTTACGATGCTGGATATTGGCCCATTTACTGTGTCCGGCCATAACAATGTCCTTTTTGCTACTTACGCTTTTGCGTACTTGTTACGTACTTATTCGCGTGCTTGAGTGAGTGAAGGCAAGCACCAATAAGTGCCTGTCATTAGAATGACGGAATTCTACCATTCGCCACCCCACCCAGACTGGAGCGCTTATGTCCCGCCCCCTCCCTATTGCCCGCGCTAATGATCTGACCTTAGATCTACTCCCCGCCCTGGCCAATCGCCACGGCCTGATTACTGGCGCGACCGGTACGGGCAAGACAGTTACGTTGCAGACACTGGCTGAACAACTGGCCTCGGTCGGCGTGCCTGTCTTTATGGCGGATGTGAAGGGCGATCTATCCGGGCTTGGCGAAGCTGGTGTCGCCAGTGACAAGTTTAAGAAGCGCCTGGATACACTGGGCATTGCCGATTGGTCACCTAAGGCCAATAGCGTGGTGTTCTGGGATGTCTTCGGCAGTGGCGGACACCCGGTACGTGCCACGATTTCTGATCTGGGCCCCTTGCTGCTCGGTCGCCTGCTCAACCTCAATGACACACAGGAAGGCGTGTTGCAGCTCGTCTTCAAAATAGCCGACGACCAAGGCTTGCTGCTGCTTGATCTCAAGGACCTGCGTGCGATGGTCCAGCACGTTGGCGAGAACGCCAAGCAATACACCACTGATTACGGCAATGTTTCGGCAGCATCCATTGGCGCCATCCAGCGCGGCCTATTGCAATTAGAGGAGCAAGGCGGCGATGTGTTTTTCGGTGAGCCCATGCTCGACATTGCCGACTTGATGCAAACCGCGGCAGACGGTCGCGGCGTGATCAACATACTGGCGGCTGAAAAACTGATGAACAACCCGCGCCTGTATGCCACCTTCCTGCTGTGGCTGCTGGCCGAGCTGTTTGAACAGCTCCCCGAAGCTGGCGATCTCGACAAGCCCAAGCTGGTGTTTTTCTTCGACGAAGCCCATCTACTGTTCAACGACGCGCCACCGGCGCTTCTCGAGAAGGTTGAACAAGTGGTACGGCTGATCCGCTCCAAGGGCGTTGGTGTATTTTTTGTCACACAGAACCCGTTGGATATCCCGGACAAGATTCTCGGCCAACTTGGTAATCGCGTGCAGCACGCACTGCGAGCATTCACCCCGCGCGACCAAAAAGCCGTCAAGGCTGCGGCCGAGACCATGCGTGCCAACCCGAAGATCAACGCTGAGAGCGCGATCACTGAGCTCGGCGTCGGCGAGGCACTCGTCTCCTTGCTCGATGAACAGGGCCGCCCGGGTATTGTTGAACGCGCCTTCATCATGCCACCCGCCTCCCGCATCGGCCCGATGACGGCGGAGGAGCGCAGCGCGGCAATCAAGGGCTCGCTCCTGTTCGGTCATTACGAACAAGCGGTCGATCGCGAATCCGCATATGAGAAGCTCAAGGGTGCATCAGCAGCAAAGCAAACTACCGGCCAAGCACCACAGCCAGCGCATCAACCCGCACCCCAATCCACACCCGCAAGCGGCGGCGGATTTGGCGAAGTGCTTGGCGATCTCTTTGGCGGTGGCAGCACGAGTAGCAACCGCCGCCAAACCGCCACTGAGGCCGCGATAAAGAGTGCCGCACGCAGTATCGGCTCACAACTGGGTCGTGAAATTGTGCGTGGCGTGCTTGGCTCCATCCTTGGCGGAAGGCGGCGCTAATCATTTTTTCATCACCCCGTACACTCGGGCTGTTATTGGCCGTACTAGCCGCCGTCGGCTTTTCCTTCAAGGCCATCTTGGTCAAGCTCGCCTATGCCGTACCCAGCCCAATACCACTCAGCGCCCTGTCACTGCTGACATTACGCATGCTCTACTCGCTCCCCGTGTTCGCCTTGATTGCGTGGCGCGAGTCGAGCAACAAGCCGCGCCTGACTTTGCGTCAATGGGGCATGGTCACGGTCCTCGGTTTATTCGGTTACTACGGCGCCAGCCTGCTTGATTTCATCGGGCTGCAATACATTAGTGCGGGCCTAGAGCGACTGGTACTAGCCGTCTATCCGACACTGACATTACTGCTGAGTGCAGCCTTTCTAGGTGAGCGGCTCACGACGCGGAAGCTGGCAGCTTGCGCAATCTGTTATCTGGGCATTGGTGCTGCGTTTGTACACGACCTAAATTTTGCGGCCGATAACACGGCAGTCTGGATCGGCAGTGGCTTTGTGTTTGCCTCGGCGGTCAGCTATGCCTTGTATCTGGTTGGTACAGGCCCCATGCTGCAGCAAATTGGTACACAACGCTTTACAGCACTCGCCATGCTCGTATCGACCGCTGTGACCATCGCCCACTTTCTCAGCACCGAGTCGCTCGCCGGACTGCAGCAACCTTTATCCACGCACGGCCTGGCGATTGCGATGGCACTCTTTTCCACCATCGTTCCTGTGCTGGCGTTATCTGCCGCCATCCGCCGAATCGGCGCACCTACCAGCGCCTTGATCGGCTCAAGCGGTCCGCTGCTCACCATCCTGTTTGGCTGGTGGTTGTTGGCCGAACCGATCTCGCTTTTTCAGATCGGTGGCATGCTGCTGGTCGCGTTTGGGATCAGCCTGATTGGTAAGCGCTGACCCAAGGCA
>CAZCLF010000042.1:0-13355 GCA_964499485.1 uncultured Rhodocyclaceae bacterium | reverse complement strand
GCTTAAGAATGGTGTGGTGATGCGCCTCTTCGCGTAGGTGCTGCAGCTCTTCCTGCGCAACCTGACGAAGCGACTTCAAGTATTTAGCCAGCACATCGTAACGATGCGTAATGACGGCATTGAGTGTCGCATGATCCACGGCCGAACGCACCGCGCCCAAACGAGGGCGAGGGGCAACCTTCTTAACGCGGGCTTGGCCAAGCATTTCGAGGATGCGGATATACATCCAGCCAATATCAAACTCGTACCACTTGTTAGACAGCTTGGCCGAGGTGGCGAAAGTGTGATGGTTGTTATGTAGCTCCTCACCGCCGATCAGGATGCCGATCGGGATGAGATTGGTGCTGGCGTCCGCACAGGCAAAGTTGCGATAACCCCAGAAGTGGCCGAGGCCATTAATCACGCCAGCGGCCCAGAACGGAATCCAGATCACCTGCACAATCCACATGAGCAAGCCGGGCACTACGCCAAACATATACAGGTCCAGCGCCAACATGATGGCAACACCAAGCTTCTGATGCGGGGTGTACAGGGTGTTTTCGATCCAATCATCCGGCGTACCGGTACCGTACTTGCTGATGGTTTCGCGATTGTGGGCTTCCTTGACATAGAGGAATACGCCGCCCCATAGCACCTTATTGATGCCGTGAATTTGCGGGCTATGCGGATCTTCGGCAGTCTCGCACTTGGCGTGGTGCTTGCGATGGATTGCAGCCCATTCTTTGGTGTTCATCCCCGTCGTCAGCCACAACCAGAAGCGGAAAAAATGGCTAGGAATGGGGCCAAGATCAAGCGCCCGATGGGCTTGATGGCGGTGCAGGAAAATCGTGACGCCAGCGATGGTGACATGTGTCAGCCCCAGCGCCACCACTACATAGCCCCACCAGGGCAGATCAAACAAACCTGACATCAACATGCGAGCCGCGCGCCTTTCTTTTCAACCGGACGAAAACCCGCTGATTTTACGCGAAAGCAGCCCATCATTTTGATAAATTTGAACATCCAGAGCGGCTTATGCCCTGCACCGGATGGTACCTGCTTTCTCGCCGCGATCCTACGCCGAGTCTTTTTCCTCTGCGGGGTTGAGCATCCGGATTTCGCGCTGAGGGAAAGGAATGTTGATACCTGCGTCGGCAAATGCCTTGAAGATAGCGAGGTTGATGTCAGAACGCACCTTCATGGAATTCACCTCTGGCTCATCCAGCCAATACAGGAGCTCAAGGTTCACCCCTGAATCGGCAAATAGCGTCAGGAATGCTTGGGGTTCAGGTTCGATCGCGACCTGTGGATGAGCCTTTGCCTCACTGACTAAGATAGACATCGCCTGTTCAGGGTCATCGTGATAACTGATCTGTATTGGTAGTACATGACGAACCCGATAGTCACTATAAGTCTCATTTTGTACTGCATTGCTGATCAAGGACTCGTTGGGGACCAATGATTCCACGCCGTTCCCAGCGCGTAGCACGGTATAGCGGGTAGTGATTTGCGTCACCTTGCCCTTGTCGGCCCCAACGGCAATTACATTGCCGATGCGAATTGACCGGTCCAAGAGAATAATGAAGCCAGACACGTAGTTACTGGCAATCTTTTGCAGACCGAGACCCAAGCCCACACCAAGCGCGCCGCCGAACACCGACAGGGCGGTCAAATCAATACCAACACTCGGCAAGGCGACCATAATCGCCAGCAGCACCAACACAGCTTTAGCCAAGCGAGAGAAGACGACCTGCAGGTTATTGTCGAGACCATCAGCACTCATCAAGCGAACCTCGATCAGGCTGCCCAACCATAGCGAAATAAGCAAAGCCATCGCTACCACCATAAAGCCTTGCAACACTTGCCACACATCCAGCTTCTGCTTGCCAATCGAGAACTGAACGGCTTCGAGCAAGTTAATTAACTCGGGCAAAAAACCGGTGATGTGCAACGCAACAACTAGCCACACAATCGTGGAGAAAACACGTTCGAAATTGCGCAACACAGGCGTGTTGCTGAAAGTCACCCGCAACACAAAGAAAACGCTACGAATCGCCGCCAGAGAGAGTAAGAGAGGGACAGCAAGTGAGAGTAGTTGCACATGCAGGATCGGCCGAACAATCTCACGCGCAATTAGAACGAGTAGCAAAGCCACGAGCGGAAACACCAGACGCTTGAGCCCGCGATGCCCAAGTTGCACCGCCATGCGCATATCTTCGTAATGACGGTTTTGCACAACCCGTTCAGCCAGCTTGCCACAACACAAAGCCGATAGAAGAATTAGCGCTTGCCAGACAATGTCTGGGTGCTGCAGGTCTTGCCACAAGTCGGCAAGCAAACCACTCAAAGCAATATCAAACATGTTCATGGGTCATTCGTAGGAGAGGGAACGTACCGCTGCGCATCACGCTGATGCCGCTGCCAGTTCTCCAAATAAGCTTTTGTTAAAGCCAAATTGTCGCGCAGGATGAGTAAATTTTCTGCATTCCGTGCTTGCGCGGACCATGTGTAGTTGTAACTACCTGTGATCAGAATTGGGTGGCGAGTCTCAACATCCATCACCATGACCTTGTTGTGCGCGTTGGCATAACGGCCTTCCAACCAGACCGGAACACCTGCCGCTGCAAGCTTAGGGATCTGGCTGTTGTCACTGCCGCGGACCATCTCGGCATCCGCCAAAACGAGCACACGCACATTGCGTTGATGCGCCTGCAGCAAGGCTTTAGCAATGCTACGGCTGGTCAGCAAATAGGCTTGCACATGGATACTGTTGCGCGCCTCGTTAATCAGTTCAATCAGCCGTCCTTCGGCATCATCCCAAGGCGAAAACACCACTTCGACGGTGCCTGTCGCCGCCAGCACCCGACTGGATGGCGGCTGGACCTTGAGCGGTGCTTCCGCCCACACTGAAACGCTCCCACACAGCAGCAATAACAGCGGCAGCTTTTTAAAGCAATGTTTCAAATGCTGCTTCAACATCGTCTCAAGCACGGCGCTCCAATACGGCAGCAAAAAAGCCATCCGTGCCGTGCTTGTGGGGAAAGAGACGCAAGTGCTCGCCGGTGTCACATGCGATGTCTTGTTGTTTCAGCACATCGGCAGCTGACTTCTGTTCGAACTCAGGGTGAGTCGCTAGGAAGCCGGACACAATCGCCTCATTCTCCTCAGGCAGGATGCTGCAGGTGGCATACACCAACCGGCCGCCAGGTTTGAGCAGTCGAGAAGCAGAAGCCAGAATGGCCGCTTGCTTTTGCTGCACTTCGGCCACCGAGGTTGGGCTCTGACGCCATTTCAAATCAGGATTGCGCCGCAATGTACCGAGCCCTGAGCACGGTGCATCGACGAGCACGCGATCAAACTTGCCAGCCAATCGTTTGATCTTGATATCTGTCTCGCTACTGATCACACCGGGATGCACATTCGACAAACCTGATCGCGCCAAACGCGGCTTCAACTTAGACAAGCGCTTTTCGGATACATCAAAAGCATACAGGCGGCCACTCGAGCGCATCAGTGCGCCAAGGAGTAAAGTCTTGCCACCGGCACCTGCGCAAAAGTCCATGACCATTTCTCCACGGCGTGGCTGTAGTAGATGGCCGAGGAGCTGACTGCCTTCATCCTGTACCTCAATGGTGCCGTCGAGAAACAGTGGATGCTTTGAGAGAGACGGCTTTTTCTTCAAACGAATCCCCTGCGGGGCATACGGACAGGGTTCAGCCTCGATCCCCTCGGCCTGGAGTTGCGTCAACACTGCATCGCGGTTGGACTTCACTAAATTCACACGCAGATCTAGCGGCGCGGGTTGATTCATGCCGCGCGCTAGGGCAATCACCTCATCATCGCTCATAAAGCTCGCGAGCCGTTCGGCCAGCCAGTCTGGCAGATCCGTTTGTTCACCCAAAGTACCGGGCGGCAAGCTGACCTCACGCAGGGCGTCCAGCCACTTCACCTCCTCCATGTCTAGCGCGCCTGCCAACTGGCGGTTGTTGTATCCGGCAACGCGCGTCAGAGAGGCCAGTAGCAGTCGCTGCGGCGTAACGCGGTCGCCGCACAGTCGTTCCAAGGTGCGCTTGCGGCGCAGCACGGCATAAGCGGTCTCAGCGATAAAGGCACGATCACGCAAACCAATCTCGCGGTTGTTGCGGAAAAAATGCGAGAGCACTGCATCGGCTGGGTAGTCGAACTTAAGCAACTCATACAGCACGTTGCGGGCACCCTGTAGAAGCGGTGCATTGATAGGCATTGAACTCATAATTTTCCTTGCGAGATATTGGCGTTGGCGACGACGCCATGGACGTCAACACAACAGGTAAGTAGAAGGGCCTCGCTATTAGCGCATGCCGGGGTAAACGATCTGGTCAGCCTGCAATTCAGTCAGGCCACCTTTACGATCCACATATCGAATCTTCACCGGTAATCGATCAAGATCCCGGGCCAGCCACACATCGACACCTTCGGCGTCGCGCCCACGGTAGGACAGATGATAGGTTGCCAAGGTACGCTCCTCTGTCTGACCATCAGCAGAGTCTGCGGTATGCCCACGCAATGTGAGCGGCACATCAGCCTCCACCTTAAACACATAGCGCTCAAACTTGCGGCCCGTGGTGACCATCAAAGTCAGCTCGGGCATATCCAGGGGGTAGAGCGCGAACTGGTAAAACATCGACAGTACATCTTGCGCGCCTTCCGCCAAGGGCAGGCTACTGCCATTGCCCAGCTGCAGGCGCTGCTGTGCCCAATCGAAATCGGCCCTGTAGCTGCCATCCTTGCGATTATCCCTGAAAGAGAGCGGTCGCAGGCCGCCTTCTACAATCTGCCCGCTACTACTCTGTCCAAGCCGGACATTGGTGAAGAGCGCGATCAAGCCTGTCGTCTCAATCGTGCTGTTGAGCTCATAACGATCGCCCTCAACTGTCCAAGCATGCACAGCCTGCCCGACAACAAAGGCTTGCTCTCCCTTGGTCACGACAAAGTGCAGACGACCTGAAGCCGGAAGGGCACGTGCCGGCACACCAGCGCCCCGGGCATCAGCGCCCGGGCCAGCCGTGGCTGGAACAGCAGTGCTTGATGCCTCTGGCAATAAGGGTGCAGCAGTTGAGGAGGGGATTGACGGCGTAGGTGCAGACGCCGCAGGGCTTGGCTGAGGGCGCGGCGGTTGGCTGACCGGCTTAGCGGGTGGTGCAGGCGGCGGGAGCAGCTTAGCTGACAGCACCACCTCATCGCCTTCGGAGGCTTCAATCCATGAAGACCAGAAGCCTCGCCCTGCCAGCAAGAGCAGTAGATGTAGGCAGGCAGAGAGGACCAATGCCCAGCGCAGGGGTCGGGCAGCAAACATCGGGATTAGCGCAGAACAGCGGCCACCGGCAGGAATACGGCAGTTGCCACATTCTGGACGACCTTGACCACGGTGCGATTGGTCTTGTCGGCGATGGTGAGGGAAAGCAGGTCGAAGTTACTAATCATCTTGCCGATTTCGCGTTCAAAACTGAGATTAGGCACAGGGTACATCTCATTCGACAACAACAGCGGCTGTCCGTTCGAGTCTCTGCTGTTGGCCAGCTTCCACGCGGCGATCTCAACATTGCGCGCAGCGTTGTAAAGGCGCTGCGGATCAAGATCATCGTAGATATAAAAGTCGCTTTTCTCATTAAAGGCTTGGTGCGCCATGCTGCCCAGCCCCGCCACAAATGCGGCAACACGGTCGCCGGTGTAGTCCTCACGCAGCCCGAGCACGATCGCCTGCGTACCCACCTTGTCGCCCAGCTCAGGCAGTCGGTAATTTCCCACCGCAAAGATACGTGCGACAGCGGCCTCATGCGAAGCGTGGCCCGCGACCTTCCATTCACGCGGGTTGCGCCGATACAGCTTGTCAGCCAGTACCCGGAGACTCGCATCCAGTTGGGCACGGTGCGCGTCACACACGCGATCCACATCGGCCTTGGCCAATTGTGAGGGGTCAAGCTGAGAGGTCTTACTGCCACGCGGCGTGCTGCAGCCTGCAAGCAGAGTGCAGGCAAGTAGAGTTGCGGCAATCGGGGTGATCAGCAGGCAGCGCATGAGTCCATCCTACCCCGCAAGAAAAAATGGTAAATCCTTAATCAACCGGCACGACGGTGCCTAATCCATCCGATTAATGCGGGCAAAAGCGACACAACAACAATGCCAACAACCAAAAGCGAGAGGTTTTTCTTGATGAAGTCGACATTACCAAACAGGTAGCCCGCCACGCACAGCGATACGACCCAGATCACCGCCCCCGCAACATTGAAGGCGGTAAAGCGCGAGTACCCCATATTGGCCATGCCGGCGACAAACGGTACGAAGGTCCGAAACAGGGGCATGAAGCGGGATAGTACTACCGCCTTGCCACCATGCTTCTCATAGAAGATCTGCGTCGCGATGACTGCGCTGGGCTTGAGGAAGGGAATACGTCCGGCCGCTACAATGCGCTCGCCGAATACCCGACCAATCGTGTAATTGACGGTATTACCAAGCACAGCGGCAACGATCAGCACCACCATGAGCACTGTCAGGTCCATACCGCCAATCGCCGCCACCGCGCCCGCGACAAACAAAAGCGAATCGCCGGGCAGAAACGGCAGCACAACAAAGCCAGTCTCACCGAACACGATGACGAAGAGAATGGCGTAAATCCAGAGTCCGTACTCCTGCACCAGCAGGATGAGGTGCTTGTCCAGATGCAGGACGATATCTATGAACTGGGCAAGTAAATCCATGGGCAGAGGACAAGTTGGCGCAACAAAAGCGCAGATTCTACGGGCAAATCAACCCAACGCCCCACCCCATGCTCACAAGGAAGACGTCACATTGACTCACTATCCATCTTCCATGCGGCTTAAAAGTGAGATTTGTTTTGGCTGGCGGCGGCGCGGTAGCAAAACCCGCCAGATATAATCCGTGCATGCCTATTCGCCAACTGCCCGACCTCCTGATCAGCCAGATCGCCGCTGGCGAAGTGGTCGAACGCCCTGCCTCGGTTCTCAAGGAAGTCATCGAAAACAGCCTCGATGCAGGCGCAACCCGTATAGACGTGCAACTTGAAGAGGGCGGCGTGCGCTTGCTGCGCATCAGCGACGATGGCAGCGGCATCCCCAAAGAAGAGCTAGCACTGGCGCTCGCACGCCATGCCACTAGTAAGATTGCGACCCTGGATGATCTTGAAGGGGTCAATAGCTATGGTTTCCGTGGCGAAGCACTCGCCTCCATCGCCTCCGTCGCCCGCGTCTCCCTGAGCAGCCGCGCGGCCAATGCAGCGCATGCTTGGCGTATCAGCAATCACAACGCCACTGCCGAGCCAGCCGCTGGCACCCAGGGTACGGTGCTGGAAGTCGCTGACCTGTACTTCAACACGCCCGCCCGCCGCAAATTCCTCAAGACCGAGGCCACTGAATACGGCCACTGTGTCGATGTATTCCAGCGCATGGCGCTAGCGCGCCCGGACGTCAGTTTCACCCTCAGCCACAATGGGAACGTACGCCAGCGCTTGCTCGCCACTACGCCGGAACAACGCCTCAAAGACGTTCTCGGCCCGGAGTTTGCTGGCCAAACCCGCGCGGTAGATGAACAAGCAGGACCCTTGCGCCTATCTGGACTGGCGGCACTGCCTGCGTATTCGCGCGCCACGCGTGACGCCCAGTTTTTCTACGTGAATGGTCGTTTCGTTCGCGACAAGGTGCTGGCGCATGCCGCGCGTGAGGCCTATGCCGACATCCTGCACGGCAGCCGTCACCCGGCCTATGTACTTTTTCTTGAGCTCGACCCGCGGG
Organism: uncultured Rhodocyclaceae bacterium; assembly: GCA_964499485.1. Lineage (GTDB taxonomy): Bacteria > Pseudomonadota > Gammaproteobacteria > Burkholderiales > Rhodocyclaceae. The sequence continues at coordinate 5,589 of CAZCLF010000042.1, read as the reverse complement.
GCGTGGACGTCAATGTGCACCCTGCCAAGACGGAGGTGCGCTTCCGTGACAGCCGCGGCATCCACCAATTTGTCTTTCATGTCCTGCAACGCGCATTGGCCGCCCCAGTACAAAGCGGCAGCGTCGCTACCCATGCTGGCGCAACTGAACAGGAGCAAGCCGGCTATCAATTTACAGCGCCCACGCATTACCCGCCACCCTTGCAGCACCAGACCTCGTTGGCTGTGAACGAACCCGCAGCGCACGCCTATCTGGAGTTCGCGAAAGCGGCATTCAACCCGACCAGCAGCACCCTGCCCATAACACCCACACCGTTGCCGCAGAGCCAAAGCGCACCTCCGCTTGGTTATGCGATTGCACAACTGCATGGCGTGTATGTCCTCGCCCAGAACGAAGCAGGCTTAGTGCTGGTGGACATGCATGCGGCCCATGAGCGCATTCTGTATGAGCGCTTAAAGCATGTGCTTGATGCAGGCGCACCCGCCTCGCAACCCCTGCTCATCCCCGCGCTGATTCATGCCTCAGAGGGCGAGATTGCTGCGGCAGCTGAGCATGCCGACACATTGCACCGACTGGGTTTCGAGCTAGCTGCTGCCGGCCCACAGGAGCTCATCGTGCGTGCCGTACCCACGCTACTGGCGCATGGCGATGTACCGGCCCTGATCCGCGCCCTGCTCTCCGATCTGCGCGAGCAGCCAGCCAGCCGCGTCATTGACGCACGCCGCAATGAGCTGCTCGCCACCATGGCTTGCCATGGTGCCGTGCGTGCCAATCGCACCCTCACGATTCCCGAAATGAATGCCCTGCTGCGCGACATGGAAGCCACCGAGCGCGCCGACCAATGCAATCACGGCCGCCCCACCTGGTCACAACTGTCGATGAAAGATCTCGACAAACTATTCTTACGCGGTCAATGAGCAGCAACACTCAAAACACCGGCAGCATGGGAAAAGCCATTTTCATCCTCGGCCCCACCGCCAGTGGCAAAACTGCGCTGGCCATGCGCTTGGCCGATCAGTTCCCCGTTGAGCTGATCAGCATTGATTCCGCGCAGGTCTTCCGCGACATGAATGTCGGCACAGCGAAGCCGGACGCGGCAACACTACAACGCTACCCGCACCATCTGATCGACCTGATCAGCCCGGAAGAAAGCTATTCAGCGGCACAGTTCTGCAAAGATGCGCTTCAAGCCATGGCCGACATCACAGCACGCGGCAACATCCCGCTGATCGTTGGCGGCACCATGCTGTACTACAAAGCCTTGACCGAAGGACTCGCCGATCTGCCGCAAGCAGACTTGGCCGTGCGCGCCCAAATTGATGCTGAGGCCGCTGCCAAGGGATGGCCAACCTTACATGCCGAACTGGCACGCGTAGATCCGGACACGGCGGCACGCCTGAAGCCGAACGACTCCCAGCGCATCCAACGGGCGCTGGAGGTTTTCCGCCTCACGGGCGAGCCGATGGCCGCTATTTATGCGCGCCAAACGCGTGAAGTGTTGCCCTATCGACGCATGACGATTGCCCTGATGCCCATCGAACGCGCTTGGCTACACGAACGGATTGCCCAGCGTTTTGACGAGATGCTGGCGCAGGGTCTGGTTGAAGAAACAGTAGCGTTACGGGAAAAGTACACGCTCCATGGCGATCTTCCCTCGATGCGCTGTGTTGGATACCGGCAAGTCTGGGACATGCTGGAGCAGAAAATCCCGCCCCGTGAGCTCCGGGATCGCGGTATATTCGCCACACGGCAGTTCGCCAAACGCCAGATTACTTGGCTCAACTCACTGCCGAACCTAACATTATTTGATTGCCTGAAGCCCACGCTGGCAGAGACAATACATTCCAACGTACAGAACTTCCTAGACCCCGCATCATGAGTCTGCCCATCGACCAAAGCGTCGACGCCTACACCATCACTTTCCGGCGGGAAATTGTTTTCTATTTGCGCCAACTGATCAACGACAGGGATCAGATCAGCGTCACCTTCAATGAGGGTCAGGACACCATCCTGACGATTCTTCTCCATCTGGATGAAGAACAAGGCTTGCTGTACTTTGATTGGGGCAGTTCAGAGGACGTGAATAAGCGCTTCCTGCAAAGCGAGCGTAACTTCTTCGTTGCCATGCCGGCAGGGATTCGCAATCAGTTCATGTGTGGCAAGCCGCAAGCAGTGACTTATGACAAGCGTCCTGCATTCGCCGTCAAGCTGCCGGAAAAATATGTCCGCCTGCAACGGCGTGAGTTTTTCCGCTTAACCTTACCCATGACCCAACGTCCCACCTGCCGCATTACCGTGGAAGATAAGACGATGGAGCTGTCGACTGTCGATATCGGGATTGGTGGCGTGGGTCTGGAAACACCCACCCTGTTGTTCCCTTGCGAACTCGGCGCCAATTTCTCCGATGTCCACATCGAGATGAAAGGTTTTGGCGATCTGCAGACTGAATTGGGCGTGCGCTATGTCGGCGAAATCACAAAAGGCACCAAGCAGGTTCAACGCCTTGGCTGCGTTTTCCTCCGTCTGAGTGCAGCGCAGGAAAACCTTATTCAGAAGTTCATGGCGCAGATACAGCGTGAGGAGCGCGCCAAACTGGGCTGACCAAATTCATCAGCATCAAACAAAAAAGGACGCCGAGGCGTCCTTTTTTTTACGCTCGGATTGCTCAGCGAACGATAGTCTGGTGCTGGCCGTCCGCGCGCTCCTCGATCTTGCCCAAGGTAAACACGGTTTCACCCTGTGCCTTCAGGAAGTCGCTCGCCTTAGCCGCGTCAGCCGCAGCAACGATGACGACCATACCGATACCGCAATTGAAGACACGGTGCATTTCGGCATCTTCAACATTGCCATTTTTCTGCAGCCACTGAAACAGCGGGGGCAGAGTCCAACTGTTCTTATCGATCACTGCGGTCACATTGTCAGGCAGAACGCGCGGGACATTCTCTGTCAAACCGCCACCGGTGATGTGTGCCATGCCCTTAACCTTGAGTGCCTGCATCAACGCTAACAGTGGCTTCACATAAATACGCGTCGGTGCCATGACCGTATCGCGGAAGGACTTGCCATGAAAGTCAGCATCCATGTCTGGATTGGCGCGCTCGATGATTTTGCGGATCAGCGAATAGCCGTTTGAGTGGGCGCCATTCGACGCGAGGCCCAGTACGACATCACCCGGCACAATGTCCTGACCGGTAATCAATTGTGACTTTTCGACCGCACCGACTGCAAAGCCGGCTAAGTCATATTCACCCGCAGGGTACATGCTCGGCATTTCGGCGGTTTCGCCGCCGATCAAGGTGCAACCTGCCAATTCACAGCCATGGGCAATCCCCTTAATGACTTCGGCAGCGGTGTCTACATCAAGATGCCCGCAAGCAAAGTAGTCAAGGAAGAATAATGGCTCGGCACCTTGCACCAGGATGTCATTGACACTCATCCCGACCAAATCTTGGCCCACAGTGTCATGCTTGTTTAGATGGAAGGCGAGCTTAAGTTTTGTGCCTACGCCATCCGTGCCAGAGACCAATACCGGCTCTTTGTACTTCTTCGACAGCTCGAAGAGCGCGCCAAAACCACCTAGGCCACCCATGACCTCAGGGCGCATGGTGCGCTTAGCAAAGGGCTTGATGCGTTCGACCAGGGCATCACCGGCATCGATATCGACGCCAGCATCGCGGTAAGTCATGGCGGCATTGGGGTTGGCTGGGGCTGTCAAGTTGAGTTCCTTTGTTGAGTTCCGCCAAGCAGGCAGATAAAGTAGCGGCTTCGCGCAGGGTTGCAGGCCCGGGGCCGCGCGCTAACCCTGAATTTTACCGGATATCTATGTCCTCAGACCGCCTTCAGACCGGATTGTGGATCGCCTTCGGGCTGGTTCTGCTGTGGCTGCTGTATTTACTCTCACCGATTCTCGCGCCCTTCCTATTGGCAGCGATAATTGCCTATATCTGCAACCCACTGGTCAAACGCCTGCAATCTTTAGGTTTACCGCATCTTGCCGCCGTGGTTCTGGTCATTTTTGCCTTGGGGCTGGTTTTGGTCGGCTTGCTGATCGTGTTAATACCGCTCCTTCAGGACGAGCTGATGCTCTTAGTCGAGCGGCTACCGGATGCGCTTGCTCTGGTCAATGAACATGTTGTTCCTTGGTTGCGCGAGCATTTTGGCATCCGACTGCGGCTCGACCCACCCTATTTACGCAAGCTCCTGAATGAACATGTCTCCGGTCTGCAAGGGATAGGCATGCATCTGATGACCTCGCTGCGCATTGGCGGCATGGCACTGGTTGGAATTGCCACCACCCTGCTGCTAACCCCTGTTGTATTGTTTTATTTGCTCATGGACTGGGACAAGCTTGTCACCCGCATTGATGCAGCCATTCCTCGCGACTGGCACACCAAATCGACCCAACTTCTCCGCGATATTGATGCAGTGCTGTCCGAGTTCCTGCGTGGCCAACTGCTGGTGATGCTTGCACTCGCGGTGTATTACGGCATTGCTCTGTCCATTGCAGGGATTCCATCAGCGCTGCCCGTGGGCATTCTCACCGGCCTGCTGATTTTCATCCCTTATGTCGGGTTTGGCATCGGCTTCCTGCTCGCGCTGATGGTCGCCGGCTTGCAATTCACCGGCCTGTCACCCGTCATTGCGGTACTGGTTATTTATGGACTGGGGCAAGTCATTGAGGGCTTTTTCCTGACACCGTATTTGGTCGGGGACCGCATCGGCCTGCACCCGCTGGCCGTACTATTTGCCTTGATGGCTTTCGCGCAACTTTTTGGCTTTACGGGCGTTTTGATTGCCCTGCCTACGTCGGCTGCCTTGCTGGTCGGCCTGCGTGAAGTGCGCGCCCTTTACCTGAGCAGCCGCTTCTACCGCGGCAATCAGCCTAACATCGAAACCTAAGCATGAATGCAGTCCCACGGCAGCAGGTGCTGCCGCATATCCGTCCAGCGCAGCAGCCCAGCCTCGACAACTTTGTCGTCGGCAGCAATGCCGAATTGCTAACCGCGCTTTCCGGCTTTGCCTCCGATCCAACACCCCGTGCCCTCTACGTGTGGGGCGAAACAGGCTCCGGTCGTAGCCACTTATTGCAGGCTGTCGCTGCCCTCGGTGCAAGCACCGTACAGTTAGGCAACCATATTTCCGGGGACTTCTCCCCGGCTGACAAGACACTCCTGATCATCGATGACGTAGAAACACTCTCGCCAGATGCGCAGATTGCCCTGTTCCGCTGTTTTAACGATATGCGCTTGAAGCAGCTACGTCTGCTGCTCAGTGGCAGGACCGCACCACTGCACCTGCCCTGCCGCGAAGACTTGCGTACCCGTATTGGTCAGGCGCTGATTTACGAAGTCAAATCGCTCTCTGACAGCGATAAGGCTAGCGCCTTGCTGTATCACGCTGCCCAACGCGGCATGCGTGTCGATGACCACATCATCGACTACCTTCTGCGTCATGGCCGCCGTGATCTGCCCTCACTGATGGCAGTGCTGGATGCACTCGATCAACACTCCCTCGAACAGCAACGGCCTGTCACGCTGCCGCTGCTGCGCGAAATCATGCAAGCCGGCTGAAGCCTCAGCCGCTCATTCT
>CAZCLF010000041.1:0-13476 GCA_964499485.1 uncultured Rhodocyclaceae bacterium | reverse complement strand
ATCGGTGCCGCGGAGGTCAGCGTCTATCGCAAAGTGCGCGTCGCCCTCTTCTCCACCGGCGACGAACTACGCTCGCTGGGTACGCCCCTGGAAGGGGGTGAAGTCTATGACAGCAACCGCTACACCATGTGGGGCGTGCTCACCCGCCTTGGCTGCGAGATCATCGACATGGGTGTCGTACCCGACAATCCGCAGGCTCTCGAAGACGCGCTGAAGAGCGCCTCGGAAAACGCTGACATTATTCTGACCAGTGGTGGCGTTTCCGTTGGCGAGGCCGATTTCATTCGTGAAATGATGGCGCGTCTGGGTGAAGTGCTGTTCTGGAAGATTGCCATGAAGCCGGGCCGCCCCATGGCCTTCGGTAAGATTGGTAATGCGTGGCTGTTCGGTCTGCCCGGCAACCCAGTCGCAGTGATGATCACCTTCTACCAATTTGTGCGTCAGTCTATTCTCAAGCTCGGTGGCCAGTCGCCAGTACAACCCGTGCCAACGTTCAGCGTGCCAACTACTGTTGCACTGAAGAAGAACGCGGGTCGTACGGAATTCCTACGCGCCAAGCTCACGACTGGCCCTAACGGCCTGGAAGTCAGCCCCGCTGGGGCACAGGGCTCAGGTGTATTGCGTTCGATGTCGGAAGCCAATTGCTTGGTGATACTTGAACATGAGCGCGGTAACGTAGCCGCAGGTGAGATTGTTCAAGTCCAACCGATGGATGGATTGGTGTAGCCACGACGAGTTTGCGCTGATCATTTGCCCAAACAACAAAGGCCGCTGGTGCGGCCTTTGTTGTTTGGGACTCAGGAACTCAGGGCATCAATGACTCAGACACCCGACACCTTGAACTGAGCCACCAGCTTATCAAGCTTCTGCGCGCCTGAGCCAGTGCGCTCTGCACTGTGCGTCGCTTCGTCCAAAGCCTTACGTGCAATATCTGCTGAGCCGGTCATGCTGCCCACATGCGAATTCAGGGCATGAGCGCCATCAGCGATTTGATTAATAGTCGTGAACATTCGACCGGTAATCTCCTGAATTTCGCCCTTGTCAGAGGCTGCTTCAGCCGCCAACTTCAAGCCCTCTTCCATCTGGCCCATGCCGTTTTCCATGCGTGAGACCGCCTCTTGTGCCTGACCCTGTACGTTTGCAATCATCTCGCGGATTTCTTTGGTGGCACCCGCCGTGCGCTCTGCAAGCTTACGCACTTCATCCGCCACCACAGCAAAGCCTCTGCCTTGCTCACCCGCACGCGCTGCTTCAATTGCAGCATTGAGTGCCAGCAAGTTTGTCTGCTCGGCAATTTCTTTAATGACGGTAACGATGCGGCCAATTTCCATTGTGCTCATTTCGAGCTGACGTATCGTTTGTGACGATGCCTCAACAGAACTACGAATATCACCGGTACGTTCCTGCACTAAATCGAATTGCGCCTTTGCCGTCGCTGAAACTTGATCCAACACTGCACGCATGTCTTCAGCGTTGCGGCTTGCCAGTGCAACCTCTTCAATCTGCTGATTGATAGCCCCCATTACATCTTGAATCGTACCCAGCATCTGATTGACAGCAGAGGAGCTTCGATCACTCGTTGCCAACATACCCCGATTGGTCACCTGGATTTCTTTTGAGGTAATGATGACTCGGCGCACAATCTGTTCGAGGTTATCAATAAAGCTATTGATCCATTTGCCCATAAAGGACACTTCGTCCTCAATGGTTTTTTTCGGCAATCGTTGGGTCAGATCCCCATCACCTTCCGCCATCCCCCGCAAGACGCGCGTGGTTTCACGAATGCGTGTGCGTAATGGCTGGGCGCCCCATATGCAAAAGATCATGCTGCCCACGACTAGGGCGACAAAATTCATTGCCATTGCCAATGAGTGGGACAATTCAAATTGAATATTGATCAACGACGTGATCAACCAAATCGGAAAATTGATTGCTAGGTACAAGCGAAGTTGCTTGTAGTTAATACTCCGATAGCGATAAACCTCTTCAAGATCGCCTTCACACATCATGCCCCAGACATCTGGGCAATGCGGCATCTGAAATGTGACGCCTTTGCCGATGACAGGAATATGGCGATAGTCAGAGTAACCAGGATAGGTGACGAATAAATTTTCGCCATTGCGGATCGTTTCTCGGACGCCTGGATGAAGTTGCCCGGTCGCCGGATCCGTGAAGATCAACTCCAGTTCCGTATGGCGGGATACGCGAACGACACCATAGTCAGTACGTACGCCATCCTTGAGATTGTCGCCCAAAGTAAACGCGGCATCCTCGAAACGCGAGCGCGACAATGCGGTGCCCGGCACAATGCCCGGGTCAAATGCCGAGCGCACCATAAACAGGTAGTTGTCGCCTGAGTCTTGAAAGATGTGACCAGCTTCTCGTTGAATCAAGTCACCAATCACATCATTCGGAACACGTGCGTAGATTGCCCCTACCGACTTTCCTTGAACCTTGATGGGTTCATAGAACATCAGGGTCACCTCATCATGGAAGCGTGATGTGGTTTTGCCCAACGCCAGCGTGACAGAGTCACGGTAAGGGCCGTGCAGCAATCGATCCTTCAGGCCTACTGTCACCGCTTTGGATGGCAAATCGGCATTGCCGATCCGTGCGCTGACGGAAGAAGCCATCACTTTGCCTGTCAGATCAACAATTCCGATCTCAGAGGCATCCTCAAAGAGCGCTCGAATTTCCTCAAGCCGGCTTCCTCGGATGTTTGGAAAAGTCTGAGCAACCTCTGCGCTGAAGGCACCGAGCGTCATCCAGCGCTCATCAGCCCAATTCTTCAGTAGCCGTACTCGGGTGTTGGCAATACTTTCGAAGGTGGACTCAATAACGGCATAGCGGTCACGATTCAAAAAACATGACCAGCCCATCGAAAGTTTGCCTAGAGGGCCAAACCATGAGAGCCATGAGCGCTCTTGAGAGCTCAGTGCCATTCGTGAACTTTTGAGCATAGTAATCTCTCTGTAATTCCAAGGTTTTTTAGTCACTAAGCAATGAAGATGCCAAAGTCCTTTATGCAACTTTTCCTTTGCACATCACCGGTCTACCAAATGCATCATTTCAAATGCATATTTGATAGAAACGAAACTGCGCACCAGGATAGGGCGCCGCACCAGTATAGGGCCAGGCATACGCCAGGCACGCAGGTATCAGGCTGCCCTCAAGGCCTCTAAAGGACGTGCTGAAAGCAATTGGCGTGAGGCCAAAATTGCTGCAAGAGGAACGAGTAATGCACCAACCAGCGCGGCAATTAGGGGTAACCACCATGCTGTGACCAATGTGAAATTGAAAACTTTGCTAGCCAAGACATGCCCCACCAGTAAAGCGCCGCTGGCCGCAATAAAACCTGCCACAGCACCAATCACGGCGAACTCAACTTGCAGAGACTGACGCAACATCGCCTGCTGCGCGCCAAGAGCACGCATGATCGACAGCTCTTGCCGTCGTTCATCTAGAACATTCACTAAAGCCGCATATAACACCACCACCCCAGCGGCGAGGGTAAACAGAAAAACGAACTGCACAGCCTGCGCCACTTGATCGATTACAGAACGGAGTTGCTTGAGTATGGCACCGACATCAATCACAGTGAGATTAGGAAAACGCTGGACCAACGCAGCAATGAAATCATCACGGCCATCCGGCAAGTGAAAACTGGTAATCAGGCTTTGTGGATGGCTGTCGAGTACGCCCGGCGGTGTCAGTACAAAGAAATTCACTCGCATGGAATCCCAATCCAGTTTGCGCAAACTGCTGATGCGCACATTGACGGGCACGCCGGCAATATCGAACTCCAAACTGTCGCCGAGTTTGAGTTGCAGTGTCTTCGCCAAGCCATCTTCGACCGACGCTTCGTCTTTACTCGCCGAGGCAAACCATTGCCCCTGTGTCAGACGGTTGCCTTCAGGTAACGACTCACGCCATGACAAATTGAACTCGCGCTCGACCAATCTCTGGGCACGTTCCTCAGGGTAGTCGGCTGCGCTCACAGGGCGCCCGTTTACCCGCATCAAGCGGCCGCGCACCATCGGCGCCAAGTCGGCTTTGAGATTAGCGGCCGCAAATCGGGCACTCACCTCAGCGGCCTGATCCGGCTGAATGTTGATGACAAACCGATTGGGGGCATCAGCGGGCGTGGCCTTGCGCCAAGCGTCCAGCAGCTCGCCGCGCGTGACTGTCAGCAGCAAAATCGCCATAAAACCCAGCGCCAGTGCAACGATCTGGATGACATTGCCACGCCGATGGCGCTGCAAGCCAGCCAGTGCATAACGTACTCCACTGCCAAGCAACCAAGTTTGATTTCGCAAGTGGGCCAAGCCGGTCAAGGCGCACCACGCCAGAAGCGCAAACACCAATACCGCGATGGCAAAGCCACCCACGACATACAGTCCCAGCTTCAGTTCGCCCGCGATCCACAGCATCAGTCCGGCCAGCATCGCGGCACACACCACATAACCCAGCAGTAGGCCGCGACCGGGCGCACCCAATTCTCGGCGTAAAACACGCAAGGTTGGCACCCGCTGTAGTTGCAGTAGCGGTGGTACCGCAAATCCAAACAACAGAAGCCCAACGGACATCCCTTGGATGACTGGCAGCATTGACGGTGCTGGCAACTGTGTCAGCACGAGTGATGCCAAAGCCTGATAGAGGGCGTAGTGCGAGAGATAGCCGAGCACGCAGCCCAAGCCCGCACCGATCAAGGCAAGCAAGCCAAACTGCAGCAGATAGAGACGCAGCAATGTCGCTTGCCGAGCACCCAGACAGCGCATCACGGCACAGGGGTCAAGATGACGCTGCACGTAACGACGTGATGCCAACGCAATCGCTACTGCGGCAAGCACCACCGTCAGTAAGGCGGAGAGGCCAAGAAACTTTTGTGCCCTATCCAACGCCTGACGCATTTCCGGGCGCGCGTTCTGTGCATCTTCGATACGCTCGCCACGCCCCAGCGCTTTCTCGATGTCGCGCCGAAAATCGAGCAGTGTCGTTGCTTCACCGGCCAGCAATAACCGATAGGTGACGCGCGAACCGTTCTGAATCAGGTTGGTCGCAGCCAGATCATCGAGGTTGAGCATCAGCCGGGGTGCCAGCGTGAAGAAGTTGATGCCGCGATCCGGCTCCATCATGAGAATGGCTGCCACAGAAAATTCACGCTCACCCAGGTGGATGCGATCCCCAACGCTAACGTTTAAGGCCAGGGCCATACGTGCATCAAGCCACACGGTGCCCCTGCTCGGGATACCCGTAGCCACCTGTTCTGGCGCATTCGGCGCCGCTGCAATCTTGAGCGTGCCGCGCAGCGGATAACCGTCGGTGACCGCTTTGATTTCCCCCAATTGGGCAATCTCACCGCGCGTGACCATACTCGGGAAGGTTTGCGTTTGCGCGACTTTCAAGGCCTGTGTTGCAGCCTGATTAGCCACTTGGTCCTGCCAAGGATGATCTGAGATCAACAGCAGATCGGCGCCGAGTAACTGGTTGGCTTCCTGCGCCAGTGCCCGCGCGACACGATCTGTGAAGAAACCAACCGCAGTGAGTGCCCCCACGGCAATGATCAAGGCAGCAAGGAGCAGACGCAACTCGCCTGCGCGCGCATCGCGCCACAGCATGCGCCAGGCTAACGTGATGCTACTCATAAAGAATCTGCCGGTTTGATCAGCCCCTCAGGGAGAGGGGCTGGGGTGGAACAAAGAAATTACAAACTGCGTAGATGTTCAATCGCTTGCTCAATGCGCTCTAGGGCAATCACCTCGATGCCCTTGACCGGCTGCTTGGGTGCATTGGCCTTGGGGATAATGGCATGTGTAAAACCCAGTTTTGCGGCTTCCTTCAATCGCTCCTGCCCTCTCGGCGCCGGGCGAATCTCACCTGCCAAGCCCACTTCACCAAACGCTACCAACTTGGGCGGCAAGGGTTTGTTGCGCAGCGAGGAAACAATCGCCAATAAGACCGCCAGATCAGCGGCTGGTTCAGCAATTTTTACGCCGCCGACCGCATTGACGAACACATCCTGATCAAAACACACCACTCCAGCATGCCGATGCAACACTGCTAGCAGCATGGCGAGGCGATTTTGCTCCAAGCCCACAGACAGGCGACGCGGACTTGGGGTGTGCGCCGCATCCACCAGCGCCTGAATTTCGACCAGTAATGGACGCGTGCCCTCCTGCGTCACCAGCACACAACTACCCGCCACCTCTTGCGAATGCTGCGACAGGAACAGGGCCGAGGGATTGGACACACCCCGCAGCCCCTTGTCGGTCATGGCAAAGACGCCAAGCTCATTGACCGCACCAAAGCGATTCTTGAATGCACGAACCAAGCGGAAGCTCGAATTGGTATCACCTTCGAAATACAGCACCGTATCGACGATGTGCTCCAGCACACGCGGGCCGGCGAGCGAACCATCTTTGGTGACATGCCCTACCAGAATCACGGTGGTACCGCTCTGCTTGGCAAAGCGTGTCAGCTGGGCGGAGCACTCACGCACTTGTGCGACGGAACCGGGGGCAGAACTCAGCTGCTCTGACCACAATGTTTGGATCGAGTCGATCACCGCGACAGCGGGACGCTCTTCATCCAACGTAGCGAGAATTTTTTCGAGGTTGATTTCGGCAAAGAGCTGCAGCCCATTCACAGGCAACTGTAGTCGGCTGGCCCGCAAGGCAACTTGCTCGCCCGACTCTTCGCCAGAGACATACAACACCTTCTGCCCACGCTCAGCGAGCAATGCCAGTGCTTGCAGCAACAGGGTTGATTTGCCGATCCCGGGATCGCCACCAATCAGCACCACACCACCGGCGACCAAACCACCACCCAGCACGCGGTCAAACTCATCAATACCGGTGGCCTGACGTGGCTCTTCGCGCGGCTTGATGGCAGACAATTCCTGCAACTTGCTGCTGCCAGCAAGGGAAGCATACGAGGTAGCGAAACGATTATTCGCCGGCGCGGTATCGGCAACCGTCTCAACCAAGGTGTTCCACTGCGCGCAACCGGGACACTGCCCCTGCCACTTGGGCGAGGTCGCACCACATTCGGTACAGCTATAAACCGTCTTGCTCTTAGCCACCTTGCTTACCTACGTCCATTCCTGCGTCGATTGCTACATCCATGCCTGCATCCATTCCAATCTCCTTGACTGGAACGCGGGCGGCCAAGGCACAGAACAATTCATACGCAATCGTGCCCGCTGCTGCGGCCACTTCGTCTGCTGGCAGCGTCACCTTGCCATCCGTCCCCCACAGCAGGACCGGACTGCCGACCTCAGCCTGCGGCACAGGTGCTAAATCCACACAGATTTTATCCATCGACACCCGCCCCAACGTGCGCGTTCGGACACCGTCAACAATGATTGGCGTGCCGGTTGGCGCATGTCGTGGGTAGCCATCGGCATAACCACATGCCGCCACGCCAATGCGCATCGGTGTAGGTGCAACAAAACCGCAGCCGTAGCCCACCGTATCACCCGGCTGTAAATCACGGACGCTCAGCAGTTGACCATGCAAACTCATGACCGGTTTAAGGTCTAGTTCAGCAGCGCTGATCTCGGGAAACGGCGAGGCGCCATAGAGCATGATGCCCGGCCTCACCCAATCACCGTGCGCTTCCGGGTAGCGCAAAATCGTGGCCGAGTTAGCCAGCGATACAGGCAAGCCCAAATCTTCGGTCAACGTCTTAAAGCGTTGCAATGGCGTGGCAATCCCGGTCGGGCCATCGGCATCGGCAAAGTGCGTCATCAAATGGATACTGGCCACTGCAGGATTGCCCTGCAACTGCGGCAGCACAGTTGGCAGCTCAGCAGGGGCTAAGCCTAGCCGGTTCATACCCGTATTGAGCTTAAGCATCACTGACAGTGGTTGCTTGAGCTTGGCGGCAAGCAGCGCCTGTATCTGCGCAACAGAATGCAGCACTGGTGTGAGGTTCAACTCGACACAACGCTGCAGATCGCTCGTGTCATAGCAACCTTCCAGCATCAGGATGGGCTGCTGGATACCCGCGGCGCGTAAAGCGGCCGCGCCCTCGAACTCGACTAAGGCAAAACCATCTGTCAGTGGGGCTAGTGTCTGGGCAACACGCAACAGGCCGTGCCCATAGGCATTGGCCTTGACGACGCTCCAGATACGCGCATTACCTACCCGGGTGCGAACCCGGGCGTGGTTGTGCGCTAGTGCAGCAAGATCCAGTGTTGCGAAGGTGGGACGGGGCAAATCGCTCGCCTGTTTATTCCTGAGCTAGCTTGGCAGCGTTTTCGCGCATGCGCTTGGAAGCGAACTCAACGAAGGTAGTCACCAGACGCGAACGGAATTTTTCCTTCGGGTACACCATGTAGAGCGTACGCATCAAACGTGGCTTGAGGGGCACCGTAACCAAGTCACCGAGACGCTGCGCCTTGACAACAGAGGCACGCGAGGCAATGGCAAAGCCAAGACCGCTTTCAACGACGCCATTCAGAGCTTCAGGTCCACCCAGCTCCATCACTAAGCGCATCTGATCGGGCTGAATACCATGCTCTTTCAGATAGTTGTCAGTGTACTCACGCGAGCCGGAACCGACTTCGCGAGACACATACGGGAACTCAGTGAGCTGTTGGGGAGTAACTTCGCTGAATTTTGCGAGCGGGAAATTGGGACTGCAGACCACTTGCAGCTCATCTTCAGAGCAAACCTCGACATCTAGACCGCTCTGATGTGGTGGGGACTCAATTAGGCCGATATCCAGCATGTGTTCGGAAACACGTTGCTGAATGGCTTCCGAGTTAGCCACAACGAGGCGCTGACGTACTTCTGGGTAAGCCGACTTGAACTCGCCGAGGATGCGCGGCAGCATGAATTCGGCAATCGTCATAGAAGAACCAACCAGCAGCGAACCACGCACCTCTCCGGTCATTTCAGCGACACGCAGGTCCATTTCACCAGCAAGACTCAAGATGCGCTCAGCGTATTCCAGCACCAGCTCGCCAGCAGGTGTCAGCGAGATACGGCCGTGACCACGGTCAAACAGACGCGTATTGAAATGCTCTTCCAGTTGCTTGATCTGGAACGTAACCGCGGGCTGGGTCATAAACAACACCTCAGCCGCGCGCGTGAACGACATTTGCTTCGCTACCGCGTGAAAGACCTGCAATCTACGATCAGCCATCAATCGACTCCTTGAATAGATTTTATGGGGGTATTCAATCACATTTTCGAAGAGCGCGATAGATGCCCGTAGTCGTTTCCATCATTCACAAGCAAACATGGGCATCGGCAACCGAACCGTTAATTTCATCAAATTCTGAGGAGTTACACGCAAAAGACGGCGATAAGGATACGGATAAAGAAAGATTTTCGTGTTATAAATTCCGCATAATGAATCTTGGCTTTTACATCATCATGGCCGCGCAGTTTTTCTCCGCGCTGGCCGACAACGCTTTACTCATTGCTGCCATTGCCATGCTGCGGGATATGCAGGCACCCGATAGCTACGCGCCGCTGCTGAAAACCTTTTTTACCGTTTCCTACGTCGCTTTGGCCGCCTTTGTGGGTGCCTTTGCTGACTCCATGCCTAAGTGGCGGGTCATGCTGATCAGCAACACCATCAAGATTGGTGGCTGTCTGCTGATGTTTCTCAATGTTCACCCGCTTGTGGCCTATGCAGTTGTTGGCCTCGGCGCGGCAGCCTACTCCCCGGCCAAATACGGGATCCTCACCGAATATCTTCCACACCGTCTGCTGGTCGTTGCGAATGGCTGGATTGAAGGCCTTACGGTCAGTGCCATCATCCTGGGCACCGTCATTGGCGGTATGCTCATCAAGCCTGACTTTGCCCAAGCCCTGCTGGGCTTCAATTTTCCACTCATTGATACGGGCATCAACACCACTGCCGAAATGAATCTGCTCATTATCGGCGTGCTGTATGTGATTGCGTCGATCTTCAATCTCTACATTCCGGATACGGGCGTGGATCATGTGCCCCTCAAGAAGAACCCAATGTATCTGGTGCATGAATTCACCCACTGCGTAAAGCTGCTGTGGCGTGACAAGCTGGGACAAATTTCCCTGGCAGTCACCACCTTGTTCTGGGGCGCTGGTGCAACCCTGCAATTCATCGTGATCGAATGGGCACGCGTGGCACTGGATATGGATCTTGCGCATGCCAGTATGCTGCAAGGGGTTGTGGCCATTGGGGTAGCTGTCGGTGCCATCATGGCAGCAAAGATGATTACCCTACGTAAATCAGTGCGTGTTATCCCGCTGGGTATCTATATGGGCTTTGGCATCATCATCATGACGCTGGTGCCCTTCATCCCCGAACTAACGATATTCAAGTCGCAGTTCATGCTGTTTGGCAAGGAAGTAGAAATTTTGCTTGATCTACAGCTTGGTATCGCCTTTGTTCTACTGATTATTGTGGGCGGTCTCTCCGGCTTCTTCGTCGTGCCAATGAATGCCTTGTTGCAGCATCGTGGTCACGTGCTTATGGGTGCAGGACATTCAATCGCGGTGCAGAACTTCAATGAGAATCTGTCTATTCTCATCATCACGACGATCTACGCTCTACTGATCCGTGCGCAGCTGCATATCTATTGGATCATCATTCTGTTCGGCCTCTGCGTCGCCGGCCTGATGATTCTGATCAAGAAGCGTCACGAGGCAAATCAACGTGAGCATGATGATGTGATCCATCTCGACGACTTAAGCTCGCACTAAACGGATTTTCTAACGCGATACCCATAGCGCCTAGCGATCAAGCCGAAGAGTGGGTTACCCCATTGTCTTGCGGGCAAAGCAGAGATCTTCCCAAGCCTTGGCTTTGTCCTGAAGATTGCGCAAGAGATACGCTGGGTGATAGGTAACGATCAGCGGAATTCCCTTGTAGTCGAATAGTTGTCCACGGGCAGACCCAATCTTCACTTCACGCTGCAATAGCGACTGCGCCGCAGGACGCCCCAACGCCACAATCAGTTTGGGTTGCAGCAGCTCGATCTGCCGCTCAAGATAAGGCCAGCATGCCGCCGTTTCTTCAGGTTCAGGCGTGCGATTATTGGGTGGCCGGCATTTGACGGCATTCGCAATATAGACATTCTCGCCGCGGCGCAAATCAATCGCAGCCAGCATCGCATCGAGCAGCTTGCCCGCCTGACCAACAAAGGGCTCGCCACGCTCATCCTCTTCTGCGCCCGGGCCTTCGCCGACAAACAACCAATTGGCCTGTGTATCGCCCACACCCAGCACGGCCTGCTTGCGCGCTTGGCACAGTGTGCAGGCCTTACAGTCGGCAACAGCCGTCGCCAATCCGTCCCAATCGAGTGCTGCCGCATTAACGCTGCCTGCCGCAGCGACAAACTCACC
Source organism: uncultured Rhodocyclaceae bacterium (assembly GCA_964499485.1). Taxonomy (GTDB): domain Bacteria; phylum Pseudomonadota; class Gammaproteobacteria; order Burkholderiales; family Rhodocyclaceae. Next base: position 2,134 of record CAZCLF010000041.1, on the reverse strand, counting down.
CACCGATACAGGCGAAGATATCCGGCGGACGGGTTGCGAGTTTGGGGCGACTTCTGGTGATGATTGCGCGGAAACCGAAGCTGATGGGGATCCGGTAAGAGCCTCAGCCATCACTGGGGACTCGGCCACGGCATCAACCGCTGGCTGTTCACGCAAGCGCCACTGTGGGCCTAGCCCGAGCTCATGCAGAATACGGTCACGTTGCGGATTCATAAGTCTCTCGCCATCAGGATGGCATCTTCGCGCTTGCCGCCATCCAGCGCGTAGTAATCACGGCGGCGACCGATCTCGGTAAAGCCACTGTGGTCATACAACGTACGTGCCGGGAGATTCGAATCCCGCACCTCCAGAAACATACGTACTGCACCAAATTCGCGGGCAGCGCTGCAGACATGTTCAAGCAAGACCTTACCCAGTCCTCGCCGCTGGCTGACTGGGGCAATCGTGATATTCAGTAACTCGGCTTCATCAGGCAGCGGCATCACCACGGCATAGCCCAGTAATGCTGTGCCCTCTTCCATCAACACAGCATGATGGGCACTGGTCAGCGAATCCATGAAGTTACCGCGCGTCCAAGGTGAATGGTGTGCCAGTAGTTCGATGCCAAGCACCTCATCCAAACGCTCGGGCACCATGGGCGAAAACTGCGTCATCGCACGCCACCGCGGGCCAGACGCTCGGCCGTAGTCAAAGCCACCTTGTCGCGTACATACAGCGGCGCGGCCATTACGGCGGGTTGTCCCTCACCCCGTAAAAATCGCGGTACAGCTAAACGCGCTACCGCCTCAGCGGTTGGCATAACACGCGTATCAGCAGCGGGAAAGGCCTGCTGGAGGGTTGGGTATGCGGCGATACCATCGCCAGCCACATACCACTCACCTGCCGGCAAACTGACCAACTCGGGAGGCGTGACAATCGGCGCCATCTCGCAGCGGAAAACCGCTGCCTGCTCGCGCACATAGGCAGCGGCATATACCTCGTTCATGCGTGCATCTAGGCAGGCAAATACCCGCTCTGCGCCGGCATTGAACGCCACAGCTTCCAGCGTCGAAATACCAACCACGGGCAAGTCGGCACCCCAAGCAAGGCCCTGCGCAACCCCACAGGCAAGACGCAGCCCGGTAAAACCGCCGGGGCCAGCCCCAAACGCCACGCCATCCAACTGTTCAAGCGATAGCTCAGCCTCGGCAAGCAAGGCCTTGACCCACGGGAGCAGGCGATCCGAGCCGCCATGGGCAAGCACTTCACTGCGCGTGAGACAGGCATCGCCCCGTAACAGGGCAACAGACAGATGATGGGTAGAGGTTTCTAGGGCAAGGAGATTCACCCCCGAATTGTACCGCCTCGGCTTGGTCCTAATCCGCTCTTGTAACTAGAAGCGTTCAGGTGGCGGCCGACGATAAATCTCGCGCCCCGCGTCATTGACGTCGCGACGTAGTTGGCGACGCTCTTCAATGCTCATTTGCTCACGCTGCTCATAACGCTCGCGACGCTCCACACGCTCACGTTCGCGTTCAAAATCAGGCCGCAGATCACGTTGTTGAGGCATACGATTATCCCGTTCGTCACGCATAGCGCGGCCGTTGCCCTGCGCCAGCACGAGGCCGGTAGCAGAAACACATGCACAGAGAAGCAGGAAATGCGGTAGTTTCATGGTTGTCCGATTTTAGCTGATTAGATCGTGATACCGAACCCGCAAACAAACAACATCAGGGTCTTCAGTATCAACTCCTGCTGTAAGGTCCATGTTGCAATGGGCCGTGGTTTGTAATGATTTGTAATGCGGGCTGGGCCTTCATGCTTGTTCTCGCTACGATTCACTGCAATGCCATACTGAACCAATGGGAATTTGCACGATGAATACCGAACAACGCCAAAAAATTCTCGTCGTTGATGACGATCTACGCCTGCGTCAGCAACTTGAGCGATACCTCAATGAGCAAGGGTTTGCTGCTCGCAGCGTCGATGGCGCAAGTGCCATGGACAAGCTGCTGAGCCGCGAGCTCTATGATCTGCTTGTGCTGGACCTCATGATGCCAGGCGAGGATGGGCTGGCGATCTGCCGCCGTCTCCGTGGTGCCGGCAATGATATTCCCATCATCATGTTGACCGCCAAAGGTGACGATGTGGATCG
>CAZCLF010000040.1:0-13570 GCA_964499485.1 uncultured Rhodocyclaceae bacterium | reverse complement strand
AACTCTCGACCTATACCTTGGCAAGGTATCGCTCTACCAACTGAGCTACTCCCGCTTTAAAACTTGGAGGCGCGGGCCGGAGTCGAACCGACCTACACGGATTTGCAATCCGGTGCATAACCGCTTTGCTACCGCGCCCTACATACTTAATTGCTACTGACTAAAAAGGGAAAGCTTCCGGTTACCCTTGAGCTTTCCCTTTTAGTGGAATTCTGGAGCGGGAGAAGAGTCTCGAACTCTCGACCTATACCTTGGCAAGGTATCGCTCTACCAACTGAGCTACTCCCGCAGAACAGGTGTGCATTATAGGCGGTTTTGTTTTTGTGTCAAGACTGACCACAAAAAAACGTACCAGAATCACGTCTAGGTTTGCTTACTCAATACCACCTTTACCGCGTGCAAACAAGCCACGCACTGCGTCCTGAATATCCGTTGGCAGAACGACTGTCTTGGCATTTTCAGAAATCGCCAAGCCGTTCAATGCCGCCAAGTATTTTTCGCCGAGAAGATAGCGCATAGAGGCATCCGTCCCACCGAGTGCGGATGTCACACGACGGATTCCTTCAGCGCTGGCTTCGGCCAATGTCACTTGCGCCTCTGCATCACGGCGGGCAGACTCCAAGCGCGCTTCAGCTTGCAAAATGGCGGATTGCTTCGTGCCCTCAGCCTTAGTTACCATGGCTTTGCGCTCACGCTCGGCCGAGGCTTGCGCCTCCATTGCCTTCTGCATGGACTCCGAAGGATTGATGTCCTGAATCTCAACCGATTTCACCGTCAGTCCCCAATCAACCGCCTCATCGGCGATGCTTTCACGCAAACGGGCTTTGATCTTGTCACGGCTCGACAATGCGGCATCAAGATCCATTTCACCGATGATCGAACGCAAAGTGGTCATAATCAGATTGCGAATCGCTTCGGAGAAATCGACGACGCCGTAGACAGCCTTGATGGGGTCGGTCACCTTAATGAAAGCAATCGCATTCGTCAGGATGACAGCGTTGTCGCGGGTGATCACCTCCTGCTCTTGCACATCAAGAATGATGTCCTTGGTGACCAGTTTGTATGCCACGCGATCAAGGTAAGGAATGATGACTGTCAGGCCTGGATGCAAGGTGCTGTGATACTTACCCAGTCGCTCGACGATCCACTCCTCGCCTTGCGGAACAATGCGTATGCCTTTGGCCAGTGTAACGATGGCAAAGATCAGCAGTGCAATGATGATGACGAATCCATCTCCCATTACTTTCTCCTTAAATGTTGATTGGCGTCACAAAAGCGGTTTGAACTCAGACCTTCTCTACCTTGAGCATGCTGCCTTCAATCTGAGCAATTCGCACGCGTTCGCCAGCTGCGATCGCTTCATCCGCAATGCAAGGCCAGATTTCACTGCCGAGTATGGGCTTCTGAAAACGTACCTTACCTTTTTGGAACGGTGCAACCGCATGCGAGAGTAGACCGATTTCTCCAATGAGATTGGCATCGGCCATACCGATATGAGTTTTGTGCTGATTGACTTTAAACACCCGAAACCAGAGCACAACCAGTGCAATCGAGAGCAACAGCCAGATGCTGAGTTGAACCGTCAGGCTGAGGCTAGGCAAAAGCGCGAGTAGCACTCCAACTGAGACAGCACTGAGGCCGAACCAGACCAGCACAAAAATAGGAATGGCTAACTCAGAAAGCAGTAAGGCTATACCCGCGATGACCCAGTACCACCATTCAATCTGCATACTGCCTCCTGCGTTGTGGATTGAATCAGACTAACGTAAAGCCAGAGGCGCATCAACTGCGCTGACGTAGCCCTTCAAACAGACAGATTGCAGCAGCTGCCGCGACGTTAAGCGACTCTGTGCTTGCGGCCAGCGGGATCGTCGCACGTAAGGCTGCTAAAGCGCTTACCTCCGGCGCTAGACCTGCTCCTTCATTGCCGAATAACCATGCGATTGGACGCTTGAGGTCGAGCTGATAGACCGAGGTTTCGACATCAACCACCGTTGCCACCGCGGGCATAGGCAGCTGTTTCAGCATAGCCTGTAGATCGACCTGCTCGCAGATGTTCAGCGAAAAGTGGGCCCCTTGCGCTGCGCGTAATACGCGTGGCGTCCATGCGCCAGCACAGCCTGGACCGAGAAGCACATCATTGACACCTGCAGCGGCAGCCGTTCTGAGGATAGATCCAACATTACCTGCATCTTGAACTGCATCCAGCATTACGCAGGTTTGGGTCGGCAATGAGTCGTTAGCGTCGGGAATAGGAATAACTGCGGCAATGCCTGTCGGTGCGGCAACCCCACTCAGCTCACGGAAAAGGCTGTCTCGCAAACACAGGATTTCCGTATCTGAAAAACGCTGCGCAAGCTGCATGACTTCAAGATTAGCCGTGGCAGACTCAGCCAAGAGCAGGACATCAGGCTGACCATTGTGTTGGCAATACACTTCCAACAGGTGAATGCCATCAATCAAGGTTTGTTTGCGTTGGCGTTGTTCGCGCGCATTTTCCACCAACTGATGCAGGCTTTTGAAGGTCGGATTATCGCGTGAGCTGATCTGTTTCACTGCCCTGCCCCCTCAAGTAATCGTCTCACAGGCGCATAGCTGCTGCGATAGATCTCGATCACGACACCATGCTCGCGTAAGGCGGCAAGGTGCGCAGCGGTCGGGTAGCCTTTGTGCTTATCGAATCCGTACATCGGATAGCGTTGATGCATATCCAGCATTTGCGCATCACGCACAGTCTTAGCCAATATCGATGCGGCGGCAATGGCAGCGACTTTACTGTCACCCTGTACGATCGCGGTGGCAGGCATCAATACGGTCGGACAATGCAGCCCATCCACCTCAATCGCATCAGGTTGAATCGCCAATGCTTCGACTGCCCGACGCATTGCTAATAAGCTGGCTTGCAGAATATTAATCTCGTCGATTTCGGCAACAGTGGCTTCAGCGACCGCCCACGCCAAGGCTTGCTCACGAATCAATGGCGCGAGACGATCGCGCGCTTTTTCGCTGAGTTTTTTGGAGTCGTTCAGGCCAGCGATCGGATGGGCCGGATCAAGAATAACTGCAGCAGCAACCACACTACCGGCCAGAGGGCCCCTGCCGGCTTCATCGATGCCGGCGATCTTCATACGGCAGGACGGTTCAAATGCGGAAGGATAGCAGCAGCAGCGCGCTCGGCCGTGCCCTGACGCAACGTCAAATGAATACGCTGGAAAACATCAATGATGCGTTTACGGGCAACCTTATCGACGATCAGATTTCCCAATGCTTGGCCCAAATTTTCTGGAGTCGCTTCATCCTGCAGGAACTCCGGCACGACAAATTCTCCGGCAAGAATATTTGGCAAGCCAATCCACGGTTGATAGGCCTTGTTCTTCATCAGGCGCCACGACCAAGGCGACATCTTGTAGGTGATCACCATGGGTGTTTTGATAAGCGCCGCTTCAAGCGTTGCTGTACCACTCGCCACCAAAGCGCCATCGGCCACCATTAATGCATCGCGTGCGTGACCAAAAAGCATTTTGAAAGACATGTTCTGGGCACCGCACTTCCACAAGGCAAGCTCAAAACGATCACGCGTTTCACGGGTAATCAACGGCACTAATAGCTGTGCTTGAGGAAAGCGCTGCAGCAGGACCTTGCCTGTCTCGATAAACGTTTCCGCCATGTAATCCACCTCAGATTGGCGGCTACCAGGCAGTAAAGCGATGTATAGACCCTTCTCATCCAGCCCCAGACGCTCCAATGCCGCTGCACGATCGGGCTGCACCGGAATTACGTCAGCAAAGGGGTGGCCCACATAACTAACCGGTATGTTTTCGCGCTCGTACAACTCGGGCTCAAACGGAAACAGTGCCAGCATGCGCGACACGGCTTTTTTGATCTTGTGGATACGCTCACCTCGCCATGCCCAAATTGAGGGGCTGACGAAATGAATGGCAGGTATGCCAGCTGACTTAATCCGCTCTTCAAGCCACAGATTAAAGTCAGGTGCATCCACGCCAATGAATGCATCCGGCCGATCCTTGAGCACATGCTCAAGCAAATTACGGCGAATGCCTGCGATTTCTCTGTAGTGACGGAGGACTTCGGCATACCCACGTACCGCTAGTTTTTCGGCGGGCCAGAGTGATTTGAAACCGGCAGCCTCCATGCGTGGTCCACCAATGCCATAGAACTCAGCATCAGGCAAATGCACACGCAGAGCTTGAATCAGATGGGCCGCCAGCAAATCACCAGAGGCCTCGCCTGCCACCATCGCGATGCGAACAGACATGTTTCAGCAGCCTTAGCGGACGATGCCGCGTCCGGTGACGGAAATAAAATCAACCAGCGGCTTTAACTCGGGGTGAGTCCCCAGCTCTTCAGTCAAGGCTTGGCGGGCTTCTTCGAGGCGCAGGCCTGACTTATAAAGCGTCTTGTAGGCACGTCGAAGCGCAGCAATCGCTTCCGGAGAAAAACCACGACGCTTCAAGCCTTCGCTATTGATACCGTGAGTTGTGGCTGGGTTGCCCGACGCCATGACATACGGCGGCAAATCCTGCGACAAACTGGTTGTCATGCCCGCCATGCTGTGCGCACCAATACGCACAAATTGATGAACGCCTGACAAACCACCCAGAATGACAAAGTCACCTACATGCACATGGCCAGCCAGTTGCACACTGTTAGCAAAAATCACATTGTTGCCAACCTGACAGTCGTGCGCGACATGCACATATGCCATGATCCAGTTGTCATTGCCTACGCGAGTCACACCGGCGTCTTGGATCGTACCCAGATTAAACGTACATGACTCACGGATGGTATTGCGATCACCGATCTCAAGACGGGTGGGCTCACCAGCATACTTCTTGTCCTGCGGCTCTGCGCCAATTGAGCAAAACTGGAAAATACGATTCTGCGCACCAATCCGAGTATGGCCATCCACCACCACATGTGGGCCGATAACTGTACCTGAACCGATTTCGACGTTCGGACCGATCAGGCTATAGGCTCCGATCTCAACGTCATCTGCAATCTTGGCCTTGGGATCGACAATCGCTGTCGGATGGATACGCGTCATTCGCCCAACATCCGCATCGTGCACATGATCTTGGCTTCAGCCGCCACCTGGCCATCCACCTTGGCGCTACAGGAGAACTTCCACAGGCCCCGCTTGCTGAACTCAAGCTTGGCTTCTAGGACCAGTTGATCGCCAGGGGTGACCGGGCGCTTGAAACGCGCCTCATCAATGCCAACAAAGTAATAGACTGAGTCATCGTTAGCCTGATCGCCCAGCGTCTTGAACGAAAGAATTGCCGCTGCTTGGGCCATCGCCTCAACAATCAGCACACCTGGCATGACGGGATGATGCGGGTAGTGGCCGGGAAAGAACGGCTCATTCATGCTGACATTCTTGAGTGCCGAAATATGCGAACCAGGGACAACCTCGGTCACACGGTCGATCATCAGGAAGGGGTAACGGTGTGGCAGACACTTCAGGACAGCATGGATATCCATGCTCTCGGGGGCGATATTCGCCTCGCTCATTTCTTATTCTCCAGTTCATTCAACCGCGCTTCAAGGGCGCGAATCCTATCTGCCATTGCGTCTAAATGACGCAAACGCGCAAAATTCTTTAACCAATCGCCATGTTCCAAGAATGGAACCATGCCTGTATATGTACCACGCTCAGAAATGCTCTTGCCAACCAAGGTACCAGCAGAGACGTTCACATCATCCGCAAGGGTGAGATGTCCAAGAATGATGGCCCCACCACCTACAGTGCACCGACTACCAAGTGTCGTGCTACCGGCAATGCCGACGCAACCTGCGAGCGCACTGTGAGCACCGATTCGCACATTGTGCGCAATCTGAATTTGGTTATCGAGCTTAACGCCATTCTCGATAACCGTATCTGCCAAAGCACCACGATCAATGGTCGTACCTGCACCGATCTCAACATCATCACCTACGATGACAATACCGGTCTGCGGAATCTTGACCCATGCACCATCTTTTTCGCGCGCAAAACCAAAACCATCCGAACCGACTACGGCAGAGGCATGGACAATGACCCGCGATCCCAACCGACAGCCGTAATAGATCGTCGAATGTGGATAAAGGCGGCAGTCCGAACCAATAGTGACCCCAGAACCAACCACCGCATTGGCACCGATGATCGTATTCGCACCGACGCGCACATTAGCGCCTACATAAGCACCTGCTCCCACGCTCACACTCACGGGCAGCTCTGTCATCACGGTGGCACTGGGGTGAATACCTGCAGGCGCCGGTGGAATCGGGCTCAACCATTGGGCCAAACGGGCAAAGTAGAGATAGGGATCCGGATGAACAATCGCAGCAACCGGACAATACTCTGCCTGAGCCGGCGCAAGGATGACGGCTGAGGCCTGCGTGGTACTGAGTTGCGACTGGTATTTGGGATTGGCGAGAAAAGCAATCTCGCCTGTCTTAGCCGCCTCGAGCGTAGCAATACGGGAGATTAGCTGGTCACCGTCGCCGCGAAGCTCTCCACCAAGGCGTTCAACAATTTCATCAAGCCTGATAGCCACACTCTTCCACCCCAGTTAATTACTTCGTGGCTGGCGTTGCAGCCGGCGCAGCAGCACCATCACTCAGTGCCTTGATGACCTTTGACGTGATGTCGATGCCTGGGCTGAAATACACAGCCTCTTGCACGATCAGATCGTACTTCTCAGTCTCGGCAATTTTCTTGATGACCTTGTTGACGCTTTCGTACAGGGAGGCAAGCTCCTCATTTTGACGAACGCTCAAATCTTCACGGAACTCGCGCTGCTTGCGTTGGAGCTCACGATTCATATCGCCAAATTCGCGCTCACGTACTCGACGCTCGGATTCCGACATCGTCAGTCCGTCTTTCTCCATCTTTTCTTGCATGGTCTGCAACTGCTTAGCAAGCTTTTGCAAATCCTGATCGCGCTTATCAAATTCCGACTTGATTTTCTTCATCGCGCGCACAGCCTGTGGTGCCTCATTAGACACGCGTTGGAGATTGATGAAGCCAATCTTACTTTCTGCATAGACGGCAGGTGCGAGCAGGGACAGTGTCGATGCCAATGCAACCAGAATTAGGTTTTTTGATTTAAACAAGATCGCCCCCTCTACCCTTAAAAGACCTGACCAAACGTGAATTGCAAGCGCTGCACTTTGTCACCCTCTTGCTTGTTCAACGGCATACCCAAGCTGAATTTCAATGGGCCCATCGGTGAACTCCAGAGAACAGAAAGACCGGTACTCATACGCATATCGCCCAGCTTGATTTTCTCATCGGCACCCCAGACTTGGCCCACATCGAAGAATGTGCCAAGGCGCACTGATTTGTCGAGACCCGAACCAGGCATTGGGAAAAGCATCTCAACGTTACCAATCATACGCCGAGTACCACCGAGTCTATATAAAGTACCTGTTGTGGAGTCCAAAGCAACAGGACCCAGTGAGCTTGTGTCGTAACCGCGTACTGAACCAATACCGCCGGCATAGAAGTTCTTAAAGAACGGCAGCTCTTTGTCACCCAGGCTATCGGCAACTCCCAACTCAGCATTGGTATACAAGGTGAACGTTCGACTCAGCGGCCAGTAGCGTTGATGCTGTGCTGTTGCTTTGTAATAAGTAAGACTGCCTGGCGGAACCCCTAGCTCACCGGACACTCGAGCGATAGTACCCGAGGTCGGATAAAGACGACTATCAACAGTGTTACGTGACCAATTCACTGTCGGAGTAAGCGACGAATACGAACTACCGTTACGGCTAACGTAGTCAATGTAGCGCTGTGGGCTGCTTGAATTCACACTGAGCTCAGTTGAATCAACTGCCAAACCAAAGCTCAAGTAATCATTATCTGAAATTGGCAGGCCCATACGCAGACCAGCCCCAAATGAACTGGTTTGATATCGCGCAACGGTAGCTAACGTATTGGTATTGATCTTCCGATGGTAAACATCAAAGCCAGCAGAAACCCCATCGACGGTGTAGTAAGGGTTCGTGTATGACAAGGAATACACAGTGTTGATCTTGCTGGTATTGACTGCTACTGAGACAGTCTTACCACTACCAAACAGATTTTGCTGCGTCACAGAACCTGACAGCGAAAGCTTTTCTGCACTCGAGAAACCCGCACCGAGCATCACGAAGCCGGTTGACTTTTCCTTCACATTCACGTTCAAATCAACCTGATCGCTAGCGCCCGGCACAACCGGAGTTTCAACGGTGACAGCATCAAAGTAACCCAAACGGTCAACGCGATTACGTGATTGATTGATGCGGTCGCCGTCGTACCATGCGCCCTCCATTTGACGCAGTTCGCGACGCACAACTTCGTCACGAGTACGGGTATTACCCGTCACATTGATGTTACGCACGTAGACACGGCGACCGGGATCGACAAAGATCGTGAAAGCGACTTCGCGTTTTTCCTTATTCAACTCAGGCGCTGCATTGACGTTGGCGAAAGCATAACCATCATTCCCAAGTCGATCAGAAATTGCCTTAGTTGTTTCGGTCATCAACTCGCGCGAGTAAACCTCACCCGGCTTGACCTTGACCAGCTTCTTCAGCTCATCTTCCGGCAATAGCAACTCACCTGCCAGCTTGACGCTAGATACTGAGTACTTTTCCCCTTCAGTGATATTTACTGTGATGTAAATATCCTTCTTGTCGGGCGAAATCGTGATCTGCGTAGAATCAACGGCAAACTCGAGGTAGCCGCGGTTCAGGTAATAAGAGCGAAGATTTTCGAGATCACCTGATAGCTTCTGCTTCGAATACTGATCGTTCTTGGTGTACCACGTTAGCCAGTTCGGCGTCGTCAGGCTGAAAACCTTTTTCAGTTCTTTTTCGCTGAAAATAGTATTGCCAATAATATTGATCTGACGAATCTTGGTGATCTGCCCCTCATCAACATTGAAGTTGATGCCAATTCGGTTACGCTCCAGAGGCGTCGTTGTGACCTTGATATTGGCGGCATAGTAACCACGCGTCAGATATTGGCGCTTCAGCTCCTGTTCTGCACGCTCGACAATTGATCGGTCAAAGATCCTCGATTCGGCCAAGCCAACATCACGCAGACTCTTTTTGATCTGATCCTTTTCGAAAGCCTTCATGCCGACAAAATCGACAGAAGCAATCGCTGGCCGCTCTTCAATCACCACAACAAGAACGTCGCCCTCGACCTCAAGACGTACGTCTTTGAAAAAACCAGTCGCAAACAGTGCTTTAACTGCTTGCGAGGCTTTTTCATCATCCATGGTCTCGCCAACCTTGACTGGCAGATAGCCAAACACCGTGCCCGCTTCAGTACGCTGAACACCCTCTACTCGGATGTCCTTGACGACGAAAGGCTCGATGGCATGCGCTGCACCGGTGGTGACCATGGCAGCCAGTGCGACTGAAACCAGGCTGCCAAGCAGAGATTTTTTCATTGATTCAGCCGAAAAACTGTCGATTCAGATCATTAAAAAGCGCCACGCTCATCATGAGCAGCAGGAGCGCTAGGCCGATGCGCTGGCCAAAAGCAAAAACGCTCTCTGGCAAAGGCTTTCCACGCATAAATTCGGCCAAATAATACATCAAATGCCCCCCATCCAGTACCGGAATTGGTAACAGATTGAGTACCCCGATACTGATGCTGATGAGAGCCAAAAACTTGATGTAATAGGTCATTCCAAGCTGTATAGACTGTCCCGCATAGTCTGCAATTGTGACTGGACCGGAAAGGTTTTTGAGGGACAGATCCCCCACCAGCATGCGCCCAATCATGCGCAATGTGAATACTGATGTTTCCCACGTCTGGTTTACTGCCTTAGCAATTGCAGTCGCCGGTGCATAACTCACCGTACTGAACATGGCTTCTCGCAAAGCGGGATCATCCTGAGGAGAAAACCCAATACGGCCAAAACTACGCCCGTTTTCCTCTACTAAGGCGGGGACCAGAGTAACGTCTAAACTCATGTCACCCCGCTTGATCGACAGTTGCAGAGACCTCCCCGGAGATTGTCTGGCAATCTGCGCAACCTCGCTCCATAGCGTAATTGGGCGCCCATCAATTGCGGTGACCTGATCGCCAACACGCAAATCTGCGCGTTCAGCTGGGGTATCTGGCATAACACGTCCAACAATCGCCGGTAAACGCGGCGGCTCAAGAGTCAAACCCAGTAGATGTATCGGATCACGATCTAAACTATCAATATCGAGTTCATGGGTAGCGAGCAAAAGCAGGGCATCAGCACCATCCACCCCACGGATCTGAAGTTGCGTTTCACGACCATCTGCAATATCGCGCAGAATCGCCCAACGTAACTCTTCCCAACTGGCGATTTCATATCCATTGACCGCTGTGACCAAATCACCGCGTTGAACATTGGCGCGAGCAGCTGCTGAATCAGTTACAGGGGCGCCCAAAATTGGACGCAACTCCTCAACCCCATGCATGAACAATCCGCAGTAGAGCAGGATCGCCAGCAGCAGATTGGCCACAGGTCCAGCCAACACAATCAGACTGCGTTTGCCGAGGCTTTGCTGAGTGAATGCACGCGGCAAATCAGCAGGTGGCACCGGCCCTTCTCGTTCGTCCAGCATTTTGACGTAGCCACCTAGCGGAATACTGCAGATTGCCCACTCGGTCTGATCCTCGCCATAACGACGACTCCACAGAACTTTGCCAAAGCCGACGGCAAAGCGCAGTACCTTCACCCCACACATGCGGGCCACAATGTAGTGGCCGAACTCGTGCACGACAACCAACAGGCCAAGGGCAACCACAAACGCGAGCAGATATGTCAGTGGTGCATTAAACATCAGGATCCCCAGTGCCCGATAATTGTGCTCGCCGTATCACGAGCAAGCGCATCGGCCAGCATGACCGCATTTAAATCATCCGCAACAGTCGGTGCAATCGTGTCGAGCGTTGCTGCAATCACATCAGCAATACGCCGATAAGGCAAGCGACCTTCTAAGAAAGACGCGACTGCAATTTCGTTTGCCGCATTGAGAACTGCAGGGGCGTTACCTCCCTGCACCAACGCTTGGTAAGCCAAGCCTAAGCAAGGGAAACGTGCTTGGTCAGGCGCATGAAAGTCCAAACGGCCAATGGCAAAGAGGTCCAACGGTGCGACACCCGCCGTAATTCGCTCAGGATACGCCAACGCATGCGCAATCGGGGTTCGCATATCGGGATTGCCCAACTGCGCGAGCACAGAGCCATCCACATATTGCACCAAAGAGTGAATCACGCTTTGCGGATGAATCACGACTTCAATCTGCTGAGCCGTAGCATTGAATAACCAACGCGCCTCGATGACCTCGAGCCCCTTATTCATCATGGTGGCTGAATCAACAGAGATCTTCTTTCCCATGACCCAGTTCGGGTGCGCACACGCTTGTTCAGGCGTGACGAACTCTAGCGCCTCAAGCGGCAAAGTACGGAAAGGGCCACCTGATGCGGTGAGCAGCAGCTTAGCAACACCAACATCGGCAAGATTACCGGCATAACCGGCTGGTAGGGATTGGTAGATGGCGTTATGCTCGCTATCGACAGGCAGCAATATCGCCCCGCTCGCTTGCACTTCATGCATGAAGAGCTCGCCAGCCATAACCAACGCTTCCTTATTCGCCAGCAGTACTCGCTTACCTGCGCGCACAGCAGCCAATGCGGGCTGAAGGCCTGCTGCGCCAACAATGGCAGCCATCACGGTATCAACCTCTGGCAAGGCAGCAATCTGCGCCAGCGCTTCTGGCCCGTGGAGCACTTCAGTGGTTTGACCCGAAAGCTTGGCTTTCAGCGTTGCTGCAGCTTCTGCAGTGCCAACGACGGCATAACGAGGCTGGTGTGCCAGACACTGTGCCGCCAACAGGTCGAGACGCGTATGGCCAGACAGTGCCAGTACGCGATAGTGGTCCGGATGACGCGCAATCACATCTAGGGTATTGACCCCGATAGAACCCGTGGCCCCCAGTATGGTGATCAGCTTCATGCCACCATCCAATAAAAGTACAGGGCTACCAAGGGCAAAGTCGAGGTTTGGCTATCAATACGATCCAATACGCCACCATGACCAGGCAACAGATTGCTGCTGTCCTTGATACCAGCTTGTCGCTTAAGCATAGACTCGAATAGATCACCGCTGATGCTCAGCACAGTCAGAAGCAACAAAGTCACAGCGATGGTCAACAAGCGTGCAGGTTCTGCGCCCGGCCATTGGCGCAATGCGAGGGTGAAGCCATAGACAAGCACAGCAACACACGCGCCCATGGCCCCTTCACGCGTTTTACCAGGGCTAATTGTCGGTGCCAACTTATGCCTACCCAGCGTACGCCCTACAAAATAGGCCGCAATATCTGCAATCCATACCAGCGCCATTGCAGCGAGCAATAGCCATGGATCGCGACGATACAAGTCGAGCAAGGCAACCCATGTCGGCAGGACAACGAGCCATCCCAAGAGATAGCCAGCTACGCCAGCTGGCAATGGCCAGCGCCGTACAAACCACAGAGGCACAATCAAGAGCCAGAACAACATTGCCACTACGCAAAGATAGGGGAGAACATCAACCGTCAGACCGGCCAACGTCAGGTACTCGGCCAGCACCAAGGTTGCCCAAGCATAAACAACGCGATAGCGTGGCTCTACCTGCATAAAACCGCCCCACTCCCATGCGGCCAATGCGGCAACAGCAGCGAACACGAAGCTAGCGACCCAGTCAGGTGCGAAGAACAGTACACCGATGAATCCAACAAGCAAATAAATCGCAGTGATTACTCTTGTCTTAAGCATCTTGCTGCTGCACCTGTTTGTCGTTCGATACCGTACTGAGCTGCTCACTGGTACGCCCGAAGCGTCGCTCACGGGTTTGGAATGAGGCAATTGCTTTGTCTAGCGCAGCCGCATCAAACTCGGGCCACAACAGATCCGTGAAGTACAGTTCGGTATAAGCGAGCTGCCATAGCAAGAAATTGCTGATGCGCTGCTCCCCACCCGTGCGAATGAACAAGTCGGGTTCAGGTGCATGCGCCATGACCGAATAGGCGGCAAGATCCGCCTCGGTGTAATGCCCGGCTTTATCAGGGGACTCAAGCGCGAGTCGATTCATAGCCTGCGTGATATCCCACCGTCCGCCGTAATTGGCAGCCACCGTCAGTGTCAAGGTGGTATTGCTCGCGGTCAGCGCCTCTGCAGCAGCGATCGCCTGACGCAGATCACTATCGAAGCGCTCAAGATCACCCACAATGCGCAATCGCACGCCCGCACTGTTGAGCCGCTCCGCCTCATCTTGCAATGACTTGACGAAGAGCTTCATCAGAAAACTGACTTCGTCCGCAGGACGACGCCAGTTTTCTGAACTAAAAGCAAACAGCGTCAGATAAGGGATGCCGCGCTCAATGCAGGCAGCCACCGCACCGCGCACGGCCTCAACGCCCCGCACATGCCCTGCAACACGTGGCATGAAACGTTTTTTTGCCCAACGACCATTACCATCCATGATGATGGCTAAGTGCTGCGGCATGGACGCCGCGACCGGAACTTCTTTGGTCGAACTGCTAAACAAGCCCA
>CAZCLF010000039.1:4481-14065 GCA_964499485.1 uncultured Rhodocyclaceae bacterium | reverse complement strand
GTTTGCACCGGACTTGAAGGCCGATGCCGTGCTGCAGAAGAAGCTTTACAGCCTGTCCAACGTCAAGGTCATCAAGAATGCGCAGACCACGGAAGTCACGGGGGCTGATGGCAAGGTAAATGGTCTGGTGTATAAGGATCGCGCCACAGGCACTGAGCACAAGGTTGAGCTTGATGGCGTGTTCGTGCAGATCGGTCTACTGCCGAACTCCGATTTCATCAAAGGAACTGTCAATCTGAGCAAGTTTGGTGAAATCGAAATCGATGCCAAGGGCCAAACTTCGGTACCTGGTGTGTTTGCGGCAGGGGATGTAACAACGGTGCCCTACAAGCAGATCATCATCTCGATGGGCGAGGGCTCAAAGGCTGCACTGGCTGCATTTGACTACTTGATTCGCAGCTCAGTAGAGGATGCAGACGTCGCTGTGGAAGCAAAAGCCGCCTAAGCGAAAGTTTTGTCCTTCCAAAAAAGCCCCGCGCCCGCGGGGCTTTTTTCTTGTAACTGTTCAAGATTGCAAGACCAATCATAGAAACACTTAAGCACAAACACCAATTCATTACCTGATGGAATAGGTAATAATCAGCGTATGTGTCTCTAAGCGCTATCGCAGAAGAATCCTTACCGCTCTTAAGCATCCTATGCCATCAACCTCAGATATCGACTTCATGAGCATCGCCCTAGACCTTGCGCGGACCGCAGGCAGTCTGGGCGAAGTGCCGGTGGGCGCTGTTGTCGTCAAGGATGGAGAGATTGTAGGACGGGGCTATAACCAGCCTATCGGCAAACATGACCCCACCGCCCATGCAGAAGTCATGGCCTTGCGTGACGCAGCTCAGCGGCTCGGCAATTACCGGCTACCTGGCTGCACGCTCTATGTGACCCTCGAGCCTTGCGCCATGTGTAGCGGCGCCATCATGCATGCGCGCATTGGTCGCGTCGTCTTTGGCGCGACAGACCCCAAAACCGGCGTGGCCGGCAGTGTGATCAATCTATATACCGAAGCGCGCCTTAACCACCATGCCAGCATCGAGGGCGGCCTGATGGCAGGTGAGTGTGGCAGCTTGTTGTCATCGTTTTTTGCCGCCCGTCGCAACAAGACGGCGAGCGCCTGAGCGAGCGAAAGCGCATGCATATTCGTATCAGCCTACCGTCCCAAACCCTTGAATTGATTGCTGCTGATGGCTTGTTGGTGCGCCGTTATGCAGTCTCGACGGCCCAAAATGGGGCGGGAGAAATGTTTGGTAGCGAATGTACACCAACGGGCCGGCACATCATCCGAGCCAAGATTGGTGGTGACATGCCACCCTATACGGTGTTCAAAGGTCGACGCCCGAATGGCCAAATCTGGACACCCGAGATTGATGATCCCAAACGCGACTGGATTCTCAGCCGCATTTTGTGGCTCTCTGGCACCGAACGTGGCATCAACCGCCTCGGAGAGGTCGATACCATGCGCCGTTACATTTACATTCACGGTTGCCCGGACAGTATGCCCATGGGGGTGCCCGCCTCGCATGGCTGTGTGCGCATGCGCAATGAGGATGTCATCGAGCTGTTTGATCTGGTCCCGGTTTACACCCCGGTGAGCATTGTTGAGTTCTCGATTGAGGATAACAATTGGAGTGAGTTGCAGGCGGCAGCGCGCCCAATCCGTGAAGCTGTGTTTGTCCGCGAACAGCACGTGCCGGAAGAGATGGAGTGGGATGGCTACGATGCGCCCAGCCGCCATGTGATCGCCCGCAATGCGGCTGGCTTGCCAATTGGCACAGGGCGCTTGTTGCCCGATGGCCATATCGGCCGTATGTCCGTACTACCTGAATGGCGCAGCCATGAAGTAGGGAGTGCACTGCTTGAGCGCCTGCTGCAACTGGCTAAGGCATCACGCAAAACTCAACTTGAACTGCATGCACAAACCCATGCGAGCCACTTTTATAGCCGCTACGGCTTTACTGCTGTCGGTGCGGAATTTATGGAAGCCGGGATTCCCCACGTGCGCATGATCCGCAGCCTTTGACGCCGGTTTCGCGATAACACCCCATGCAAGCCTTTGTGCATAAGCCTTTTTCAGCGGCGTGTGAGCGCAATCGTGACCCCATTTTGGCGGTGCTGAAGACGCATTTTGAAGATCGGCAGCGCGTGCTCGAAGTCGGTAGCGGCACCGGCCAGCACGCGGTACATTTCGCAGCAGCCATGCCCCATTTGATGTGGCAAAGCGCAGATCGGGCGGACTATCTGCCGGGTATAGAGCAATGGCTGGCTGAAGCCGGTCTACCAAATACGCCAGCGCCTCTGACGCTTGACGTGAATGATGAATGGGCGGCCCCAGCAACGCACTTCGATGCCGTCTTCAGCGCGAATACCTTGCACATCATGGGGTGGTCGGAGGTGGAGCGCTTCTTTGCCCAATTACCCACAATGCTTGAACCCAATGCAGTTTTGGCTATTTATGGCCCGTTTAATTACAACGGGCGCTTCAGCAGTGAGAGCAATGCCGCTTTCGATGCGGCACTCAGGGCGGACAACCCCAAGCGCGGGATACGTGATTTTGAGGCTGTCGATGTGCTGGCAAAGCGCATCGGCTTTGCGTTGATTGAGGATTGCGCAATGCCCGCTAATAATCGCTGCTTGGTCTGGCATCGCAGTTAAAACGTCATCTACAAGCGTCAATCCAAAGTGAATTGACGTTGTGGCCCATCCGGCAGGCCGCCCTCAGCCCAGGTCTGTTCTGCGAAGTCGAGCTTGCCGCTGACAGAGCGGCGCACTACAGCAGAACTACGTGTGCCATAGCCGGGCGTTTTTACAAAGATGGCCGACAGTTCGCGCTCCCGCGCTAAGCTAACGCCAGTGCTGGGTAGCACTTCGTCCGGATGTTGTTGATCATCCTGTAACAAGGCAAAGAGCTGCGTCGGCGCGTTGAATGCCGTTGCAAATACGTCTTTTGCGGCAAGTAGCTTAGGCCAGGGGGTATCCAGCAGATGGTTAGACACGGCGTGAATGCCGGGGGCGAGCTGGCGAGTTTCACCGCTGACATTGCTGTGCCACCATAGCTCGCGGGTATCTGCCACCAGCAGATTGAAGCCATTACAGGCCTGAGCGCTACGCTCGATGCATTGCAAATACTCGCCAGGACGCTCTGTGCCGCGCAAAAAGTCTGCCACCAATTGCCCTCGCGAAGGGGCGGCGGGCTTTATGCGGGATGGGGCGCGATAATTGGTAATTGCCGCAAAGCGACCATTGCGCGTAATCCCCAGCCACGTTCCGCCATCCTGTAGATCTCGACCTGCGAGCACTTCCGGGCTGTCGCTCCACCAGCCCAATGGGGCGGTCGGACGGGAAAAATACTCGTCCCGGTTGGCCGCAACCACCAGTGGATAGGCGGTATCGGTTTGCCAACCCAGAACGATCAGGCACATCAGCTATTGGCGTAGGGCAGGGGCAAGAAGTTAAGGCGGGGGCCGGAAGGGCTACTCAGATGCACTTCACCGGCGTCGACCGTGCTGGCTTGCAGTACAACCAGTGCTTCACTTGTAGTGGTACCCGTTTGCGCCGCGATGACCACATTGCCGCAGCTTTGCTCTCCCGTTTCGGGCGCGTACAAATCGGCACCCGCCGCAGTCAGTGCATCGACGCTGACGCGATACATGCGGCGCTTAATCTTGCCCAGGTATTGGGTGCGCGCCACGATTTCCTGACCGGGATAACAGCCCTTTTTGAAACTCACGCCACCGACGACCTCGAAATTGACCATCTGCGGAATGAACTGTTCTTGCGTCGCGGCAACAATGCGCGGCATGCCATCGGCAATATCCTTGAGGCGCCAGGTGTTCAGTCCTGCAGGCACGGCATGCTGCTTGAGTACAGGCCAAGCGGCTTGCGCTGCCGCTACATCGAGCGCCAACTCGAAGCGACCTTTAGCTACCGTAATGACCTGTCCGCCAGGAACAGTGGCTGTTTTGTTCAGCTCAGGTGCGCTTATGCCAAGTGCTTGCAGCGCCACTGCGGCTTGCGGCCCTGCCAACCCGATCAGCACACGATCGGAACCATCGTGCAGTTTGGCTTTGCTGCGCAGAATGTACATCGAGAGCTTTTTCAGCATGGCAGGCTGAATGTCGGCAGCCAGTTGCAGCCACAGCTCAGGCCCCTCATGCCAAATCAGGAAGCTGGCCAACAAACGCCCCTTGGGGGTGCAAAAACCAGCGTAGCGCGTTCCATCAGCAGCAATACCCGTGACATCGTTGGTCATCAGGTTATGCAGGAAGGCTGCATTTTCTTCGCCAGTGGCGCGGATCAGGGCGCTATCGACAAGGGGGGTAATAGTTGTGGGCGCCGTGGCTTCCGCCGCGAGATCGCCGCAGTGCTCAAAGTCAGCAGCAAATCCTTGCTGCGAGAGAAAATCATGCCATTCTTGATTCATTGTTTCGGGACCGGCGTTGGGGTTGGGCTATTATAGCTGGCTGCAAAACCGCGCCTTTCAAGTCCTCAGGCGACAGATTCGCTTCACACTTGGTCACTCACTAAATGCGCTTGCTCAAACGCCTGTTCATACTGTGTTTTTTGCTGGCCATTCTGGCGGCAAGCCTGCTGGCCTGGTTTGCCACCACGCCACTTCAGCTTAAAACTACGCCGCTTGACTTCACCATTGAGTCCGGCATGAGCCTCAAAAAAGCCTCGGCGGCCATGCAATCCGCTGGTGTGGGCTTTCAGGACTGGCAGTTTCACCTGTTTGCCCGCGCATTACGACAGGCTTCCGCCATCAAGGCAGGGAGTTATGAAGTAGAGGCGGGGATTACCCCGTGGCAGCTGCTGCAAAAGCTAACGCGCGGTGATGTCAGTCAAGGCGAGTTGCTCTTGGTTGAAGGCAAAACCTTCCGCCAGTTGCGCGCGGCCTTGGATGCGCACCCTGATTTGCGGCATGACACAGCCGGCCTGAGCGATACCGAAGTGCTGCAGCGAATCGGCGCGACAGAAGTGCACCCTGAAGGAATGTTCCTGCCCGATACCTATTTGTTCAATAAAAACAGTAGCGACGTCGATGTGCTGCGCCGCGCTTACAAGGCCATGCAGAGCCGCTTTACCCGTGAATGGGAAAACCGCGATCTGTCACTGCCATATAAGTCGCCTTACGAAGCACTGATTATGGCGTCCATCGTCGAAAAGGAAACTGGCCGACCTAGCGACAGACCGATGGTGGCCTCAGTTTTCGTTAATCGCCTACGTATGGGGATGTTGCTTCAAACCGACCCGACCGTGATCTACGGCATGGGCGACCGTTATGCCGGCAATATCCGCAAGTCCGATCTGACAACGGATACGCCATACAACACCTACACGCGTACCGGCTTACCGCCCACCCCGATTGCCATGCCGGGGATTGCCGCGATACAAGCAGCCCTAAATCCACCCAAGAGCGACAAGCTGTTCTTTGTTGCCCGTGGGGATGGCAGCAGTGAGTTTTCCCGCACCCTCGACGAGCATAATCGGGCGGTTGCCAAGTACATCCTGAAAAAAGGCGGTTGATTTGAAAGGCAAGTTCATCACGTTTGAAGGCATTGATGGCGCAGGCAAGAGCTCGCAGCACGCGTGGGCCGTTGAGCATCTGCGTAGCAAGGGTATTGATGTGGTTTCGACGCGCGAGCCCGGTGGTACGCCGCTTGGCGAGAAGCTGCGCGGCCTGCTGTTGAGCGAATCCATGCACCTTGAAACCGAGGCGCTACTGATGTTTGCGGCACGGCGCGAGCATGTGGCGCAGGTCATTGTGCCGGCGCTGGCACGCGGCGCTTGGGTGTTATCAGACCGCTTTACGGATGCTAGCTTTGCCTATCAGGGCGGGGGCAGAGGCCTTGAGATTGCCAAGCTTCAACAGCTGGAAAACTGGGTCCAGGGCACCGGTAGTGATGCCGTCCAGCCCGACTTAACCTTTATTTTTGACCTCCCCGTTGCGCAGGCGCAAGAACGGCGCAATGGCACGGGGACAGCACCTGATCGCTTCGAGCAGGAGAAGCTCGACTTTCACGAACGCGTCCGTTCAGCCTACCTAGCGCGCGCTACTGAATTCCCTCACAGAATTCGCGTGATTGATGCGCGCCAGACTGTGGTTGAGATCAATAATTTACTTGAGAAAGAAATTGCAAGTCTCTGTTAATAAAATATATGAGTGGAATACTCCACTCTGGAATAGCCTGACGGAACGACTTGATTCCTTATCGCACGGGCTGCTCTTCACTGGCGTTGCTGGTGTCGGCAAGGTGCAGTTTGCCGAGCAATTTGCGGCGTGGTTATTGTGCGAAAGCGCCAGCAAGGGAACGGCTACGTCTGCCTGCGGTCACTGCACGTCGTGTCAGTTATTGTCAAGCGGCAATCATCCCGATATTCGGCTGCTCACCTTGGATGAAGAAACCGAGGAAGAAGAGGGCGCAGAAAAAAGCAGCAAGACCAAGAAGCCTTCCACCCAGATTAAGATTGATCAGGTGCGCGCACTGGAAGACTTTGTTTTTGTCGGCAGCCACCGTAGCGGCGCCCGGATTGTGCTGATCCATCCGGCGGAAGCCATGAATCTTGCGGCTGCCAACTCACTTCTCAAGATGCTTGAAGAGCCGCCGCCAAATGTTTATTTTATATTGGTTTCTTCAAATATACGGCGCCTCTTGCCAACCCTGTTAAGCCGCTGCCGCAAGGTGGTGTTCGGCATGCCGAAGCACGAGGAAGCCATCGCCTGGCTGAAGTCCGAAGGCGTAAAAAATGCAGAAAAACTTCTGCCCTTGGTCGGCGGGGCACCACTGGCGGCGGCCGAATGGGCAACGGCCGGGCTCGACACCCAATATGCGCAAGCGGCGGAATCTTTTGCGGATGCCAAGACCGATGTGGTCACCTTGGCAGGCAAATGGCTGAGCACCTTGTCGGGCAAAAGTGGTGCATGGCGCGCTGAACACCTGACGGATGCGTTGCAGAAGTGGTTGTATGACTTGCAACGCGTGCAGCTGGGAGAACCGCCACGCTATTTCGCGAGTGCCGCGCCCACCCTGCAAAGCATGGCCAAGCAGGCCAGCCCCAGCCGCTTGGCACGTGGCTATGCTGACGTAAGCAAGATTCGCTCGACCGTGAATCACCCCCTGAATGCCCAGCTCATGCTGGAAGACATGGCGGGGCGTTACCTAGCGGCAGTGGCGCCTCAACAGCGATAAGGCAAGCTGCATAGGCTTGTTTATCCGCTCACACAGGAACAAAATACCGTTCGACCCGTATTACATGCTGCTCAAGTTCTCAAATCATGCCCCAACTGATTGATTCCCACTGCCACCTCAACTTCCCCGACTTGGCGGTACGCACGCCGGAAATCCTTGCCAATATGGAAAAGGCGGGGGTGGGGCATGCCCTCTGTATCAGCGTCACGCTGGAAAAGTTTCCTGAAGTGCTGGCGCTCGCCGAACAGCATGACAACCTGTACGCCACCGTTGGCGTGCACCCCGATTACGAGGCCGGCGTTGTGGATGCCGATAATCCGGACGACGTGCCGCTGGTAGAACCAGACATAGATACGTTGGTGCGCCTAGGCCAGCATCCCAAAGTCATCGCGGTGGGCGAAACCGGCCTTGATTACTACCGTCTGACCGGCGATTTGGAGTGGCAGCGCGAGCGTTTCCGTACGCATATTCGCGCCGCAAAAATTCTCAAAAAGCCACTGATCATCCACACGCGGTCAGCCGCAGACGACACCCTGCGCATCCTCAAGGAGGAAGAGGCTGGGGAGGTCGGCGGCATCTTCCATTGCTTTACCGAATCCTGGGAGGTCGCCCAAGCAGCCGTAGATCTCGGCTTCCACTTGTCCTTTTCGGGAATTGTGACCTTCAAGAACGCTGTCGGCCTGAAAGACGTCGCCGCCAAAGCCCCACTGGACCGCATACTGGTCGAGACTGATTCCCCTTATTTGGCGCCCGTGCCGTATCGCGGCAAGACCAATGAGCCGGCTTACGTGCAGTTCGTTGCCAATGAGCTGGCGCAGCTGCGCGGTATCTCAGCAGCAGCCGTTGCCGAAGCAACCACCCGCAATTTCTTCCGCCTTTTCCCCAGCGTACATCCATGAAAACAACTTTCCGCGCCCTGATCGTCGGTCTAACCCTTGCTGCCAGCAGCGCGATGGTACTGGCTGGTGCCTATGACGACCTGATTGCCGCCGTGTATCGCGACGATACCGACACCGTCATTGATTTGATCAACCGCGGCATGGACGTGAATAGTGTTGATCCCGCAGGGAATACGCTGCTCCACGTGGCCGCGCGCAATGGCAATGTGCGTTTGCTTGAGATTTTGCTTAAAGGCAAGGCCAATCCCAATGCCCGTAACCGCGTGGGCGATAGTCCACTGATGCTTGCAGCTTACAACGGCAAGCAACCGGCCATCGACTTCTTGCTGACGGCCGGGGCAGAGCTCAACCACACAGGTTGGACACCTTTGCACTATGCCGTGTTTGCCGAACAGGCCGAGATGGTGGCCTATCTGCTGCAGAAGGGGGCAAATGTGGATGCGCGCGCGCCTAACGAACAAACCGCACTGATGTTGGCCGCCAAAAATGGCAATTTGGCCATCGTCAAACTGCTGTTGAACGCAAAGGCCGATCCTGCACTTGCAGATCAGCATGGCGATACCCCGCTGACCTTGGCGCAAAAGAATAACAACACCGAACTGAGCAAGCTGTTCGAACAGCGCGCTAAATCAGACAAAACAGCGGCCGCGGCTGAAGCCGTTAAGGCAGAAGCGCCGAAGGTCGAGGCAAGCAAGGCTGAAACTGCAAAGCCTGAGCCAATCAAGCCAGCAGAAGCAAGCAAGCCTGTTGAGTCAAAGGCCGCTCCAAAAGCCCAAGACAGTGGTGAGTATGTTTCACCGCCGTTCCAGACTGAAGCCCCCCAGTCGAAATAACGGCGCTAGTTTTTGGTGGGAGAGGCGGCAGGCGGGTTGCTCACCGCCTGATTGGCGACCATTTGATAGACCGCACCTTGTGGCGATCGGCATTCGCCTACCAGACGACGCCCTTCAAACAGGAACTCACAGTTGAGGCGATCGCCGTCAGCGTTTTGCATATGCGCCCGGCCGTTGTTATTGCTGATGACCGTCCAGCGTTCAGTCGGGTACGCGCCATAGCCCCCATACCCGTAGCGGCCATACCCCCCGAAGCCGACACCAAAACCAAAGTCGGTTGATCGTGCCGTGCTCGACGAAATCACGTAAAAACCGGTATAGACCTTATCCGCAATCCGTACCTCAATGCTGCTATCGGCTTGTTTGAACAGGCCTCGATGAGCGATATTTGACTTATCCACCAGGTCAAAAGGCAAGGGCTGAGGTGGGGTCGTTGCACAGGCCGACAAAAGCAGCGCGGCAGTGAGCGGGGCGAGCAGGTGGTCAATACGGGGCATGGTGAACTCCTGAAACTTTGTGAGTTTGGCATCCACCACTGCCCTTTGGTTCCGCTTTTACGTTTGGTTACGCGCTAGCTAAATGAGGTATCGACTGCATAGTTTCAGTTGCCCCCCCCAAAAAATATTTTCATTTGCCTGCATCCAAACGGCCAGCTCACGTGTAGTGCCTGT
>CAZCLF010000039.1:0-4381 GCA_964499485.1 uncultured Rhodocyclaceae bacterium | reverse complement strand
AAAAAATATTTTCATTTGCCTGCATCCAAACGGCCAGCTCACGTGTAGTGCCTGTATCAGCAAGATTTAGCTGATAGCCAATTCAACCTACAGGAGTCTGATCATGAATGTAAAAGCCCGTTTTGCCATGCCTTCGCCCCGTCGTGGTGCATTGACCCTGCTGTTGGGTGTCGGTTTTGCCCTACCTGTGTTTGCGCAAGCCTTGCCAGACAGCATCAAAGTACCGGCTGGTAACAAAGTGGTCCTTGAAACAGTGGGTGCCGGCCTGATTACCTACGAATGCCGCAATAAGAAGGATATGGCTGACCAACTTGAATGGGCATTTGTTGGCCCGGATGCCGCTCTTGTGGACCGTAAGGGCAAGACCGTTGGCAAGTATTACGGCCCGCCGGCCACATGGGAAAGCAGCGACGGTTCTAAGGTAACGGCGACCCAACTGGCCGTTGCACCGAATGGCAGCGGCAATATTCCACTGCAGCTGGTAAAGGCCAATCCGGCCGTGGGTGAGGGCGCCATGAAGGACATTACTTATATCCAGCGCCTCGATACACGTGGCGGTACGGCACCAGCAACGGCATGTACCGCTGACAACCGCGGTCAACGTGTCACCGTGGGTTATCAGGCTGACTACATCTTCTGGAAGGCCGAATAATCACGGCTATACTCGCAGGCAAACAACAGGGGAGAGGGCTCCCCTGTTTTTCCCGAGAGTACTGCTAGTTGCCGACCTCACCTGATTTTGATTACGAGAACGCACTCGCTGCCTGCGCCAAGCGCGATGGGCAGGCCTTGCACCGTCTCTACCAACAGGAAGCAAGCCGTCTGCTCGGTGTGGCGCACCGCATCGTGCGTGACCGACAGATTGCGGAGGATATTGTGCATGACAGCTTTATCAGTATCTGGAATCAGGCAGGCAGCTTCGATCCATCCCGTGGCTCTGCGCGAGGCTGGATTTACAGCATTACGCGACACAAAGCCTTGAATCTTGTACGCGATGAATTGCGCTGCGTCAGTGCGGATGAGGAGATGCTGGAAGCGCTGGATGCCGAAACTACGCTGGCCGTCTTTGAAGATGCTTTTGCGATCAAGGCCGATTTAGGAAAGCTTGACGAATGCCTTGGCCGGCTCGACACCGCCAAGCGCAACAGCATTCTGTATGCATATGTTGATGGCTGTTCGCATGGTGAAATTGCCGAGCGCCTGAAATCGCCTCTAGGTAGCGTCAAAGCCTGGATTCGTCGAGGGCTCAGCTCGTTGCGGGAGTGCATGTCATGACGACGGATTATTCAAAACTAGACCATGAGACGCTGGATCGTATTGCCAGTGAATATGTCTTGGGCACGTTGTCAGCTGAAAAACGTCACGACATCCAGAAAGAACTGCCACGCAATCCAAGCCTAGCTGCTGCCATTGCGGCGTGGGAAGAAAAACTCCACCCGCTCACAGCACTTGCACCCGAAGTACAGCCATCAGAACAACTCTGGCCAAGAATTCAATCCAGCCTGCGTTTGGGCGCTCAGCAAGTCAAAGCCGGCTGGCATTGGTGGACAAGCTTAGGGCTCTGGCGCGGTTTGAGCGCTGGGGGATTTGCCACTGCAGCTGTTTTAGCCTTCGTCTTATTGACCCAAAAACCTGCCGATACTCGTTATATGGTGGTGCTGGTAGCCCCGCAAGACAAGGCACCTGGTTGGGTGATACAAGCTAGTACAAACAATAAGTTAAAGCTCATACCTCTAGGAAAGCTTGAGATTCCGGCCGACAAGTCTTTGCAATTTTGGACCAAGGGAGAAGACTGGAAAGGTCCCGTATCGCTTGGTTTGGTTAAGTCAGGTCAGTCTGCTGAGGTAGTACTCGATAAGCTTCCTCCTTTGCAACCCAACCAACTCTTTGAAATCACGCTAGAGCCATATGCTGGCTCGCCACTCAATCGTCCCACAGGTCCCATCCTGCATATTGGTCGTGCGGTTCAGGTCATGTAAGTTTGGGTTTGATTGTCTGATACTCGAGAACCTTATAGCTTAATAATGTGTAAAAACTGAAGTCGGTACGCGCAAAGCCTTGTCTGCTCTTGTTTTCTTAAACGAGTGTCACAAAGGTTTTGACAAAATGGACATAAACGAGGGCTTTAAAACCAAACGCGCTGACGGTGCGGGCGGGCGCAAGCATGAGCACGGACGCACGGCAGCGCATGGGTCATTATGCGGCTGGCTTGATCATTTGCACAATCAGCGGTATGATTGGTGCAGATGTGTTACCAATTGGCGCTGAAAGGGTACCAAATGGGACAAGCAAAGCAGAAACAACTACAGGAACGCATGGGTGCCCGTGTGGTTTCCGAAGGGTTGCCAAACGGAACCCGGCCAAATGCCCCCCCCACAGGTAACACGGGGGGAAACACGTCCGGGGAAAGCTCCAGCAATGGGAACCCATCGGCAACAGATCGGAATCGCGTTAATTTAAGCGTCCCTCCCGGCCTTTATGCCGCCATCTCTGGCGCTGCTGATTCTCTCGGCATGACAGTCGCTCAAGCTGCTCTGATGGCCATGACTACCGGGCTGCCTGCGCTGGCTGAACAGGCGAGGGCGGTCAAGGAGCTATCAAAATGAGGCTGCTGGCGTCTTTCTACTGGCTGGCCTACTTCCACGGCGCTTGCAAGCTCTACAGCCAAGGGCCGCGCTTCTATCGCCTTTGCAGTCATTGGGTCAGTCTTGGCCGGTTTCAGGCTTTCTGGGCGGCATGGTTTCGCCGCGCTGATCCTGCTGCCGCATATGGTCGATCTCACCTAGCTGTTCAAATGATGGGTCGCTTCCAGTCAGGGGGTGCCCATGATTGATGAGGCAGTCGATCAAGCTGTCAGGCTCAAGTATTCAAAGCTCAGTAACTTGTACTGGCAGCTACGCGCATGCCGGCCTTGGGATTCTGCGTCCCGTCGTCGCTGGCATCGCCGTATCAGGGTGGAAAAGCATCGCTTGCTGCACCTAGGGGTTCCCCCCATTGAGGTGCATTTGTGGTCACGTCACTTTGTCGATCCTCGGAACCAGAATTACCGGGATCGTCTGAATGGCTATTACGGTGGAAACATAGCCAGCCGATTCTCTTTGGGAATCGGTTGGCCGACAAGCGAAGCGCGTCAGGATTGCGACCTGAAGCGGATCGAATTGGAGCGGATTAAAGCTAAGCGCAATGCCGAATAATGTGTAAAAACTGAAGTCGGTACGCGCAAAGCCTTGTCTGCTCTTGTTTTCTTAAACGAGTGTCACAAAGGTTTTGACAAAATGGACATAAACGAGGGCTTTAAAACCAAACGCGCTGACGGTGCGGGCGGGCGCAAGCATGAGCACGGACGCACGGCAGCGCATGGGTCATTATGCGGCTGGCTTGATCATTTGCACAATCAGCGGTATGATTGGTGCAGATGTGTTACCAATTGGCGCTGAAAGGGTACCAAATGGGACAAGCAAAGCAGAAACAACTACAGGAACGCATGGGTGCCCGTGTGGTTTCCGAAGGGTTGCCAAACGGAACCCGGCCAAATGCCCCCCCCACAGGTAACACGGGGGGAAACACGTCCGGGGAAAGCTCCAGCAATGGGAACCCATCGGCAACAGATCGGAATCGCGTTAATTTAAGCGTCCCTCCCGGCCTTTATGCCGCCATCTCTGGCGCTGCTGATTCTCTCGGCATGACAGTCGCTCAAGCTGCTCTGATGGCCATGACTACCGGGCTGCCTGCGCTGGCTGAACAGGCGAGGGCGGTCAAGGAGCTATCAAAATGAGGCTGCTGGCGTCTTTCTACTGGCTGGCCTACTTCCACGGCGCTTGCAAGCTCTACAGCCAAGGGCCGCGCTTCTATCGCCTTTGCAGTCATTGGGTCAGTCTTGGCCGGTTTCAGGCTTTCTGGGCGGCATGGTTTCGCCGCGCTGATCCTGCTGCCGCATATGGTCGATCTCACCTAGCTGTTCAAATGATGGGTCGCTTCCAGTCAGGGGGTGCCCATGATTGATGAGGCAGTCGATCAAGCTGTCAGGCTCAAGTATTCAAAGCTCAGTAACTTGTACTGGCAGCTACGCGCATGCCGGCCTTGGGATTCTGCGTCCCGTCGTCGCTGGCATCGCCGTATCAGGGTGGAAAAGCATCGCTTGCTGCACCTAGGGGTTCCCCCCATTGAGGTGCATTTGTGGTCACGTCACTTTGTCGATCCTCGGAACCAGAATTACCGGGATCGTCTGAATGGCTATTACGGTGGAAACATAGCCAGCCGATTCTCTTTGGGAATCGGTTGGCCGACAAGCGAAGCGCGTCAGGATTGCGACCTGAAGCGGATCGAATTGGAGCGGATTAAAGCTAAGCGCAATGCCGAATAATGTGTATTATGTAAAATA
>CAZCLF010000038.1:9241-14509 GCA_964499485.1 uncultured Rhodocyclaceae bacterium | reverse complement strand
TGGAGAAGAGGGCGACGCGCACTTTGCGATAGACGCTGACCTCCGCGGCACCGATGGAGGCGAGCAGGCCCAACTCCGCCGGGCGCAGCAGTTTGCCAGCCGATATGGCGGCATGATTGGCGCGCAGGTCTTCTCCCGTACGTCGGATGTTCTGGCCAAGCTTTTGCCCAGCGGGGATAACGACACTGTCTCCTTGGGCTTGCGTGACTTCTTGGATAACGACCGTATCAACGCCGGGCGGGATCACCGCGCCCGTCATGATGCGCAGTGCCTCGCCTGCCTTCAGCTCGCCCGCAAACGGATGGCCAGCCAATACAGTACCAACAACTTTGAGCGTGACGGATGAGTCTGCCGATAGATCCCCATGGCGCACTGCATAGCCGTCCATGGCGGAGTTGTCATGAGCGGGCACGTTGATCGGGGAGATGGCATCTTGCGCCAGCACACGGCCCAGCGCCTGACGTACAAATACACGCTCAATCCCTGTGACAGGTGCGAGCATAGACAGGATGAGCTCCTGTGCACGCTTTACAGGCAGGGCGTTCGGGTCGTAGTCGCTTTGACAGGAAATGGTGTCGATCAATGAGGTCAAGTCGATTTCTCCAGAGCGGCAAGCTCGTCCGGGGTGTTGAGGTTGGCAAAAGCAGCTTCGTCTGGGAACTCGACGAAGAGTGCACCGTTCTGTTTTTGCCAGAAACCAATTTTACGCTCGCCACTATTCAGGAAGGCGGCGAGTTGGTCACGCATGTCGCGATGTACCAACATAAAAACAGGATGTGTCTGTACCGGCGTGCGCGCCACGATCAGGTGCGCACACGGATTCTCAAGCGCCGCAGCTGCAAGGCGCTCGACTAGGTCGGTAGGAAAGGCGGGGGAATCGCAGGGCACAGTAACCAACCAATCGGTGGTGCAGGCGTTGAGTCCTGCCAGCAGTCCCGCGAGTGGGCCTGCAAAGGCCTCCTGCTGGGCATTTTCTGCATCGGCGATGACCGGCAGATCAAAGCCTGCGTAGATATCGACATTGCGATTGGCGTTGATGATGACAGAGGCGACCTGCGGCTGCAGGCGCTCAAGGGCATGCAGGAACAATGGCTTGCCTTCAAACAGAATTAGGCCTTTGTCGCTGCCGCCCATTCGGCTGCCTTGGCCGCCTGCGAGGATGAGCCCCGTGATGTCGGAGGTTTGCATGCTCACCCGCCGATGTAGCTCATCTCGATTTTCTTCGCAGCAGCGGTGTCAGCAGTACGAATTTCGGAATAGCGGTCGCCGCGATGCTGCCAAATGCCTTGGATCGCACGAGCAAGGGCTTCGTCGTCGGCACCACCGCGTACTAGCTGGCGAATGTCGTGGCCTTGCTGTGCGAACAGGCAGGTGTAAAGGCTACCTTCCGGCGACAGGCGCAAGCGCGTACAGGTCGAGCAGAATGCCTCCGTGACAGACGAGATCACGCCGACCTCACCACTACCGTCCTTGAACTTCCAGCGCCGCGCGACTTCGCCGCGATAGTTGGGGTTTGCTGGCTCGATGGCGAATTCATCATTGATCAGAGCCACTACATCGCGCGACGGCAGTACCTCATCCATCTTCCAGCCGTTGCTGCTGCCGACATCCATGTATTCAATGAAGCGCACCACATGGCCGCTGCCCTTGAAGTGGCGCACCATTGGCAGGATGGCGTGTTCGTTCACGCCTTTCTTGACCACCATATTGATTTTGACTGGGCCGAGGCCTACAGCGGCGGCGGCATCAATCCCTTCAAGTACGTCCGACACGGGGAAATCCATGTCATTCATCTTCTTGAAGGTCTCGTCATCGAGCGCATCAAGCGACACCGTCACGCGGTGCAGGCCTGCATCCTTTAGGCTTTGTGCTTTCTTTGCTAGCAGCGAAGCATTGGTGGTCAGAGTTAGCTCAATAGGCAACTTGGCGAGCATTTCAATCAGGCGCTCAAGATGCTTGCGCAGCAGCGGTTCGCCCCCAGTGATGCGAATCTTCTGCACACCTTGATCAACGAAAATGCGTGCCACACGCTCGATCTCTTCAAACGAGAGCAGCGAGTCATGCGGCATGAACTTGAATTCGCGATTGAACACCGACTTCGGCATGCAATAGCTGCAGCGGAAGTTACAGCGGTCCGTTACCGAGATACGCAGGTCGCGAATGCCGCGACCAAGCGTATCCACCGGCTCTCCCACAAGGGGGCCGGTGGCGCTGGGCAGGGTAAAGCCACCTGCCTTGATCGGAATAACGCGCTGAGTCATGGTTTAAGGATAGATCTGGCTTAAACGCCGTGTTTCAAGCTGGCTTCAATAAACGGATCGAGGTCGCCGTCGAGCACCTTCTGGGTGTTCGAGATTTCCACGTTAGTCCGCAAGTCCTTGATGCGTGACTGATCCAGCACGTAGGAACGAATCTGGTGGCCCCAGCCCACATCGGTCTTGCCCGCTTCCAGTTTGTCGGCTTCGGCCTGACGCTTGCGCATTTCCAGCTCGTACAGCTTGGACTTCAGCATTGCCATGGCTTCGGCGCGATTCCGGTGCTGCGAACGGTCGTTCTGGCACTGCACCACAATGCCCGACGGCGCGTGGGTAATACGAATTGCGGAGTCGGTCTTGTTGATGTGCTGACCACCAGCGCCGGATGCGCGGAAGGTATCCACGCGCAAGTCGGCTGGATTGATCTCGACTTCAAACGAGTCGTCGATTTCCGGATACACATACAAACTGGCGAAGGATGTATGGCGGCCGCCGGACGAGTCGAAGGGGCTCTTGCGTACTAGGCGGTGTACGCCAGTTTCAGTGCGTAGCAGGCCATAGGCGTATTCGCCTTCGACTTTGATCGAGGCAGAGCGGATACCCGCCACATCGCCTTCGGTTTCTTCCAGCAACTCAGCCTTGAAGCCCTTGCGCTCGCAATACTTCAAGTACTGGCGCAGCAGAATGCTGGCCCAGTCGCAGGCTTCGGTACCGCCAGCGCCGGCTTGAATATCGATAAAGCAGTTGTTGGGGTCGGCCGGTTGATTGAACATGCGGCGGAACTCAAGCCCCGCGACGGTAGACTCAACACCGTCTAGATCGGCAGCAACGGCTTCCAGCGTATCGTCATCGCCTTCATCCTTCGCCATGTCGAACAGGTCTTGCGCATCTGCGAGTGAAGACGACACACCTTCCAGCGTCAGCACAACGTTTTCCAGCGACTTCTTTTCTTTACCCAGCGCTTGGGCGCGCTCGGCGTCTTCCCACACTTTGGGATCGGCCAATTCCTGATTTAGTTCTTCGAGTTTCTCCGCTTTGACATCGAAGTCAAAGATACCTCCGGAGTTCGGTGCCGCGAGCGGCGAGGTCGGCAATCTTATTGCCGATGGCATTGATGCGTTCTGCGTCCATGATGTGTTTCTGGTTGAGGCGGAAAAGGAATTATACCGGAGTGCCCTGTCTTGACGCGGTTTGCACAAGCTTGGTGCATCGTCTCGATTGTGCACGGTAAGAGGGCGTTAAAAAGTAATAGTTAGTTAAAAGTTGTGCTGATAATGCTGGTTTTAACAGGGTGTCAGGTACCGGCACGAACCTTGCTGAAGTGACAGCAAACCATTACAACGAGGACGCTATGAAAACACGTCATCGCACCCTTGGCGGGATTGTTTCTATCTCAGGTGCTTTCTTTTTTGCAGGGATGGGCATTGCAACAGTTGTTGCCGAGGCAACCAATGGATATGGCTTGGCTATTTTTTGTGTGAGTGCGATGTTGTTGGTGTGGGCACTGTGGGCGTTGAGTAAGGAATGCAGTTTGCAGAAACACTGGCGAAGCGAGTTATCACGCTTTGTAGGAGATATTGAAGGCGGGAACCTTACCGCTCGCATCGATCCTACTCGTGTGGATGGTGAGGGGCCTTTGGTCGAACGCATGAATGCGATGACACGCTCTCTCGTGCAAGTGTTCGTTGCATTTACTCGCTTGTCCCATGAGTTGGCCAGTGTGGCAACTGAGACAACCCGCAATGCAACCGGCGGCGATAGTGGTGTGCGCAAGCAACGTGACATTACCGTTTCGTCTGCAGCGACGCTTGAGCAGCTCACAGTGAGTCTTGCCGCCGCCAGCGATCAGGCCGCTGAGGTGGTGACTGTCGCTCTGAACACGCAACAAATCGCAGGTGAAGGCGCAAAGCGCGTAGAGGCACTTGCCGACACGTTGGGGCAGTTGGCCACCTCAGTCGAAAGCTCTACAGAGACAGCACGGCAGCTTGGCGAAAGCTCCAAGGAAATTGGCTCCATCGTGAATGTCATTGCGTCGATTGCGGAACAAACCAATCTGTTGGCCTTAAATGCAGCCATTGAGGCAGCGCGTGCAGGTGCGGCGGGCAGAGGCTTTGCCGTTGTGGCTGATGAAGTCCGCAAACTGGCCGAACGTACTGCGGAGGCAACGCGCGATATCAATCAGCGCATTGGGGCAATTCGCTCCGATGTCGCCAAGATGGTGGATGCGATGGTGCTTACCAATGCGCAAACCATCGCCAGCGCCAGCGAGGCGCAGTCAGCCGAAGCAACCCTACGCACGGTGGAAGAGAGCACCCAACATACCCGGGGCTTGATTGAGGAAATTGCGTTGGCTAGCCGCGAGCAAAGCATTGCCAGTCAGAACCTTGCGCAAAATATTGATCAAGTTGCTCGTCTAGCGGACCGTAATGAAGTTCTGGTTCGGGAAAACACGGAGTTGTCAGGCTATCTGGATCAACTGGCAAGACAACTAACGTCGACCATTCAAGGGTATCGGTTCGAGTAATCATGATGAGCTTGTTTAATTTGATTATTTTTGTTGTGCCGATCGGCGTGCTGTGTGTCCTCATCTGGTGGGTCAGGCGGAATAGCAACCTCAAGGGAAATCAACGCGAGAATGCACAAGCAGCACTCAAGGCCTGCAACATCCTGCTGCAGTTGATTGATTGTGTTCAGCAGCACCGTGGCATGAGCACGGCGTTTCTCTCTGGTGACAAAAGCTTCCAGCAACGCTTGGTCAGCAAACGAGGCGAAATCGAGCCATTGATCGCCCAGTTGCAGCAAGTTGCGGTGATCGAAAATGCGCACGATTACCCATGCTTCACCCCCAACGGCATCACCCTTTGGCGCCATCGTTGGGGTGTTTTGGCATCGGAACTGAATACTTACACCGTGGAAAAGTCGATCGCCACGCACAGTAATCTTGTAGTGATACTGCTTAATTGGCTTGATGCGCTGGGCGAAGCAAGAATCGAATTGCCCATGAGCAATCTCT
>CAZCLF010000038.1:0-9141 GCA_964499485.1 uncultured Rhodocyclaceae bacterium | reverse complement strand
AATTGGCTTGATGCGCTGGGCGAAGCAAGAATCGAATTGCCCATGAGCAATCTCTTGCCGCAGGGTGCGGTGCGCAACTTCTCCCATCGTCTGCCGCAATTGACAGAATGTCTCGGCCAAGCGCGCGCAACCGGCACAGGTGTTGCTGCTCACGGGAGTTGTTCTGCCGTGGCGCGGGTTAGGTTAATGTTTTTGGTGTCGCGTGCCGAGTCACTGATCGATCAAGCATGTGCATTCGACCAACACGGCAGCTTCGCTGCGCTCAAGGTTAGGTCGCTTGCAAAGACCATTCGCTCGCAAATGTTGGCCAGCCAGCAAGTCAATGTCAGCGCAGCCAGTTACTTTGCTGAGGCAACTGCGGCCATCGATGCGGTATACCAGTGGGTTCGGGACTGTAGCCAGAACCTGGAAGTACAGCTAGCCCTAGAATCCAAATCCACGCTAGGCAATCAGATGCCACATGCAGGGAAGTAGAGGCGTACGATCCAATGCTGTACTCTCTTCGTAACAGTGTGTTGACTGCGGACAGACAACCCAAACCCATGTCCTGGAAGAACATCAATAGCGAACGGTTACTTGGCGATCTCATGCGCATTATTGATGGCATGGTGTTTCGCTGCGCGATTGATCAACATTGGACCATGCAATTGTTGAGTGATGGCTGTAAGCAAATCACAGGTTACAGTGCGGAAGAACTCTGCTTCAATAAGAGCATTTCGTATGAAGAGCTGACCGAGCCAGAGGACCGTGAGAGCATTCGCAACACCATCTATGCGGCGATTGTTGATCAGACTACCTATTCGGTGGATTACCGCATTCGTGCACGGGATGGCTGTAGGAAATGGGTACGCGAACGCGGTGCGGCTGTCATTGATGAGAACGGCACGCTGGTACTAGAAGGCGTCATCGCGGACATCAATGATTGGGTCGAGACGCAGACGCAGCTAGTCAAGACGGAACTTCGCTATCGCAGCATTTTCGAAAACTCAGCCATCGGCATGTTCCAGACTTCTACCGATGGCCAATACCTTGCCGCCAATCAAGCGCTGGCAAATCTTTACCGCTACAACTCACCGGACGAGCTGATTGCCGGCATCGCTGATATTGGTATCTCGCTGTATGTTAATTCAGAGCGGCGAGTTGAGTTTGCACGCCAAATTCAAACGCATGGACGTGTCACGGATTTTGAGTCTGAGGTCTATTGCCGTGATGGATCGCGCATCTGGATTTCAGAAAGCGCCCATGCCGTTCGGGGCAGCGATGGAGAGCTGCTCTATTACGAAGGCACCGCTGAGAATATTACCGAGCGTCGCCAACATCAGGCCGAGTTGGAGTATCAGGCCACGCACGATGCCCTGACTGGGTTGCCGAATCGCAATCTGCTGATGGATCGTCTTGAGCAGGCAATCGCTTACGCTCACCGCTACGGCTACTTCGCCGCAGTCGTGTTTATTGATCTTGATAATTTCAAGTTCATTAACGATAGTTTGGGTCACCAAGCAGGCGACCGTTTGTTGATTGAAATTGCCCGCCGCCTCAAGGCTTGCCTGCGAGAGACCGACACGGTTGCTCGGTATGGCGGCGACGAATTTGTGCTGGTTCTCAATAATTACTATGAGTCTGCTGCCATTGCCCGTTTACTCGAACGTGTGCTGGCTGAAATTGCCCAGCCTGTTGATGTTGGCCACGAAGGCAACGTACAGGAACTCCTAGTCACGTGCAGCATTGGCGTCAGCCTTTACCCTAGCGATGGTGAAACCGCCGCTACATTGGTCAAGAGTGCCGATGCCGCGATGTATTTGGCCAAGGAGCAGGGTAAGAGCAATTTCCAATTCTTTACTCGCAAGCTGGGCACCCAAGCCACCGAACGTGTCATTCTCGAAAGCCGTCTGCGCCGCGCGATTGAACGCAATGAAATTCGCGTTGCCTATCAACCTAAGGTGGATTGCGATGGTCGCCTAGTTGGCTTCGAAGCCCTGGTGCGTTGGCTGAGCGCTGATCTTGGCTTGGTGCCACCCGACAAGTTCATTCCGATTGCCGAGGAAACAGGGCTCATCGAGTCCATCTCCGAGTTTGTACTACGCACGGCATTGACGCAGGCGCAGCAATGGAAATTGCAGAACTACACGGGCATTCACATGGCCGTGAATTTGTCAGCGCGCTTGTTCGACAATTCGCGTGTGCATGAAATGGTCGAGCGCATCCTTCTTGAGACCGGCTTGCCCGGCGAATACGTTGAGCTGGAGCTGACCGAGAGCACCGTCATGCGCGACGTCGATCGCTTCGTCACCGAGCTACACAAGCTGCGTTCTCTCGGTGTGAGTATCGCGATTGATGACTTCGGCACAGGCTATTCCTCGCTGGCCTATCTACAACGCATGCCTATCGACACCCTCAAAGTCGACAAAGCCTTTATTCGTGAGTTGTCTCATCGCCCAAGCCACGTCAGCATCGCTGCTGCCATCATCTCGTTGGCACATAGCTTGGGCCTCAAGGTCGTGGCCGAAGGCGTCGAAAGCGAAAGCCAATATACCCATCTCATTAAACTCGGCTGCAACGAATTCCAAGGTTTCCTGTTCTCCAAACCTCAACTGGCAAATGAACTGGAACGCGACTATTTGCAACGCGAGAGAGAAAAAGCGCCGCGTTAAATTAAGGCACAGTCATCAAAACAAAAAATCCAGCTGCGGCTGGATTTTTTGTTTCATATTCGCATATAGTCATGGCTAAGCTAAAGGCTGCTGTCGCGAAAAGAAAGACAAAAAAGTGTCTGGTTCATACGTTGATTGAAGGGACTGCTAAAAGTTATGCAAACCACTGAAAAATTTTAAGAGCCCTTTTTCCTCAAATAAGTTCGTGTCTATTTATCTGACACTTAAGGTGATTTAAGTGTTGTCCACTTCACGTTAGATTCCCATGCCGATCAAACCACTCGACCGCCTGTTATATGCGCAGGGAGGGAAATGTTTTTTCTGTGAGCAACCGTTGCCGAAATCTGAGGCAAGCGTTGAGCATTTGTTCGCAACCGGCAACGGTGGCCCGAACACCGACGATAACTGCGTAGCTTGTTGCAAAGCGATCAACTCACTCATGGGTCGCATGTCGCTGAAAGAGAAAATCAAGGTTGTGCTCAACCAAAAAGGAGAGTTTAAGTGCCCTAATAGCGCAGCCTCCCAAGCACCGGTAAAGCCAAAAGCAAAACTTTCTGCTCCCGCCAAGCTCGCATCTGATCAGCTTGGATTGGTCATCGAAAACTTAAAGCAGCGTGGTAAATCTCGGCCCAAAACCCTGAAAACCCTTACCAGCTCTGTCGCCTCTCTATTCATTGGCATTTCAGAAGCTGAGCTCAATAGCTTGCTCGCCCAACTCCAACGTACTGGGGTAGTCACAGTGTCTGAAAACAAGCTTACCTATGTGCTTTGAGTTGTTTGCTTCTAATCTCTCGTTCAAACGAACTGCGGAATCAGTCTGACATTTTTTACAACCGGCAACGAGCCACAGCCGGTTATCTCCAACGTTAGGGCACGTTTATGATCGTTCGTAGCATCAGAATAATTATCTTAGTAGGCGTTATCTTGAGTGGGTGCGCAACGCCATCAGTTCCACTAAAACCCTCGTCGTATGAGAAAAGCGTTTCTGTCACTTCAAACCTAACTGCTCGCGTCGTCCACTTGTCTGGCGTAGTAGGTGGCGCAGGAGATACGTCGATTGTTCCGGTTGGTAATGGGCTATTCATGCCGATCTCCTCTGGACCCCATCCACACCTCCAGTTCAATGATGAAGACCAACGAATTTTCTTGAACACGTTCAGGCGCGAATTAGAGCGCCTCCGCTTATTCAAAACAGCCACCGATGACTCAAAGCTGGCAACAGACGTTGAGATTAGAGTTTTATTCGCTCAGACCTTTCATAACCCTAACCATCAAGAGTATGTGTTGGATGTCGGGATGCAAATTTCATCGGGCGATAGGCGGTTTGTGAATCGATATCGCATCGTCTCAAACGAAGGTGATTCGTGGTGGGAGAAGATGAATACAAATGCCTCAGAAGGAAAAGCAAAAGCCGGAAAGAAGCTGATGGCTGCTTTGATTGCAGACGTCGAGAAATGGCTCAAAACCAAGTGATTAAGGTTCGTCTCATTTGGCTCGAATCGACCTGAGAAAAGTACTCTTGGACGGTTCGGTTTTACGTTGATGGTCGTTGTGACTGAAGTGCTGAAAAATTAACACTCATCTCTATGGCTTATTTCTTCTCAGGCCTAGTAGTCAGTTGCGCGTTGGTCAGTGCAATGTTTGGCAAGTTTCTTGTTGCCACTTTTCTTTTCCTTTTCTCGATCTGGCTGTTTAATTGGCCACGCA
This sequence comes from uncultured Rhodocyclaceae bacterium, assembly GCA_964499485.1. GTDB lineage: Bacteria > Pseudomonadota > Gammaproteobacteria > Burkholderiales > Rhodocyclaceae. The sequence goes on along the minus strand of CAZCLF010000038.1, from coordinate 4,783 downwards.
GAAGTTGGGGGAGGGATCAATCAGATGGGGGCTTCCACTCCGACTCAGGAGATGAGGTAGATGAATGAATGTTTCTCTGCCGGGGGCTTCACTCCATTCAATAGTGCCATTCACAGTAGCCCATCAAGTGCAAGCAACACCATCGCGGTTCAATTAAAACTACTCAGGGAGTCCTCATGCGTCAGCGTCGCGTTGTTACCGGTCTTGCCGTTGCGGTCATGGGGGCAGTCAGTGCGCCTGTATTTGCAAATGCCTTGCAGGCTGACTTGGGCGTGCGGGGGATATTTCGGTACTGCCAATACAGCAACCAGAAAATCTACACGGTGAATGCCTCAGACCCATGCCCGCCGTCGGTGGCGGATCGTCCGCCTAGTGATGGGCGCGGCACTGGCTTGCTCAAAGGCGAGATGCCGGAGGGTGACACCAAGCTGTGTGTTTACAACGTGAATGGCGTGGAGCGCACGGCGCGTATTGGCGCGACGGCGTCTTGCCCGCTCAATCAGGCGTTCTAAACGCGTTGTCTGCCGCAGGGGAGGGATGATGTCTCTACCGCGCAATCGCACAGTGAGGGTGATGTTGGTGCTGCTGGGTTTGTATGGCCTGGCATGCTTACCTGCCACCGTGTGGGGTAACTATTTGGACAGCCCTATCGGCATTTTGGTGGTGGTGCCGTATTTATCCGTCTATGTTTTTCATGCAATCGGCATCCCCGGCCTGCTGCAGAACAATGGCTTGTGCGGTTGGGGCTGGTGCGCCCCAACTTTGTTTGGCTGGGTGTTTATGGCCACCGTATGGCTGCTGGTGCTCTGGGGCGTGGCGCGGGTGATTGCGGCGATTCTGGCGCCGCCGCCCGATGCTGAATCTTAAGTCTTGAGTTTGTAAAGCGAGGCGAGGCGAGTGTAATTAGCCCGCTGCGCCTTCGACCATCAGCTGCACTGACTGCGCGCCGTTGTATTCGTTAATACTTAGGCGGAAGGCGAGCTGGGTCTGGTCGGGTAGGGCGTCGGCGTGGTTAAACCAGATCGCCTCGTAACGGCTCTGGCCTTTTTGTAGCGTGAGCTTGAGGTGTTTGTCTTTCAGCACCCGCTGACGCAGCACACGGAAGGTATCGGTGAACACCGGCGCCGGGAAGTGTTGGCCCCAGATGCTGTTCTCGATTACGCGCACGGTGTCGATGCCGTAGTAACCGTCTTCCAGCGCGCCATCCGTTTCAATGGTGCGCGTTAGGTCGGCCGGGGTGAGCAGTTGTTGTGCGACTTCTTCAAACGCGGCATCAAAGCGCGGTAGGTCATCCTCACGCAGGGTGAGGCCCGCAGCGGCAGCGTGGCCACCAAATTTCAGCAGCAAATTGGGGTGGCGTTTCGACACCAAATCCAGCGCGTCGCGCAGGTGCAGGCCAGGAATGCTGCGGCCTGATGCCTTCACTTCACCGTCATTGCCACGCGCAAAAGCAAAAGTGGGGCGGTGGGTTTTTTCGCGTACACGGCCGGCGAGGATGCCGATAACGCCTTGGTGCCAATCGGGGTTGTAGATGGACAAGCTAGCGCGGCTGCCAATGTCGATGCCGGCAAGTAGGCTTTCGGTATCGGTCTGCATGTCCGCTTCGATACTACGGCGTTCGCGGTTGATGCTGTCCAGCTCCTGCGCGATGTTGGCGGCGCGGGAGGGATCGTCGGTGATCAGGCATTCAATACCCAGCGACATGTCGGCCAGCCGGCCTGCCGCATTGAGGCGCGGGCCTACGGCAAAGCCGAGGTCAAAGCTGGCGGCGTGATCGGCGTCGCGCCCGGCGATGTTAAACAGCGCCTTGAGGCCGGGCTGGATTTGCCCAGCGCGCATGCGGTTCAGACCTTGGGCAACGAGGATACGATTATTGCGGTCCAGCGGCACCACGTCTGCCACCGTACCGAGGGCAACGAGATCCAGTAGGCTGCCAAGATTCGGCTCGGGCTTGTTGGCAAATGCGCCGCGCTGGCGCAGCTCGGCGCGCAACGCGAGGGCGACATAAAACATCACGCCCACGCCGGCCAGCGCCTTGCTAGGGAAGGTGCAGCCGGGCTGGTTGGGGTTCACGATCACCGCAGCATCGGGCAGCACATCGCCGGGCAAGTGGTGGTCAGTGACGAGTGTGCGGATACCCAATGCATTGGCAGCAGCAATGCCTTCTACACTGGCAATGCCGTTATCGACGGTAACAATTAAATCGGGTTTTTTGGCAGCGGCAATGGCGACGACTTCGGGCGAGAGGCCATAGCCTGTCTCGAAACGGTTGGGCACCAGATAATCGACATTCGCGCCGAACATGCGCAGGGCGCGCAGGCCCACGGCACACGCGGTGGCGCCATCGCAGTCGTAGTCGGCCACGATGAGAATGCGTTCGCCCGCAGCAATGCTGTCGGCCAGCAGGCGGCCGGCTTCTAGCGCGCCTTTCATTTCTTGGGGCGGGATGAGCTTGCCCAGCGAGGTGTCCAGTTCGTCTGCGCTCTTGATGCCACGCGCGGCGTAGAGGCGTGCGAGCAGGGGGTGGATACCGCCTTGCTCCAGCATCAGGTTGGCGCGCATGGGCACAGCGCGAGCGACGATACGGGTCATGCGGGCGCGCCTAGCGCGGTGAGCGGTGCAGGCTTACGCCAGAAGCGCAGGCGGTCGCTGCGGTTGATGGTGGCGGTGAGGGCGTGGCCAGAGCCATGACCATGCAGCACCACTTCATTCAGGCGGCCGTCTTGCAGCGCGGCAACAAGTGGCGCGAACCAAGTGTTTTCCAGGGTAAGTATGGCTTGGCGCCAGCTCAGTGCATCCACATGCTGCGTGGCAGTGGCGAGTGCGTGATGAAGCACCAGCGTGCTGCCCGGCTGGGCGTTGAATTCGGCAGGCAGTGGCTGGGCCGTTGCACCGATATGCTTGGCAAGCCCTTGCCACACGTTGCTGTCGGCGTGGATGCTTGTCCACGCGCTGTTGGCAGGCGAGGGCAACTGGCCTTCGCCCCATGGCCACAGGCTATTTACGGGGGCCAAGCCGCGCTGGCTGCGGGCAGTGTTGACCGGGTGGGTGTGCAGAATCATCTGCGCTTCATTCAGGATGCGCCGCCAACTGCGCACGTTGTCAGCTTGTGGCATCAGCTGATCGGCATTCAGGCCAATGGCATCGGCCAGCGGCGTCGTGCGGATGTTCGATGGGTTGGCGAGGTGCAGGTGCCATTCGCCTGGCTGATCGGCATGCAGTTCGCCCAGCTCGGCCAGCAGGGGCGCTAAGTCGGCCAGCAGGGTGGCACTCTCGTCCGCATTTAACGCCAGTGCAGCGGGGTCTTCCAAGACCAGCTGGGTGCGTTCAACACGCAGGCTGATGGGGTCGAGGCACAGCCAATCGCCCTCAGTGGGCCGGCCGGCGGCGATTCGGCGCAGGGCGGCGGCAGGCAGAGAGGGGATTCCCGCCGCAGCGGCTTGCCAGCTTAAGCTGTCACTGATGGGCTGATAGTGGCATTGGCCTTTACCCAGCAGCCAGCTCAGTGCGGGCAGGGGCAGGTCGTAAACCAGGTCAATGATGGCCTTGGCCGGCCACAGCAGGCCGGGCAAGAGCAAATGCATGGCGGGGGGGCGGGGCGAATTAGCAAGGGGTGAGGCCATGGGCGCATGTTAACATGCACCCCCATGCGATACGAGCTGCTGATCGGCCTGCGCTACACACGCGCCAAGCGCCGCAACCACTTTATTTCCTTCATCTCGATGATATCCATGCTCGGCATTGCGCTGGGCGTGGCGGCACTGATTGTGGTGCTGTCGGTGATGAACGGCTTCCAGAAAGAACTGCGCACGCGCATTCTTGGCGTGGCCTCGCACATCCAGATTTCCACTGATAGCAACGAGCTACCTGACTGGAGCACCATTGCCACCAAGGCGGCACAGCACAAGCAGGTGCAGGGCGCGGCGCCGTATGTGCAGGCGCAGGGCTTGTTGTCCTATGACCAGACCGTGCGCGGCACCGTGGTGCGCGGCATTCTCCCGACCGAAGAAGAGAAGGTTGCTGATTTCGAACAGCACATGAAGATCGGCTCGTTGGAAAAGCTGAAGCCGGGCGAGTTTGGCATCATCCTCGGGGCTGATCTGGCCCGTGCGCTGCGGGCGTTCGAAGGCGATAAAGTCACGCTGATTGCACCGCAAGGCACCAACACCCCCGCTGGCATGCTGCCGCGCTTGAAGCAATTTACTGTCGTTGGCGTGTTTGAAGTCGGTATGTTCGAGTACGACAACGGGTTGGCGCTGATCCATATGAACGACGCGCAACGCCTGTACCAGATGGGCGAGAACGTCTCGGGTGTACGCCTGAAGCTGGATGATCTGTTTGCCGCACCGCGCGTTGCGCGTGAGCTGTATGGGCTGTTCCAAGCTGATGTGTATATCAATGACTGGACGCGCAGCCACGCCAACTTCTTCCGCGCTGTGCAGATCGAAAAGAACATGATGTTCCTGATCCTCCTACTCATCGTCGCGGTGGCCGCTTTCAATATTGTGTCCACGCTGGTGATGGCCGTGACCGATAAGCAGGCCGACATTGCCATTTTGCGCACGCTGGGCGCTGAGCCTAAGAGCATCATGATGATCTTCATCATTCAAGGCGCACTGATTGGCTGTATTGGTCTCGCCCTCGGTGTGATCGGTGGTGTGGCGCTTGCCCTGAACATTGATGTGGTGGTGCCTTTCCTTGAGCGCATGCTGGGCTTCCAGTTCCTCGCCAAGGACGTGTATTACATCACCGACCTGCCATCTGAATTGAAGTGGGACGATGT
>CAZCLF010000037.1:0-14544 GCA_964499485.1 uncultured Rhodocyclaceae bacterium | reverse complement strand
TCGACGTCGTGCTGCCGCTGCTGCAACTGCGTCAATACATGGCTGACCATCCTGCTGCTGATCACTAAGCACGCTGGTAACGCCAAACAAAAAGCCGCTGATTCGTCAGCGGCTTTTTTTGTTTCCGGCTATCCATTTACACTCAGGGACATGAATCCCATGATCGCTAGCGACATCCTCAATTTCTGGTTTGACGAAATTACACCGGCGCAATGGTGGGCCGCTGACCCAGCATTTGATCGCATGATTGAGGTGCGATTTCTACCTGTTCTGCAGCAGGCAGCGCAGGGCGAATTGTCTGAGTGGCGGGATACAGCGCACGGGCGCTTGGCTGAGATCATTGTGCTCGACCAGTTCTCGCGTAACGTCTGGCGTGGTACGGCGCTAGCCTTTGCACAAGACTCAATGGCATTAGCGCTCTCGCAAGAGGCAGTTCGTGCGGGTACGCTAGCTGCGCTGCAGCCGGATGAGCGCGCCTTCCTCTTGATGCCCTACATGCATAGCGAATCAGCGGTGATTCACGCAGAAGCCGAGGCGCTGTTCCGCGAACACGCACCCGCCAACAACTACGATTTTGAGCTCAAGCACAAAGCCATCATCGATCGCTTTGGTCGCTACCCACACCGTAATAGCATCCTTGGACGAACATCCACGCCTGAGGAAGCCGACTTCCTCAAACAGCCCGGATCAAGCTTCTAGGGATTGCTGCGCTTCACGACAGCCCCACATCCCCACCCGCTGCCGAGCGGCTTCCGGCTAGCGGCAAATTGCTGCTGCCGCGATAGGCAAAGGCGACGGACATCTTCACCGCGTCGGATTGATTCGGGCCTGCGGCGTGGAATAAGCCGCTGTGGAAGAACAGCACATCACCCGCCTGCAGCTCGACCGGGATACCCTGCGCGAATAGCGCGGCGTTCTCGGGTGCATCGGGGCGCAGGAAGTCGAGGGCATCTAGCTGCTCGGGCTTGATGTCCAGCCGATGCGAACCGGGGATGACATGCAGCGCGCCGTTATCGACACGCTCATTACCCAGCGCTAACCACACCGTCACCAGCTCGTTACGCGCAAAGCGCCAGTAGCGAATATCGCGGTGCCAGCCGGTTGCGGTGCCGTAATGCGGATGCTTGGTCATCACGCAATTGTGGTGGGCGAGTGTCAGCACCACCGGCTCTTCCAGCAGTTGCCCAATGCCGCCGACAATGCGCGCATCCTCGGCCCAAGCCCGCAACACATCATCGCGATGGTAAGCACCCTGTAAGCGGCGCACGGTGCGGCCACCGGGGGCGTCGAGCGAATCGGGTGCGCCCGGATAGCCCACCTCGGCTTCATATTCCAGCGGCGAGGCAGCCTGCTGCAACTGGGTTTGCACCACCGCACGCATGCGCGCGCAAGCATCGGGCGACACCATGCCCGGCAAAATAAGGTAGCCGTCCTGCCGGAATTGGCGCAGTTGCGTAGGGGAGAGAAAGTCAGTCATTAACTAGTGCTTTAATCAGTACTTACAGGAGTGCCGGATTGGCTTGCCACACGGCAAAGGTGAGCGCGGTCGCGAGGCTCACCCACAGCCAGTAGGGCACCAGCAACACCGCTGCGACACGGCTGGTCTGCCAGAACGCGCGGATCGTCGCACCGATGAGCACCCACAGCAACAGTACATCCGCAAACGCCAGCGCGCCTTGATGCCAGGCAAAGAACAACCATGACCACAGCGCATTCGCCGCCAGCTGCACACCAAACAGCAGCAGCGCTGTGCGATTCACTGGTAGGGTGCGCCATACCAACCATGCAGCGATGCCCATCAGGGTGTACAAGGTCGTCCACATCGGCCCAAACAACCAGGCTGGGGGCGACCATTCAGGTTTGGTTAGCTGCGCATAAAAAGTCGGCGCGCTCACCGACGCAATGGCGCCCAATGTCGCTGCGACAAACACCGCGACGAGAAAGCCGAGAAGACCAAGGAACTGGTGCGAACGTGAACGCGTTGTCATGATGCGATTCAAAGAATGAGATAGGCATCTTACCCTGCGAGAAGACCGCATCGCAGTGTATCGCGCTAGAACAGCACACCGACCAGAGCGCCCATCAGAAGGCGTTTTTGGTCGTGCCGCCAACCACGTACATTGCGTCGCCTGTCGTTCCCGATGGCAAGGGGCTTGCGATATTCGCTATCACTGATAGCTACATCTTCATGCCCCTCTCAACACCTGATCTAGCCGTCCATGCTGCTATGGGTAAAAAAAAGCCGCTGGTTTTACCCAGCGGCTTTTCTACGAGTGCTAAAGCTAAATTACTCAGCCTTGGCGACTTCGTGGTTTGCCATGATTTCCAGGGCACGCACCAGGGCGCTGTGATCCCAGCCCTTGCCGCCGTGGGCAGCGCAGGTGTTGAACAGCTCTTGTGCGGTAGCGGTGTTCGGCAGCGACAGACCGATCGACTTGGCAGTTTGCAGGGCCAGGTTCAGATCCTTCTGATGCAGCTCGATACGGAAGCCAGGATTGAAGGTGCGCTTGATCATGCGCTCGCCGTGCACTTCCAGGATCTTGGAGGAAGCGAAGCCGCCCATCAGTGCGTTGCGCACCTTGGCCGGATCAGCACCCATCTTGGAGGCGAACAGCAGGGCTTCGCCAACGGCTTCGATGTTCAGTGCCACGATGATCTGGTTGGCAACCTTACAGGTTTGGCCGTCGCCATTACCGCCGACGAGGTTGATGTTCTTGCCCATCAGGTCGAGGATTGGCTTGACCTTGTCGAAGGTGGCTTGCGAGCCGCCACACATGATGGTGAGGGTTGCAGCCTTGGCACCGACTTCGCCGCCGGACACAGGGGCGTCAAGGTATTCGCAGCCGAGGGCGTTGATCTTCTTGGCGAATTCCTTGGTCTCGACTGGGGAGATGGAGGACATGTCGATGACGATCTTGCCAGCCGACAGGCCTTCGGCCACGCCGTTGGCGCCGAACAGGGCAGCCGCAACGTGCGGGGTATCCGGCACCATGGTGATGATGATGTCAGCCTTTTGGGCAACTTCCTTAGCCGATGCGCAAACTACTGCGCCAGCGTCGGTCAGGGCTGCCGAGATCGGGGCGATGTCGTAAACGAAGAGGTCATTGCCGCCAGCCTTGATGTGGCCAGCCATTGGGGCGCCCATGATGCCGGTGCCGATAAAGCCTACTTTAGCCATTGCAAACTCCTTAATGAATGGATGAAACGTTGTTCAGTGAATAACCAGAGTGCTGATTACAGCAGGCCCTTGGCCCAGCCCAGACCGGCAGTAGTGCCAGCAGCAGGCTTGTATTCGCAGCCGATCCAGCCATCGTAGCCAAGGCCGTCGATGAACTTGAACAGGAAGTCGTAGTTGATTTCGCCGGTGCCCGGTTCGTTACGGCCTGGATTGTCGGCCAGTTGCATGTGGGCGATTTGCGGCAGGTGCTTCTTGATGGTGTTGGCCAGTTCGCCTTCCATGCGTTGCATGTGATAGATGTCGTACTGGATGAACAGGTTGTCCGAACCCACTGCCTTGAAAACATCCAGCACTTGAGCGGTCTTGTTCAGGTAGAAGCCGGGGATGTCGTAGGTGTTGATGTGCTCGGCCAGCAGCTTGATGCCAGCGGCCTTCAGCTTGTCAGCAGCGAACTTGAGGTTGTCGACGACCGTGTTCAGCACCTTGTCGCTATCCACGCCAGCCGGGGTGATGCCGGTCAGGCAGTTCACTTGCTTGCAACCCAGTGTGGTTGCGTATTCGATGGCCTTGCCAACGCCGTCTTGGAACTCGCTCACGCGGTCTGGCAAGCAGGCAATGCCGCGCTCACCACCGGCCCAATCGCCAGCAGGCAGGTTGTGCAGGACTTGGGTCAGACCGTTTTGCTTGAGCTTGTCGGCCAGTTCGTTCTTGTCGTAGGCATACGGGAACAGGTACTCAACGCCCTTGAAGCCATCCTTGGCGGCCGCAGCAAAGCGGTCCAAGAAGTCGACTTCGTTGTAGAGCATCGTCAGATTGGCAGCGAATTTTGGCATGCTGAATTCTCCGGATGTGATGTTGTTAAATGAGGTTTATGTGCAGAGCGAAAGCAAACAGGCGGCTTGTTCAGCCGCCTGTTGTTGAGCTTTTACTTCGCTTCGACCGGGGTCAGGTCGATGGTGGCAGGCAGGTCGATGACTTCTTCGAATTCATTGACGCTGCTGATTTCCAGACCCATCGAGATGTTGGTCACGCGCTCGAGGATGACTTCAACCACGACCGGAACCGAGAACTCGTCACGCAGCTTGCGAGCTTGTGTGAAGGCGCCAGCCAGATCTTCCGGCTTGGTCACGCGGATAGCCTTACAGCCCAGACCTTCGGCAACCTTGACGTGGTCAACACCGTACACACCGAGTTCTGGCGAGTTGATGTTTTCGAACGACAGCTGCACGCAGTAGTCGATTTCGAAGTTACGTTGCGCTTGGCGGATCAGGCCGAGGTAAGCGTTGTTCACCAGCACGTGGATGTAGCCGGTCTTGAACTGCGCAGCAACGGCGAGTTCTTCGATCATGAACTGGAAGTCGAAGTCGCCGGAGATGGCAACCACTTCCTTCTTCGGCTGAGCGGTGGCAACACCGATGGCAGCAGGGATGGTCCAACCCAGCGGGCCAGCTTGGCCGCAGTTGATCCAGTGACGCGGATGGTTCACGGTCAGGAACTGAGCAGCAGCGATCTGCGACAGGCCGATGGTGGAGACGTAGCACACGTCGTCGCCCAGGGCCTTGTTCATTTCGGCGTACACGCGTTGTGGCTTGATCGGTGCATTGTCGAAATCGCTCTTACGCAGCATGGTGCGCTTGCGTTCTTGACACTGAGCAACCCAAGTACCGTAGTTCTTGAGCTTGCCAGCAGCCTTGCGCTCCTTGGCAACTTCGATCATCAGATCGAGGGCAGCCTTGGCGTCGGAGACGATGCCGAGGTCCGGACCGAACACGCGACCGATTTGGGTCGGCTCGATGTCGATGTGCACGAACTTACGGTCCTTGGTGTAAACCTCAACCGAACCGGTGTGGCGGTTGGCCCAACGGTTACCCACGCCCATGACGAAGTCGGAGGCCAGCAGCGAGGCATTGCCGTAGCGATGGCTGGTTTGCAGACCGACCATACCGATCATCAGCGGGTGCTTGTCAGGGATGGTGCCCCAGCCCATCAGGGTCGGGACGACCGGCACGTTCAGCAGCTCGGCCAGTTCGACCAGTTGCTTTTCGCCGCCAGCGTTGATCACGCCACCACCGGTGACGATGATTGGGCGATGCGAAGCCAACAGCATGTCGATCGCCTTTTCAGCTTGCTTGCGCGAAGCAGCTGGCTTGTAGACTGGCAGCGGTTGGTAGGTGTCTGGGTCGAATTCGATTTCGGCCATCTGCACGTCGAACGGCAGATCGATCAGCACAGGGCCAGGACGACCAGAGCGCATGATGTGGAAAGCTTGTTGGAATACTTGCGGCACGAGGGCAGGCTCACGCACCATGACCGACCACTTGGTCACGGGCTTGGAGATGGCTTCGATGTCGACGGCCTGGAAGTCTTCCTTGTAGATACGCGCACGCGGTGCTTGACCGGTGACGCACAGGATTGGGATCGAGTCAGCGATGGCAGAGTACAGACCGGTGACCATGTCGGTACCGGCTGGGCCGGAGGTGCCCAGACACACGCCGATGTTGCCTGGGGCAGCACGGGTGTAGCCTTCAGCCATGTGCGATGCGCCTTCCATGTGGCGGGCCAGCACGTGCTTCAGGGTGCCGCGGCTCTTCATGGCCGAATACAGCGGGTTAATGGCGGCGCCAGGAATACCGAAGGTCTGGGTAATGCCTTCGAGCTCCATCACGCGCACGGCGGCTTCGCATGCTCTCATCTTCATTTGTGAATCTCCTATTTACAAAACACTTATTCCCCGGTGTTGCGGGGATGAACCGGAGGGCGATCCCTCTAGCTCAGTAATTCCTGACAAAAAACAAACCGCCTCCGACGATTTTTTGTCGGAGGCGGTGGATACTTCAGACGCCGATCAAACCTTGCCGAAGGCGCCAGCAGCGCGCTTGGCAGCAATTTGTTCGTCGGTGTAGCCGAGGACTTCCTTCAGCACTTCGTCGGTGTGCTCACCCAGCAGCGGGGCCGGGGTGATGACTGCTGGCGAGGCCGACAGCTTGATTGGCATACCAACGGTGAAGTGCTTGCCACGCTTCTTGTGGTCGATCTCGATGTACATCTCGCGGGCACGCAGGTGCTCGTCATTTGCCAGATCTTCGGTGCCGAGAACCGGGCCGCATGGGACGTCGATTTCGTTGAAGATGGCCATCAGTTCGCGCTTGGTGTGATGCGAGGCGAACTCGTTGAGGATTCGCCACATGGCCTTTTGGTTGGCACGACGGTCGCCAATCTTGGCAAAGCGTGGATCATGGGCGAGCTTTTCGCCGCCAACGAGGTTAGCCAGTGCTGGCCAAATCGCTTCTTGCACAACAACGTACAGGTAGTCATTGATGCCACCGCCCTTACACTTGAGGGCGTTACCGAGCTGACCGCCGCCCGAGTCATTGCCGCCACGCGGCACGTCGGTGAGGCCTTCGGTCGGAACCGAGAACTCGATCAGCGGACCGTGTTGCAGACGCTGATGGTCACGCATCTTGACGCGGCAGAGGTTGAACACGGCGTCTTGCATGGCGACTTCCACGTACTGGCCCTTGCCAGAGTGGGTGCGGTGATACAGCGCGCCGAGAATACCAATGGTGAAGTGCATACCGGTGCCGGTGTCGCCGATTTGGGCACCAGTTACCGATGGAGGACCGTCATTGAAACCGGTGGTGGCCATTGCACCGCCCATGGCTTGAGCGACGTTTTCGTAAGCCTTGAAATCAGCGTAAGGGCCAGAGGAACCAAAGCCCTTGACCGATGCCATGATCAGGCGTGGGTTGAGCTTGTGCACTTCTTCCCAGCTGAAACCAAAACGGTCCAACACGCCGGGGCCAAAGTTTTCCATGAGGATGTCGGACTTCTTGAGCAGCTCGATGAAGGTAGCCTTACCTTCTTCGCTCTTCATGTTCACGGTGATCGAACGCTTGTTGCAGTTCAGCATCGTGAAGTAGAGGCTGTCGACTTCAGGGATGTCACGCAGTTGGCTACGGGTGATATCACCGGTTGGCGGCTCGAGCTTGATTACGTCTGCGCCCATCCATGCCAGGATTTGCGAGGCAGCAGGGCCGGCCTGCACGTGGGTCATGTCCAGAATACGGACGCCTGCAAGTGCTTTACTCATACTTCTTTCCTCAATCGTTGGTATGCCACAACGTGACCCAGAACACAGGGCGCACGTCGCCAAATATTAGGTACAAGGTTTCCGTGACGGGGGTTTGACACAGAAGGACACTGCGGCGCTTGAGGTAGGCGTATCAACCCTTCAGGCGCAGAAACGCGGCAGGTCGTTGTGCGACCTGCCGCGCTCAGGGACAGCTAGTTTAAGCCAAAGCTTCGATTTCGGCTAGTGCCTGGCCACCACCATAGCTGGAGATTGGATCCAGCGTGCCACCCTTGGTGATCTTGATGGCGCAGTACTTGAACTCCGGAATCTTGGCGAATGGGTCAAGTGCCGCGTTGGTGAGCTTGTTGGCAGCCGCTTCGTAGTAGGCGAAGGGGATGAACACGGAACCCGGTGGGGTACCTGCATCGGCACGTGCGATCACGCCGATCTTGCCGCGACGCGACTCGAGGGTGATCGTTTCGCCGAGCTTGGCGCCAATCTTGTCGAGGTCGAGCGGGTTGATCAACACGGTACATGTCGGCTCGATAGCATCCAGCACCGAAGCGCGGCGAGTCATCGAACCCGTATGCCAATGCTCCAGCTGACGACCCGTGATCAGCACAAACGGGAACTCAGCATCAGGACGCTCAGCCGGCGGAATGATGTCGGCCGGAACAAGCTTGGCACGACCCGATTCGGTCGGGAAGTCGTCGATGAAGATCACTGGGCTGCCTGGATCGCCTTCCTTTTCGCACGGATAGGTGATGACGTGCTCGCGTTCCAGACGCTCCCAAGTCATACCAGCGATGGACGGCATCGCCTTGCGCATTTCATTGAAGACGTCAGACACGTGCTTGTAGTTCCAGCCGCAGCCGAGACCGTTAGCGATGTCTTGAATGATCCACAGATCTTGACGTGCATCGCCCGGTGGGTTCAGGGCTTGACGGCCCATCTGCACCATACGGTCGGAGTTCGAGAAGGTGCCGGTCTTTTCTGGGAAAGCCGAGGTCGGCAGGACCACGTCAGCCAGGTAAGCGGTTTCGGTCAAGAAGATGTCCTGAACCACCAAGCACTCCAGCTTAGCCATGGCTTCGCGAGCGTGGTTAGCATCTGGGTCGGACATGGCTGGGTTTTCACCCATGATGTACAGGCCCTTGATTTCCTTCTTGTACATGCCTTCGACGATTTCAACCACGGTCAGGCCGGGCTTGCTGTCGAGCTTGGTGCCCCACAGGTTTTCGAAGAATGCCTGCACTTCAGGATTGTCGACGCGTTGGTAATCCGGATACACCATTGGGATCAAACCGGCATCGGAGGCGCCTTGTACGTTGTTCTGACCACGCAGTGGGTGCAGACCCGTGCCCGGACGACCGATTTGGCCGGTAAGCATGGTCAGGGCGATCAGGCAGCGCGAGTTGTCGGTGCCATGCACGTGTTGCGACACGCCCATGCCCCACAGAATCATGGAAGCCTTGGACTTGGCGAAGTCACGGGCAGCAGCGCGCAGGGTTGCAGCTGGAATGCCGCAGATGCCTTCCATCGCCTCAGGGCTGTAGCCCTTCAGGTTTTCCTTAAGTGCATCAAAGCCGCTGGTACGCGAGTTGATGAACTCTTGATCAGCCAGACCTTCTTCCACGATGGTGAACATCATGGCGTTCAGCATGGCAACGTCGGTGCCCGGCTTGAAGTTCAGGTTGTAGGTAGCGTGGCGAGCGATGTCGGTACGACGCGGGTCGGCGAGGATGATCTTGGTGCCGTTCTTGGCAGCATTCTTCATCCAGGTAGCGCCGACCGGGTGGTTCACGGTTGGGTTAGAACCGATGATCATGATGACTTCGGATTCGGTCACATCCTTCATCGGGTTCGACACAGCACCGGAACCAATACCTTCCAGCAGTGCGATCACGGACGATGCGTGGCACAGGCGGGTGCAGTGGTCGATGTTGTTGCTGCCAAAACCGGTACGCACCAACTTCTGGAACAGGTAGGCTTCTTCGTTCGAACCCTTGGCGGAACCGAAACCGGCCAGTGCGTACTTGCCGTCGCGATCACGGATGGTCTTGAGACCATTGATGGCGACTTCAAGGGCTTCTTCCCAAGTAGCTTCGCGGAAAACTTCATCCCACTTCGACGGATCAACTTCGAAGTTAGCAACCTTAGGCGCATCAGCACGACGGATCAGCGGCTTGGTCAGACGATGCTTGTGATGGACGTAGTCGAAACCGAAACGACCCTTCACGCACAGGCGGCTTTCGTTGGCTGGACCATCGCGACCTTCAACGTAGAGAATCTTGTTGTCTTTGACGTTGTAAGTCAGCTGGCAACCCACGCCGCAGTACGGGCAAACGGATTCGACCTTCTTGTCAGGAACGATCATGGCAACGCCACGTGCTGGAGCCAGTGCGCCGGTCGGGCAGGCTTGGACGCACTCGCCGCAACCTACGCAGGTGGACTCGCCCATCGGATCATCCAAATCGAAGACGATCTTGGAGTGAGCGCCGCGGAAGGCGTAGCCGATCACGTCATTCACTTGCTCTTCGCGGCAAGCGCGAACGCAGCGATTACATTGGATACAGGCGTCGAGATTGACTTCCATGGCTGGGTGCGAAGCATCGCCAGCGGGCTGTTCGCGACGGTCGAAGCGCGGCGCGCCCACTTCCAGCTTGTTGAACCAGTAGGTCAGTTCGTTATCCAGCACGTATTGCTCTTCTGGAACGTCCGACTTCAACAGTTCCAGCACCATCTTCTGCGAGTGCACTGCGCGCTCGGAGTCGGTGGTGACGTTCATGCCGTTGGTCGGGAAGCGGCAGCAGGATGGTGCCAGCACGCGTTCGCCCTTGATTTCCACCACGCAAGCGCGGCAGTTACCGTCAGGACGCAGGCCTTCCTTATAGCAGAGATGCGGGATCTCAATGCCTTCCTTCTTGGCGGCTTGGATAATGGTTTCGTCGGCACGGGCAGTGATAGTCTTGCCGTTGAGGGTGAACTCAACTTGCGCCGGAATCATTTGTTCGTTGATTGCATTCATCGCGTTTAACCTCTCACTTGCTCAGTTCGTGCGGGAAGTACTTGATCACACACTGGATCACGTTCGGTGCTGCTTGGCCGAGGCCGCAGATGGATGCATCGCCCATTGCGCGCGCCAGTTCGTCGAGCAACGGTTGATCCCACTTATTGGTGTCCATCAGCTTGGCTGCCTTGCTGGTGCCAACGCGGCACGGCGTGCATTGACCACACGACTCATCAGCGAAGAAGCGCATGGCGTTAGCGGCCATGGCACGGGCGGTATCCTTGTTGGACAACACCACAACCGCAGCGGAGCCGATGAAGCAGCCGTATTGGTTCAGGGTGTCGAAGTCGAGTGGAATGTCACCCATCGAGGCAGGCAGAATGCCGCCCGACGGACCACCCGGCATGTAGCCGTAGAACTCGTGACCATCGAGCATGCCACCGCAATACTCTTCGATCAGTTCCTTCATGGTGATACCGGCAGGAGCCAGATGTACGCCCGGCTTCTTGATGCGGCCAGACACGGAGAAGGAACGCAGACCCTTGCGCTCATGACGACCATAGCTGGTGAACCACTCGGCACCCTTTTCGAGGATGTCGCGGACCCAGAACACGGTTTCCATGTTGTGTTCCAGCGTTGGGCGGCCGAACAGACCGACTTGCGCCACATACGGTGGACGCAGACGCGGCATACCACGCTTACCTTCGATGGATTCGATCATCGCGGATTCTTCACCGCAGATGTAGGCGCCAGCGCCGCGACGCAGATAGATCGGCGGCAACGGCACAGGTGAGTTAGCTTGTAGAGCAGCGATTTCCTTGGTCAGGATTTCGCGTACGTGCGCATATTCGTCACGCAAGTAGATGTAGATGGATTCTATACCAACGGCCCATGCAGCGATGAGCATGCCGTCGAGGAAGCGATGTGGATCGCGCTCGAGGTAGTAGCGATCCTTAAAGGTGCCGGGTTCGCCTTCGTCGATATTCACAGCCATCAGACGCGGGCCTTGCTCAGCACGGACGATGCGCCACTTGCGACCCGACGGGAAGCCTGCGCCGCCCAGACCGCGCAGACCGGAGGTTTCCATGGTCTTGAGGACGGACTCAACATCGATCTTGCCGTTGATGCAATCAGCCAGCGTTTTGTAACCACCTTCAGCCTTGTACTTCTCGAAACCGGTGTAGTCGGTGAGCTTGGCCTTGATGTCCTTGGTATCAACCGCCTTCTTCACGGTTTCCACAGTGGCGCTGTCGATTGGATTTTGACCAACCACAACGACCGGGGCGGATTCGCAGCGACCCACGCACGGGGCAGGAATGACGCGCACCTTGGTGCCCAGGATTTCAGGCAGCTTGTGCAGAAGGTCGTGAGCACCGGCGAGTTCACACGACATCGACTCACACACGCGCACAGTCAGCTCAGCCGGCACAGCTTCACCGGCACGCACCACGTCGAAGTGATGGTAAAAAGTAGCGACTTCGTACACTTCAGTCATCGCCATGCCCATTTCCGCGGCCAGTGCGACGATATGGGCATCAGAAATGTGGCCGTAGCCATCCTGAATCTTGTGCAGATGTTCGATCAGGAGATCGCGGCGGCGCGGCTCGTCCTTAAGCAGGGCACGAATTTCTTCTGCAGCCTTGGGGTCAACAGAGCGACCCTTGGGGGTTGCACGGGCCTTGCGCATACGGCTAGCATCAGCAATCGGGATGACGGTGGTACTCATCGAAAATAACCTCGATTCTCTAGGGGTAGATTTATTTGATCAAACACTGCCCGCATACCGTTTCCATGTCCTTGAGTAGAAAAAGGAAACAGCCCTTTGCGGTAGAAGGAACAGCGAACCTCACAAAACCTGACAAGCGTGACTCCCGACCCGACCGAAAATGCTAGAAACGCAAAAGCGGACTGATATATGAAATCATCTGCCAAACCACGTCATGGTATATGAAGTTTAGTTCAACTGTCAATTTTGCAAGGTAGCCAAGGTCTGTCGTGGCGGGGCTTTGCGCGGTTTTCTGCAAAATTCATTAACGGGGCACAGAGGGGTGGCTAAGTTTCATTTCTCATTCAGGCCTTGCTTTAAACGCTTGGTCATGGCGGATACAGACAGCACAGCCTTATCCGCTGGCCCAGATAAAAAAAGCATGGCTGGGCGCGTGGCACACTGTGCCTGGTTTTGGTAAGCCAGACAAATCGTTTGATAACTAATACAAATCAAAAAAACCCCGCCTAGGCGGGGTTTTTTTGAATGTTACTAAAGGCATTTACGGCAGCAGATAGGTGCCTTTATGGGCATGCCTAGCTGGTAAAGCCAAGCCATTCCCTTTCCTGTCAGAAAGGGTCTTCCCGTCTTACTCGACCTTAGCGATATGTAGGAGGTTAGTGGTACCGGACTGTCCGAAGGGGAGGCCAGCGATGATCACCACCTGATCGCCCTGCTTCGCAAAGCCTTCCGACTTCGCCGCATTGCAACCGACCTCAACCATCTGCTGCACACGGTCGATCTCTTGACCTGGCAGCGGATGCACACCCCAGCAGAACGCCAAACGACGGGCGGTTTGCAGCGACGGTGTCAGCGCAATGATCGGGGTCGATGGACGCTCACGTGCAGCACGCAGGGCCGTGAAACCCGACGACGTGTAAGTAATGGTCACAGCCGGACGCAGCAGACCGGTCACCTGACCCAGCGCACCACAGACAGCATCTGGAGTCGTGGCTTCAGGGGCGGTACGGGCGGCATCGATGTTCTTCTGATAGACCGGGTCTTGCTCCACACGCTTGATGATGCGATCCATCATGGCGATGGCTTCGACCGGGAAGCTACCCGATGCAGATTCAGCCGACAACATGACGGTGTCCGAACCTTCGTAGATAGCGGTAGCGACGTCAGAGGCTTCTGCACGGGTTGGCACGGGTGAGCTGATCATCGATTCCAGCATTTGGGTCGCGATGACGACGGGCTTGCCCAGACGGCGGCAGGTGCTGACCATACGGCGTTGCATTTCTGGCACGTACTCGGGCGGCATTTCTACGCCCAAGTCACCGCGGGCGACCATGATGCCGTCGCACAGACGGGTGATTTCTTCCAAGTGGTCCATCGCCATGGGCTTCTCGAGCTTAGCCATGATCCAGGCGCGATCGCCAATGATCTCGCGAGCTTCGATGATGTCCTCAGGACGTTGCACGAAGGACAGTGCCACCCAATCGATGCCCAGACCCAGAGCGAAGTCCAGATCGGTACGGTCCTTGGCGGTCAGCGGGCTGATCGGGAGGACGGCGTCTGGCACATTCACGCCCTTACGGTCGGAGATGGAGCCGGCGACCACGACGGTGGTTTCAGCGAAGTCAGGGCCGCACTTGTCGACGACCACACGGACCTTGCCGTCATCGACCAGCAGGTTGGTGCCTGGCTTGATGGCTGCAAAGATTTCTGGGTGACGCAGCATGACGCGGTCTTGGGTGCCTGGGGCATCGGTCATGTCAAAGCGGAATTTGTCGCCCACCTTCAGGTGGATCTTGCCGTCAGCAAACGGGCCAACGCGCAGCTTTGGGCCTTGCAGGTCAAGCAGCACACCGATCGGACGACCGACTTCGGCTTCGACTTCACGAATCGTCTTCAGACGCTCGGCGTGGTCGGCATGGGTGCCGTGGCTGAAGTTCAGACGGAAGACGTCAGCACCGGCCAGAAACAGTTCCTTGATCTTCTCTTTGCTGGAGCTGGCGGGCCCCAGGGTCGCGATGATCTTTGCATTACGCAGACGACGATTCATTTACTGCTCTCCTTGATTTGGATTCGTTCGAATATAGCGATGGTTTATTTCTTGACTGCGTCAGCCGTGATCAGGATGGCGCGGAAATCATTGACGTTGGTACGTGTAGCACCCGTGACGATGAGGTCATCGATGCCCTTGAAAAAGTTGTAGCCGTCGTTGTTGGCGAGCATGGCCTTGGCACTGATGCCCTTGGCTTCAGCGCGCTTCAGGGTATCCGGAGTCATGATGGCGCCGGCGTTGTCCTCGGTGCCGTCGATACCGTCAGTGTCAGCCGCAATCGCATACACGCCGGGCAGGCCGTCGAGGGCTACGGTGAGCGCCAGCAGGAATTCAGCATCACGACCGCCACGACCGTTGCCGCGCACGGTGACGGTGGTTTCGCCACCAGACAGAATCACGCAGGGGGCGGCGGCTGGTTGGCCGTGACCGACGATCTGACGGGCGATCGAGGCATGGACGAGTGCGACGTCGCGCGACTCACCTTCGATGCTGTCGCCGAGCACGACGG
>CAZCLF010000036.1:0-14623 GCA_964499485.1 uncultured Rhodocyclaceae bacterium | reverse complement strand
ATACCACTGGACGGTCTTACGGATGCCAGTCTCAAAGGTTTCAGCAGGCTTCCAGCCGAGCTGGCGCTCAAGCTTGCTTGCATCAATGGCGTAACGCCGATCATGGCCGGGTCTGTCGGCCACATAGGTGATCTGAGTGATGTATGACACGCCATCAACACGTGGCTGCAGATCATCAAGGAGGTGGCACAAGGTATGCACCACTTCAAGATTTTGCTTCTCGTTCCAGCCACCGACGTTGTAGGTCTCACCCGGCTGCCCTGACTCAAGCATTCGCCGAATGGCGCTACAGTGATCCTTGACATACAACCAGTCGCGCACCTGCTGGCCATCGCCATAAATCGGCAAAGACTTGCCAGACAAGGCATTGAGAATGCACAGCGGGATTAGCTTTTCCGGAAACTGAAAAGCTCCGTAGTTATTGGAGCAATGGCTCGTCAGCACAGGTATCCCATAGGTTTGATGGTAAGACCGAACCAGATGGTCAGATGAAGCCTTGGAAGCAGAGTAAGGGCTGTTCGGCTCATAGCGCCGCGTCTCGACAAATGGCGGCTCATCCGGCTGCAAGGAGCCATACACCTCGTCTGTCGATACATGCAGAAACCGGAAAGCGGCCTTATCCGTAGAGTCAAGGCCATCCCAATAGGCGCGCACCGACTCCAGCAGATTGAAGGTGCCAACGATATTTGTCTGAATAAAATCCGCCGGCCCATGAATCGAGCGATCCACATGCGACTCGGCAGCAAAGTTGAGGATGGCGCGGGGACGGAACTCTGCAAGCAGCTGGGCAACCAACGTTGGGTTGCCGATATCGCCGTGAACAAAGATGTGGCGTGGGTCTTTGGCGATACTGGAAAGATTTTCCAGATTGCCGGCATACGTCAGCTTGTCCAGATTGAGGACCGGCTCATCATGCAGAGCAAGCCAGTCGAGGACGAAATTGCTACCGATAAAACCGGCACCACCCGTGACGAGAATCATCAGACTACCCTGTCAGGTCAATTACTTACTGATGCACCCACGTACCGGCATAACCTTCATAGCACCGCCGGGTGATTAATCTAATGTGTTTGACTGGTGCCCAGGGTCGGACTCGAACCGACACGTCTCACAACGCCAGAACCTAAATCTGGTGCGTCTACCAATTTCGCCACCTGGGCACTACAGGGCTGCATTCTACCTCAGCCAGCCGTCCGACTCCATGCCCATCATGCAAAGACAGTAGAAGAAAGGAAAGCACGTATACTCCGGCGCCATGGCCGTAGACCACTACGAAAACTTCCCTGTCGCCTCTTTTCTGCTCCCCGCGCATCTGCGCGAGGCAGTTGCCGCCATCTATTACTTTGCGCGTAGTGCGGACGATATTGCGGATGAAGGCCAGCAAAATCCTGAAGATAGACTCGCTGAACTAGCGAGCTATCAAGCCGGATTAGACAATATCGAGAACGGTAAGGCTGACCCAGACCCGATCTTGCAGCGCCTGGGCCGTGCCGTTGCAGCACATGACCTTCCGGTTAGCTTACTGCGTGACCTCCTGGATGCCTTTGCTCAGGATGTGCATCAACAACGTTACGCCACCTTTGCCGAACTGATGGACTACTGTCGTCGCTCGGCCAACCCGGTGGGACGGCTCCTGCTACGCTTGTACCGTGCCGAATCGGCACAGCAGCTCGAATGGTCGGATGCCATTTGCAGCAGCCTCCAGCTCATCAACCACTGGCAGGACATCGGGATCGACTGGTTCAAGCCCCGTGTTTACCTGCCTCAAGAAGACCTAGACCACTTTGGCGTGACCGAACAGCACTTGTGCGATGAGCGTGTCGATGCCAATTGGATCGCCATGATGCATTTTCAGGTCGATCGCGCGCGCAAGATGATGCTGTATGGCGCACCGTTGGCACGTACCCTGCCCGGCCGCATTGGCTTTGAGCTGCGGCTCATGGTTTGCGGCGGGCTGCGAATTCTTGAGAAAATAGAAGCGGTAAATTACGACGTGTTCCGCCGCCGCCCGCAGCTCACGTCAGCCGACTGGCCTCTACTGGTGGCGCGCGCCCTCTTCAACTATCCCAGATCATGAACGCAGACCAATACTGCCAGGACAAGGCAGCCGCCAGCGGCTCCAGCTTCTATTACAGCTTCCTCTTTCTGGAGCCACAGCGTCGGCAGGCCATTACAGCCCTCTATGCCCTGTGCCGCGAAGTCGATGATGTTGTTGATGAAACCAGCGATCCGCAAGTCGCGCGCGCCAAGCTGGCGTGGTGGCGTACCGAAGTCGCCGCCATGTATGAAGGGCGTCCCAGCCACCCAGTCACACAATCGCTGGCGACTTCGATCAAGCACTTCAACCTGCCACTCGAAAAGCTGCTCGAAATCATCGATGGCATGGAGATGGACTTAGACCAGAATCGTTATCTGGACTTCAAGGCCCTACATCTGTACTGCTATCGCGTTGCCAGCGTGGTGGGCCTGTTAGCCGCCGAAATTTTCGGCTATCAGAATCCGGACACCCTCAAATACGCACACGATCTCGGCCTTGCCTTCCAACTGACCAACATCATTCGCGACGTGGGTGAAGATGCACGACGCGGCCGGGTGTACCTGCCGCTCGACGATCTGAAGCAATTCGACGTCAGCGTGGCCGACATCCTGAATGCCCGACATAGCGACAAGTTTGTCGCCCTCATGCGCTTTCAAGCCGACCGTGCCGAGCAGTATTACGAGCAAGCCTTAGCCCAACTCCCTAAGATCGACCGCAAGTCGCAACGTACCGGTCTAATTATGGCCGCCATCTACCGCACCCTGCTCAAGGAAATCCGCAATGATGGTTTCCTCGTCCTCGACAGGCGCACCTCACTGACACCGCTGCGCAAGCTCTGGATTGCATGGTGGACAGCCGTTCGCAACTAACGTGACACGCGTTGCCATCATCGGTGCCGGTTATGCCGGCATGGCGGCGGCTGTCACCCTCAGTGCGGCCGGCCACGCAGTTTCTGTGTTCGAAAGCTCGCGCGTGCTCGGCGGCCGCGCACGCAAGGTCGAGTTTGCTGACAGCCATATCGACAACGGCCAGCACATCCTGATTGGCGCCTATCGCGATACGTTGCAACTCATGGAGCAGGTGGGTATGGATCCCGCCCAAGCCCTGCTGCGTCTGCCGCTAACCCTGCACTACCCCAATTTCAGGTTGCATGCGCCAATGCTGCCTGCACCATTGCATCTGGCACTGGCCTTACTCACCGCGCATGGCCTGAGTTGGTCTGAAAAATGGGCTGCCATCCGCTTCATGCAGTGGTTGAAGCAACAGCGTTTTTCGCTCCCCACGGACACCAC
This sequence comes from uncultured Rhodocyclaceae bacterium, assembly GCA_964499485.1. Lineage (GTDB taxonomy): Bacteria > Pseudomonadota > Gammaproteobacteria > Burkholderiales > Rhodocyclaceae. Next base: position 11,293 of record CAZCLF010000036.1, on the reverse strand, counting down.
AGTCACCGCGCTGCTTGATGCACACGCGCAACCCCAGCAGCTGCGCCGCTATCTGTGGGAACCCTTGTGCATTTCTGCCCTCAACACCCCCGCTGACCAAGCCTCTGCACAGGTCTTTGCCAATGTGCTGCGAGACAGTCTTGCCGCCGCCCGCGAGTCCAGTGATCTGCTGATTCCGCGCGTCAACTTGTCAGCCTTGTTTCCTGAAGCCGCGGCAAGTTTTGTCGAGACACATGGCGGCGCGCTGCACATGCGCACCGCCATCCGCCAGATCCAACACGACGACCAAGGCTTTGTGCTTGAAGGTGATAGAGAGGGCGACACTGATGACAATACCGCTGCCGAACAGCGCTACAGCCATGTTATCGCCGCCGTTGGTCCGCATCACTTGCCGCGCCTGCTGACAGCGCTGCCCGCGCTCGCGCCGGTGTGCGTGCAAGTCGAAGCGCTCCACTGGGAGCCCATCGTCACCTGCTATCTGCGCTATCCAGCCGGCACCAGCCTGCCGCGGCCTATGCTGGGGCTGTGCGATGGCTATGTGCATTGGGCGTTTGATCGCGGCCAGCTGGATGGTAATGACGGATTATTTGCCGCCGTCATCAGTGCACGGGGGACACATTCTGATCTGACACGTGAAGCACTCGCCAGCGCAGTACATCTTGAATTGAAAACGCTGCTGCCAACACTCCCCGAGCCGCTGGACAGCCAGGTCATCACCGAGAAACGCGCCACTTTTGCCTGCACGCCCAATCTAATCCGGCCAACGACAAAAACGCCATTGCCCGGCTTACTCCTCGCCGGCGACTACGTGGCGTCGGACTATCCCGCCACCATTGAAAGTGCCGTGCGCAGCGGCATTGCCGCCGCACAGGCCGTCATCAACGGCTAAAACGGCTAGTCGAGCAAATGGCCTGAGGCGAGCCGCAAGATGCGGCCGCAACGATTGGCCAGCCCGTTGTCATGCGTCACCAGAATCAGCGTGGCGCCCTGTTCCGCATTCATTTCAAACATCAGGTCGATGATCTGTGAGCCCGTCGCGGCATCTAGATTGCCGGTCGGTTCATCCGCCAACAGAATCTGTGGTTGCACCACAAAGGCTCGCGCCAAGGCAACGCGCTGCTGTTCGCCACCCGACAAATGCTTGGGATAGTGATTCAGACGATGCCCCAGCCCCACCCGCTCCAGCATCGCCGTTGCCTGCGTACGGGCAGTCGCGCGGCGCTCCGGCGCCCCCAGCTCAAGCGGCAACATCACGTTTTCCAGCGCTGTCAGCGCTGGCAGCAATTGAAACGACTGGAACACAAAACCAAGCAAACGGCCACGCATGGCGGCGCGACCGTCTTCATCCAAGTTCGCCAGATTGTGCCCATCCAACTTCACAAAGCCAGTGGATGGCGCATCAAGGCCGGCCAGCAGGCCCAGCAAGGTAGATTTACCAGAGCCGGATGCGCCAACAATCGCCATCGACTCACCACGCTGCACCCGGAACGAAATGTCGTGCAGAATCGTCAAAGCACTATCGCCACTCGCGACCGACTTGCCCAGCGCCTCAACTTCAATGACGACCTTATCGCTTTCACTCATGCGCACCATCCTGCTCTTTCTTTCCAGCCTGCTGATTTCGGCCTCCGCCAGTGCGGCACCGACCCTGCTTGTTTACGGCGACAGCCTCTCGGCCGGTTACGGTTTGGCCAGACAAGACGCCTGGCCGTCCCTGCTTGAAACGCGGCTCAAGGATAGCGGCTATCCGCATCGCGTGGTCAATGCCAGCATCAGCGGTGAAACCACGGCCGGTGGCCTCAGCCGTCTGCCCGAAACACTCAAGCAACAGAAACCTCAAATCGTCATCATCGAACTCGGTGCCAATGATGGGCTACGCGGATTGCCAATCAAAGCCATGCAGGACAATCTCGACGCCATGATCCGTAGTAGCCAGAAAGCCGGTGCCAAGGTGCTCCTCGTCGGCATGCAAATGCCGCCCAACTATGGCCCGGATTACGGAAAAAAGTTCGCCGGCGTCTTCCCTGCACTAGCCAAGCAACACAAAACCGCGCTCGTGCCTTTCTTGTTTGAAGGCTTTGGCGACAAGGTTGAAGCCTTCCAGGCCGATCGTCTGCATCCCAATGCCGCCTCGCAGCCGCTGATGCTGGAGACGGTCTGGAAGCAGCTCAAGCCACTATTGCGTTAAAGCGGCTACGCCACATCCAGCTTCATCGTCACCCCGCGGGTCGCGCACAGCCGCTGCACAATCGCCGGGTGCGGTAAGCCAATCTCGCCCTCCTCGTAGGCGGCCACATGCAGACGACGGCGCACCACCTCCAGCAACTCACCCGGCCGCAGCAAGAAATGTGGGTTGGACGGCTTACCAAAGCGCTCGTTGCCGAGCATGAAAGTTTCGTAGATCAACACACCGCCCTCGCCCAAGGCATTGATCAGCAAGGGCAGCAAAGGCCGGTGCAGGTAATTGGTCACGATGATGCCGTCAAACTGGCGCGCATGATACGGCCACGGCCCGCCCTCAACATCCGCCAGCGTAGTGGTAATGCCTGGAACGCCGGCTAGCCCGGCCAGCGCCGTTTCGTCACGATCCAGCGCCTCAACTTGATAGCCGAGCCCAGCCAAATAGCGCGAATGGCGGCCCTGACCACAGGCCAGATCGAGAATGTCGCCGCCTGTGGCAATTTGTGCAGCGAAGCGCTGCACCCAAGGTGAAGGGTTTGTCTGCATATGTGGGTTCATGGGGTATGATTTTCCCTTAATCCAACCCGCCCGCCAAATCATCTTGAGCGAACTGTCGCCGAGCGCCGATAACGCTGCCGAGCTTGCCCGCTTGCGGGACGAGGTTGCCCGCCTGCGCGAGCAGCTTGCCACGACCGAACGCATCTACGCGCACTTTGTGCCGCAACAGCTGCTGCAGTTCCTCTCAATCAAAAATATCCGTGACATCCGCCTGGGTCTGCAAACCGAGCGGCGCATGACTGTGTTGTTTTCCGATATCCGCGACTTCACCAGCCTGTCGGAGTCGATGAGTCCACAGGAAAACTTCAACTTTCTGAACTCCTATCTGTCGCAGATGGAGCCCGTCATCTCGCTGCACCGTGGTGTGATCGACAAATACATCGGCGACGCCATCATGGCGCTATTCCCCAATTCACCCGATGATGCAGTGCTAGGTGCGTTAGCGATGCTAGAACGCTTAGAGGCCTACAATCATGGCCGTAATCGCGCCGGTTACCTCCCTACACGCATCGGCATTGGCATCAATACCGGCGTCGTCATGCTGGGGACCATTGGTGGCAGCGGACGGATGGACGGCACGGTGATCAGCGATGCCGTGAATGTCTCCTCCCGACTCGAAGACCTAACCAAAACCTATGGCGTTCCCCTGCTAATTAGCGAGCACACGCTACACAGTTTGGAAAATCCAGAGCGCTACCAGATTCGCTTTATCGACCGATTGCGCCTTAAAGGCAAACACGAGCCGCAATCCGTCTACGAAGTGTATGACTGTGATTTGCTGCCACTACGTCAAGCCAAGGCGCGCACCCAGCGGCGTTTTGAAGAGGCCCTCGCATACTATCATTTGCGCGAAATTCCGCAGGCCCGCACGCGCTTGCTCGACTGCTTGGCCGAAGTGCCGGGCGATGTGCCAGCCCGCATCTATCTGGAACGCTGCGATGACTACCTGCGCACGGGCCACTACGCAGGCGACGGTGACAGCCAGCTCGACCCCATGTGGTCAGATGAGTTCAATGTTGGCGTTACCGAGATCGACCTCGCACATCGCAACATGCTAGGCCAGGTCGGCAATCTCTCGATTTCGATTCGCGAGGGCCGGCGTGAAGAAGCGGACATGGCGCTCGCCCACGTGCGCGAACACGCCATCGAACACTTCGATAGTGAAGAGTCCCTCATGCAAGACACTGGCTATCCTTTCTTGCCTGAGCATGTGCAACAGCATCGGCGCTTCATTGACAACCTGGAAGTACTGCGCGAGCAACTAGGGGCAGCAACCCATGACCCCACACACAGCGCTTTCCACGCCAAGCTGCAGCTCAACGACTGGCTGATTAACCACAGCCTCAAGTTTGACCGTCACCTTGCTCATTTCATGCGCCAGCGCGAATTGAGCCCATCCCCCTGAGCCATAACGCATCCACCTATCCTGTCGAGCTGGTGACAACACGCAGTATCCGTGGTGAATCGGTTTGCCTGCGGCCCATACGGCCAGAGGATGCGGAGATCGAACAGGCCTTTGTGCGCGGACTATCGCCGGAAGCACGTCATTTCCGTTTTCTCGACACCATCAAGGAACTCAGCCCCACGGATCTGCGTCGTCTGATCAGCATTGATTACGACCGCTGCATGGCCATCATTGCGGTCATCGATTCAGGCGAAGACGAAACCGAAATCGGCGTGGCGCGTTACGCCGCCGATACCGAGAGTGAACATGCCTGCGAATTCGCCATCGTGATTGCCGACGACTGGGAAGGTAGCGGGCTGGCCGCTGCCCTCATGCAGCAGTTGATTGCGGCAGCGCGGGCGCGTGGCTTTATGCTGATGTACGGCGACATCCTGCACTACAACACGCGCATGCTGCGCTTTGTCGACAAACTGGGGTTCCGATTAGAACCCCATCCAGAAGAGGCCAGCCTCTACCGCGCCGTGCTAAACCTCTGAGCCATACCCTGCCCTGCCTGCATCAGCACGAACGCTGGCACAGACGGGGCAACAAGCCAAAGACGTACTTAGTCCTGCTTGTTGAAGGTAAAACCGCCTCCCAGCGTCGCCCCGACCACCACCGTATCCTTGGCACCGAAACGACCTTCGAGGATGGCCTTAGCCAGTGGGTTCTCGATGCGTTCTTGAATCGCCCGCTTGAGCGGCCGCGCACCAAATACCGGGTCGAAGCCCGCCTTGGCCAGCTCCAACAGTGCCGACTCTTCCACCTGCAACTGCATATCCATCCGCCCCATCCGCTTACGCAGATGTTCAAGCTGAATCTTCGCAATCGAGGCGATGTTCTTTTCGTCGAGGCTGTGGAACACCACAATCTCATCGATACGGTTCACAAACTCTGGCCGGAAATGCGTCTTTACCTCGGCCATCACCGCAAGCTTGATCACACCATACTCGTCGCCGCTCATGCTCTGGATAAGATGCGAACCCAGGTTCGACGTCATCACAATCACCGTGTTCTTGAAGTCCACCGTGCGGCCTTGGCCGTCGGTCATGCGACCATCGTCCAGCACTTGCAGCAGCACGTTGAATACATCGGGGTGGGCCTTCTCAACCTCATCGAACAGAATCACCGAATACGGCTTGCGACGCACTTGCTCGGTCAGATAGCCACCTTCTTCGTAGCCCACATAGCCCGGCGGCGCACCAATCAGGCGGGCGACCGAATGCTTCTCCATGAACTCGCTCATGTCGATGCGGATGAGGTGGTCCTGCGAATCAAACAAAAACTCGGCCAGCGTCTTGCACAGCTCGGTCTTACCCACACCCGTTGGGCCAAGGAACAAGAAGGAACCATACGGCTTGCCTTCGTCGGACAGGCCAGCACGCGAGCGACGGATTGCATCCGCCACCAGACGCACAGCTTCGTCCTGACCAATCACACGCTCATGCAGCTTGTCTTCCATCTTCAGCAGCTTCTCGCGCTCGCCCTGCATCATGCGTGACACAGGAATGCCGGTCGCACGCGACACCACTTCGGCAATTTCCTCAGCACCCACCTGCGTGCGCAACAGCTTGTTGGGCTGTGCATTGTCGTTGGTCTTTTCTGCTGCCTTGAGCTGTTCTTCCAGCTTAGGTAGCTGGCCGTATTGCAGCTCGGCCACCTTGTCGAGCTGGCCCTTGCGCTGCAAATCGGCCATCTGAATCTTCAGCTTCTCAATAGCTTCCTTGATGTGCGCTGCGCCTTGTACCTGAGCCTTCTCGGCCTTCCAGATTTCTTCAAGGTCGGAATACTCTTTTTGCAGGCGGCCAATCTCCTCCTCAATCAGCGCTAGGCGCTTCTTAGAGGCATCGTCTTTTTCGCGCTTCACCGCTTCGCGTTCGATCTTTAGCTGAATCAAACGACGATCCAGCTTGTCCATCACTTCCGGCTTGGAGTCGATTTCCATCTTGATGCGCGACGCAGCTTCATCGATCAAGTCGATGGCCTTGTCGGGCAGGAAGCGGTCGGTGATGTAGCGGTGCGAGAGTTCAGCCGCCGCCACAATGGCCGGGTCGGTAATGTCCACGCCATGGTGCAGCTCATACTTCTCTTGCAAACCACGCAGGATGGCGATGGTCGACTCAACGCTTGGCTCGTCTACCAGCACTTTCTGGAAGCGGCGCTCCAGCGCAGCATCCTTCTCGATGTACTTGCGGTATTCGTCCAGCGTCGTCGCGCCGATGCAATGTAGCTCGCCGCGTGCGAGCGCAGGCTTCAGCATATTGCCGGCGTCCATCGCACCCTCGGCTTTGCCTGCACCGACCATGGTGTGAATTTCGTCGATGAACAGAATGATGCGGCCTTCATCCTTGGCAATGTCGTTCAACACCGCCTTGAGGCGCTCTTCAAACTCACCACGATACTTGGCGCCTGCCAGCAGCGCAGCCATATCCAGGCTCAGCACACGCTTGCCCTTCAGGGTTTCCGGCACTTCGTCATTGATGATGCGCTGGGCCAAGCCTTCCACAATCGCCGTCTTACCCACGCCCGGCTCGCCAATCAGCACCGGATTGTTCTTGGTGCGGCGTTGCAGAATTTGGATAGCACGGCGAATCTCGTCATCGCGGCCAATCACTGGGTCGAGCTTGCCTTGACGCGCCCGATCGGTCAGGTCGAGACAGTATTTCTTCAGCGCCTCACGATTGGCTTCGCCTTCCTGATCATTCACGTTCTGGCCGCCACGTACGGCAGCAATCGCCTCTTCCAGTGCCTTCTTCTGCAAGCCATGCGTCTTAAGCAGACGGCCACACTCGCCCTTGTCGTCGGCAAGTGCGAGCAGAAACATCTCACTGGCGATGAACTGGTCACCCGCCTTACTGGCGGCCTTGTCGGTGAGATTGAGAAGATTGTTCAGGTCACGGCCGACGGTCACATCACCGCCATGCCCTTCCACCTTGGGCAAGCGCCCAATCGCTGCACCCAACTCGGTGCGCAGCGGGCCCACATTCACGCCAGCACGGGCCAGCAGCGAACGCACGCCGCCATCGTCCTGATCAATTAGGGCCAGCAGCAAGTGCTGGGGCTCGATGAATTGCTGGTCGTTATTGAGCGCCAGACTCTGAGCATCGCCCAAAGCCTGCTGAAATTTGGTCGTCAGTTTGTCGAAACGCATTCGGTTCTCCAGAGAGAAATTGGTATGACACTCAAGTGGGGCCCGGGGTTATCATTTCAAGAGCAGTCAGGCATTGAGTTGATCCAACGCAAAAGAACACCAAGGAAAACCAAATGCAGGCGTATGACTTACTGATCGTCGGTGGCGGCATCAACGGTGCCGCCGTGGCGCGCGACGCCGCCGGGCGCGGGCTCTCCGTATGCCTGCTCGACGCAGGCGATCCGGGCGGCGCCACCTCTTGGGCCAGCAGCAAGCTCATTCACGGCGGGCTGCGCTATCTGGAGCAATACGCCTTTGGGCTGGTACGCGAATCGTTGCAGGAGCGCGCCACGCTGCTGCGCATTGCCCCGCACCTCACCCGCCCCTGCCGCTTTGTACTGCCCCACACACCCGAACAACGCCCCGCCTGGATAATTCAACTCGGGCTGTGGCTGTATGACCATATCGGCGGCAGCGGTGCCCTGCCCGCGGCCACACGTGTTCGCCTTGACGATGGGTCCGACTGGGCCGCACCACTCAAGCCGGGCTACCAACACGGCTTTGTGTATTTCGATGTGCAGGTGGATGACGCGCGGCTGGTGATCCTCACCCTGCGCGATGCCGAAGCACGCGGTGCCGACATCCTCACCCACGCACGCTTTGTCGGCGCGCAGCGGGAAGCCGATGGCGACTGGCTCTGCCGCCTGCAAAGCACGGGGAGCAATGGCAACGAAACACACGTACGCGCCAAGGCTATCGTCAATGCCGCCGGTCCGTGGGTCGCCAAGGTGTTGGACACCGTGGATGGGGGGCACAACAGCAGCCACCCGCAAGTTCAGCTCGTGCGCGGTAGCCATATCGTCGTGCCGCGTTGTCATGCGGGCGATCACGCCTACACCCTGCAAAACGACGATGGCCGCGTGATCTTTCTGCTGCCCTTCCACACGCACTGGACGCTCATCGGCACCACCGATGTCCGCACCGACGCCCCCAGCCACAGCCCGGAAGCCAGCGAGGCCGAGGTCGCCTATCTGCTCCGCGCTGCCAACCGTTATCTGGCGCAACCGCTCAGCGAGACCGATATCGTCTGGCGCTTTGCCGGCCTGCGCCCGCTGTATGACGACGGCAAAGCCAATCCATCGCGCGTTACACGCGACTACAAGCTGGTGCTCGATACCGCCCAAGATACCCCGCTGCTTTCCATCTTTGGCGGCAAACTCACCACCCACCGCCATCTGGCGGAGGAAGTGCTGCACACCCTCAGCCAGTGGTTCCCACACCTCGGCACGCCGTGGACGGCAGACACCCCACTGCCCGGTGGCGATGGCGACTTCACCGCCGCAACGGCCGAGTTCGCGCAGTCATTCCGACATCTGCCAGAAGCCATCGTAGAAGGGCTATGGGCACGCCACGGCACGCTCGCCTTTGGTTTGTTGGAGAACGTGAACAGCAGCGCAGATTTAGGCCGCGACTTTGGCGCCGGCCTGTGTGAGCTTGAGGCAATCCACTTCATCCGCAACGAATGGGCGCACAGCGCCGACGACATTCTGTGGCGCAGAACCAAGGCCGGTCTTGCAATGAATGCGCAGCAGCGAGAGGACTTTGCAAGCTGGTTTGCCGAGCACCACCAGCAACATCGCAACACAGAGAACAAGGCATCCGCATGAGCTTCATCCTCGCCCTCGATCAAGGTACGACCAGTTCGCGCGCCTTGGTGTTTGATGCCAACGGCACCATCCACAGCCAGGCGCAGCGCGAATTTGCGCAGCACTTTCCGCAGCCCGGCTGGGTCGAGCATGACGCCATGGAAATCTGGCAGACCCAGCTCACCACCGCGCGCGAAGCGCTGCACAACGCACAACTCAATGCTACCGACATCGCTGCCATCGGCATCACCAACCAGCGCGAAACCACGGTGTTGTGGGACCGCAGCACCGGCCTACCGCTCGCCCCGGCGATTGTTTGGCAAGACAGGCGCACCGCCACCGTGTGCGACGCCCTGCGTGCGGATGGCGTAGAGCCACTGGTGCAGGCCAAGACAGGCCTGCGTCTCGACCCCTACTTTTCCGCCACCAAGCTCGCGTGGCTGCTTGACCACACACACGGCGCACGCGAACGCGCCGAGCGCGGCGAGCTGGCCTTTGGCACCATCGACAGCTGGCTGACATGGCGCCTCACCGATGGCCGCCTGCATGTCACCGATGCCAGCAACGCCTCGCGCACCCTGCTCTGTAATCTGCACACCGGCGATTGGGATAGCGAGCTGTTGGAGCTGTTCCGCATCCCACCATCGGTCCTGCCACGCATTGTTGATAGCAGCGGCGTGCTGGGTGAAACCGATGCTGACGTGTTTGGCAGCCCCATCCCCATTGCCGCATTGGCGGGCGACCAGCAAGCCGCCACCTTTGGCCAAGCCTGCCTCTCGCCCGGCATGGCCAAGAACACCTACGGCACCGGCTGCTTCATGTTGATGAACACCGGCAGCCAGATCGTCGCCTCGCAGCAGCGCCTGCTCAGCACCATTGCTTGGCAGATTGGCGGTACACGCCAGTACGCGCTGGAAGGCAGCGTGTTCATGGGCGGGGCGATTGTTCAGTGGCTGCGTGATGGGTTAGGGTTGATCGGTAGCGCCGCCGAGATCGAACAACTCGCACGCAGCGTGCCAGACAGTGGCGGCGTCATGCTCATCCCAGCCTTTACGGGCTTGGGGGCACCGTGGTGGGAGGCCGATGCCCGCGGCACGCTGTTTGGCATGACACGCGGCACCAACCGCGCCCACATTGCCCATGCTGCGCTCGATGCTATTGCCCTGCAATGTGCCGACGTGCTGGGCGCCATGCAGCAAGATGCACCCGTGCCGTTGACCGAACTGCGTGTTGATGGCGGTGCCGCGCGCAACGATCTGCTCATGCAACGTCAGGCCGATCTGCTGGGCGTGCCCGTCGTGCGCCCACGCCAGACCGAAACCACCGCGCTTGGCGCGGCCTATCTCGCTGGGCTAGGCTGTGGCCTCTGGGCCAATCAAGACGTGATTGCCAGCCACTGGAAGCAAGACCAACGCTTTGAACCGCAACTCGACAGCAGCGCACGAGCCGCCATCCTCGACCGCTGGCAAGCCGCGGTGCAGCACGTCATTGCATGGGGCCGACAGCCCTAATACCTTCCAAAACGCGCAATAAAAACCAAATACCGTCCGCTTGAGCAAGATCAAGACGGCAGCCGCTTGCCGCGCCTACAGTACAAATAACGTAAGACGACCCCGAAACAGGGTACGCTGCCGTACACAGCCCACCGGAAATCAAAACAGGTCGCTGTGAACTATCCCGCATTCGTAATTGTTGGAACCGCTTCCGCAACATTTCTCATCACAACTATGTTCGTAACCAGGAGATAACAATGAGCATCAAGCAAGGATGGATTTCAAAGAGTATCAGCGCCGCAATTTTGGCCAGCACTGTCTATGCAGCCCCTGCACTGGCATTGGTGTGTCCGATGGGTGAAGTGCCTTCAGGCAAAACACCTGAGCAATGCGTCAAGCGCGACGCCCCCAAGCCACAACTGGATGTCGAGAAATACAGCGGCGCTCAGAAGGCCCAAGCCACCGCCTGCAACAAGGTGAATGCGGCGCATGCCGTCATCATCGAGTCATCCACAGAAATTGCGCGCATCAATGCCAGCCTCAATGAGGCGCACCATCATCTGAAGACCCTGCCGAAGGATGGCAACAAGGACGCAGCCACTGCCGATATCGCTAAGTGGAAAGAGCTGCGCAAGACCGAAGAAGCAAAGCTGAAGCAAGCGCAAGCGGACGAAAACGCTGGCAAGAAGGAACACCGCACGGCCCTGAAACAGCTGCAGAAAGATGGCGGCACCTCGCTGGCCTGTATTTAAGCCACACCGCAGCGATAGTCCGGCATAGCCCGGAAATAAAAAGGCGAACCCTCGGGTTCGCCTTTTTGCTGTGGCGGTGGCAGCCAAGG
>CAZCLF010000035.1:0-15455 GCA_964499485.1 uncultured Rhodocyclaceae bacterium | reverse complement strand
AATAAAAAGGCGAACCCTCGGGTTCGCCTTTTTGCTGTGGCGGTGGCAGCCAAGGTCGCTGCCTTTACTTGATATGATCGGCGCCTACCGCACCCCAGCATTATCGTTAGGGCTATCTAAGCAACGTCCCCACACAAACCCGTGACCACCACCGCCAGCTTTCATCCCCGCAACCGCCATCAGGGGCGCTACGACTTTCCCCAGCTGCTGGCGGCCTACCCCGCATTGCAAGCATTTGTGCGCCCCAATGCCTATGCAGATGTAAGCATCGACTTTGCCGACCCCCAGGCCGTGCGCGCGCTCAATGCCGCGCTACTGGCGCAGCACTACGGCATTCACGATTGGCAGATTCCGCCGCAGTACCTGTGCCCGCCCATCCCCAGCCGCGCCGACTATGTGCACCATCTGGCCGATCTGCTGGCGGCAGGCAACAAGGGCAGCATTCCTACTGGCAGCACCGTGCGCCTGCTTGATATCGGCACAGGCGCCAACTGCATATACCCGCTGATTGCCCAGCGCGAATACGGCTGGCAAGTGGTTGGGAGTGATATTGATGCGGACGCCATCGCTGCCGCACAAAAAATTCTCGACGCGAATGAAATAGCACCCGATCAGATCGAGCTGCGTTTACAACGCGACCGCAACGTCATTTTTAAAGGCGTGGTACAGAGCAGCGAACGCTTTCACCTCAGCCTGTGCAACCCGCCCTTTCACGCCACCATGGCCGAAGCGCAAGCTGGCACCCGGCGCAAGGTCGGCAATCTGGGGAAAGCCGGACCCTCCAAGAGTAAGGATAAGGGCACGGGTTTAGGCAAAGCACCCCTCAACTTCGGCGGCCAAGCCAACGAGCTGGTCTGTGCCGGTGGCGAAGAGGGCTTCATCCTGCGCATGATAGAAGAGAGCGCCCGCATCCCGCAGCAGTGCCTGTGGTTCACCTCGCTGGTATCCAAGGCCGCTACGCTACCGGCCCTCTCACGCGCACTGCATCGGGTGGGTGTAGCCCAAAGTCAGGTGATTAAGATGAAACACGGGCAGAAGGAAAGCCGAGTGCTGGCGTGGTCATTTCTGGATGCACAGTAGTGAAACGCTTAGGAGATGTATTAGATGCCTAACGTCTCAAAAAGCTCTTAGAGGGGCTCATTGGTTAGCCTAACATCCTGACGGGTTTAGCCACGTATCACCAAGGGCCGCACTCGCAACTTATAATCTCGTTTCTGCAGCACCCCCAGTAATCACGGAGACAAACCGAACATGAGCGACGCAACGATCATTTACACCCTCACCGACGAGGCTCCTGCGCTCGCCACCCGCTCGCTCCTGCCGATCATTCAGGCGTTCACCAAGGGTTCCGGCATTGCCGTTGAAACCCGCGATATTTCCCTGTCCGGCCGTCTCATCGCCCAGTTTTCGGATCGACTGAAGCCTGAACAGCGCATTGACGATCACCTTAAGGAACTCGGCGAGCTGGCGACCAAGCCGGAAGCCAATATCATCAAGCTGCCCAACATCAGCGCTTCGCTGCCACAGATCAAGGCCACCATCGCCGAACTGCAGGCCAAGGGCTACGATCTGCCCGACTATCCGGAAACCCCAGCTAACGACGCCGAGAAAGACATCAAGGCGCGCTACGACCGCGTGAAGGGCAGCAACGTGAACCCGGTGCTGCGAGAAGGCAATTCTGACCGCCGCGCCCCGCCCTCGGTCAAGGGCTACGCCCGCAAGAACCCACACAAGATGGGCGCTTGGAGCGGCGACTCCAAGACCCACGTTGCCCATATGGATGGCGGCGACTTCTTCGGCAACGAGAAGTCGGCCACCCTCACCAAGGCAGGCAGTTTGAAGATTGAACTCGTGGGTGCAGATGGCAAGATCACGGTGCTCAAGGACAGCGTGAAGGTGCAGGCCGGTGAGATCGTTGATGCCACCTTCATGAGCAAGAAGGCGCTGCGCGATTTCTATGCTGCTGCAGTGGAAGATGCCAAGGCGCAGGGTGTGCTGTTCTCGCTGCACCTCAAGGCAACCATGATGCGGGTTTCCGACCCCATCCTCTTCGGCCACGCGGTGTCTGTGTTCTACGCACCTGTACTGGAAAAGCACAGCACCTCGTTGGCTAGTATTGGCTTTGATGCCAACAACGGCATTGGCGACCTCTACGCCAAGCTCGACAAGCTGCCCGAGCTGCAACGCGCTGCGATTGAAGCGGACGTTGCCGCCTTGTACGCGCAGCGCCCTGCGCTGGCCATGGTGAATTCGGACAAAGGCATTACCAATCTGCATGTGCCGAGCGACGTGATTGTGGATGCCTCCATGCCGGCGATGATTCGTGATTCTGGCAAGATGTGGAACGCCAAGGGCGAGCTGCAAGACACCAAGGCCGTGATTCCAGACCGTTGCTACGCTGGCATTTATGAAGTGGTGATTGCCGACTGCAAGAAGCACGGCGCCTACGACCCCACGACCATGGGCAGCGTGCCCAACGTTGGCCTGATGGCACAAGCCGCCGAGGAATACGGCTCGCACGACAAGACCTTCCAAATCCCTGCCGACGGCACCGTGCGCGTGACAGATCAGGATGGCGCCGTTATCTTTGAACATAAGGTCGAAGCCGGCGACATCTGGCGCATGTGCCAGGTGAAGGACGCACCGATTCAGGATTGGGTAAAGCTGGCCGTGAATCGCGCCCGCCTGTCCAACACCCCGGCCGTGTTCTGGCTGGACGAGAAGCGCGCTCACGATGCGCAGCTGATCGCCAAGGTGAAGCAGTATCTGCCGCAGCACGACACCAGCGGCCTCGATCTGCAGATCCTCTCGCCAGAGGATGCCACACAGTTCTCGATTGATCGCATCCGTAAGGGCCAGGACACCATCTCGGTCACTGGCAATGTACTGCGTGATTACCTAACCGATCTGTTCCCCATCATGGAGCTGGGCACCAGCGCCAAGATGCTGTCCATCGTGCCGCTGATGAATGGCGGTGGTCTGTTCGAAACCGGCGCGGGCGGTTCTGCGCCTAAGCACGTGCAACAGTTTGTGGAAGACAGCCATTTGCGTTGGGATTCGCTAGGCGAGTTCCTTGCACTGGCTGCGTCGTTTGAACATCTGGGCAACACGGCAAATCACGGCAAGGCCAAAGTGTTTGCGAAGACACTCGACCAAGCCAATGCGCGCTTCCTCGACGACAACCGCTCCCCCGGCCGCAAGCCCGGCGAGTTTGACGTGCGCGGTAGCCACTTCTACCTCGCGCTGTACTGGGCCGAGGCACTGGCCGCACAAACCGAAGACACGGCACTGCAAGCCCACTTTGCCCCGCTGGCCAATGAACTGCGTGCCAACGAAGCGACCATCATCAGCGAGATCATCGCCGCTGGTGGCAAGCCGGTTGATCTGGGCGGTTACTACCGCACCGACGATGCCAAGACCATTGCCGCACTCCGCCCAAGCAAGACCTTTAACAGCCTGCTGGCAACGCTCTAAACCGCACCTTGCAGTAAGAGAAAACGGCGCACTCAGGTGCGCCTTTTTTGTTTCTGGCCCTAGATACCCAAGGCACAAAAAAAAAAACGGCGAACCTTTGGAGGGGTTCGCCGCTATGCACGGTACTACAGAGGGATTTACTTCGTTGCCGGGGGTACCGGCTTTTGCGCACTATCGGGTAGAGACTTACCAGTGGTAGCTCCACCCGGCGCAATTGAGGGCGGCGTCCCCGGCGCGGCAGCGGGCGCTGCGGCAGCCGTCGTTGCAGGCGGTGCTGCTGGCGCCGCTTCTGGTGGGACAAATACAAAGGGCCCTGGATCTTCACACTTTGGCGTGGCAACAACGGCACCTGCATCCTTGTTGCCCTTGCGATAGCGCTCGGCGACTTTATCCTGTGCCTTACACAGTTGGAACGCCGAGACTTTGTCGGTATGGGCGGTTTTCTGTTTGGTTTCCAGCGCCTTGAGCTTGGCCTCCTCCGAGGGAGGGGGTAGCTTGGCCATGGCAGTGCTGCTGATCAACAGGGCAAGACAGATGCTCAGTCGTTTCATGATCGCTCTCCTCGCCTCAATTGACGCGCTTGTATTCGTTCTGGTTCTGGCCACGACCGCGGATGTCGTTCTCCCACGCGGCCTTGTCGCCATTCCATGGCGGGTTTTCATAGGGGCGCGTGTCGGCCTTGCCTTGATATTCGCCCTGCTTGTAGACCACGGTCTGCGGGTATTCGCCGCAGGCCGTGAGCAACAATGCGAGCGCGCTAGAGATGAGCAGTGTCTTCATCACTTGGTCTCCTTCTTCTTGGCCTCCGGCGGGGGCGGCATATCGCCCTTGCCATAGGCGGTGCTCCAGCCCCACAGTTCGCCGCCCTTGCCACGAGTGAGCGCACGTTCGCGGAACACATCGGCCAGTATGTCGGCATCGCCTGCAAGCAGCGCCTTGGTGGAACACATCTCAGCACACAGCGGCAGCTTGCCTTCGGCAAGGCGGTTGCGGCCGTAGTGTTCAAACTCCTCTTGCGAGTTGTCGGCTTCGGGGCCACCCGCACAGAAGGTGCACTTGTCCATCTTGCCGCGCTGACCGAAGGCACCGTTTTGTGGATACTGCGGTGCGCCAAACGGACAGGCATAGAAGCAATAGCCACAGCCAATGCACATGTCTTTGTCGTGAAGCACCACACCTTCGTCGGTGCGGTAGAAGCAATCGACTGGACACACGGCCATACAAGGCGCGTCGGTACAGTGCATACAGGCGACGGAGACTGATTTCTCGCCGGGCTGGCCGTCGCCGAGTGTCACCACGCGGCGACGGTTGATGCCCCAGGGCACCTCGTGCTCATTTTTACAGGCAGTGACACAACCGTTGCACTCAATACAGCGCTCGGAGTCACACAGGAATTTCATTCGGGCCATGATCGGTTCTCCTTATGCCTGCGGTTAAGCTTTGACGACTTGGCAAACAGTCGTTTTGGTTTCCTGCATCATCGTCACGCTGTCATAGCCGTACGTTGTACCGGTGTTGGCAGCTTCGCCACGCACCAGCGGATGCGCGCCATCGGGGTAGTACTTGAGCATGTCCTCACCCATCCAGTGACCGGAGAAGTGATACGGCATGAAGCACGTGTCCCTGCCCACACGCTCGGTCACTTGGGCACGCACCTTGAGCTGCGTGCCGGTGGGTGACTTGACCCACACCCAGTCGTTATTGCGAATACCGCGATCGTTGGCGGCGGCTGGATTGATCTCGATGAACATCTCCTGCTGCAGCTCGGCCAGCCATGGGTTGGAGCGGGTTTCTTCGCCGCCACCTTCGTATTCGACCAGACGGCCGGACGTGAGGATGAGCGGGAAGTTGTCCGCCACCTTGTCGGCAACGTTCTTCTGTTGCACCGACTTGTACAGCGTGGGCAAGCGCCAGAAGGCTTTCTTGTCGTCGTGCGTCGGATACTTGGCGACAAGATCAGGACGCGTGGAGTACAGCGGCTCGCGATGCAGCGGCACGGGATCAGGGAAGTTCCACACCACGGCGCGCGCCTTGGCGTTGCCGAAAGGATGGCACCCGTGGTTCTTCATGACCACACGGATGATGCCGCCGGACAAGTCGGTCTTCCAGTTCTTGCCTTCGGCCTTCTTCTTTTCCTCGTCGGTCAGTTCATCCCACCAGCCCAGCTTCTTGAGCAGCAGATGATCGAACTCTGGGTAGCCAAATTGGAGATCGGCGCCCTTGGAGGCGGAGCCGTCGCCAGCGAGCAGGCTCACGCCCTCGCGCTCGACACCGAAGTTGGCGCGGAAGTTACCGCCACCATCCATCACGTGCTTGCTGGTGTCGTACAGGTTTGGCGACCCCGGATGCTTCATTTCCGGTGTGCCCCAGCACGGCCACGGCAAACCAAAGAACTCACCATCGCACGGCCCACCCTTGGCGCGCAGCGTCTTGGGGTCAAAGGTCTGCATGTTCTTCATGTGCAGCTTGAGGCGCTCAGGCGACTGGCCGCTGTAACCGATGGTCCACGTGCCCTTGTTGATTTCACGCAGCGTGTCTTCCATGCTCGGTTCGTCGTTCTCGACCTTGATGTTCTTGGTGAGCTCTTTTTCGAAACCGAACTTCTTGGCCAGCTGATACATGATCACGTGGTCAGGACGCGATTCGAATAGCGGCTTGATCACCTGTTCGCGCCATTGCAGCGAGCGGTTAGAAGCGGTGCAGGAACCGGTGGTTTCGAACTGCGTTGCGGCGGGCAGCAGATACACACCGTCCTTGCGCGCCATGGCCGCCATCGCGGCGGTGGCAGAGGGGTACGGATCGATCACAACGAGGGTGTCGAGCTGCTTCATCGCCTCGATCATTTCCTTACCGCGCGTTTGCGAGTTGGGCGCCATGCCCCAGTAGACCACCCCCTTGAGGTTGGCATCCTGATCGATGTTCTCGTTCTTTTCGAGCACACCGTCGATCCAGCGTGAGACCGTCATGCCGGGCTTGGTCATCATGGCTTCGGAGGCGTAGCGCCCCTTGATCCAGTCGTAATCCACGCCCCACACGGCCGCCCAATGCTTCCAGGCACCGGCAGCAATGCCGTAGTAACCGGGCAGTGAATCTGGGTTGGGGCCTACGTCGGTGGCGCCTTGCACGTTGTCATGGCCGCGGAAGATATTGGCCCCACCACCCGCGACACCGATGTTGCCCAGCGCTAGCTGCAAGCAGCAGAACGCCCGCACCATCGCATTGCCAGTGGTGTGTTGGGTTTGGCCCATACACCAGACAATCGTGCTGGGCTTGTTCTTGGCCATGGTCTCGGCGATCTTGTAGAGCTGATCCTCTGGCACACCGCTGGCTTCCAGCACCTTCTCCGGTGTCCAGGTCATCACCTCGGCCTTGACCTTGTCCATACCGTAGACACGGTCGTCGATGTAACGCTGGTCTTCCCAGCCGTTCTTGAAGACGTGATACAGAATGCCCCAGATCACGGCGATGTCGCTGCCGGAACGGATGCGTACGTATTGATCAGCGCGAGCGGCAGTGCGCGTAAAGCGCGGGTCGATGACCATCAGCTTGGAACCTGCTTCCTTGGCGTGCAGCACATGCAGCATGGCGACCGGGTGGGCCTCGGCGGCATTCGAACCCATGAACAACATGGCCTTCGAATTTTGCATGTCGTTGTAGGAGTTGGTCATGGCGCCATAGCCCCAGGTGTTCGCAACGCCAGCCACCGTGGTGGAGTGGCAGATACGCGCCTGGTGGTCGCAGTTGTTGGTGCCCCAGAAGGAGACGAACTTGCGCAGCAGGTAGGCCTGTTCGTTGTTGTGCTTGGAGGAGCCAATCCAGTACACCGAGTCTGGGCCGTGTTCCTTACGCAGTCTAAGCAGACGATCACCCACTTCTTTGTAAGCATCGTCCCAGCTCATGCGCACATACTTGCCGTCGACCAGCTTCATTGGATATTTGAGGCGCATTTCACCGTGGCCGTGTTCGCGTACCGATGCGCCCTTGGCGCAGTGCGCGCCGAGATTGATGGGCGAGTCGAACACTGGCTCTTGGCCAATCCATACGCCGTTCTTGACCTCAGCATCAACGGCACAGCCGACCGAGCAGTGGGTACAGACGGTGCGTTTAACCTCGATCTTGCCGTCTGGCGGGGCTTCGCCCTTGGCCTCGGCCTTGTCGATCAGGTTGAACGGTAGCTGCGTGGCGAAAGCCCCCGCACCGGCAACTAGGCCTGAGCGTTTCATGAAGGTCCGGCGGTCAATTGCCTCGGGCAGGCTCTGGCGCAGCCCGCCTTGATTCTGAGAGACCTGCGTATCAGCGTGCTGAGCAGGAGCTGCTGAGGATGATTTTCTGGTGAGCATGATGTTCTCCGATCAGATACGCGTAGTGCCGTAATAACGACGGACATGTTCGGTTTCCCGATAGCCCTTGCCCTCAACTTCCTTCTCTGCTGTCGGCTCAGCCGTGGGCTTGATGGCCCCTGCGCCGACCAATGCCGCCGCGGCACCGACACTGCCCAGCCCTGCGCCGATGAGGAAGTTGCGGCGCTTGCTGTCTGGCTTTGTGTTCGGCTGCACTGCCGCCTTTTCAGTCACGGTTTCAGTGATGGGTTTAGATTGCTTGCTCATCTCACACCTCCAGCGGCGGCTTGCAGGGAAAAATAATCACGTTCCATGTTGAGGAACACACGCATAAAATCGGCCAGCACCCGATAGAAACGCGCACCGGACGCTTGCGTCAGGGCATCGCACAAATCGGCGTACCACGGTTGTAGATGGCGCTTGAAGAAATGCGCCTGGTCGCCGTTCTGGCTGAGAATCAGATGACGCATAACATCCAGCTCGCCCGCGATGTGATCTTCCGGGTCATTCTGTCCGGCGCTGCGGCCAAGGCCCAATGCAGCGAGATCATCACGCAACAGCGCCAAGGGCTTTTCCATCAGGAAACCCGTCAGGTACCAAGAGGCATATAGCGCCACCGGGGGGTTAGAAATGCTGATGAAGAGGTGATCGTATTCATCGCTGATGGCCTTGGCATCATCCGCTGCGGCACACAGCGCGTTCCAAGCAGCCGTCAGGTCTCCCTGCCCTTCGCGCACAGAGTGACGCAGCGTGGACAGCAAGTCGTCATCCGGCGCGACAAAGAGCAGACGCGCCAGCACAGCGTAAGCATCCGCCCGTGCCAGATCTTCGTCGGCGAGCATGGCATGCAGGGGCGCATTCATCGCGGCAGATCCTCCACGGTCATTTCATTCTTGCTTTCCATCATGTCGACGACACGACAGTCGCCGCACATTTGCAGTCGCTTCAGTGCAGCGCCATCAGCAAATAAGCTGTGGCCGCTGAGGCGCTTCAACATGCCGTCCACCATGGCTTGTGTGCCGAAAGGCTTGGCGCAGCGGATGCAATGGAATGGCTTGGCTTCGTTGAGGACAACCGGCTTCTTGGCTTCCGGCGTGAGCAACAGGCGTGCAGTTTTAGTGAGCGCTTTTTCCGGGCAGGTATCGACGCAGATGCCGCACTGCACGCAGTTGTGTTCGATAAAGCGCAGCTGCGGTAGCTCTGGGTTGTCCTGCAGGGCCTTGGCGGGACAGGCACCGACACAGGCCATGCACAGCGTGCAGCTATTGGCATTGATACCCAGTGTGCCGAACGGTGCATCCGCCGGTAGGGCAATCAGCTCAACCGGTTGTGCAACTTGAGTTTGCAGATGATCAATGCAGAATTCGAGTGTGCGGCGCTTGTCGGCAAACAGATTGAAGCTGGCCGGTGACAGGCGCACCGCCTGCCCGTCTGGGATAGCAAAGCCATCTGCGCCCTCCCTTCCGTCAACAAGGCGACAGGAAGAAACGGGGTAGCCAAAACCGCTGACGATGGTTTTTACCAGCGTCATCTGCCGCTGCAGATTGGCGGTGTATGCCTCAGGCATCTCATCGACCTGCAGCACCACCACATGCGCAGCGCCATAACACAGCGCACCTAGCAACAAATCAGGGCCGAGGCTGGCAATGTCATGCACGCCCACCGGCAACACATTGCCCGGCAAGCCCAACCGGTGCGCCCGGCGCAGCAACCAGTCTTCGCCCTTGCGGTCGTGGAATACGATGACAGCCTCTTCACCACCGGCAGTTTGATACGCCGACAGCATGGTCTTGAGACGCAAGCCTAGCTCTGGCACCGATGGATAGGCGTAGCGCATGGCGCCGCTTGGGCAGGCACTGGCACAGGCACCACAGCCCATGCACAGATGCGGCTCGACGCTTACGCCATCGCCCTTGGCCGTAATTGCGCCGGTTGAGCAGATATCGATGCACTTGCTGCAACCTTCAATGCGATTGCGTGCATGGGCGCACTGCTCGGCCTTGTAATCAAAGAAGCGTGGCTTTTCAAACTCGCCCACCATGGCGGTGAGTTTGAGCACCGCATCAAATTGCTCGACCGGATCACGCCCGGCGGCAAAGTAGCCTTGTGGCGGGTGCGGCAGGCGGATCAGCGCTTCACGCGACAGATCAAATACCAGGTCGTATTTCTCGCTGCGCGCTTCGGTACGGCTGAAGTCGAGCGTGCCGATTTCGCCATGCGGCGGAATGGCAGCCTCCTGCCAGCTCACGCTGAAGTTGCCCAACCAGCCTTTAACGCTGACATCACAGCCACCGCACAGCGGATAGGTGTTCAGCGGTGGCAGCTCTTCATTGCCACGGGCCTCGGTCATCAGCACGCTGATGTCCAGCCGGTCTTTCAGGCGCTCGGCCCAATCCAGCGCAATGTCAGCCGGCCCGATGATCAGGGTGCGGCCAGCCGAGTGGTAATCCACCGCCTGAACCGCCGCCACGGCAGGCAAGCCCATGGCGGCGCGGAATGCCGCCACCACTGGCGCATGCTCGGCGCTCACATCCAGAAAGAAACTCTCGTTGGTGCTCATGGGGTGGGCTCTGCCTCTGCCGGTTTTACTTGTTCAATGGTTTCAGCAACGTCAGTCTGATTGGCCTCTGCTGCTACCGTGGCTTGCGCTTCTGGTTCCGGGAACAGCATGCTGCGGGCATGTGCCAGACCCGGCAGCTCGGACGCCAGCAAAGGCTCG
The DNA here is from genome assembly GCA_964499485.1 of uncultured Rhodocyclaceae bacterium. Taxonomy (GTDB): domain Bacteria; phylum Pseudomonadota; class Gammaproteobacteria; order Burkholderiales; family Rhodocyclaceae. The sequence goes on along the minus strand of CAZCLF010000035.1, from coordinate 4,922 downwards.
TAGACGTTGAAATCTTCGATGTACACATCCAGCCCATCCATGACATTGAAGATGGGTTGGCTAAACAGTTGCTGGACAGCAGCACGCCGCACGCCCGACTCGACCCCGGCTTGCAGGAAAACGGTGTAATCAGCCTCCAGCCCTTGCGCGGCAATTGACTCCAGAGAAGGCAGCACGGGCGCTTCGGCCGCAGCGGGGGCGATGGTGCCGGGTGGCACAGCGCCACCGGCTACCTCACGCTTGATGCGTGACCAGCGCGAGACAAAGTTTTCCTTGTGCAAGGCCTCGCTCATGAGCGCACCTCGGGTTGCGGGGCGCGCGCATAGCGCTTGGGCAATTTGGGTTCCGGTGCGCGGAAATGTTGGCGCGAAAAATCCGCTGCCCAATTCCACAACGCTTCCGGTAGTGGAATGCCATCAACGGTTTCGCCGGCATCCAGCATGCGCGCAGCTTCGCCGTAGCTGACGGACAGAAATGCCGGTTCAGGGCGTGTCTCCTGCATGCGCGTGATCACGAACAAGCGCGGTTCTGGCGCAGACAAATTGAGCAGGTAGTCATCCACTTCGTCGGCATGCAGTGTGAGCGGGAGTGCGGGGAATAACCACTGCTCGCTTTGTGCATCACTCAGCAGGCGTAACGGTGCGGCTTCGCCACGCTCAGGCAACACGGCAACGGCCTCCCACTGGTGATCGACCCAGCGGTTATTGCTCAGCGTGCGCCGTTCCATGACGACGCAGAGATGACGGACGTTTTGCTCGCTCACGAGCCGCCTCCGTTGCGCTTGGCCAGCTCTTCTTGATACCAAATCTCGTGGTGTTCCTTGGCCCAGGCTTCATCGACCTGCCCGGTCTTCATGGCATCAAAGGCACCTTCCATACCGATGGTACCCATGTAGATATGGCCCAGCGACATGGCAATCACCAGACAGGCGGAGACTGCATGCACGATCTCGGCGTACTGCATGGCGGCACGGGTGTCGAAGATATTCGGGAAGGTCAGCACCAAACCCGAGGCGATCATGATCAGGCCGAAGAAAGAGAGCCCGAGCCAGAACCAGACCTTTTCGCCAAAGTTGAATCGGCGTGAGGGCACATGTTCCTTGGTCGCTAAACCGCCGCCCTTACGTATCCACTCGGCATCGGACTTGTCCCACAGGTTGTCGCGCCAAAAAATCTTGAACAGGATGACGACGCCAAAAACGAAGACAAAGCCAGCGGCGATATGCAGGTTCTTGGACAGCCAGCCCAGCCAAGAGAAGAGATCATGGCCCAGCAGCCAGAGGAAGATGTGCTTGCCAAACAGCAGGATGATGCCGCTCAGCGCCAGACAGACAAAGCTGATCGCCACCAGCCAGTGGGCGCGACGCTCGTTGAGCGTAAAGCGCTCCATGCTCCGCCCGGTCTTGGGGGTGTGCAGCTTGATCGTGCCGTTTTTTTTGTAAAAAAGCAGAATCAGCCCTGCCACCGTGAGCAGTAAGGCGCCACCGTAGGGCGTGATCAAGCCATTACGGATGGCTCGCCAGGTATTACCTTGCGATGAGATCAGCACACCGGTTTCCGTGCCCTGCACAGTAGTAAAACCAGCGATGCCGCCACGGGCATCTCGCCACGTGGCCGCAGAATTGTGAGGAACAGGGGCCGGCGCGGGAGCCGCCTGCACCGAGGCTACCGGGGGCGGAGCTTCAGCTACAGTGGGGGCTTTTGCAGGCGGATCAGCGGCTTGTGCAGATAGGGGCAACAGGAGCGTTGCAACGGTCAGACCAGTCAGCACTGCACCGGTCATGCGTGTGAAAAACTCGAACTTTCGAAGCATTTCATGTCCCTTCAGGCCGCTTGGGCCGAATTCGTCATGCAGGCATGCCGAAGAATTTACTTATGAAGGTATCAATAAATTCTTACCGTTTGCTTAATATAAATCAAAAAATATGAAATTTCATACACAAAGTTTTTTAAAGGCATTCCATTGGCATAAGCCGCTGGGTAATAAGGGAAATCTGCGCCGCTATACTAAAAACAGTAGCACCATGTGCTGATTAGCGCCGTTCGCTGGTCCACATTGCGCTCGAAAATCACCGCCATCCAAGCTGATCGCTCAGGCGCTCCTTGTTCAACCTAACTGGAATACCGCCCTCATGTCCGCTCCTGCACGTACAGAATCCGACTCGTTCGGCGCAATAGAAGTTCCTGGAACCGCCTTATGGGGAGCACAGACACAACGCTCACTGCACTATTTCGCGATCTCTACAGAGCAGATGCCAGTGGCGCTAATCCACGCACTGGCAATGGTGAAACACAGCTGTGCAGCGGTTAATAACGAACTGGGCTTGCTCGATCATTCGGTCGCCACAGCCATCATGGCGGCTGCCGATGAAGTCATTGCCGGGCAGCATGCGGATGCATTTCCCCTTGCCGTTTGGCAAACCGGCTCGGGCACGCAAACCAACATGAATATGAACGAGGTATTGGCCAATCGGGCTTCAGAGCTGCTCGGTGGCGAGCGCGGACAGCAGCGATGTGTTCACCCCAACGATCATGTGAACATGGGCCAATCAACCAACGACATCTTTCCAACGGCGATGCATGTGGCGGCAGCGATTGCACTGAGTGCCCAGGTGCTACCGGCCTTGCGCGAATTAAGTCAGCAAATCTCACGCAAAGCAGACGAGTTCTCAACGGTGGTGAAGATTGGTCGTACGCATCTTCAGGATGCCACCCCACTCACTCTAGGACAGGAGTTCTCCGGCTGGGCAGCACAATTGGATCTGGCCGAGCAAGCGCTGGTTGCGAGCCTGCATGGCATCTGGGCACTCGCTGCGGGCGGCACAGCAGTGGGCACTGGGTTAAATACGCATGCCGAGTTTGGCCCACGGGTTGCCGAGGCCCTGTCGGTGCGTACAGGCTTGCCTTTCCGTACCGCAGAAAATAAGTTCGCTGCACTCGGTGGACATGAGGCGCTGGTAGCGGCGCACGGCGCCCTCAAGACACTGGCCACGGCATTGATGAAAATTGCCAATGACATTCGTTGGCTGGCCTCGGGCCCACGCTCTGGGCTCGGCGAAATCAGCATTCCGGAAAACGAACCGGGCAGCTCCATCATGCCGGGCAAGGTAAACCCAACCCAATGCGAAGCGGTGACGATGTTGTGTTGTCAGGTGATGGGCAATGATGTGGCCATCGGGATTGGCGCGGCCTCCGGCAACTTTGAGCTGAATGTGTTCAAGCCCATGATCGCCTATAACTTCTTGCAGAGCACGCGCCTGCTGGCGGATGGCATGCGCAGCCTGGATCTGCATTGCGTGCGCGGCATAGAAGCCAATCAGGAACGCATCAGCGAACTGCTGGCACGCTCATTGATGCTGGTCACCGCACTCAGCCCACACATTGGTTACGACAAGGCTGCAGCGATTGCGAAGAAGGCACACAAGGACGGCAGCACCTTGAAAGAAGCAGCGCTCACATTGGGGTACGTCAGCGCTACAGACTTTGATGCGTGGGTACAGGCGGAACGGATGGTGTAGCGGCGGTGTCTTGCCGAAGTTCTTGGGTTTAGGTCAACTTACAGCCCGATTTGATCTCGCCATTTCGCCATCGCATCATCATCACTCACCCGTGCATCGACCCAGCGGCTGCCCACATCTGTGGTTTCCTTCTTCCAGAAAGGCGCTTGGGTCTTGAGGTAATCCATGATGAACTCGCAAGCGGAAAACGCATTGCCACGGTGCGGGCTGCTGACCACAACCAGCACGATCTGATCGCCCGGCATGAGATGGCCGATACGGTGAATGACGCGAACACCGAGCAACTCCCAGCGCTCGCCAGCCTTAAGCACAATTTCCTCCAGCGCCTTTTCGGTCATGCCGGGATAGTGCTCGAGCGTCATGTCGGCAACGCCGGTACCGTCGTTGTTATCACGCACTAGGCCAACAAAGCTGGCGACCGCACCTGCCGCATGATCGGCAGCGGTGAGTGCGCGGACTTCGGCACTCAGATCAAAGTCAGCGGCCTGAACGGCAACAGAATACTTAAACATGTTCGCCATCGTCGGCTCAGCCCCCGGTGACGGGTGGGAAGAAGGCCACTTCATCGCCATCCTTGATGGTGGTCGTCAGCGGCACCATGTCCTGATTGACAGCAGCCCGGAGATTCTTGGCAGTTGCCAGTGCTTGCCATTGCTCACCACGGGCAGCGAGATGGTCACGCAAACCGGCAACGGTATCAACGCCCGCTGGGAGAGCCAGCTCCTCGATGCCTGTGCCAACGGCCTCGCGCAGGCCGGCAAAGAAAAGTACGGTCACCATATCAGTTCAGCAATTCAGAAAAGGGAAGAAAGCGCACGCTGTCACCAAGCTTGATGGCATTGCCAGCCGGATTGTCGATCAGACCATTGGCCCATGCCGCCGAGGTCAACACGCCGGAGCTTTGATTGGGGAAGAGTTCGAGCAGACCATCAGCACCGATGCGCGCACGTAAAAACTCGCGGCGGCGATCGGCCTTGGCTTGATCAAAGCCGGCCTGAAGTTTGAGCCCCACGGGCAGTGCTGAAGCAACGTCCACCGGCATGCCTTGCAACTTGCGGATAAACGGCCCCACCAACAGCAAGAAGGTCACAAAGCTGGAAACTGGATTACCGGGCAGGCCAATGAAAGCGGACTCCTTGCCCGCAGTGATGACACGACCAAACGCAAAGGGGCGACCAGGCTTACTGTTCACCAGCCAGTGATCCAACGAACCTTCAGCCTCAACCGCCGGCTTAATGTGATCTTCCTCGCCCATGGACACGCCACCGCTGGTGAGGATCAGATCAGCATGGTCTTCGCCAGCAGCCTTGCGCAGGGCTTGGCGTGTAGCTTCCAGCTTGTCTGGCACGATGCCAAAATCGATGACGGTACAGCCCAGTTGCTCCAGCAGCCCTTTGAGCAGGAA
>CAZCLF010000034.1:0-16395 GCA_964499485.1 uncultured Rhodocyclaceae bacterium | reverse complement strand
CGGCTCTCCAAAACACCCTCCATTAATGCAAAAAGCCAGCTATACGCTGGCTTCTTTAGTCAGCTCTACTCAGGGTTCCTAGGTGTCAGCGAGCAATTTGATTCGCAGTTTGCAACCACGCCCCGTACAGGCAGCTCTACTTCACAATCATTAAATCATTCCAATTCGTGGTGTAAGCCGGAGAGACGTTGCCACGTCGCATACCCCAGGTGGGATTATTCCCCTCCGCGGCGGATTTTAGAGTGCCTCGTCCATATTTGCGATTGATGCTGTCCATGATGGCGATTGTGCGTCCCGTCTTTGCATTGTTGTTATCACCAAGCACCCTTTGTTGGCTGAGTTTTGGCATGATTGTATTGAGCATACAGCCGCATTTTTTGTACTCATACCCATCGCGAAATAGTTGTTTAAGTGCGTGTAGCCCGACTCGGATAAATTGACGAGTGTCATCGCTGTAGGCGGGTAGCATAAGCGTGACAGAACGACTGTATTGTGCGGCCTTAAGGTTAAAGGGATTGGTTTCCAACCAGATGGCTATAGATCTCGCAACGGTTTGCTGCTGGCGTAGCTTTTCGCACGCGAGGGTGATGTAGCTGGCAAGCGCTTCGTTGAGGTCGGACAAGTCAGTGACTGGGCGGCCAAACGAGCGGCTACTGATGATCTGTTGTTTATCTGCAGGTGCATCTTCCAAGGCCAAGCAGGATGTACCTTGTAGTTCGCGGACAGTTCGCTCGAGCACTACACTAAAGCGGCGACGAATGGTGGTCGGGTCGGATGAACGTAGCGCGGCCACGCTTGAGATCCCCATGACCTCAAGCTTCTCTCTTAACCGCCGACCGACGCCCCAGACTTCTCCTACGTCAATTTGACTGAAAAGTTGCTCGATCTCGGTCGGCGAGCGATCGGCCAGATTAAACACCCCATTGTATTGCGCATTTTTTTTTGCGATGTGATTGGCCAACTTGGCGAGTGTCTTGGTTGGTCCAATGCCGACACATACAGGCAGTCCCACCCACTGGGCGATGCGCTCACGCATGTGCTGTCCATAGTCAGTGAGGTTTAGATGGGTGAAGCCGTTGAGATCAACGAATGACTCGTCAATTGAGTACACCTCAATGCTTGGTGAATAGTCGCGTAGAACGCTGACGACACGATCACTCATGTTCGCATAGAGCGGATAGTTCGAGCTGCACGCCACGACCCCATGTTCGCGCGCAAAGTCGCGCATCTTATGCCAAGCCCCAGCCATCTTTATGCCTAATGCTTTAGCTTCAGCGCTTCGCGATACTGCGCAGCCGTCGTTATTGCTGAGCACAATGAGAGGCTTGTCTCTGAAAGCAGGATTAAATAGCTTCTCGCAGCTTGCGTAGAAGTTGTTGCAGTCAACCAGTGCCAACATCGTCACACCACGATCCGCGCAAACTTACCCGTTACCACACCCCATATGGTGGCCGGATCTTCTGGGTTGATCTCAATCGCCGGGTAGCGTGGATTGGCTGCGACGAGCATGCCCTTACCGCCCCTAAGCGAAAGTCGTTTGACCAAGCGTTCGCTGCCGACAAACGCCACCACAATATGTCCATGCCGCGCGGTGAGCGAGCGATCAACGACGAGAATGTCGCCGTGGTGAATGCCAGCTCCGTCCATCGAGTCACCTTCTACCCGCACATAGAAAGTCGCTGTCGGGTTTCGTACGAGATAGTCGTTGATATCGAGTGTTTCTTCCTCGTAGTCTTGCGCCGGCGAGGGAAAGCCTGCCTTTACCCCATCAGGTGCCAGTGGCCGCGATAGAGGACTAGGATGGGATGGGTGTCGGTATGTTGTCACGTTCTTCATGGTGCCCAATCGTACACCATGGCGACTCATAAGACAGCGGTTTGTGATTTAGATTGATGCAGCGATGAGGCGTCGCTGTGCTGCGAGAAAAGTCTTACTTGTTGGTAGTGGCTTTCGTTTCCGTTCAAAAAATTTTTCGTAATACCACTTGCAAAGTTATTGATAACCGTTATCATTACACAACGCAATACCAGTTGCGTTAGGGGTAGTTCTCGCAGCAATGCGAATTTCAACCCGGCGCCTGTCCTCACCAGGCGCCGGGTTTCTTTCTGATGAACACCCCGGTGCCTGTCGTGGTGACGAGGCAGACCGAACACTGAATACATAGGAGCATGATCGATGTCCCGCTATACCGGCCCGCGTCTCAAGAAAATCCGTGCCTTGGGCACTGCCTTGCCTGGCCTGACCGCCAAAACCACGTCGCGTGAGTATCCACCTGGCCAGCATGGACAGCGACAGCGTAAGAAGTCGGACTACGGCATCAAGCTTATGGAGAAGCAGAAGCTGCGCTTCAACTATGGCGTGACCGAAACTCAGATTCGTCGCTTGATGGCAGAGGCCAAGGCCAGTCGTGAACAGGCCGGCAAGAAGCTGCTGGAGTTTCTGGAGCGTCGTATCGATAACGCCGTGTTTCGTGCCGGCTTTGCGCCCACCATCGTGGCGGCGCGTCAGCTGGTAAGCCATCGTCATGTGCTGCTGAACGGCAAGTCCGTGAACATCCCATCGATCCGCGTGAAGCCGGGCGACACCCTGCAATTAACGAACAAGGGAATGAAGATTCCTTGTGTGGTCGAAACGATTGCGACTCCCGTGCTGGAAGCGGCGGAGTGGGTGAAGCGCGATGCAACAACGAATGTCGCCACCGTCATCCGCGTACCAGATGCCAGCGAAGTGCCATTCCCGATCGATATTCAGCACGTCGTCGAATACTACGCAGTACGTCTTTAATAGTTCTCTTACCGTTCAAGGAGTGCGACTGATGGCCCATGAAGCTTTACCTGACTACCCGGACCAGCCGGAGCTTGCGCTGGTGGCGGCATTGACCCTGATTAGTCGTTACTCTTGCTGCCAATCACCCACTTTGGCGGATGCTGCGGTGAATCAGCTTCGCGCAGTGGCGGAGGATGAGCGTTTCTCAGATGAGTTGCGCCAATGCGCTTCGCAACTGGCTGGCTTTTGGAAGCAGCGCACGGTCAAAATGGCACCGGGCGGGAACGTTCTGCATTGAGTCTTCCTTGGCCTGTATCCGTTTCATGGCGGATTCAGGGATAATCGAGCCCCTTCGAGTAGATCGACGGGGCTTTTTTTTGCCCTCACTGTGATTTGACTATGTCTGTATTGGCGTGGATTGTCCTGATGTCTTTTGCTGGCGGTGCGATTAGCGTGCTGGCAGCCTCTGGCTTTGCGCTATCAGCGCGTGCCAATTGGGTACCCATGCTGGTGAGTTACGCCATCGGTGCCTTGCTGGGCGCGGCCTTCCTGGAGGTATTGCCGCATGCGGTGGAGGCAAGCGGCGATGCCAAACAGGCTTGTGCAGTGGTACTCGGCGGCATCCTGTTGTTCTTCGTGTTGGAAAAGCTGGTGCTGTGGCGGCATTGCCATCACGATCATTGCGAAGGGCATGAGTTGCCCAAGCTCGCACTGGAAAGCCCTAGTCCCCTATCTGCTGGGGCCTATCGTCCGGCAACGCCAGCGCCCCTAGCGTATGCTCGGCCGGCGCCTCAAGTCAGTGATCATGGCCGCAGCGGCATGTTCATCATCGTGGGCGACACCTTCCATAACTTTGTCGATGGCATTCTGATCGCTGCCGCCTTTATGCAGGATATTCAGCTGGGCATCGTCACTGCGCTGGCGATGATTGCTCACGAGATTCCGCAGGAGATTGGCGATTTCCTGATCCTGCTCCACTCCGGCTATACCAAGCTGCGGGCCTTTATGCTTAACCTGCTGTCTAGCTTTGCGACACTGGCAGGTGGGTTGCTGGCCTACTTTGGCTTGTCGTCAGTGCAAGGTGCGGTGCCTTATCTGCTGGCTCTCGCTGCGGCCAGCATGATCTATGTCGCGGTCGCTGATTTGATTCCTGGCCTGCACAAGCGCACTGAGCTGCGCGCTACGTTGCAGCAGATCTCACTGATCCTGCTTGGCGTTGGCACCATCTTCCTCACGCACCACCTCGCCCACGGCTTCCTCGGCTGATTGTTGCGGGAGCCGGCTTCGGGCTGCAGCGATCTGTGCTCGCCGGCGAGCAGGCGTGCCGAATATCCACAGAAACAAGCCTACCGGCAAGAGCCCGTAGAAGATGAGGGACAGAATCCCCGCAGTGATGCTAGTTTCGGTGGCGGCCATGAGCACCGTGATGTAAAGCCAGCCGATGACGATGATGTACATGTCGCGATTATAGGTTTCACACTCCTGCCAGCGTCGCTTGAATTGACATCCGTTTTGCTGCGCCGCACAATCGGAGCGCAGGCTCTCAGTTCTGCCTATCAATCGCCGCCACGACATGAGTGCACAAGACAGCAGCAACAATCCTTTCGAGCCCTTTTTTGAAAGCTGGGCGCAGTGGTTGGATGTGCCTAGCCGGGCAGCGGATGGAGCGAAGACTGCGCCTGAGCGTAATGCGGATGCCGCCGCCCGTCTTGCTGAGCTGCAGCAAGAAGCCATGACGCGTCATGCGCAACTGTGGCAAAGCCAGCTACAGCACATGCCGGGCACCACGGTGCTACCTGTCATGGAAGCGCCGCGCGGCGATTTGCGCTTTGCTGCACAGGAGTGGGCCGAGAGCCCGGTCTATGATTATCTGCGTCAGGCTTATCTGATTAATGCGGACTATCTGCAACGCGCCGCCGATCTGGTGCCGGTCGCGGACGAGAAAGAGCGTCGACGTCTCAAGTTTATGACGCGCCAGTATGTGGATGCACTGGCGCCGTCAAATTTTGCAGCCACCAATCCCGAGTTCATCAAACACGCCCTCAACACCGGCGGGCAGAGCATCACACAAGGCATTCAAAACCTGCTCGCCGACTTGCACAAAGGCCGTATCTCGATGAGCGACGAGTCTGCCTTTGAGGTTGGTCGTAATCTCGCCATCAGCCCTGGCGCAGTGATTTTCGAGAATGACGTGATGCAGCTGATTCAGTATGCTCCGTTGACGGCTAAGGTGGCTGAGCGCCCCTTCGTGATCGTGCCGCCGTGTATTAACCGCTATTACATCCTCGATCTGCAGCCTGAGAATTCCTTTGTGCGTCATGCTGTGGCGCAGGGGCATACGGTATTCCTGGTCAGCTGGCGCAACCCACAAGACAGCAACAGCGCGCTCACTTGGGATGATTTCGCGGCGCAACCGTTGATTGCCTGCCGAATCGCCGCCGAGATTGGCAAGGTCGATCAGGTCAATGCGCTTGGTTTCTGTATTGGCGGCACATTGCTCGCTGCCGCATTGGCGGCTGCGCGCAGACGCGGTGAGAACCCGGTGCATTCGCTCACGCTGCTGACAACACCGCTGGATTTTGCTGATGCTGGCGAGCTGGGCTGCTTTATCGATCAACACAGCGTGGCAGCGCGTGAGGCAAGTATCGGTAAGGGCGGGCTGCTACGTGGGCCCGAGCTGGCTACAGCCTTTGCCAGCCTGCGTGCCAATGATCTGATCTGGAATTATGTGGTCGGTAATTACCTCAAGGGCCACACGCCGCCTGCGTTTGATCTGCTCTACTGGAATGCTGATAGCACCAATTTGCCGGGTCCGTTTGCCGCTTGGTATCTGCGCCATCTGTATCTCGAAAACAGGCTGCGTGAGCCCGATGCGTTGACGATTTTGGATACGCCGATCGATCTGCGCTACCTAGATATGCCCACCTTTATTTACGCCTCGCGTGAGGATCACATCGTGCCTTGGCACAGTGCTTACGCTTCACGCAGTCTGATTGGTGGCGACAGCACTTTTGTGCTGGGTGCCTCCGGGCATGTGGCAGGTGTCATCAACCCACCCGCAAAGCAGCGCCGTAGCCATTGGCGCGTGGCCGATGATGAGCGCACGCTCAATGCCGACGCTTGGCTGCAGCAGGCCGAGGAAGTGCCTGGCAGTTGGTGGACATGCTGGGCTGCATGGCTGGCAGCGCAGGGGGGTAAGCAGGTGCCAGCACGTAAGAAATTAGGGAACGCCAAATACAAAGAGATTGAGGCGGCGCCAGGTCGATACGTGAAACAATAAACACATCAAAAGAGCACGTCGGAAAGTTGGAGAACGGGATGACAGAGGAACGTAACAACAGACAGCGCGTTGCCTTGGTGACGGGCGGCATGGGCGGTATTGGTGAGGTGATTTGCTGCAAGCTGGCACAGATGGGCTATCGCGTGGTGACGACCTACAGCCCCAAGAATGGTAAGGCTGAAGGCTGGCTGGAGGCCATGCAGGAGAAGGGCTTCAGCTTCGGTGCGTATGCGTGTGATGTGGGCGATTACGACGACTGCGCGGCTTGTGTGGCGCAGGTGGTGGCGGATGTCGGTGTGGTCGATGTGTTGGTTAACAATGCTGGCATTACGCGCGACGTGACCTTCCGCAAAATGACCAAGGCCGACTGGGATATGGTGATCCACACCAATCTGGATTCGGTGTTCAACATGACCAAACAAGTGATGGATGGCATGACCGAACGTGCCTGGGGCCGCATCATCAACATCTCATCAGTGAATGCGCAGAAGGGCGCCTTCGGACAGACCAACTATGCGGCAGCCAAGGCTGGTATGCACGGCTTTACCAAGGCGCTGGCGTTGGAGGTCGCCAAGAAAGGTGTGACCGTGAATACGATTTCGCCGGGTTATGTCGGCACCCGCATGGTCTCTGCAATTCCCCAGGACGTGCTGGACAGCAAGATCCTGCCTCAGATTCCACTGGGACGTCTGGGCAAGCCGGAAGAGGTTGCCGGGCTGGTGGCGTATCTCGCCTCTGAAGAGGCTGCCTTTGTCACCGGTGCAAATATCGCCATTAACGGCGGGCAACACATGTTTTGATCTTAAGTCGGAGAGCCGTAATGGAAACGCGCGTGGCATTGGTAACCGGTGGCATGGGGGGCTTAGGCACCGCCATTTGCAAGGCACTCGCGGTGGACGGGTTCACTGTGGTGGCGAATTGTCTGCCCGGCGATGCAGGTCAGACAGACTGGCTGAAAGCGCGGCAGGCTGAGGGCCGCGCTATGCACGCTGCCGAGGCGGATGTCACTGATTACGATGCATGTGCAGCCATGGTCGAGCAGATCGAACGTGAGATCGGGCCGATTGCCGTGCTGGTGAATAACGCCGGGATCATCCGCGATAAGTATTTCCCCAAGATGGAAAAGACGCAGTGGGATGCGGTGCTCTCCACCAACCTCGACAGCCTGTTCAATGTCACCCATCACGTCTCCCCGCGTATGGCCGAGCGGGGCTGGGGCCGCATCATCAATATTTCATCGGTGAATGGGGTCAAAGGGCAGGCCGGCCAGACCAACTACTCCGCCGCGAAGGCCGGTTGTTTGGGCTTCACCAAGGCACTGGCACAAGAGCTGTGTGCCAAAGGCGTGACGGTGAATGCGATTGCCCCTGGTTATATCGGTACCGACATGGTCATGAGCATGCGCCCGGACATTGTGCAAGGCATCATCGATAGCGTGCCGATGAAGCGTTTGGGCAAGCCGGAGGAGATAGGTGCGTTGTGCGCTTATCTAGCCTCTGAGCTCGCCGGTTACATGACGGGGGCCACCTTGAATATCAACGGCGGTATGCACATGGGATAAGGGCGTGCCCAGCGCTTTCCACGTAATCGCTAAGTGTTGATTTATGAGCGGAAAATCGCTCTTCCAGACTATAATGGCGCCCCCTTGCTGCACTGCGGCATAGCCGAACTGATTGATGGAGTTGCCCATGGCTGAAACGTGCCGCCTGATCAAGAAATACCCGAACCGTCGCCTCTACGACACGCAGACCAGCGCCTACATCACGCTGGCTGATGTTAAGGCGCTGGTCCTGTCGGGCGCTGATTTTGCGGTCGTAGATGCCAAGACCAACGAAGACCTTACGCGCAGCATCCTGCTGCAGATCATTCTTGAGGAAGAGAGCGGCGGTGCGCCCATGTTCTCGACCGAGGTGCTGGCCACCATGATCCGTTTCTACGGCAATGCCACCCAAGGCATGATGGGCAAGTACCTAGATACCAATATCAAGGCCTTCTCCGACATGCATGCGCGCTTTGCCGAGCATGCCAAGGCACTGTACGGTGATGCAGCACCTGATCGCAGCCAGGACCTGTGGGCGCAGTTCCTCAGCTTCCAAGGGCCGGCCATGCAAAACATGATGGGTGCGTATGTAGAGCAAAGCCAGAAGATGTTCCAGCAGATGCAGGAACAGACGCGCACCATGTTCGGCGGCTTTCCTTTCCCCGGTGGCAGCGCCTCCAACGATACCAACAAGAAATAAGATTCCCTGACATGAACAAGAAACATATCCCTACCGTCGGCTTTGTCTCGCTGGGCTGCCCCAAGGCTTCTTCCGACGCGGAAGCGATCCTGACCCGCCTCCGCGCTGAAGGTTATGAAATCTCAGGCAGCTATGACGGCGCTGATCTAGTGGTCGTGAATACCTGTGGTTTTATCGACGCTGCCGTCGAAGAGTCGCTGGATGCAATTGGCGAAGCCCTAGCCGAAAACGGCAAGGTGATTGTCACCGGTTGCCTCGGTGCCAAAAAGGACGCGCAGGGGCGCGACATCGTGCAGACCGCGCATCCATCAGTGCTTGCCGTCACTGGCCCGCACGCTACGCAAGAGGTGATGGATGCAGTGCACAACTACTTGCCGCCGCTGCATGACCCGTTTGTTGATCTCGTTCCCCCACAAGGCATTCGCCTGACGCCGCCGCACTACGCCTATCTCAAGATTTCCGAAGGCTGTAACCATCGCTGTACCTTCTGCATCATCCCGTCGATGCGCGGCGATCTGGTATCGCGCCCGATTGGCGATGTGTTGCGCGAAGCCGAGTTGCTGGCTGAGTCCGGCGTGAAAGAGTTGCTGGTGATCTCGCAAGACACCAGCGCCTATGGTGTCGATGTCAAATACCGCACCGGTTTCTGGGGCGGTCAACCAGTCAAGACGCGCTTGAAGGAGCTGTGCGAAGGGCTGGCCAAGCTGGGCATCTGGGTGCGCCTGCATTACGTCTATCCTTACCCGAGCATCGATGATCTGATCCCGTTGATGGCCGAAGGCAAAATCCTGCCGTATCTGGATGTGCCCTTCCAGCACGCCAGCCCAAGCATTCTCAAGGCGATGAAGCGCCCTGCCAGCAGCGAGAACAATCTCGAACGCATCAAGAAGTGGCGTTCGATCTGCCCTGAGCTAACCATTCGCAGTACCTTCATCACCGGCTTCCCCGGCGAGACAGATGCAGATTTTGAGGAGCTGCTGCAGTTCCTTGAGCAAGCCGAGCTCGACCGTGTGGGCGCATTTGCCTACTCGCCAGTCGAGGGCGCCAAGGCGAATGAGTTGGAAGGCGCGGTACCGGAAGAAGTGCGCGAAGAACGCAAGATGCGCCTGATGGAGTTCCAAGAGGACATCAGCACGCGTCGCCTCGAAACCAAGATCGGCAAGACCATGCAAGTGCTAGTGGATGAGATCGATGAAGAGATGGCGATTGCCCGCAGCCCCGGCGATGCACCGGAAATCGATGGTCTGGTTTACATCACCGATGGTGAGGATCTAGAGGTCGGTGATTTCGCTACCGTCACCATCACCGATTGCGATGTGCACGACCTCTACGCAACTCGCGCGCTGACGTCATGAAGCTGGGCCTGGCGCTGGGCAGTGGTTCCGCCCGCGGCTGGGCGCATATCGGCGTCATTCGCGCCCTGGCCGATGCTGGCTACCAGCCCGATCTGATAGCTGGTTGCTCGATAGGCGCATTCGTCGGGGCGGCGTGCGCCAATGGTGATCTCGATAAGCTGGAAAGCTGGGTGTCTGGGCTCGCGTGGCAGGATGTCCTCAAGCTGCTCGATCCCAGTCTTTCGGGTGGTCTGATCAAAGGCGAAAAGTTGATCGACTTTTTCCAGCGCCACTTTATCGATCATGATTTTTCGGCACTGCCGATGCCGTTTGCCTGCGTAGCGACTGACTTGGCGAATGGTCACGAAGTCTGGCTGAAAGAGGGCTCGGTTGCCGCGGCCGTGCGAGCCTCGCTGGCCATGCCGGGTTTATTCACACCGGTCGAGCGCGAAGGTCGCTTGTTGGTGGATGGCGCGCTGGTCAATCCTGTGCCGGTCTCGCTATGTCGATCCATGGGCGCCGATGTGGTGATCGCTGTGGATCTGGGGGCTGACCAAACGGGCCGTGCGCTACGCCGCGAAGAAATGCGCGCACAAGACAACAGTTGGTTGCAGCGCCTGCGCAGCTCTATCGGACTGGGCGGTGATGCGAGTGGCTTGCCCTCGATGGCAACCGTGCTCACCAGCAGCATCAACATTATGCAAAGTCGTATCGCACGAAGCCGCTTGGCGGGCGATCCTGCAGATGTCTTGCTGACGCCGCACCTCAGCGATCTGACCTTGATGGACTATCACCGTGCCGGTGAAGCGATTGCCGAAGGGCGTGCTGCGGTTGAGCGCATGCTTCCGGCGATTGAGTTTGCCCTGAGGGCCTGACATGAGTCAGCTGATAGAGGCACTGAACTCAATCGTTGGGCCTGAATACGTTCTCACGGTCTCAGCGGACATCGATCCTTATCTGCATGACTGGCGCCGCCGCTATCACGGCAGTGCCCAGTGTGTGGTGCGGCCAGCCAATACTGCAGAGGTCGCTGCTGTTGTGGCGGCTTGTGCTGCTGCAGGTGTCGGCATCGTGCCGCAAGGCGGTAACACTGGACTGGTCGGGGGCGGTATTCCCAAGGGCGATGAGGTCGTCATCAGTCTGGCGCGCTTGAATCAGGTTCGTCATGTCGATGTCGATAACAACACCATGACGGTCGATGCCGGCTGCATTTTGCAGACCGTGCAAGAAGCCGCTGCTGCTGCCAACCGCTTATTCCCGCTATCTCTTGCTGCAGAAGGTTCGGCCACCATCGGCGGCAACATCGCCACGAATGCGGGCGGCGTCCAAGTGCTGCGCTATGGCAATACGCGCGAGCTGGTGCTCGGACTAGAAGTCGTCTTGCCTGATGGACAGATATGGAATGGCTTGCGTGCCTTGCGTAAGGACAACACGGGTTACGACCTCAAGCATCTGTTCATTGGTGCTGAGGGCACGTTAGGTCTTGTGACGGCTGCCGTACTCAAACTGTTCCCAAAACCACAGACGCAATTGACGGCTTGGCTGCCGGTTGCTTCACCCGCCGCTGCCGTGACATTGCTGAGCAGCTTGCGCGCGTATTGTGGCGAACGCGTGACCGCATTTGAATTGATGGGCGAAGCCCCGCTGCACATGGTTCAACAACATCTGCCGCAGGTGACGCTGCCGCTGGCGCAACCCCATGCCTGGCAAGTCTTACTTGAGATGAGTGACGCTTGGGCGAGTTCACCTCTTGCGGACATGCTCGCGCAGGCCATTGGCCCATTGCTGAAAAGTGGCGATGTGCTGGATGCGGTGTTGGCGCAAAGCGAAGCGCAGTCACAAGCGCTATGGCAGGTACGCGAGAGTATTCCGGAAGCCCAGAAGCGCGAGGGCTACAGCATCAAGCACGATATCGCTATGCCGATATCGACGATTCCCGAATTCATTACGCAGGCAGAGGCGGCGTTGCAGGCAGCCTTTCCGCAAGTCCGTGTCGTGTGCTTCGGCCATGTCGGCGATGGCAATCTGCATTACAACCTGTCACCGCAGGTGGGCGATGCGACTGAGTTTTTGCAGCACACCGATGCCATCAACCGTATCGTCCATGATCTTGTCATGCGTTTTAACGGCAGCATCTCTGCGGAGCATGGGATTGGGCAGTTGAAGGTGCATGAACTTGCGCACTACAAAAACTCGCTTGAGCTAAATTTAATGCGTGCAATCAAGGACGCAGTCGATCCGGCGCATGTGATGAATCCGGGCAAGCTATTTTCTTAGTGATTTTTTGCATTCTGGTCTTTACAAAACCAAAGTTCTTAACTACAATCTTGCTTCTCTTGAACGGGGGTATAGCTCAGCTGGGAGAGCGCTTGCATGGCATGCAAGAGGTCCGCGGTTCGATCCCGCGTACCTCCACCAACGTAGTGGTTGTAGGTGGAGTCGCTCAAGAGAAGTGGTAGAATTTAGTGCGTTGTCCCTATCGTCTAGAGGCCTAGGACAATACCCTTTCACGGTATGAACCGGGGTTCGAATCCCCGTGGGGACGCCAGATTTAAAGAGGCTGTTGCGTAAGACAACAGCTTCAGCAGTACTGGAGTGGTAGTTCAGTTGGTTAGAATACCGGCCTGTCACGCCGGGGGTCGCGGGTTCGAGTCCCGTCCACTCCGCCAACATCAAACGCCGTTACGTGAAAACGTAACGGCGTTTTTCTTTTGCGTAATCGCATTCACTTGCATCAGCTTTAAGCAAGCTTTCTCCGATAATCTGTCAGTATGAAAATATTGATTGTTGAAGATGATCTGCCGCTAGCTGAAGGCTTATCAGGCGCATTGCGCACTGCCGGCTATGAGGTAGAGCACGTGGCGACCGGCAGTGATGCGCTGGCGGTCTGCAAGGCGCGTTCATTCTCATTGATTGTGCTGGACCTCGGCTTGCCAGATATCAGCGGCTTTGACGTGCTGAGCAAGATCGAGCGTTCGCGTCAGGGGGGGGTGTTAATCCTCACAGCCCTCGATGGCGTGGATGAGCGCGTGCGCGGCCTTGATCTGGGCGCTGACGATTACATGATCAAACCCTTTGCCTTGGCCGAACTAGAGGCGCGTGTGCGCGCTTTGCTCCGTCGCGTTGAGGCAGGCGATGACAGTCGTATTCAGCTGGGTAAGCTGTGTGTCGATATTGTCGGCAAGCGGGCTTGGATCGGCGAAGAAACCCTGGATCTGACCGCGCGCGAGTGGGGCGTCTTGGTGCAGTTGCTACGCCGTCTTGGTCTGGTGGTGAGTAAGCAGCAATTGCAAAACGCCATCCAAAATTGGGATGAATTGCTCAGCGACAACGCGATCGAGGTGTATGTATCGCGCCTGCGTTCGAAGATGCAAGGCAGTGGTGTCACGATTCGCACCTTACGCGGATTCGGCTATATGATCGAGGAACAGAAGGCTTAGTCCTACCTAGCCTTCATTCGGAAGAGCGGCGTGGTGATCGCTGTACAATACGGCGCCCGCCATGTCTGACGAATCCTCATCCTCCCTCGCAGTCCCTAATATCAGTCCCCTGTTCGCGGATGATGGCCCTTTGGCGACTTCGATTCCGGGCTACCGGGCGCGGCCGCAGCAAGTTGAAATGGCGCAGCGCATCGCCGCTGCCATTCGTGGCAATCAGGCGTTTGTCGCTGAAGCCGGCACGGGCACGGGTAAGACCTACGCTTACTTAGTCCCCGCCCTCCAGTCCGGCGGCAAGGTCATTATCTCGACGGGCACCAAAACCCTCCAAGATCAGCTGTTTCAACGCGACCTGCCAATGGTGCGCGATGCCCTTAAGGTGGGTGCCAGTATTGCGTTGCTCAAAGGGCGCGCAAACTACATTTGTCACTACCACCTAGAGCGCGCACAGAGCGAAGGGCGTTTTGCTACGCGTGCCGAGGCCGAGCATATCCGCACCATCATGCGCTTTGCCAAAACCACCAAGAGTGGCGACAAGTCCGAGCTGGTGGCGGTGCCAGAGGATTCCGCTGCTTGGCAGCAGGCCACATCGACGCGCGACAACTGTCTGGGGCAGGAGTGCCCAAATTCCAAAGAATGCTTTGTCATGGCCGCGCGGCGCGAGGCACTGGTGGCTGATGTGGTGGTGGTGAATCACCATCTTTTCTTCGCAGACGTGATGCTGCGTGATGACGGCCTTGGAGAGTTGCTGCCCGCTTGTAATGCCGTGATCTTCGATGAGGCACATCAGCTCCCCGAAGTCGCCGGCTTGTTCTTCGGTGAGTCCGTGAGCACCGCGCAACTACTTGAGCTTGCGCGTGATGCCCGCACCGAAGCACTGGCGGCGGCCAAGGATTACATGCCACTGCAAGATGCGATCCGCGGCGTCGACAAGGCCACACGTGATTTGCGTCTGGCCGTCAGTGGCGAGAACCTTCGCCTACCCATGCTGCAGGTTGCAGGCGACAATGATTTTCAGCAGGCCTTGAATACCGTCGAAGCCACGTTGGTTGATCTGGCCAAGCATCTAGAGGCGCAAGCCGAGCGTAGCGAAGGGCTGGAGAACTGCGTCAATCGCACGCATGAAATGCAGCTGCGGCTGCGCCGTTGGCGCAGTAATGCCAGTGCCGAAGGCGAAAAGACCGAATACGTCCGCTGGCTCGAGGTGTTCAGCCAAACCCTAGCGCTCAACATGACACCGCTGCATGTGGCCGATATTTTTCAGCGTCAGATGGCAGGACATCCACGTGCATGGATTTTTACCTCGGCGACCCTAGCGATCGGCAAGGACTTTGGCCATTACTGCAGCGAGCTGGGCCTCATGGAGGCCGAAACCGCGCAGTGGGGCAGTCCCTTTGACTATGCGGCTAACAGCCTGTTGTACTGCCCGCCAGACATGCCGGAGCCAAACTCCCAGTTCTATAGCGAGGCGGTGGTTGAGGCCTGCTGGCCGGCGCTAGTGGCCTCGGGTGGGCGCGCCTTTGTACTGTGCACTTCGCTGCGCGCTATGCGTCGCATTCACGAGCTGATCGAGGAGCGCCTGAGCCGCGCCAACCTCGATTACCCGCTGCTACTGCAAGGCCAAAGCTCGCGTACCGAACTACTGGATCGTTTCCGCCGCCTTGGCAATGCCATTCTCGTGGCTAGCCAGAGCTTCTGGGAAGGCGTGGATGTGCGCGGTGAAGCGCTTTCACTGGTGGTTATCGACAAGCTACCGTTTGCGCCACCGGACGATCCGGTACTGGCAGCGCGTATCGAGCATCTGCGCAAGCAGGGCGGTAATCCTTTCTTCGACTACCAGCTCCCGCATGCCGTCATCAGCATGAAGCAGGGGGCTGGCCGCTTGATTCGTGATGAACGCGACCGCGGCGTGTTGATGGTCTGTGACCCGCGCATGATCAGCAAGCCCTACGGGCGCCGCATCTGGCAATCGCTGCCGCCCATGAAGCGGACGCGCGAGATCGGCGAAGTCGAAGCGTTCTTCGCGCGACTTGAAGCCGAAACGCTCGCTGAGTGATGGCGGGATAACAAGAGCGCTTTCGCTATATTCGGCTGTAGTCAGCGCGGTACAATAGCGACTTTCTCGCTGTGCGGAGCGCCTTGTGAAAGTTTTCGGCTTTACCGGTTTCAGTGGCTCAGGCAAGACCACGTTGCTGGAACAAATGATCCCTCTGTTTGTGCAAAAGGGCCTTCGCGTGTCGCTGATCAAGCATGCCCATCATCGCTTTGATGTCGATCATCCGGGCAAAGACTCCTATCGCCATCGCGAAGCCGGCTGCACGGAAGTGATGCTGGTCTCGAGTAACCGCTGGGCGCTGATGCACGAGCTGCGCGGCGATGCTGAACCCACGCTGGAAGAACAGATTGCGCGCATGTCGCCTTGTGATCTGCTCCTAATCGAGGGCTACAAGAACAGCGATCTGCCCAAGATCGAGATCCATCGCCCCGATCATGTCGAAGACATGCTCTATCCCGGCCATAACGTGGTGGCGGTGGCCAGCGATGTAACGCTTGAGCTCGACGTTCCAGTGCTGGATCTCAACTCGCCGCCGGCGATTGTTGAGTTTGTGTTGAATTACACAGGATTGAATGCATGAGCGTCGATGTAAAAACCGCCCCGCAAAAACCGCTGATGGAATTGGATCAGGCGCTTGAGCTGTTGCTTGGGCGCGTGCGCCCGGTCAATGACAGCGAGATGGTCTCGACCTTTGATGCCGTTGGCCGTGTGCTTGCTGAGCCGCAGTATTCCTCAATCAATGTGCCGCCGCTCGACAATTCCTCAATGGACGGTTATGCCGTGCGCTGTGCCGATGTAACCGCTGTTGGTACGACCTTGCCAGTGAGTCAGCGTATTCCTGCCGGCGCTGTGGGCAACCCGCTCGCAGCGGGTACCGCCGCACGTATTTTCACCGGTGCGCCAGTCCCCGCGGGTGCGGACGCGATTGTGATGCAGGAGTACGTGAGCTTTGCTGATGCGGGTGGTGCTTTCGGCCAAGCTACCTTCAACGAGCTGCCCAAGCCCGGCGAGTGGATACGCCGGGCCGGTGAAGACATTGCCACGGGCGGCGAAGTGCTCTCGCGTGGGACGCGTTTGCGCCCGCAGGAAATCGGTCTGGCCGCCTCAGTTGGGTTGGCTGCATTGCCGGTGTTTCGCCGTATTCGGGTTGCCCTGTTTTCGACCGGTGATGAACTGGTCATGCCCGGCAATCCTTTGCCGCCCGGCGCGATCTACAACTCCAATCGCTTCCTGCTCAAAGGGCTGCTGGAGCAACTGGGCTGTACCGTCATCGATTTTGGCA
>CAZCLF010000033.1:0-17022 GCA_964499485.1 uncultured Rhodocyclaceae bacterium | reverse complement strand
ATAGAACTTGTTTTGCAGCCATTTGAATCTCCTTAAATCTTCCAAACAATTTGGGGGCCGCACAGGGGCGGCGGAACCAAAGTCATCCCGTCAGGGATGAGGGAAAGTCGTCGTGCTTAGGCTTCAACCACGCCGACGATATCTTCTTCACGCATTACCAGCAGCTCTTCGCCATCAACCTTAACGGTCTGGCCAGCGTACTTGCCGAACAGAACACGGTCACCCGCCTTGATCGACATCGGGCGAACCTTGCCGTCTTCGAGGATGCGGCCGGTACCGACAGCGATGATGGTGCCTTGATCAGGCTTTTCGGCAGCGGAGTCAGGCAGAACGATGCCGGAAGCGGTCTTCAGTTCTTCTTCCAGACGCTTGACGATCACACGGTCGTGCAGAGGACGAATCTTCATTAATAACTCCTTGAAATATATGTAAATAACGGCCAAAGCCGTGATGCACTACAAAAACTGCGTGGCAAAGGAAGCGTGGCACAGTACTGTTACGGCACTATTATTAGCACTCCTCTCCAACGAGTGCTAATAATAGTGCCGTCATAGCCGCTTTTCAAGTCCCACAAGAAAAATAGCCCGGAACAATCACTGAACCGGGCTATTGACGAGGGCGTGCTGAACGCACTTTCAGGACATAGGGCTACTCGCGATACCCAGCCACCGCGTCCATTAACTGTTTGCGCAACTCGTCCGTCGGCTCGCCTCGCGCTTTAGCGGCACGAATACGCGCGAGCAGAATCGAAATGGTGTTTTGTCTCGCCGTACCTGACGTTGCGCCTGCACCACTGCCGGTGGCATTTGCCGTCGAAGTGGTCAATGGTGGAGGAGCGTCGGATACGGCAACTGGGGTGCGGATCAATTCGACCTTTTCCCCTCCCCCCTGCCTTTGCGCGGTAACCACAACGCCCTTAACGGCGGCCGTCTCGACACGCTCCTTCTCTGCAGCGGCTCGCTTGTTTTCTTCACGCAGACGCATCAGGGTTGTCGACAATTGCTTGCGCAAGCCAGCGGTCGGCAGGTTTTGCATTTCGGCATTCCGAATGCGGCGCAGCAAGTCCTCAACTTGATCCGGTGCTGCAATCGAACGCATAGGCTGTGGGCGAACGGTGGGCTGATTGCGTGCAACGTTCGCAAAAGCCTCAGGCGAACTCACCAGCTTGGCGATGCTGATATTGCCGTGCCGCATCGCCCAATCCAATGCGGTTTCGCCCAAATCATTGGTCAACCGTGGGTCTGCACCTGCTTTCACTAGGTCCTCTGCAACATCAGTCCGACCTTCGCGGGCGGCGAGCATCAGAGAGGTTGCCTCATTGGGGGCCCGTGCATTGACGTTGGCACCACGGCTCAAGAGCAACTGCGCCAGTTCGCGGTGCCCATTAAACACCGCATAATGCAAAGCACCCCACTCATTGCCACGCCTATTAATGGCAGCCCCCCTGTCTAGCAGCCATTTGACGGCTGGCATGTGTCCTTTGAAAGCGGCCAGTTGCAGGGCTTGTTCACCATTTTTATTGACCGCATCAATACGGCCACCACGCTGATAAAACAGCTCCATCATTGGGATATTGCCTTCCCACGCAGCAATCATTAGTCCGGTTCCGACACGATCGCCCACATAGTCTGGGGGTAAACCTTCGTCTAGCCAGCGTTTTGCCAAATCTAGATCGCCCCGTTCAATGGCGACGCCGAAGGTGCCTGGATTGATCTCTGGTGCTGCCACTGCTGCTGATGACGCCATGGCAGCGCCACACAAGCCCAAAATAAAAAGACGAGTACGCCAAGTGTTCTTCACTTCTAACTCCCAATAGGCAGATGCGCCTTATAGCAGAATGCAGGCAACAAGCAAAAGCCCATTGATGAAACCTGCCTTCCGATTACCGCTGGCGATCGCCCTCTCTATTCTGCTGCACCTTGCGCTTATAGCGGGGCAGCTGGTGACGCCTGCGCCAGAAAAACCAATTCGACTGAATGTGCGGCTTGTGGTTCCGGCACCCGCCCCTGAGGAGGGGACATCGACGATCACGCCGCCAGAACCAGACATTCTCAACAAGAACACGATTGCCACTGGGACTGATACAGCGGCAGTACAGCCCAACACCCTCAGGGCAAATAAGCAGGGTCGTCTCAAGGCCCCACAGGAGAATCAAGCATTGCGCCGTATTTCTGCCTATGTAGTTTATCCGCCAACAGCCGTTGAAGCAGGACTAGAGGGCACGACCCATCTGCTCATTAAGCTAGATGCGAACGGCACGATCTTGCATGCGAGTGTGGCAGCCACGAGTGGCCATCCAGAGCTTGACCATGCCGCGGTTAACGCGGCCTTGCGCGCAGGCCGCATTGAAAGCGGCGGGCGTAGCGAAATTCTGATCCCCATGACCTTCCGCTTGCAATGAAAAAATTCGCCTCGCTCCTGGTTGCTCTCCTCTTCGCCCTCTCAGCCCACGCGAGTGATGGGCTACCGCGTGGCGTGCTACAGCAACTCAAAAATGCAGGCATTCCAACCGCAAATGTCGCGGTCGTTGTGCAAGAGGCAGGAGGCCGCCGTCCTTGGCTACAACATAACGCCGATAATGCTATGAACCCTGCATCGGTGATGAAATTACTCACGACCTATGCAGGGCTGGAAATACTCGGTCCCGCCTACAGTTGGCAGACCACTGCCTACAGCCTGACACCACCAGTGGATGGAGTGCTCAACGGCGACTTGTACCTGAAAGGCAGTGGCGACCCACGTCTGAGCTTTGAGCAATTTTGGTTATTGCTGCGCCAATTGCGCGCGCAGGGGCTGCGGCAGATTCGCGGGAATCTCGTCCTCGATCGCAGCGCGTTTGCGCTCAACGGACAGGGGATAGCGTTTGATGATCAGCCACTCCGCCCGTATAACGTCAAACCCGATGCCCTGCTACTCAACTGGAAAAGCATCCGCCTGCAGTTAAGTATTGCGGATGACAAGCTCCAAATCCAAGCCGAACCGCACCCCGCCAATCTTTACTTAATTAGCCAAGTCACCCTTACAGAGGGAGAGTGTGGCGACTGGAAGAGCCGCTTACGTACCGATGTCAGCACGCACCCAGACCGCTTCCACCTCGTCATCACCGGTACCTACCCGCGCAGCTGCGGGGCTCAGCGTTGGCATGTTGGCGTATTGGAACACCCCAACTATGTGTATGGGGTATTCCGCCAACTATGGGAAGAATTGGGTGGCACCATCAACGGCAACTGGAGTGATGGCCGCGTTCCCCCCACTGCCCTTCAGCTTGGTCAGATCGAATCAGCCCCACTGGCCGAGCTCATTCGTGACATCAACAAGTTCAGCAATAACGTCATGGCGCGTCAGCTCTACCTGAGCCTCGGCGAAGGCAGCCAGAGTAGTTCGGCCGCGGCAGTCCAAAGCTGGCTCAATCAGAAATCGCTACGCTTCCCTGAATTGGTCCTCGACAATGGCTCAGGCCTATCGCGTAACGAACGACTCAGCGCACAGAGTCTGGCCGCCCTCCTCAACAGCGCGTGGCAAAGCCCTTTCATGCCCGAATTCATCGCCTCACTGCCGATTACCGGGGTGGATGGCACCATGAAAAAGCGCCTACGCGACAACCCCAGTCTGGGACAAGGGCACCTCAAGACCGGGACGCTAGAAGGCGTCAAAACCATTGCGGGCTATGTACGTGACCGTAAAGGCCGCTGGCAAATCGTCGTCTTCCTGATCAACCATCCGAATGCTGCTGCAGGTCAAGCAGCCCAGGATGAGCTCATGGGATGGTTAAACACCACACCCTAGCTAAAAAACAGGGCAAGGGCTTAAGTTTCAATGCAGGAGACCGCAAAGTCCCCCAAGTTCACGCCGGGCGACACTCGCTAAGCCCCGTGATTGAATCAATCGTCAGCGATGCTGTCTGATTGACGTAGTCTTACTAGGGGCTGTTATGGCAATTCCATGGCTTACCGTTCTGCAAGCTGTACCGTGGGGCAAGGTGATTGAGAATGCCCCCAAAGTGGCAGATGGAGCAAAGAAGCTCTGGGGGAGTGTGGGGCGCAAACCTGCAGCCCCTCAAGTGACGCCGAGCAACACCCTCAACACGCCCGATCAGGCCCGCATTGCCGAGCTTGAAGCGGCGGTAGCAGCATTGCAGGCGCAGATGCTTGCGTCTTCAGAGCTCATCTCTGCATTGGCCGAGCAGAACACAGAGGTGATCCGCCGCGCCGAGCTAAATCGGCGGCGCTTAGTTGCACTCGCCGTTATCACCTTGCTCTTGTGCCTTGCCGTTGGAAAGCTATGGCTGGCACGTTAAGCGTGCGCCAGCTATAGCTACTAGAACCCTTCCAGCACAATCTTCCCCCGCGCCTTGCCGCTCTCCAATAGAGCATGTGCACGCTTGAGATTGGTGGCATTGATAGTGCCAAAGTGATCAGCAAAGGTGGTGCGTAGGGTGCCTGCATCCACCAACTGTGATACCTCAGTCAGCAAGTCATGCTGGGCACCCATGTCTGACGTATTGAATAACGAGCGGGTGAACATCAGCTCCCAATGAATGGACACGCTCTTACGCTTGAAGGGCATGATGTCCAGCGTGGCCGGATCATCAATCAACGCGAGTCGCCCTTGCGGCGCGATTGCCTCAACAATCTGTGCTGCATGTTGGTCGGTATGCGTGAGGCTGGCTATGTAGCGTACGTTGTCGATGCCAATACGCTTTAGTTCTGTCGACAGAGGCAGAGTGTGATCGATGACGTGATGCGCGCCAAGATCGCGGACCCATTGATGCGTCTCTGGCCGTGAGGCTGTGCCAATCACTGTCAAACCAGTGAGCTGACGCGCCAGTTGCACAAGGATGGAGCCAACCCCACCGGCAGCGCCGATGACGAGGATGGCATCCCCCGTTGCGCGCGTGTCACGCTCAACTTGCAAGCGATCAAACAGGAGTTCCCATGCTGTGATGGCTGTCAGTGGGAGCGCTGCAGCAGCCGCAAAGTCGAGACTGCTGGGCATAGTACCGACGATGCGTTCGTCAACGAGATGCAGCTCGCTGTTGCTGCCCGGACGATTGATCGCACCGGCATACCAGACCCGATCACCCGGCTTGAACAAGCTGACCTTGTCGCCTACTGCGCGCACGATACCGGTAGCATCCCACCCCAGTACCTTGAATTCACCCTCACCCGGCGCAACACCTCGACGGATTTTGGTATCGACGGGATTGACTGACACGGCACGGACCTCGACTAATAGGTCGTGACCGCTGGCCACCGGTTCGGGCAGTGTCACATCCATTAGCGCGGTATCGGCATCGATCGGCAGGCAATGCGTGTAAGCAACAGCTTTCATGATCAGGCTCCGTAAATGGGATAGTCGGTGTAACCGCGGCTGTCGCCGCCAAAGAGTTGCGTCGGATTCATGTCTGCCAGCGGCCAATCGTTGGCGAAGCGGGCCGCCAGATCAGGGTTAGCAACGAAGGGGCGGCCATAGGCCACGAGATCCGCATAGCCACTGTTGAGAATGGCCTCACCACGCGCCTTGTCATACAGACCGGCGACGATGATGTTGCCTTTGAAGCGCTGGCGCAGCGCAACCCGGAAGTCCTGCGGAATTTGTGGCGCATCGGCCCAGTCGGCTTCCGACAAGTGGACATAGGTAATGCCCAGTGCCTCCAGACGCTCGGCTGCCAGCAGAATGGCAGGAATGATTTCTGGGCAGTTCATGCCACGTGCCGTGATGAACGGTGCAAGACGAATCGCCGTACGCTCCGGACCAATCGCGCCAGCAATCGCAGTGACCACCTCATCGAGGAAGCGGATGCGGTTGGCAATACTACCGCCGTAGTCATCGTCCCGCTGGTTCGACGTGCTGCGCAGGAACTGATCGATCAGATAGCCATTGGCACCATGCACTTCCACACCATCAAATCCAGCCGCAATCGCATTACGTGCCGCCTGAGCATAATCAGCCACCACCCCCTTGATCTCTTCGCGACTGAGGGCGCGTGGCACCGGGCAATCCACCATGCCACCCACACCATGCTCATCAGCTACCCAAACTTGTGCCTCAGGTGAAATCGCCGAGGGCGCCACCGGTACACCGCCATTGTGGAAGCTGGCGTGTGACATGCGGCCGACATGCCAGAGCTGCAGGAAAATGCGTCCGCCCGCTTGGTGTACCGCATCCGTGACGATACGCCAGCCGGCAATCTGCGCGTCACTATAGATGCCGGGCGTAAAGCTGTAGCCCTGGCCTTGAGGCGAAATCTGCGTTGCCTCACTGACGATCAAGCCGGCGCTGGCACGCTGAGCGTAATAGCGCGCCATCTCAGCATTGGGAATATTGCCGGGTTGAGTGGTGCGGCAGCGTGTCATGGGCGCCATGACAATTCGATTCGGTAGTGACAAGTGTCGCCCCGTCAAAGGGGCAAACAAAGATGCGTTACTCATTAGGGCACTCCATACGGTGTGGTGATGACGCATCTTGCCGCATTGCGCTGGAATCAAAAAGACGGCATAAAGAGAACTTCTTTCAAATTATTTTTGAAAATAAACCCGCCATGAAAGCCCTTCAAGACCTCGATCTGTTTGTTCGCACCGCTGACCACGGCAGCATCTCCGCGGCTGCGCGCAGCCTAGATATGACACCCGCCACGGCCAGTGCCGCACTGAAACGCTTGGAAACTGAAGTGGGTGCGGCATTGTTCCTTCGCTCAACGCGACACCTGCGCCTGACCCAGGCCGGCGAACGTTTTCTGCCGCAATGCCGGCAGGCGCTGCTCAACCTACGGTCAGCCTGCGCCGATGTGGCTGCAGATGGAAAGGAGATACGCGAGACGCTCCAAGTCTCCGTCCCATCTGATCTTGGTCGCAATCTATTGCTGCCTTGGCTGGAAGAGTTTTTGCTGGACTATCCAGGGGTCAAACTGCGGATTCAGGTTTCCGACCGCATTGCTGACGTGTACCGAGAGCCGGTAGATATCGCCTTTCGCTACGGCACCCCACCCGACTCGCAACTGATCGCGTTGCCGCTAGCGCCGGCCGTGCGACGCATTCTGTGTGCCTCACCAGCCTATGTGCAACAGCATGGCATGCCCACTCACCCCGATGAGCTGGCCGCCACGCTAGGCAAGCACCGTACCCTGTGCTTCACACTGGGAGACTATGTCCATGATCGCTGGCGTTTCACACGCAGCAAGGAAACCATTACGGTGGCGACGGATGCTTGGCGAATCAGCGACGATGGTGAAGCTGTACACCGCTGGGCGTTGGCGGGCCTCGGTATTGCCTACAAATCGCACATGGATATGGCACTTGATCTGGCCGCAGGCAATGTGATCGAGCTGTGTCCAGAGTGGCAATGCGAAAGTGCGCCGCTCTACATGCTGTGCGCCGACCGCCGTCAGCTGTCACCCTTGGTGGCGGCATTACGCGTATTCATTCAGCATCGCTGCCAAGCACTCATGCAAGGCTGACCCAGCAAAAATTGATAAAAACAAACACAACGAACATCCATCAATCTACAAGAATGATTGGGCTATCGTAGTACCTCATTCGCTCTAAGGCCAAAACAAGAAGCCTAACTCTCAATCTGACACGACTGCCTGTTGAGCATTTTTTTATTATTTATCTTTTAGGAAAATCGGACTACAGTTGAATCAGTCGTACTGAAAAACGACACGGGGGGACGCTTTGCAGAGCATCAAATTTCCGTTTCGGACCTACCTGCGTCAGCATCCGTTCCTGCGCCAATGGCTGATCATCATCATCGGACTCAGTCTGTTCTCGCTGATCCTGATTTACGACCTCATCCACGAGCGCGAAAAAACACTGCACCGGGCTGAGGCTCGCTTGCAGTCTTATACCCGGCTGATTGAAGACAATCTCTCTGCCCAGCTCGGTAATGCCAACACTATTCTGTTCGACATCATTCAGGACATGCCTGCCTTGAGTTCTGGATTGAACGGGCAGATCAATACCAATCGACGCCTGCAAGCAATGGCACGGGCAATCTCCGGTGTGCCCAGCATTGCCATCGTCAATGCACGCGGCAGAGTCATCAATAGCAACAACCCTGGGCTGATGGATAAAGACCTCAGCCTACGTGGCTACTTCAATAACGCGCGGCGCGCCAATGACCCACAAACACT
This sequence comes from uncultured Rhodocyclaceae bacterium, assembly GCA_964499485.1. GTDB lineage: Bacteria > Pseudomonadota > Gammaproteobacteria > Burkholderiales > Rhodocyclaceae. Next base: position 8,891 of record CAZCLF010000033.1, on the reverse strand, counting down.
GTATGTCACACCGCCCTTCACCACAGTCACGGGCAACTTTGTCATCACACTGGCGCGCAGCTACACGCGGTCAGATGGCAGCTTTGGCGGCATTGTTGTGGCCAATCTTGAGGCAGATTATTTCAGCACCTTGTTGCGCTCTGTCTTGCATGCACCCGATATGTGGTCGGCTGTGATCCACGAGGATGGCAAGTTGTTTGTGGTCGAGCCACACGAGGCCACCGCACAGACTGAACAAGCCCTCAACAGCGGCTTGCTCGGTGCGCACTTCAACAGCGGTGGGCCAGGCAGCATCCAGCGTGGTCGCTCGTTGATCAGCCGAGAGAATCGCATCACCGCAGTCCTCACAATACAGCCGGGGCCACTGCACATGGACAAAGGCCTGGTGATTGCCATCAGTCGGAATGAAGCCAGTGTCTTGGCTGAATGGTATGAAACCGCCACGGCACTTGGCTTTGCGATGTTTGCTGCTTTTGTCCTCACCATTGGCTTGCAACTCTACAACCAGCGAGTGCAAGCCAATTACGAAAGTGAAATGCGCCAAGCCCGTACTGCCATGCATCTCGCAGAAAGCCGCTTCACCACGGCCTTCAACGAAGCACCGATTGGCATGTTGCTACGCAACGCTGACGGCCATTTGCTGCAGGTCAATCATGCCCTTGCAGGTATGCTCGGCTATACCTTGAAGGAGCTGCGGCAGCTGCCACTTGAGCAACTGTTCTTTCCTGAAGATCGTGAAACCGACCAACATTTCATGCAGGAAATCCTGTTGGGGCGGCGCACTGAATATCACACTGAGGTCCGCCTCACGCATCGTAATGGCCATGCTGTGTGGGCCTTGCTATCGGCCTCTGCCGTACTCGACCCACATGGCAAGTTGCAATATCTGATCAAGCATATTCAAGACATCACGCTACTCAAGCAGCAAGCCAGCGAGCTCGAACAGCTGGCGCACTATGACAAGCTGACCAAACTACCGAACCGCACTCTACTGGCCGATCGTATGCAGCAGGCGATTGCGCAGGCCAATCGACACAATCGCATGCTCGCGCTGGGCTTCTTAGATCTGGATGAGTTCAAGCCGATCAACGATCAGTACGGCCATGAGGCAGGTGATGAAGTATTGCTCGTTACCGCGCGCCGTATGCTCGATTGCCTTCGAGGTGACGATTCGGTAGCACGGCTGGGTGGGGACGAATTTGTCTTCCTGCTCAGCAGCGTACAGAACGAGAAAGAAAGCGATCAAGCAATCGCCCGTCTACGGGCTGCCATTGAGGCGCCAATTACACTGAGCAACGGCATCAGTGTGCGTGTATCTGCCAGCTTTGGTGTCAGCTTTTATCCACGCGATGGGGAGACGCCGGAAATTTTGGTGCGCCATGCAGATCAGGCTATGTATCTAGCCAAATCAACCGGCATCGGCCACGCCTACTTCTCACCACCAGAAAGCCCTTTGAAGCAGGCCTAGACAGAAGCGTCTAGGTAAAAAGTCAGGCAGCCAAGATGCGCTTAAGTAAGCGCATCAGCCCCCCCAGCAGGGGAGCTTTGGCATACAGCTCCTCGGCGGCATCCCAGTAGTCACGGTGATAATTCACACGACCATCCGCAGCGAAGCGCAGATGACTCACCCCACGGATCACCTGCTCGCCCTTGCCAAGTTTGGGCGCATGAAAGCTGAGCGTCCATACCAGCATGGCACCACGCTCATCGACAACACGCTCGATCACGCGAAAGCGCGGCGCATCCACCTGCGTGAACATGTGGCGAAAGATGCGTTGTATGCCGGGGATGCCCTGCACTTCATTGAACGGGTCTTTAAACCAAGCATCTTCGGTATAGAACTCAGCAAAGCGCTCCGCGCTCGCAGGTGTGAGGTTCTCGTAGAAGGCAATTAATGCATCCAGTGTCACAGACATGTCTATTCCTTGTCGCCGGCAGTACGGCCCACGAGCGCAAAGTATGCGCAATACGGCAAGAGACGCAAGAACTTCATGAAACGGGTGAAGCGCTTGGGGAAATGAATATCAAAGCGCCCACTCGCCAGTCCTGAAAGTAGCGACTTAACTGCCACCTCCGGCGTAATCAGCGCAGGCATATGGAAATCATTCTGCGCGGTGAGGCGCGTCGCAACAAAACCGGGGTTCACCACCCACACGCCCATGCCTTGCGGATGCAGATCGAGATACAGATCCTCGGCAAAATGGATCAGTGCAGCCTTGGCTGGGCCATAGCCCAGCGCCTTGGGCAAACCGCGATACCCAGCCACGCTAGAGACCAGCACCAAGCCACCGGACTTGCCGGGTGGCGCACGGCGCAGCAAGGGCAAAGCGGCATGGGTGAAATTCACAGCGCCGAGATAATTCACTTCACACAGTTGGCTTACTTGCTGCGGCGTAAAGTCCCACGCACGTAATGGCACATAGTCGCCCGCCAGATACACCGCAAGATCAAGCCCGCCCAATGCAGCATGAATCTGCGCGGCTGTGGCCACCAATGCGGCCTGATCCGAGGCGTCACACACCAGCGCCAGATGTCCATCGCCCGGCAGTGATTGCAGTAGCGTGTCGAGGACCCCGGCACGCCGTGCTGACAGCACCACATGCGCGCCTAAAGCCGCTAACTGAGTTGCCAGCTCAGCACCAATACCACTGGAAGCACCCAGCAACCATATGCGTTGGCCACGCCAGTCAGTGATTTTCGGGTTGAGCGACATATCAGCGCTTGGTGAAGCTCAACGTCACATCACCCAGATGGAAACCAAACTTGCTCATGGCTGAACGATTGAGCATAACCTTGTCATCCATCAGGAACATCCAGTCATCGAAGTCCACGTTGTAGATCTTGCCATCGACGGGCAGCGCCATTACATAGCGCCAGCGCAATGCATTCCCGGCAACTTCACCAATCGCCTCGCCCACCACATCGTCAGCACGGCCAATGTAGCGACCGTCTGGCTGGCGCGTGAGGGTCCATACGCGTCGCTGCGTACTGCCATCGCTGTAGGTGAAGCGCTCATCGAGCGTCCCGACATCGCCCTTCCAGCTGGCATCAATGACCACATGGAAACGCTTGATCACTTCACCGGAACGATCTTGAAACATACCCCACGCATCGAGCGTGCCGTTGAAATACGTTTTCAGGTCCAACACCGGCTGCGCTGCGCGGTACTTGTCGATATCGACCGATGCACAACCGGCCAGACCAATCCAGCCGAACAGCAGACAACACAAACGCTTCAGGGAATTTTTCATTCGACAGCTCCTTGTTCTAGTGATGCAAGCACGGGCCGTGCGTATAGCAACAGCAGTACGGCGCCGAGTTTCAACAGCAGCGGCAATCCGCCATACACCCAGGTCAGACCAGCAATACCACTGCCGCCTTGCCCAGGCACATAGCCGATGGCGCCAACCAAGGGTAGGGCCACACCTGCCGCCAGCGCGAGATTAAATTTCGTCACGGCGGCCCACCAGCCATAACTCGTTGCCGCCTGTCCATGCAAAGCTACATGTTCAGCCAGCAGAGACGGCGGCAATGCCAGATCGGCACCCAGTGCAACCCCCGAAGCCAAACACACCAGCGCAAACCAAGCCACGTCACCGGCGCCCAGCCACGGCGTCACGGCAAAGCTGGCAATGGCGAGCAACATCGCAATCAACCAGCTGGACAAACGACCCATACGATTAGCCAGCCCGACCCAAAACGGTAAGGCGAGCGCACCGGCTAGGAAATAGAGCAGCAGAAACACGCCACTCCATGCCTCGGCCTTCAACACATCGGCGACATAAAACAGTACGAGCGTTGCAGGGACGGCGGCGGCGATGCCGTTCACGGCATAGATCATCAGTAAATAAACAAACGGGCGAGACTGCCACAGCGACCGGCTTGATGGCGCTGCAGTGTTTGTACTGACGACATCAGCAACTGTGGTTTGGCCATTGACTGACGGCACACGCCACACGATTAAGGCAGTTGCCACGATGATCAATGGCACAAACAGCCAGCCAAGCAAGATCAATCCTTCGGGCAAGGTTGGTGCGAGCACAGCGGGCAAGGCGGCTGCGAGCATGATGCCGCACAGACCTGCCCCTTCACGCCAAGCCGTCGCTTGCAAACGGCCTTCGTCATTGCTCGGAAACTCGGCGCCCCAAGCATGGTGATTGATCGTGGCGATGGAGTAGCCGACATAGGCAAGCACCAGCCCACCTGCTAACCACAATGGCCCCGCTGCAGCAGGTGGCAGAAAAAGCACCAACCAGCCCAGCAGTAAAAGTGGCAGCGCAAGCAAGAGCATCTGCTTGCGCCGACGATGACGATCACACCAGCGTCCAATCAAAGGATCGAGCACCGCATCCAGCAAGCGCGCCCCCAGCAACACTGCCCCGACACCGGCGAGCGAGATACCTAAATTATCCGCATACAGTTTCGGTACATGCACATACAGCGGCAAGGCGAAAAAGGCCAGCGGCATGCCCAACAGGGCATAGGCGAGATTGACAGGTACGCGGGCGAGGATAGCGGGTGTCATCGTGGCACTACGGCCGGGCTGACTCGGCCTCAGCCAACAAACGGTTGCGCAGCTCGGGCGCCTTGGTGCGGGGGTCTAGCCAGATGGCAAAGAAAGCCGCAGCGAGGCGCGCATCATTGAGGCTGCCCGTGGGCGCGCCATTGAAGAAGAAACGCGCACCCTTACCCGGCTCATGCAGTCCAACAATCACATCGCCTTCGCGCACCGAGGGGAACACCTTTTCAAGCGCAGTACGCCACTGTTGCAGCCGCTTTTCGTCCTTCTCACCCAGGCGCACCATCTCATCGATACTGGTGTTTACCAACTGCTCGGCACTGATGGTGCGACGATACGTCAGCTCCAGTGCATACGGCGCGTCCTGCTGCCAACGCTCACCGCTGCGCCATAGCTTGGCGCCATAGATTGAAAAACCAAACCAGCGCATTTCACCACTGCCTTGCACTCGCCATTGGTCAGCATCACTCACCGGCACCGGCAAGCGGGCATGGGCCGCAACAGATAGCGCCAGCAGTGCTGTGAAGAGGAGCGTCTTCATTGCTTAGGTGTATGAGCCAGCACGTAGTGATGCACATTAGTCGAACCGGCGCGGAAGCCCGCTTCGCAGTAGGTCAGATAAAACCGCCACATGCGAATAAAGCGCTCATCAAACCCCAGTTCGCGCACACGTTCGAGTTTTTGCTCAAACACCTCGCGCCAACGTGCCAAGGTGCGGGCGTAGTCGAGACCAAAAGCGTGTTCGCCGACGAGCTGCAAGCCTGCACGCGCGGCGTGCCCTTCAACATGCTCAGGCGATGGCAACATGCCACCGGGGAAAATATAACGCTGGATAAAGTCCGTGCCACGGCGGTAACGTGCAAACAGGTCGTTACGAATGGTGATAGCTTGAATGCCGACACGACCGCCCGGCTTCAGACGCGCCGAGAGTTGGCCAAAGTAGCTTGGCCAGTAACGCTCGCCTACGGCCTCGATCATTTCAATCGAGATAATGTGATCGTAGCTGCCGCGTTCATCGCGATAATCCTGCAACAAAAATTCAGCGCGATCAGCAAAGCCCTTGGCCTTGGCCCTTGCCTGCGCGAAAGCTAGCTGGGAGGGCGATAGGGTAAGGCCGGTGACACGGCAACCAAATTCAGTGGTGGCCACTTCGGCCAAGCCACCCCAGCCACAACCAATTTCGAGAATGTGCTGACCTGGCTGCACGCCCATGTCACGCAGAAGGCTACGGTACTTGTTGAGTTGTGCAGCTTCCAGCGGCTGATCCGGGTGAGCAAACAGTGCGCTTGAATACGTCATGCTGGGATCCAGCCATTCGGTATAAAAGTTATTGCCCAGATCGTAGTGCGCTTCAATGTTGCGCCGGCTACCGCGACGGGTATTGCTGCGCAGCAGGTGCAGGATGCGGTGACCGATCAGGCGCCAGAAGGAGCCATAGACAGCTCGCGCCAGCACATCGCGATTGCTTGCCAGCAGCGTGAGCAAATCACCCAAGTGATCACTATCCCACTCACCCGCCAGATAGCCTTCCGCAAAGCCGATATCGCCATGGGCGATCACACGCTCGAATACATTTTCGTCATGCACGCTGCAGTGATAGCGGGGCAATGGATGATCGGCGGTACCCGCCTCACCAAGCTCGACCGCATCGCCATTCGGGAAGTGCATCACGACCATGCCACCGCGCAAGCCTTGCGCCATGGCGAGGACCATCTCGGCCGCCTCGGTGCGCGAACGTGATGCAGGACAGGATGAGGAAGAGAGTTGGCCACATAAGGCAGTACGACTATTCATGTAATGCTCTCCAGAGGTGGGGCTGGCTTGCGATGAAAGCGAGCGCCTTTGCGCCACAGATGCACCGCTTGCCAGTGAATTTTCAACATAACGCCGAGGGTCATAAACGGGAAACGCAGTACTGCTGACAACAGCGAGCGGGCTGAGAGCGGCTGAGCCCGCCCTCCTACATGCGCAACCAGTGTGGTCTTGCCGTGCTGTAGGTACTCAATATGGGCGCCGACTTGGCCAGCCTGCGCCAGAAAACGGAAGTGGTATTCGCCCGCAACCGGAAAGAAGGGCGAGACGTGGAAGACCTTCTCGGTACACAACAGATCACCCGACACAATCGGACGCAGATCAGGATGGCGGACTAGGTAGTTATGCGACTCGCCAAAAGTGTTATTCACCTCGCACAAGACGGCGCGTAGCTGACCGACAGTGTCGTGACAAAACCAGAAGCTGACGGGATTGAAGACATAACCGAACAGTCGCGGAAAGGTCTGCAGTACAACCTCGCCCAACGCAAACTCTACCCCCTGCCCCTTAAGTTGCTCGCGCAACCATGGCAAGAGCGCCGAACCATCGCGCGCACCGTGATCACGGGCATGCAACGAAAACAAGGCCGCACGGTTGATACCAAAGACGCCAGCCCAACGGCGCGTGGTTTGCCACTGGCTAAGGGGTACCCGCATAAAGCAGATGGGATAGACGAAGCGATGCAAAGCCGTTTCGCTGCGCGCATGCATGACACGCCCCTCGCACCACGCAAGCTGCGATTCAATTTGCGGCCACGGATTGAAAGACGCGTTCACGAGTGCGCCACCGCCTCACGCGTGTGCCAAGGCACACTGATGCCCATGCCTTCTGCCACGGCAATCGCCGAGCGCAAACCATCTTCATGGAAGCCGTAGCGCCCCCATGCGCCGCAGAACCAGATACGATCGCGCCCCTGAATTCCGGGCAGCATGCTCTGTGCAGTGATCGCTGCTTGATCAAACACTGGGTGCGCGTAGTCAAATTCAGCAATGACCTTCTCTGCAGCGGGCTCTTGATAAGGATTCAGTGAAACGATTACAGGCGTTTGTACTGGCAAGGGCTGGAGCATATTGATCAAGTAGGACACGGCAACTGGTGCAGTGTCTGCAGTCTGTGGGCCTGCCGCATAGTTCCATGCCGACCACAGACGACGACGTTGGGGCAATAGGGTGGCATCGGTATGCAGCACCGCCCGATTGGGTTGATAGCTCACCGCCGACAAGACAGCATTCTCTGCAAGGCTGATAGAGCCACCCAGAATTTTGAGTGTTTGATCGCTGTGCGTTGCCATGACAACCTCGTCGTAGCGCTCAACCTGATTTGAGGACCTAACGTACACACCCTCCTCGGCACGCTCGACCGAGATCACAGGTGACGTAAGTCGGATATCTGGGAGATCAGCAGCCAGCCGCCGCACATATTCACGTCCCCCACCCTTAACCGACAGCCATTGGGGGCGGTTCATGATTTGCAGCAAACCATGATTGTGGCAAAAGCGCACAAAGGTCGCCAGCGGATATGACAGCATGGTGGCGGTTGGGCAGGACCAAATGGCGGCGGCCATCGGCAACAGATACCAATCGCGGAAGGCGCGACCGAACTTGCGCCGTTCCAGAAACTCGCCCAGCGATTCGCCACCTGCAGTGATGCTGTTAGAGAGCGCGGTGGTTTCGCGATTGAAGCGTAGGATGTCGCGCACCATGCCGATAAACGCCGGACGCAATAAATTGCGCCGTTGCCCAAATACCGTATTCAGATCGCTGCCGGCCCACTCCAGATTTTCGCCATCGATACGCGCCGAAAAACTCATGTCGCTCGCGTCGGCCTCAATCCCGATCTGTTCGAACAATGCGCATAGATTGGGGTAGGTGCGGCGGTTAAAGACCAAGAAACCGGTATCGACAGGAAACGTCAAGCCCTCAATGCTGACCTCGACCGTGTGCGTGTGCCCGCCGAGTCGCGGCTCTGCCTCATACAGCGTCACATTGTGGGTATCGCGTAACAACCATGCGGTCGCAAGGCCGGAGATACCGCTGCCAATGACCGCAACTTGCTTGCGGCCAGGACGAGCGGCATTGTTGAGTTCGAGCTCGCCGGGCTTCATGCGCGCAGGTTGCTGCCTTCAATCACGGCATAGGCCGAGTGATTGTGGATGGACTCGAAGTTCTCCGAGCTCACACGCCACTGACCAATACGTGCATCAGACTGCAGGCGCAAGGCGATATCGCGCACCAGATCCTCGACGAACTTGGGATTGTCGTACGCGCGCTCCGTCACCCACTTTTCATCTGGGCGCTTGAGCAGACCAAAAACCTCGCACGAAGCTTCTTCTTCGGCCATGCGCACAAGCGACTCGATATCCAAATCGCCCAGCAACTCGGCACGAATGCTGATGTGCGAGCGCTGATTGTGCGCGCCGTATTCAGAAATTTGCTTGGAGCATGGGCACAGGCTGGTCACAGCAGTAGTCACTTGCATATCCACGCGATCACGCCCACCTTCGATGCGTTCGCAGGTCAGCACGACATCGTAGTCAAGCAAACTGGACACACCCGATACC
>CAZCLF010000032.1:0-17381 GCA_964499485.1 uncultured Rhodocyclaceae bacterium | reverse complement strand
CGATGATATTGCAGATTGCCTGTGAGAAAGTAGGTCAGCGCCAGAGTCCCCATTCAAAAAAAAGCCTCAGTTCTTAACGAACTGGGGCTTTTTTACTTTGTACAGCTGCTTTTTATGCGCATGCTTAGGGGGCTAACGCCAACAGTGGCGATGGCTGAGCGTCGTTTCGTGAATGGTGTGGCCGCCTGCTATACGCTGGCGCAGTGGTCTCGGGGCTACTTTGCTTGGGGTCTCTCCCCCGGCTCTCCAAAACACCCTCCATTAATGCAAAAAGCCAGCTATACGCTGGCTTCTAATGAGGTGGAGCAGGTTCGCTGCTAGATAAATATGTTCGCAGCTCAGATCAAGATTAAGTTATCTCGATGAATGAGTACTTCTTCATCAACGTAGCCAAGAAGCTGCTCAATTTCATCGCTACCGTGTCCAGCGATGCGCTTGGCTTCTGAACTTGAATAATTGATCAATCCACGAGCGATTTCATTACCGTCAGTATCGCGGCAGGCGACAGCTGCTCCACGTGCGAAATCACCGACTACCTGGGTGACGCCTATTGGAAGCAGACTTTTACCCGTTTGTAATGCTGCGATAGCGCCACTGTCTAACTGAACTGATCCAGCTAGCTGAAGGTGATCAGCCAACCATTGCTTCCGAGCCGCAAGAGGGGTGGATGTTGCATAAAGCAATGTGCCTAAAACTTCTCCATTTAGTAGGCGTGGAAGAACATTGGTTTCGCGTCCACTGGCAATAAGCGTATGCGCTCCACTGCGAGCGGCACGCTGGGCAGCCTTGATCTTGGTGATCATCCCGCCTTTACTGATGCCTGTTCCAGCACCGCCAGCCATAGACTCATATTGGCGATCATCTGCACGGCCTTCATGAATAAAAACAGCGTCAGGATTGTTGCGCGGGTCTGCGCTGAAAAGCCCTTGCTGGTCTGTAAGAATTATTAGCGTGTCAGCTTCAATCAGATTCGCAACGAGCGCACCTAATGTGTCGTTATCGCCAAATTTGATTTCATCTGTAACGACTGTGTCATTCTCGTTGATGATGGGAATGACGTTAAGTTCAAGCAGTGCTTGCAATGTTGAGCGAGCGTTCAAATAACGTGTGCGATCAGCCAGGTCTTCATGTGTAAGCAGAATTTGTGCTGTATTTATATTGTGGGAGGCAAATGCACTTTCGTAGGCTGTTGCTAAGCCCATCTGACCAACTGCTGCGGCTGCTTGCAATTCATGCATCGCATGAGGCCTGCTACCCCAGCCTAAACGCTGCATGCCGGCAGCAATCGCACCAGAAGTGACAAGCAGAAGCTGTTTGCCTTGGTTACGCAATACAGCCATCTGGTGTGCTAAGTTGGCAATGAACTCAGGGGAGAGCCCTGCGCCATTGTTCGTGACGAGTGCACTACCAACCTTGATAACAAGGCGCTGACTACTCGAGATCTGCTTTCTCATCTGCGTCTGTTTCAGTATCGATGTCGCTCGCGAGCGCGCGAGGCAGTGATTCTAGATGGTCCATGATGGCGTAGGTCAATGCCTTGCAGCCATCACCGCTGATTGCCGAAATGACGAAATGCTTATCGACAGCGCCATATCCCTTAACCAGTGTAGCAATACGCTCACTGCGTTCTTCTTGAGGAAGCAAATCCTGCTTATTTATGACCAACCAGCGCGGCTTGTTGTAAAGGTTTTCGTCGTACTTACGTAGCTCTTCAACAATCGCATGCGCTTCACGCACCGGATCGACACTCTCATCAAATGGAGCAATATCAACGATATGCAATAAAAGTCCAGTGCGTTGGAGGTGTTTCAGGAAGCGATGACCAAGCCCTGCGCCCTCTGCCGCACCTTCAATCAGTCCGGGAATATCGGCAATCACAAAGCTACGGTTGTCATCCACTCGCACTACCCCAAGATTAGGGTGCAAGGTGGTGAACGGATAGTCAGCCACTTTAGGCTTGGCTGCGGACACAGCACGAATGAACGTCGACTTGCCAGCATTTGGCATGCCCAGTAGCCCTACGTCGGCTAATACTTTGAGCTCCATTTTCAGCTCACGGTGCTCGCCTTCTTCACCCGGCGTTTTTTGACGAGGGGCGCGATTGGTGCTGGATTTGAAATGAAGGTTCCCTAGGCCACCCTTACCACCACGGGCAATTAATTCTCGTTGGCCATCTCTTGCTAAGTCTGCAATCACTTCGCCGGTATTGGCATCGGTAATGATTGTGCCAACCGGGACACGTAACTCGAGATCTTCCCCACCTTTGCCGTAGCAATCAGCACCGCGGCCATTCTCGCCGCGTTCCGCGCGGAACATGCGGGTGTACCGGTAATCGATCAGGGTATTGAGATTGCGATCGCCGACGGCATAGATACTGCCACCTCGTCCGCCATCACCACCGTCAGGACCGCCGAACGGGATGAACTTCTCGCGACGGAACGTAGCTGCGCCATTCCCGCCGTCGCCGGCGACAACCTCGATTTTCGCTTCGTCAAAGAATTTCATGATTCGTATGCTTGGGGCTAAAAATGCAGAGACTAAAAAACAAAAGCCCTACCCGCAAGGGATAGGGCTTTGAGTGTTGCCTGATCGGAAGATGCTTAAATTAAGCAGCGACCGGAACAATCACAACGGTCTTACGACGTTCAGCGCCCTTGACGACGAATTGAACGGTACCTTCGATCTTGGCGAACAGGGTGTGGTCTACGCCCATGCCAACGCCGTCGCCAGCGTGGAAGCGGGTGCCGCGCTGACGCACGATGATGCTGCCAGCGGAAACAAGTTGACCACCGAAGCTCTTAACGCCAAGTCGCTTCGATTCTGAGTCGCGGCCGTTACGGGAACTGCCGCCTGCTTTTTTGTGTGCCATGGTGCTGGCTCCTTGATTCTGTCAGTAGTGCTAAAGATTAGCCGGCGATGCCGCTGATCTCGATTTCGGTGTAGTTCTGGCGATGGCCTTGATGCTTCTGATAGTGCTTACGACGACGCATCTTGAAGATCTTGACCTTATCGTGACGACCGTGCGCGATCACCTTGGCAGTGACAGTTGCACCGCTGATCAATGGGGTGCCGATTTTCACCGACTCACCCTCACCGACCATAAGTACCTGATCCAAAGTGATTTCTGCGCCCACGTCTGCCGGTATCTGTTCTACTTTAAGTTTTTCGCCAGCGGCAACACGATACTGCTTGCCACCGGTTTTTATGACCGCGTACATAGGGAACTCCGTTAAAAGTACTACAAAGAACCGAAGATTCTAGAGGCTTTTCTTATGTCTGTCAATGCCTTGTCTGCTTTGTGCCGGGAGGCGCCCGTGCGCCGTAAAAGCACGGTATTGTGTGGGGGACAGCAGAATGGAGCATTACATGAAGCAAGGGATCGTTTTATTTGGACATGGCTCACGTAACCCAGCTTGGGCTGAGCCGTTTCATCTGTTGCGTAACGAAATTGAAAAACAACAGCCGGACGCACAAGTTGAGCTAGGTTTTCTTGAGTTAATGGAGCCTTCATTTGGTGAGGCAATTGACCGACTTGCGGCCAATGGCGCAGAAGAAATCGTGGTTGTTCCGGTGTTTATCTCTGCGGGCAGCCATGTTCGGGAGGATCTGCCAAAGCTGACTGAAGCCGCGATGGCAAGTTACCCCCGTTTGCGCGTACGCGTTGTGCCTTCATTGGGGGAGGCACCGGAAATGCTTGCCGCCATGGCTCGTTATGCGCTTCAGGCCGCCGGCTAACGTTGCCTCTCGTATTGGCGGGGGGCTACTGACATGCATTGCTTCAGCAAGTCCCCATGCGGCTGGTCTCGATGTGTCGCCCCAATCAGGCACTTGGCTAATTGCATTCAGCGCCGTGCTCTGCCTGGCGGGGGCGGGCTGGTTTTTATTATGGCGGGCCAAACGGCGGCTAGAAGCCCTCGTTAACAGTGACTTAGGCGAGGCTGCTTTAATTCGTACGGTGCTGGACGTGATGCCAGAGCCGGTATCAGTGAAAGACAGCAACATGCGTCTCATCATGGCGAATCGAGCTTATGTTGAGCGCGCAGGCCAACCCCTAGCGGCGCTGATTGGGAAAACAGTCCATGAACTGATGCCACTTGAACAAGCCAAGCGACTCAGTGACGCTGATACCGCTGTGCTGACATCAAAAGCAGATCAGGTCTTTGAGCTCACTCTGATTGATAAAGTGAGCAACACCCGTCGCAATTACATCGTCACGGAGCGCTACGCCTCAAATGCGCAGGGGGAACCCCTGATTGTGGGCATGCACCATGATGTCACCGAGTTGCGTCGTGCCATTGCCGAGTTTTCTGCGGCTATTGAGCAAACCCCTTTGGTCGCTGTCCAGGGGTTTAACCGAAATTGCGTACTCACGCACTGGAATAAAGCCAGCGAAAACCTCTTTGGTTTTACCGCTGCCCAAGCCCTTGGTAGTCGCCTGCAAGACATCATTCTTGAGCCTCGGCAGCAACAAGTGTTTGAGCGCGCTGTTGAGGATGCCTGGATTGAGCAACGCACCTTTGGGCCGCATGAAGTCAATTTACGCTTACCTAACGGCCGCCGCCTCACTTTATTGCTCACCCTCTTTCCTGTGGTGATTGAAGGAGCTGTTGTCGAGCTGTTCAGTATGGCCGTCGATGTCAGCGCGCGCGTTGACGCGGAGCGTCAGCTCGCAATGCATCGTGACAACCTTCAGGCTCTGGTGACAGAGCGTACTGCTGGCTTGCTCAAGGTAAAGAATGATCTTGAGCAAGCTCTGCATGCGCGCTCCGCATTTCTTGCCAATATGTCCCATGAACTCAGAACCCCGATGCATGCAGTCCTGAGCTTTGCGCGCCTTGGCGAAGAGCGTGCAGACAAGGGCACGCCTGAAAAAATGCGAGATTACTTTTCTCGCATCGTCACGAGTGGTGAGCGATTGCTTGTGCTGATCAATAATTTGCTTGATTTGTCCAAGCTTGAGGCGGGCATGATGATTCTTCAGCCTCAGGAAACCAATCTGGTGGCATTGATCGAGGACGTTGCGGAAGAGTATGCCTCGCTGTTGGAACAAAAGAAGATCATGCTCACGCTTCCCCCTAAAACTGTTGTGTGTGTGATGTCTCTGGATCGGTTGCGATTCCGGCAAGTGATAGCCAATCTCTTGTCTAATGCCATTCGCTTTTCACCTCAGGCTGGTCGCATCGTCGTGACACTATTACCTTCTCAACTGCGCCTTGGGCGGCGTGCGACTGATAGTGAGGCCTGTCCCGCCATGTGCCTATCAATTGCGGATGAGGGCCCTGGCATTCCGCTGGAGGAGCTCGAACTTATTTTTGAGAAGTTTGTGCAAAGCAGTGAAACACGTACCGGTGCCGGTGGCACAGGCTTGGGGCTCGCCATCTGTCGCGAGATCGTGAACGCCCATCAGGGCAGCATTACAGCCCGCAACGGCGAGGACGGTGGTGCAGTTTTCGAGGTCTTGTTACCAGTCCAAACGGGCGATACCACCGCGGCAACTTTGTTAAACTGAGTCCTCACAACTCGAAAGCCCTCATGCCCGCATCCCCCAAAATCCTGGTGATTGATGACGAGCCAATGAATTTGGAAATCATCGCAGAGCATCTGGAAGAGATGCCTTGTGAGGTTTTAAGTTACGCATCCTCACTCGATGCATGGGCGCATCTCGACGCACTCACAGTAAACCCCTATGACCTGATCCTCCTTGACCGCATGATGCCCGGGATGGATGGTATCCAGCTTTTGCGGCGCCTCAAAGAGGATGCCCGCTTCAAGCAAGTGCCGGTTGTCATGCAAACTGCGGCCAGTTCGCCAGTGGAGGTCCGAGAGGGGATTGCCGCGGGTGCGTTCTATTACCTCGCGAAGCCCTATTCCGGGCGTGAACTACTGGCAATTGTTCATGCGGCGCTTACCCCGATGGCCTCGCCCGCGGCGCCCCTCGATGGTCAGGATCGTCTCGTCGGTGACGTGTTCGAGTTTTCAACACTCACCGAGGCAAGGACATTGGCGCATTTGCTGAGTTTGCGCTGCCCGCAACCCGAGCTTGCCGCGATGGGATTGGCCGAATTGCTTATTAACGCCGTTGAGCATGGCAATCTCGGTATCTGCTACGAACAGAAGCGTGCCTTACGCCTCGCAGATACGTGGGAAGCCGAAATCGAGCGGCGACTCTCATTGGCAGAACAGGCTGGGCGTAAAGCCAGCGTCGAAGTGCGCCAAACTGATAACGCCTTGATTTTTACCGTCACTGACTGTGGCACAGGCTTTGACTGGCAACGGTATCTAGCGATTGATCCCGAGCGCGCCTATGATCCAAATGGGCGCGGCATTGCCATGGCCAAACAGCTGTGTTTTTCCAGTCTTGAATATCTTGGCTGCGGGAATACCGCAGTTGCAACCATACAGACAGATCGAACAGATCCGACTCTTTCAACACCATGACGCAGCTTGTAAATGCCCCCACTTCTCCTGGCCCCGCGTCAGCTGATGAATCCACCCTAAAAGTCCTGGTGGTGGATGACACCGCCGTTAATCGACAAATTCTCAAGGTGTTCCTAGAACGCCTTGGCTATATTTTTCTTGGCGCCAGCGATGGTGATGAGGCGCTGGAGGTGTTCTTGAACGAGCGTCCAGACGTTGTCCTCATGGATGTCATGATGCCGCAGGTCAATGGTTATGAGGCTACCAAGCGTATCCGCGAGGTCTCTGGCCAGCGCTGGGTTCCGGTGATCTTCGTATCTGCACTCGATCGCAATGACAATTTGATCGACGGACTGGATGCGGGCGGTGATGACTTTATGTCTAAGCCGATTAACTTCATTGTGCTGGATGCCAAGCTACGATCTCTCCGGCGCATGGTTTACCTGCAGCGCCGTATCGAGGCCTATCGCGAACTGCAAGATCGTGAACATGCCCTGACGCGGGATATTGTTGAGCGCCAGATGGCACGTCCGGGCTTGAGCGATCCAAGTGTGCGTTATTGGGTGTCTCCAGCACGAGACTTCAGCGGCGACATCGTCGCAGCGGCGCGCGCTGCCGATGGCAAGTTGTTCGCCATGCTGGCCGATGGGTGCGGGCATGGCTTGGCTCCCGCCATCAGCGTAATGCCCGTGCTCAGCGTGTTCTACAGCTTGGTTGAGGCAGCTTCCCCACCCACGTTACCGCATTTGATTGGTGAGTTGAATCGACAACTGGTTGCCACATTGCCGACGGACCGATTTGTCGCAGGCGCCATGATCTGTATTGACCCGGTCACGCAACAGGCCGATATCTGGGTTGGCGGTCTGCCTGTGTTGGTGTGGCTTGGCGCTGACGGTAAGGTGCAACGCATCTTTACATCGGACCATTTGGCTCTTGGAATCATTGAGACGGAGGACGACCTGCTCACCCATGCGCGCATTGATTGGCAGTGTGGTGATTGCTTGGTCGTGTGTTCGGATGGCTTGCTGGAAATGCCTATCAGCAATGGTGAGGCATTTGGTCAGGAGCGCTTTATTGCCTTGCTCGAGTCCTGCCCGCCCGGGCAGGACTTGCTCGACCATGTACGCAGTGGCTTTCAGGCACAGTTGATCAAGCAGGAACCGGATGATGACGTGTCGCTCCTGATTGTGGATTGCCGTCGATCGGCCAACTCGACGGCGCACTAAAACCCTAATCACCGTAGGGTAAAATGTCAGCCTATTTATAGCCAATCCCGACATGTCTATCCGTCCCTCCATCTCCGCACAAAAAATGCTCAGTGTTTTGGTGATCGACGAATCACAAGGGCGTGCCGCTGAGATTTGCGCGGGGCTGGCTGTCGCAGGCTATCAGGTGGCGGCATTAGTGCCGGATACCTTGGACCTGTCGGATCAAGTGCAGCGTTTGCGCCCGGACGTCATCCTGATCCAGACGGAATCGCCGTCGCGTGACACGCTTGAGCACCTTGCAGTACTAGAGCGCGACATGCCGCGCCCCGTTCTCATGTTTGCCAATGAACGTGACAGTTCCATCATGCGTGAGGCCATGCGGTCTGGCGTCTCGGCCTACGTGGTGGATGGTTTGAAAGCGGACCGTATTCAGCCCTTGATCGAAGTCGCAATGGCGCGCTTTGAGGAATACCGCGAACTGAAGCGCGAGCGCGACGAAGCGACACGCAAGCTGTCCGACCGAATTACCGTCGATCGCGCCAAAGGCATCCTCATGAAAGCGCGCGGTCTCGACGAGGAGGGCGCGTATGCCGCCCTGCGCAAACTCGCCATGGATCGCGGGCTTCCGCTCAATGACGTCGCGCACGATGTCATTGCCATGGCCAAGATGCTTCTCTAAGCCCCTCGCCGCACCCCATTTCGGTGCATTCGCACCGCCATGTTGCACAAATCCCTCCCTGACAAACACCCTTCAATCAGCATCAAAGGGTACTGCGTTTTCTCCTAGTTCCTTGCTACCACAGTCATTTGAATGAAATGTGGTGCTCCTGGCATGGGGCTTGCTGAGTAGTGTTTATCTCGGGTCAACGGCGATTCGAGCGATCAGCGGACAACGGCGTCCAAGTTCTCCTTCTTCACTGAAGGTTTACTTGTGACGCCGCTTTTTTTTGCGCGAATGAAACATACGGAGACATTAACGATGGAAGATAAGAAGCAAGGCTTCTCGCGTCGCGAGTTCATCAAGTCCACCACCGCGGTTGCGACCGGGGCAAGTCTGATGGGATTGGTTCCCGCAGGCGTGCGTTCTGCCGCTTGGGCCGCCGGTTCGGATGCGCCTGAAAAGAAGGAAGTCCGTATTGGCTTCATCCCGCTGACCGACTGCTCCTCGGTGGTCATGGCCGCAGTACAGAAGTTCGACGAAAAGTACGGCATCAAGATTATCCCGTCGAAGGAAGCCTCTTGGGCTGCTGTGCGCGACAAGCTCGTGAATGGCGAGCTGGATGCTGCCCACGTACTCTATGGCCTTGTTTATGGCCTGCAACTCGGCATCGGTGGTCCAAAGAAAGACATGAATATCCTCATGTCGCTGAACAACAACGGTCAGGCAATTACCCTTGCCAAGGCACTGAATGCCAAGGGCGTAACTGACGGTGCAAGCCTAGCCAAGTTAGTGGCGAAGAAGGAAAAGGAGTACACCTTCGCCCAAACCTTCCCGACCGGCACCCACGCCATGTGGCTTTACTACTGGCTGGCGGCCAATGGCATTGACCCAATGAAGGACGTCAAGACCATCACCGTGCCTCCACCGCAAATGGTTGCCAATATGCGCGTTGGCAATATGGATGGTTACTGCGTAGGCGAGCCTTGGAACAACCGCGCCATCATGGATGGGATTGGCTTCACTGCCGTCACCACGCAAGACATCTGGACTGACCATCCGGAAAAGGTGCTCGGCACTTCGGCCGAGTGGGTTGCCAAGTATCCGAACACCGCACGCGCCATGACCGCGGCCATTCTGGAAGCAGGTCGCTGGATCGACTCCTCCGTCGTCAACAAGCACAAGACCGCCGAAACTGTGGCGCAGAAGTCCTACATCAACACCGACTCTGAAGTCATCGTTGCCCGTATGCTCGGCCGCTACGACAACGGCATTGGCAAGGTGTGGGATGACAAGAACGCCATGAAGTTCTTTAACGATGGTGCAGTCAACTTCCCATATCTCTCCGACGGTATGTGGTTCCTGACCCAGCACAAGCGTTGGGGCTTGCTGAAGAGCGATCCTGATTATCTGGCTGTGGCCAAGGCGGTCAACCGTACCGATATCTACAAGCAAGCCGCGACGGCTGCGGGTGTGTCACTGCCGAAGAGCGAGATGCGCACCAGCAAGTTGATCGACGGCGTGGTATGGGACGCCAAGGACCCAGCCAAGTACGCCAATAGTTTCAAGATCAAGGCGTAACACCTCTCACACCGGGCATGAGCTGCCATGCCCGGTGTGAGTCGCAGTGAATCTGGAGAAAGAAATGAGTGCATTGACCATGGAAAAAACAACAGAAGAAGTCGTAACCACAGCGGCAAAACCCGTTGAGTTGGTAAGCCACCCTGCATCGACCAAACCGGCAAGTGAAAATGCGGAAAAATTCCGTGCCTTCCTGAAGTCAGTTATTCCGCCCCTGTTTGGCCTTGCGCTGCTGGTCGGCATTTGGGAGCTGATTTCGCTCAAGGGCGGCAGTATTCCTAACCCTGCAGTGACGTGGGATGCGGCAGTTGCCATCTTCTCCAATCCGTTTTATGAAAATGGCCCGAACGATCTTGGCATTGGCTGGAACATCCTGTCTTCGCTCAAGCGCGTTGGTATTGGTTTTGGTTTCGCCGCTGCCGTGGGTATCCCGCTTGGCTTTATGCTCGGCCGTTTCAAGTTTATGAGCAGCATGGTTGATCCCATCATCAGCCTGCTACGTCCGGTGTCGCCACTGGCCTGGCTCCCGATTGGTCTGCTGGTTTTCAAGAAGGCTGACCCAGCCGCTACCTGGACGATCTTTATCTGCTCCATCTGGCCGATGATCCTTAACACCGCAGAAGGCGTGCGTCGTGTGCCGCAGGATTACCTTAACGTTGCCCGCGTGCTCAATCTGCCGGAATGGCAGGTGGTCACCAAGATTCTCTTCCCGGCTGTATTGCCTTACATGCTCACCGGTATCCGTCTCTCCATCGGTACCGCTTGGCTGGTGATCGTCGCCGCTGAAATGCTGACCGGCGGCGTGGGTATCGGTTTCTGGGTGTGGGACGAGTGGAACAACCTGAAGGTTGAGCACATCATCATCGCCATCTTCGTCATCGGTATTGTCGGCCTGCTGCTCGAACAATTCCTGCTCTTCATCGCCAAGCGTTTCACTTACGAAACCCGCTAATCCTCCGGGAGACATCAAGATGTCCAAGACACTCGTTAAGATCGAAGATGTTGGTCAAACCTTCGATACCAAGAATGGCAAGTTTATTGCCCTGCGTGATATCAACCTCGACATTCGCGAAGGTGAGGTCGTTTCGTTGATCGGTCACTCCGGTTGCGGCAAGTCGACCCTGCTGAACCTGATCGCAGGCCTTACGTTGCCCACATCCGGTGTGCTGCTGTGCGACGGTCGTGAAATCGCTGGTCCAGGCCCAGAGCGTGCCGTGGTGTTCCAGAACCATTCGCTGCTGCCCTGGCTGACCTGCTACGAAAACGTGTACCTCGCCGTTGAGCGTGTATTTGGTGCCAAGGAAGGCAAGCCCAAGCTCAAGGTACGCACGACTGAAGCGCTTGAAATGGTTCGCATGAGCCATGCCATGGACAAGTACCCGCACGAAGTGTCAGGCGGGATGAAGCAGCGTGTGGGGATTGCCCGTGCCTTCGCCATGGAGCCCAAGATCCTGTTGATGGATGAGCCTTTCGGTGCATTGGATGCACTCACTCGCGCAAGCCTGCAGGACGAACTGATGCGTGTGATGTCGGAAACCGGCGCCACCGTTGTGATGGTGACGCACGATGTGGACGAAGCCGTTTTACTGTCGGATCGCATCGTAATGATGACTAACGGTCCTGCCGCCACCATCGGTCAAGTGGTCGATGTTGATCTGGCCTGGCCACGTGACCGTTTGGATCTTGTTGAAAAGCCAGAATTCGCTAAGTACCGTGCAGCGGTGGTGGACTTCCTGCATCGCAAACAGCTTAAAAAGGCAGCTTGAGCCGTGCCCTGTTCCGGCGTGCCGGAGCAGGGCCGGTTTTTTTAGGCCTGGACGATTCAAGATCCTAAAAGTTGCATTTTCAGTACCCGGATTGCTGACACATGCCAGCAACGAATAAAAGCAATCGACACTAGATAAGACCGCTGTGAGGAACACGCGATGGAAAAACTAAAACTAGTCATGATCGGTAACGGGATGGCAGGCTGCCGTACCCTTGAAGAGCTGCTCAAACATGCGCCTGATATGTACGACATTACTGTCTTTGGCGCAGAACCCCATCCCAATTACAACCGCATCATGCTGTCCCCCGTTCTTGCCGGCGAAATGGGCGTGCGCGACATCATCCTGAACTCGCTTGAGTGGTACGCCGAGCACAAGATCACCCTGCATCTGGGTAAGAAGATCGAGCGCATCGACCGGACTAACCGCACCGTGATCGCCAGCGATGGCACCACCGCGAAGTACGATCGTTTGCTGCTGGCGACCGGCTCGTCGCCATTTATCTTGCCTGTGCCGGGCAAGGATTTGCCGGGTGTGATTGGTTATCGCGACATCGCCGATACCAACATGATGATCGAAGCCGCGCGCTTGTATAAGCACGCTGTTGTGATTGGCGCTGGTCTGCTTGGTCTGGAAGCGGCCAACGGCATGCTGCTGCGTGGGATGGATGTGACCGTTGTGCACATCGGCGAATGGATCATGGAGCGTCAGCTAGACAAGGCTGCTGCCGACATGCTGATGAAGTCGCTGGAAGAAAAGGGCATCAAGTTCAAGCTCAGCGCCTCGACCACCGAGTTGGTCAAGGGCGAAAGTGGCCGTGTCTGCGCGCTGAAACTGAAGAGCGGCGAAACTCTGCCAGCGGATATCGTCGTCATGGCGGCGGGCATTCGTCCGAATGCCGAGCTTGCTAAGAATGCAGGTATTCATACCAACCGTGGCGTGGTGGTCAACGACACGATGCAAACCTACGATCCACGCGTCTATGCCATCGGCGAATGTGCCGAGCATCGCGGCATTGCTTACGGGCTGGTTGCACCGCTGTTCGAGCAGGCCAAAGTTTGCGCTAATCATTTGGCCATGCACGGTATTGGCCGCTATCAAGGTTCCGTCACGTCGACCAAGCTCAAGGTGACCGGTATTGATGTGTTCTCGGCTGGCGAATTCATGGGCGGCGAAGACACCGAAGAAATCGTTCTCCACGACCCCTCCGGCGGTGTGTACAAAAAGCTGGTGCTCAAGGACGACAAGCTGATTGGCGCCGTCATGTATGGCGACACCAGCGATGGTGGGTGGTACTTCCAGTTGCTCAAGGATCAGCAAAGCATTGGCGAAATGCGTGACTCACTTATGTTCGGCGAAATGGCGCATGCCAGCCGCGTGGGGGATGTGGGCCATGCGGGTAACAACAAAGCGGCCATGATGGCTGACACTGCTGAGGTGTGCGGTTGTAACGGTGTGTGCAAAGGCACCATCGTCAAAGCCATCAAAGAGCAAGGCCTGTTCACGCTGGATGAGGTCAAGAAGCACACCAAGGCCGCCAGCTCATGTGGTTCCTGTACCGGTTTAGTGGAGCAAATTCTTGCTTCGACCTTGGGCGGTGCCTATCAACAAGCCAACCCAAGCGACAAGCCGGTGTGTGGCTGTACCGACCACAATCACGGGGCCGTTCGCAAAGCCATCGTCGACAAGCATCTGCTGACCATTCCTGAGGTGATGAAGGAGCTGGCCTGGAAGACGCCAAATGGCTGCGCAACCTGCCGCCCGGCACTCAACTACTACCTGATCTCCAGCTGGCCGCACGAAGCCATTGATGATCCACAGTCGCGCTACATCAACGAGCGTCATCACGCCAACATCCAAAAGGATGGCACCTACTCGGTCGTGCCGCGTATGCTCGGCGGCCTCACCACGCCGGATGAGCTGCGTGCGATTGCCGATGTGGCGGATAAGTTCAAGGTGCCGACTGTCAAGGTAACCGGCGGTCAGCGTATCGATTTGCTTGGCGTCAAGAAAGAAGATCTGCCCAAGATGTGGGAAGACCTCTCCAAGGCCGGCATGGTGTCAGGCCATGCATATGGCAAGAGCATTCGCACCGTGAAGACCTGTGTGGGGGCAGAGCACTGCCGCTTCGGTACGCAGAAATCCATGAGCATGGGCGTCAAGCTGGAAACCATGTTGTTCGGCATGTACTCACCGCACAAGGTCAAGCTCGCTGTCTCAGGCTGCCCACGTAATTGCGCCGAAGCCGGTATCAAGGACGTTGGCGTGATCGGCGTGGATTCCGGCTATGAAATCTACGTTGCTGGCAATGGCGGTATCAAAACAGAAGTTGCTGAGTTCCTCGTCAAAGTGGGGACTGACGAAGAGGTCATGGAATACTCCGCCGCCTTCCTGCAGCTCTATCGTGAAGAGGGCTACTATCTCGAGCGGACCTGCCACTACGTGGCTCGCGTCGGCCTCGACTATGTGAAGAAGATCATTCTCGATGATGCTGAGCGTCGCAAGGAGCTGTACGAACGTATGATTTACTCCCTGCAAGGCTTCGAAGATCCTTGGCTGCAAGCCGTCAAAGATCCAGAGATTCGCAAGCGTTACGAAATCCTTGCGGTATAAGCTCAGCACGACATCAGACAGTAAAGAGAAAAGACTATGAGCAACTGGAAAACCATCTGCGATCTGACTGACATCCCCGTATTGGGTAGCCGTATCGTGCGTTCAGCCACGGGCGACATTGCTGTCTTCCGTAATGCCGAAGACGAAGTGTTTGCCGTGCATGACAAGTGCCCGCACAAAGGCGGTCCCTTGTCGCAGGGTATCGTGCACGGCAAGTCTGTCACCTGCCCACTGCACAGCTGGAAGATTGGTCTTGATACCGGCGAAGCACAAGCGCCGGATGTCGGCTGCACCAAGAAGTTCGACGTCAAGGTAGAAAACGGTGTGGTGCTGCTAAACGTCGTATGAATTAAGTACGACCGCATCAAAAGCCGGGCTGCGTGCCCGGCTTTTTTACGCTCACGTGCGTTGTCTGAACAGCCGATTGGCTAGCAACACACTGCCCAGGCCGAACGCAGCAGCAATCAATGTGTCGGATAAGGGCGGCAGGGCAAAGCGCAACACCTCGCGGCTCGCCGGTGCGGCAATGCCGATAGCGAGCAGCACACTGGCGCTGCCTAGAATGATCCAAAACGATGGATGCATGCGGGCCAGCGTGCGTAGCCGCAGGCGCTTGCTGGAGGTCACAACGACCAGGGCAATGTTTGCCGCCATCAGACAGATGATGGCCAGCGTTCTGGCCGTGTCTTCCGCCATGCCGCTACGCAAGCTATACCAATAAGTCAGCAGCGTTGCACTCAAGGCCACTGCACCGTCCAGTACCCCTTGTAGTAGCAACGCCTTGCCGATTATTAGGTCAGCCGCTGGCCGGGGCGGACGTTGCATCAGGTCGTCGTCGGGTGGGATGGACTCAAAGGCAATCGAGCACATTGGATCAATCAGCATTTGCAGCAAGGCCACGTGCATCGGTAGCAGCATGGGGGGCAGCCCCATCAGCAGTGGCAACAGCGCCAAGCCCGCAATCGGGACATGAATGGCGACGATGTAGGTCATCACCTTGCGCAGGTTTTCAAAAATACGCCGGCCCATATGGACGCCACCAACAATACGGCTGAAGTCTTCATCGAGCAGCACCACGGTTGCCGCGGCGCGTGCCACATCGGTGCCACGCGCGCCCATGGCAATGCCAATATGCGCTGCCTTGAGCGCCGGCGCGTCGTTCACACCATCGCCCGTCATGGCGACCACTTCACCCATGCGTTTCAATGTTTCCACCAACCGCAGCTTTTGCGCTGGCATCACGCGCGCAAACACCCGCACGTCGCCGAGTGCCTTGATCAGCGCCGCTTCATCCATGGCCTCGATCTCACTCCCCGTCAGCACGCCGGCTGCGGTGGCGATGCCTGCTTCCTTGGCAATTGCCAGTGCCGTGGCTGGGTAGTCACCCGTGATCATTGCCACCTTGATGCCTGCGGTGTGCGCCAGTGTCACAGCCGGTGCCACGGTCTCGCGCAATGGGTCGGCCAGCCCAATCAGGCCTTCGAAGACAAAGTCGTAATCGTGTTGCTCGTCGGGGGCCGTTTCATCAGGGTGCGTCTGGCTGCTACTGGCTACGGCGATCACACGCAGGCCGCGCGCGGCAAGTTGCTGCACCTGCGCCAGCAACTGTGCCGTGGCGCTGGTATCCATGTGGCACAGATTAGCAATTGCCTCCGGCGCGCCTTTGGCACCCACAGCAAATGTGCCGTCATTGCCCACCCATGCCCGCGACATCGCCAGCAACTGCGGCGTCAGCTCGTATTCTTCTTCCAGCGTCCAGCTTGGGTGCAGGTGTTCAGTTGAGGCCAAGATGCGCTCACCTAGCTGGATCACCGCCTGATCCATGGGGTCCACGCCTTTGCGCCGCGAGGCCAGCAGCGCGTATTCGAGCACGCGGTGCACATCCTCCGGCAATGTTTCTGCCGCTTTATCAATGTCGATGAACTGGCCGTTGGCGAAGAGCACGCTGACGCGCATGCGGTTTTCGGTCAGTGTGCCGGTCTTGTCCACACACAACATGGTCGCTGCGCCCAGTGTCTCAATCACAGCCGGGCGGTGCACCAGCACCTTGCCCTGCGCCAAACGCCACGCCCCCAGCGCCAGCAAGACTGTTAACGCCATGGGGATCTCTTCTGGCAGCATTGACATCGCTACCGCAATGCCGGACAGCACACCCTGCATCCACTCACCACGTTGCAAGCCGTACCACAGCACCAGACAAGCACTGATAACGACGGCGCCAAGTGAAAACCAGCGCACGAACTTCTTCACCACGCGCTGCAGCAGTGTGTCTTCCGGCGCAATGCTAGCCAGCGTAGAGCCAATCTGCCCAATCTGGCTGTGAATGCCGGTGGTGGTGACTTCGACCATGCCGTGGCCGCTCACAATCAGCGTGCCAGCAAACACACAGGGTTGGTCGTCCCCGCCCGGCGTGGCCGGTGCTTCAGGCGCGTCTTGCGCCGAGGCTTGTTTGCGCACTGGCACACTCTCGCCCGTCAGCAGCGATTCATCCACCGCCAGATCAGAGGCCTTGCGCACCCGTGCATCGGCGGCAATGCGTTCGCCCTCTGCCAGCAACAGCGTGTCGCCGGGCACCACCTCGCTTGCATCAATCTGTAGCACTTGGCCATCACGCACTACCCGCGCCAAAGGCGACGAGAGTGAGCGCAAGGCATCCAACGCGCGTTCGCTGCGCCGCTCCTGCACGATCACTAAGCCAATGGAGAACATTGCAAACGCTGCCAGTACCATGCCCTCACGCACGTCGCCCAGCAGCAGGTAAATGCCTGCCGCGCCGAGCAAGAGCAGAAACATGGGCTCGGTGAGGATGCCGATACAGGTGCGCCAGAAGCCGCGTTGCTCTTGCTGGTCTAGCGCGTTGGCGCCATAGGTTTGCAAGCGGCGGGCGGCTTCAGCCTGACTCAATCCGTGTTCGTTCCAGGGCATGGCGTGTGACCGGTGAGGAAAGAGGGCGCATAACGACTGCGCTGAGCCCACTGTAGCCTGCATTGCCGGTAAGCCGGCTTGATATGTGTCAATCACACCGAATCAGGCGCGCCCTGAGATAATGCGCGCCTGATTACGTTTCCGGTGTTACCGCCGCCCTCCGCATGTCCCAGTTCAACGTTCGTCTTGCCAAGCCCCTGACCCAAACCGAGT
>CAZCLF010000031.1:0-17821 GCA_964499485.1 uncultured Rhodocyclaceae bacterium | reverse complement strand
CTATTTGTTGTCGAATTCAGTTGCAGGCATTCTGTAAGAAAAAACCTTACAAAAAACTGCTACCAAAATGATTCAACACTAGATTTCCGAGAGATTCCTACTTATTAGCTGAAGCGATCGTTTGGATAGCGGCGTGCTGGTTACGACCTGCTGCTTTGGCTTGATAAACACCCTGATCAGCCATTTTGACAAGGGCATCCGGATTACCCATTCCCACGTCCCTGACTGCAACTCCAACGCTCACGCTCATACCAATGTCGCCGGTTGGGATCGGTATTCTAAGGGCAGAAACAGCGGCGCGGATGCGTTCAGCACAGACAATCGCTGCGTCCAACGAGGTATCAGGACAAATCGCCAGAAATTCGTCTCCTCCAGTACGACACACCACATCATTAACGCGCAGGGCATTTTTCATAGCTGCTGCGGCAAGGCGCAGCGCAGCATCGCCGACATCATGGCCATTACTGTCATTGATACCTTTAAAGTCATCGATATCAACCACCAGACAGCCTAGGCTACGCCCCGTGCGGATGGACTCTGCCCACTCCTGCTGCAGGCGATCCATTGCGTAACGACGATTCGGCATGCCTGTGAGCGAGTCGGTTTGCGCCATTTCTTGTAGTCGCCGGTTAGTCACTGCTAGCTCGGCAGCGAAGCGCTGGATATCCGTACGATCTCGTTCAATCTCCTGCTGCAAGAGCACTACGCGTTGCCCTGCACGAAGCCGAGCCTCAAGCACCCGCGGTTTGAGTGGCTTGCTAATAAAGTCATCCGCCCCTGCCTCAAAGGCATCAACTAGACGATTATCGTCCTCAAGCCCTGTGAGCAAAATGATATAGACCGCGCGTCCAATTCTTGTCTGACGGAGTGCGACCGTCAGTTCCAAGCCATCCATCTCGGGCATCAGCCAGTCAGCGATCATGATCTGTGGGCGAAGATCCAGCGCCATTTCAAAAGCCTGACGGCCATTTCCTGCAACAAAAACTTCATGCCCCGTCCGTGACAGCAGCGCAGATAAGACTGCGCGCATACTGGCATCATCGTCCACGACGAGAATTCGCATGTTGTACTGTTCGTGCGGCGCCTGCTCTGAGTCCATAGCGCTGACCATTTTTGGCGGCGGGGGCAACTTAGAGAGCTCCTCAAATGGCGGCATCTGGTTCGCATCAACGCTCAGCAAGGCACCCCATTCTTGCCAATCAGCGACGACCTGATCACACATTTGCGTAAGGGCCTCAGAGTCAAGAGATAGACGCCCACCCAGCAAGTAGAGCTGCGGCACCATGCTGCGACGGTCCTCCTCCTTGGCCACGCAGACCTCGGCAATGAATTGCGCCAACAACAAGGATTGCAGCATATTGGCTTGGCGCGAGCCCTCGATAAATGAGGCAGTCTCAGGGCGGTCTGAGACGGACACAACAGCCACGAACGGGGGCGGCAACCCCCAATCCTGCAGCATCGCTGCAGAGAGTGCATTGCTATCCAGCACAAAGGCTGTGCGCTCACGACTCAGCAAGACACTACGCGGGCTGCCTTCGGTTTCGGCCAAAATCCGTGAGAACTCGTCGGGATACAGTGTCGCTAATGCTAGATCACCGATGTTTGAGAGCAACCCAAAACAAAAGGCTTCCTCTGCTGACAAGTGGTGCGTTCTGACCGAGACGGCCTGAAGTGCAATCGCTCGCACCAGAGATTTTGACCAGTACTGCCCATAGTCAAAGTTCGCACAAGTCCCACTACGGTAGGTGGACACGAGGGAGAAACCAAGCGCCAAACCACGCACTGCTGGCAGACCGAGTATTGTCAGCGCTTCCTGAATAGAGGCAACCGGGCGACGACGGCCGAGACTGGCGCCGTTGGCCGCTTTAATCAAACGTCCTACAAAGGCCGGATCCGTTTTGACTGCATTGGCAAGGTCGCTGAAGGAAGCGTCATCGCGCTGAGTTAGGCGAACGATGGCAAGCGCAGAACCTTTGGGTGAAGGCAACTCACCGTTTGCCTTCATCTGTTCAAATTTCGACAACTCCGGCGTGTTCATAGCGCCCCCAAGGAAGTTGTTGCTCGACCACCGCATTGATGGTTCATATATTTGTTCGTCATGCCCAAGCCTAGCCTAGATCATTTTTGAAAAGGCCTCCAGCGAATATCAGCCTCTTTGCGTTCGGGGGTGAATTATAGGCGGCCTCGGCACAACAGCCACATCCCATCGCTCCAAGATGCCAGCTAGAATCACACACATGCCACCTGCTCACAACTATTGCCGCGCCTGCGGCCAACCCACGGAATACCGCATCCCGCCCGGCGACTGCCTGCAGCGACAATGCTGCAATCATTGCGGCGAGATCCACTATGACAATCCAAAGTTGGTACTCGGGACGCTCCCTGTGTGGCAGGACAAGGTATTGCTGTGTAAACGCGCCATCGAGCCGCGCTTGGGTTACTGGACGCTGCCAGCTGGCTTTATGGAAAACAATGAGAGCATCGCCCAGGCCGCCTTGCGCGAAACCGATGAAGAAGCCGGTGCTGAGATTGAGTTGCAGGCGCTTTACACGCTGATCAGCGTGCCGCACATCAGCCAGATTCACGGCATTTACCTAGCCAAACTGCTGTCCCCCAATTTTGTACCGGGCGAAGAAACGCTGGAAGCGCGCCTTTTTGCCGAGGATGAGATTCCTTGGGATGACATCGCCTTTCGTACCATCAAGCTCACGCTGCAGCACTTCTTCGCTGACCGTAAGCAGAACCACTACCCGTTCCGCAGTCTCGAAATCAGCGCCCCTCCACCGGCGTAAGTGGCAACCCCACTTCAATCGGCAAGATCACAGCAAAGCGCTGGCCAACAAGGCTTGTGGGAATGTTGAGCTGTTGCGCGCTGCTTCGCAGTGCCGCCAACACTCGTGCATCCAGACTCGCCTGACCACTGCTGCTTACAAGCACCGCTTCCTCGATGAGGCCGTGCGCGGAGACAGCAACCCCCACTTCCAACCGCCCTTGCATCTCGGCCGTCAGCCCTGCACGAAGATGTGCGAGTAAAACTGTTGCCAGCCTGATTCGATATTCACGCAGACCTCCCGCATCGACACCGCTATTCGTCGGTAGTTGCCATTGCATCTTGGGAGATTGCTGGACCGGCTCACGCTCTGCGGGGGTCACGTCGGGTCGCGCCAGCGTAGGCGAGGAGCGCTGCTGCTGTGTCACGGGCGGCTGTAGGGGTTGCGGCGCACTAACCGATTCGCTGGTTGGTGTGGTCTGCGACGCTACCCCGGAGTTCTTGAGCTTTGCACGCAAGAAGGGATTCAGGGTTGCACTCTCCTGCATAGACGTTGGCCAGAATAAAACCACATGCACAAGGACTGACAGCAGCATCGGCCATTGCCAGTGCCTTATCCAGACCAAGAAATACCCGGCAAATCTACGGTAATCGCCAGTTTGCAAGTCGCAAGCCCTCTGCTAGGCTATTGTCATAGTATGCAGGCCGCAGCCGTTAAACCACTGACCTGATTCCCGATTTCACTGATTTTGAGGAACACAGTATGCCCGCTTCGCCCCTGATCCTGACACTCGACATGTATGGCACCCCGCATCGCTGGGTGAGCTGGCAGATGGCCTGTGTCTACCAAGCCAAGGATCTGGTCGCATGGGAAGCGGGAGACCAGCACTTCTCGTTCCAAGGCGGCACGAATCGCATCACCGGCGAGCGCTCGCAAATCGCCACCAACAGCATCATTGCCATCAAGGGCAAATCGATCCTGTCGAAGACGATGCATCAAACACCGCCCCTGTCGAACCGTGAACTCTTCAGCCGCGACCGCCATATCTGCGCCTACTGCGGAGACCACATGCTGGGTTCGCGCTTAACCCGCGACCATGTCGTACCCGTCTCGCAAGGGGGGCTTGATCGCTGGATGAATGTTGTCACCGCCTGTCGCCCCTGTAATCAACGCAAGAGTGGGCGCACACCGGAAGAGGCGCACATGCCACTACTTTACGCCCCGTATGTGCCCAACAAGGCCGAGTATCTGATTCTCTCCAACCGGAATATCCTTACCGATCAAATGGACTTTCTGTCCAAACATTTATCCGCGCAAAGCCGCTGGAAACAGAGCTAAGTCACTGTCTAGCCTGTAAAATGCGCGGATGAATGCCCCTGCGCCAAAAAACATCCCCAAGCCGCTGTTTTCGTATCGCCCATACTGGGCAAAACGTTTCGGTACTGCCCCTTTCCTGCCCATGTCGCGCGCCGAGATGGACACGCTCGGCTGGGACTCCTGCGACATCATTCTGGTCAATGGCGATGCCTATATCGACCACCCCAGTTTTGGCGTTGCTCTGGTCGGGCGCCTGCTAGAAGCGCAGGGCTTTCGCGTCGGCATTATTAGCCAGCCGGACTGGCAGTCAGCTAACGCCTTCAAGGTGCTAGGCAAACCCAATCTGTATTTCGGTGTCAGCGCCGGCAATATGGATTCGATGGTCAACCGCTACACAGCGGACAAGAAAATCCGCTCTGACGACGCTTACACCCCGAACGCTGCACCGCACAAGCGGCCAGATCGCGCCGTGCTGGTCTATTCGCAGCGCTGTCGTGAAGCCTATCCTGATGCCAATATCATCATCGGCGGTATTGAGGCCTCGCTGCGCCGGATCGCTCACTACGACTACTGGTCGGACAAGGTACGCCACTCCATCCTGCCCGACAGCAAGGCCGACCTGCTGCTGTTTGGCAATGCCGAGCGGGCACTGGTTGAAGTGACGCACCGCCTCGCCAAGGGCGAACCGATCGAGAGCATCCGCGACGTGCGCGGCACTGGCTACATGGTGCCGCACGGCTGGCGCCCTGACGACTGGACCGAGGTCGACTCAACCACGGTCGACACCCCGGGCGCACCACTGGCTCAGCATCCCGATCCGTATGCGATGGAGCCGGCCAAAACGGCCACACCACCGGTTGCGACAGCGACCGTCAAGCTAGACGCCAAGCTAACTGCCGCACTTAACGCCAAATCCGAGCGGCAGGCGCAACGCAAACTGGAGCGCGCCAAGACCGTCGTGCGTCTGCCATCGTATGAAACGGTTCAGGGGGATGACATCCTCTACGCCCATGCCTCACGTACCTTCCACTTGGAATCGAATCCAGGCAACGCACGCGCGCTCGTTCAGGCGCACGGCACCGGGCCGGGCAAGCGCGATGTGTGGCTGAATCCGCCACCATTACCACTGAGCACACCCGAGATGGATGGTGTTTACGGGCTGCCCTATGCCCGTGCGCCGCATCCGGCGTATGGCGACGCCAAAATTCCGGCGTGGGAAATGATTCGCTTCTCGGTCAACATCATGCGCGGCTGCTTCGGTGGCTGTACTTTCTGTTCGATCACCGAGCACGAAGGCCGCATCATCCAGAGCCGTTCGGAAGAATCCATCCTCAAAGAAATCGAGGAAATCCGCGACAAGGTACCGGGCTTTACAGGCGTCATTTCGGACATCGGCGGCCCGACGGCAAACATGTACCGCATGGCTTGCAAGGACAAAAAGATTGAGTCCAACTGCCGCCTGCTGTCCTGCGTCTATCCGGACATCTGCGAGAACCTGAATACCGATCACTCAGCGCTGGTCGGCCTCTACCGCAAGGCCCGCGCCATTCCCGGCGTGAAGAAGATCCTGATCGGCTCAGGCCTGCGCTATGACTTAGCCGTCCGTTCGCCTGAGTATGTGAAGGAGCTAGTCACCCACCACGTGGGCGGCTATCTCAAGATTGCGCCAGAGCATACTGAGCAGAACGTCCTGTCGAAGATGATGAAGCCTGGCATGGGCGCCTACGACAAGTTCAAGCAGATGTTCGAGAAGTTCTCAAAGGAAGCGGGCAAGGAGCAATACCTGATCCCCTACTTCATCGCCGCGCACCCCGGCACCACCGATGAGGACATGCTGAACCTCGCCATCTGGCTCAAGACCAATAATTTCCGCCTCGACCAGGTACAGACCTTCCTGCCCACGCCACTGGCGCTGGCAACGGCCATGTATCACACGGAAAAGAACCCACTCAAGAAGGTCAGCGAGACGTCGGAGCATGTGGGTGCCGTCCGCTCCGGACGTCAGCGGCGTTTACACAAGGCCTTCCTGCGCTACCACGACCCCGAAAACTGGCCGGCGCTACGCGATGCCTTGCGTGCCATGGGTCGCGTTGATCTGATTGGTAATGGGAAGAAGCATCTGGTGCCTTCGTTCCAGCCCGCGGGGACGGGCCTCGGCCGTTCCGACGCCGGTGGCAGCCGCGCCACAGGCAGCCGCACGGGCACGGGTAAGCGCGCCGGACGGGTCGGTCAAGGCCAGCGCTTCAATGTCGCCATGACTCAACGGACGGGCGAACCGCCAAAACGCCGCAAGTAATCCAATCGCTGCAATCAAAGAAAAAAAGCGCTGACCCAATCAGCGCTTTTTTTCTTTGACCGATAACCCCTAGAAACCACGCGTTCAGGTCCGTAATCCGTCTCCAGGTATTCCACGCCCCATCACAGTAAAAAGGTTGCTCGCCGGCTCAGGGCGGCCAAATAAGTAGCCCTGCATATAGTCGCACCCCATCTCTTGCAGCATGTTTCGCTGCACCAGCGTCTCTACACCTTCAGCGACCACCCACATATCAAGCTTATGGCACATCACAATAATGGCCTCGACGAGATTTCGATCGTTACTATCGTCCTCAAGATCTGAGATGAAAGAGCGATCAATCTTGACGTAGTCGATCGGGAAACGTTTGAGGTAGCTCAAGGCTGAATAACCGGTACCAAAATCATCAACTGCAATACTCACACCAGCATCGCGATACCGCTTAAGCTGGTCAGCCACATGCGGGCGTTCATCAAGAAGCACTCCCTCGGTAATCTCGATAGTGATGCGCTGCGGATCAATCCCATAGTCACGAATCATCGCCAACCATTCACGTGTGTCGTCGGCATGTTGTCCAAACTGCCGGGGGGACTTGTTAATGCTCACCTGCACCCCGGCATGACCACGCGCATCCCACTCAACCAGCTGTTTCAAAGATGCCTCAAGCACCCAGTCGCCCAGCTTCTTGATTAAACCCAGTTCTTCAGCCAGCGCAACGAATTGAAAAGGGGGAACCATACCCCGCACCGGATGACGCCATCGCATCAAGGCTTCGAACTTTTTCAGACGACTGCCGACCAGCGTAGCCTCCACAATCGGTTGGTAAAACAACTCGAACTGCCCCAACCGAACTGCCGAGAGCAAATCCTGATGCATGCGCATGCGACCTTCGGCAGCCTCCTGCATGTCACGGGTAAAGAAACAATAGCGTCCGCGCCCTTCCTGCTTGGCCCGATACATGGCCTGATCGGCATGCTTGAAGAGCATGTCCTCTGTCACCGCGTCATGGGGATAAAGGGTAATGCCCATGCTGGCGCCGCCAAGCACATATTCGCCTTGCAGCTCAAATGGCTCATTCAGCGTTGCGAGAATCTTAGGCGCAAGTAGGTCAACATCGCGTGCATCGTTGATCTCTGTCAGCAGTATGGTGAACTCATCCCCCCCCAATCGAGCCACTGTGTCGGTTGCCCGCACAACCGAGAGAAGCCGCTCCGCAGTCTGTTGCAAGAGTAAATCACCCATGTAGTGGCCAAAGGTGTCATTCACATCCTTGAAGCGATCCAGATCAATGAAGATGAGTGCGAAGCCAACACCACTGCGCCGTGAGCGCAGGATCTCCTGCGCCATGCGCTCTTGTAACAGGCGCCGATTGGGTAAGCAGGTCAGCGGGTCAAAGTTCGCATAACGACTAATCGTCTCTTCAGATTGCTTACGATCACTGATATCTGACAACAGACAAACATAGCGCTCGACCTGGCCACTCACACCCAAGACAGCATTGATGCTGGCCAAAAAGGTGATGAGGGCCCCGCTCTTGCTGTGATCCGTGATTTCACCCGACCACTGCCCCTCACGTTGCAAACGCTGCCACAGCGCAAGATGAAAAGCCTCATCATGTGCGCCAGAGGTGAAGAGCGAAGGTCGGCGGCCAATCACTTCACCCTCGGTATAACTGAACAAAGTGCAATAGCTGGGATTGACACTAACAACATCTAACGCTGCGTTGGTAATGATGATCGCCTGACCGGCTGACCGAAATACCATTGCCGCAAGCTTCTGCTCACGGTGGATGCGATGCCGCTCAATCGCAAGTGCCGCCAACTCCGATGCATGCTGCACACAAACAGCCAAAGCGTCGCCGACCCCCTGCTCTGGCACCCTGACCGCAAGACTGCCGAGGACAGTGCCACTACTCGTTGCAATCGCATACAAACGGGCGCTACTTTGGGCATTATCAGCAGCGTTCTCCTGCTCAGCGGCCCAGGCCAGATCACCTGCCTCAACCCCCTCAAAGTCATCTTGAGGATCAACAGAAAACAAATAGGCAGTGCAACCCGCTTCCTGCAGCATAAATGCGCCAATGGCATCCAACGTTTCGCGCAGCGGGTCATCCTCGGCAATACGTACGAGAATTTCTCGCCGCAGTTGCTCGATACGCATGGCCATGCGCAACTGAGCGGCCTGTCGATCACGCTCAATCGCATAACGAATCGCACGCATGAGATTGGCTGCAGCCAGCTCACGCTTATTCAGATAATCCTGTGCGCCACGCTCAATCAGGCTGAGTGAAAACTCAGGATCCTCGCGACCCGTCAGGACAACAATCGGCGCCCCACGGCTGCAATCACGCAGCTCGATCACTGTGTCAACGCCCTCCGCATCTGGCAGCGACAAGTCGCACAACACAATATCAAAACGCGCCTCTTGCAACGCTTGCTTGGCATCTGCCATGCAAACGACATGCCTTACCTCTGGTGGATTGTTGAGCCACGCTTCATGCAGAAAAATTTCGACGAGCGCAGCATCGCCAAAATCATCCTCAACGAGAAGAACGCGTAGTCGCATGGCTCGCAATGCCTCAGCCAGCAATCTCGACTACAGTGAACCAGAAACTCTCGATGGACCCCACCACCTTGACGAACTCATCAAGGTTCAGAGGTTTCGACACGTAGCAGTTAGCACCCAGCTTGTAACTACGCACGACATCTTCCTCCGCGCGTGACGTTGTCAGAATAACGGTAGGAATAGTAAGCAGGCGATCGTTCGTTTTGATTTCACGTAGCACCTCCATACCATTGACCCGCGGCAGGTTAAGGTCAAGGATGATGAGCCCAGGACGGGGAGCATCGTCATACGGTGGTGTCTGATGCAAAAAGGCCAGTGCTTTTTCACCGTTATCAACCACATGGAGATTGATATGCAGCTTAGAGGCGCGCAAGCCTTCCTGGGTCAGAATGACATCCCCCGGATCATCTTCTACCAACAACACCTCAACCGGCTTCATTCTCTACCCCCGCAATGGTCATCGTGAAATGGAAGGTACTTCCCTGCCCAGGCACGGATTCAAGCCATAAGTGCCCGCCATGGTTCTCAATGATGCGCTTGCAGATAGCAAGACCGATGCCGCTGCCCGGATACTCATTCCGATTGTGCAAGCGCTGGAAGATTACAAAAATGCGCTCGAAGAAGCGCTGTTCGATACCAATCCCGTTGTCAGTTACGTGCACCGTAACCACCCCAGATGCGTCCGTTTCCGAGCTCAGCTGAATATGCGGTGGTCGCCCGGGCTGGTGATACTTGATGGCATTGCCGATTAGATTTTGTAAAAGCGCACGCATCTGTGTAGGCTCACCAAGGACCACGGGCAAGGGGCCACATTCGACACGCCCACCGGTTTCCTCCAACGCGGTGCTGAAATCCAGCAAGACCGCTTTACAGATGCGCTCCAGATCCACCGGGGTTGGCTCTCCGCGGCCACGGCTGACGCGGGAGTAATGCAGCAAATCATCGATTAGCAGCTGCATCCGATGCGCGCCATCCACCGCAAAGTTCAGATAGGACTGCCCCGTCTCATCCACCTTATCGGCATAACGACGAGCAAACAATTGAACAAAACTACTGACCTTGCGTAAAGGCTCTTGTAGATCATGTGAGGCTACGTACGCAAATTGCTCCAGTTCGCGATTGCGGCTTTCAAGCTCACGTGTCCGCACCATCAGATCATGTTCGAGCCTCAGCCAGCGAGTCATGTCTTGAATGACTTCAATCGCACCAATCATGGCGCCTGAGCCACGCTCATCCACAATGGGTAACACTGAACACAGAACCGTCTTGGGGGTGTCGTCAAAACACAGAATGTCGAGCAACCGGGCATCCACTCCGCAGCCGGTGGCACATGCCTGCTGCAAGGGCCAAGTACCCTCGACTAGTTCAACGCCTGATGCCGCATCGCAACCGCGGTACTCGCCTTCATGCAGCATCTCACCACCGGCACCACACCAAATATCCAAACTCGCCATATTTGCCGACACAATTCGACCACTCGCGTCTGCGAGGCGCACACCCACTGGCAACGCACCCAATACGGTTTCCAGCGTCAGCTCTCGCTCTCGCAAGGCGTCGTGCGCCAGTTTGAGTTCATTGATGTCGACAATCTGGGTAATCAGATACTCTGGCACCCCTTCTTTCGTGCGTGCGAGTGATACCGCCAACTCTACCCAGACAGGCTCCCCATTTTTTCGTACATAGCGCTTTTCGCGTTGGTACGAGGGTATCTGCCCATCAATTAGTTGGCCCAACAATTGCGCATCTATCTCTTGGTCTTCACTGACAGTGATGTCACGAAAGGCGCGTTGCAACAGCTCATCTCGCTGGTACCCAACAATCCGACAGAACTGCGCATTGACGTCAAGCCAATGCCCCTCGAGATCGAGCAGGGCCATGCCAATCGGAGCATGCTCAAAAATTTGATGCAACTGAACCGAAGCCAGTCGTCCCCGCGTAGCTTGGGGCAAATTCTCACCATGCGGAGAGGAAAGCTGATTCATGCCAGGCACCCCAAAGCCGATTTGGAGAGCTCACACAATACGCATGAGCATCACTAGGTCGCCTTATTTATACATGCATAATTGAAACTTATCAATCCGGATGCACAACAAATGTGCGCGCGCTTGACTCAGGTCAAAGGACGCTGTGCGGCGGGGGATAGCCTCGATCGTAAAGTGATTTAAAACAAGGGACTAAAAAGGCAGGGGACGGCGGCGTCACCCAACGGGACAAATAAAAAAGCCACCCTAGAAAAACACTGGGTGGCTTTTAAAGTGGCGGAGAGGGTCAAATACGACCCTGCTGCATATGAAACAAATGATACTGAAAATATTTTTTGTAAATTTAAGACAGAATCCCGGTTTAGCCGGGATTTTTTTTAACTAGATGTTGATTGGGTACGCACGGGTTTCGACTCAGGAGCAAGAAACCGATATGCAAATTGATGCGCTCCGTAAAGCAGGTGTGACGCTGATTCATGAAGAAAAGAGATCAGGAGGGGATAGAAAGCGCCCAGTACTAGCAAAGGTTCTCGATGATTTACAGCCAGGTGATACGTTAGTTGTCTATAAGCTGGATCGGGTTGCTAGATCACTGAAACACCTATTAGAGATCCTTGAGCGACTTGAAGAAATCAAAGTTGGATTCCGTAGCCTGACAGAAACTATCGATACAACAACTCCAGCTGGCCGAATGATGATGCAGATCATCGGGGCATTTGCAGAATTTGAGCGTGAACTGATCAGAGAGAGAACACGCGCAGGAATTAAGGCAGCTAAAGCGCGTGGTGTGGTGTTTGGAAGGAACTACGGGATACCGCTAGAGCAACAGAGTGTGATGATGCAAAAATGGCGCTCAGGGAAATTTACAAAAACAGCGCTAGCACGTGAATACAACGTGCATATATCGAGTATCAAGCGGACGATTAGGCGGTTTGAAGACCAAGAGCAGATGAAGCTAATAAAAGCAGCGTAGGGGAAGAAAGTAATGATCGATAACAACAGCGTTGAAGCAGTACAAAAAATTATCGGGGAGCCATTTAGTCCCGGACTGCCTGAAAACGCGCTCAAAGTAAGAAGAAATCTTTTAGCGTTCTCACTAATCGCTCTATACCTTGCTCATGGAAATATACAAATCGCAGGGACATTCACAGTTCTAGGGCTAACTTTCGGAAATATTACACCTGACAAAATTCAATTCGCTCTGACGATTGTATTGGCATATCACCTAGTGCACTTCTTTTGGTATGTAGGGGAAGAATTCATGGCATGGAATCTACGGGTAACAGGCTGTAAAGCAGTGTTTGGGTCAAAAATGCGACTAGTAGGTTCACACGAAGATTTACCAGAAGACCCACGACAATCGACTCTGTATAGCTGGTGGCTGTTCAGAGCGGAGCGTTACTTAGTAAGCGAAGATAAGTGGCAGGAGCTCAGGGAAAAACTAAATAGCATCGAAGAAAGAGTTAAGGCATGGCCAGTGCAATCAGAGGAGGATGAAAAATTCCGCCAAAAGTTGACGTTAGATATCCGCAATAACCAAGATGCAATAAGAACGTGCATGGGAACACTAGCTGACTTTGCACACGTTTTCAAAGACAACAGAATCCCAGTTTCACTCGAAAAATTTGACCGTTTCTTCGCAATAGCGCTAAGAGTAAGTAACTGGCGTTGGATTCTTATAGAAATCAGCTTTCCACTTGTTGCGGGAGTCGCTGGGATCTTTTCATTGGCTACAAGGTAATCAAAGTCCCATTTGTCTTTAGGGCGCGAATGACTGGCCTTTAGCCGGTGCAGATCATCTTCGCGGAAGTGCGCATTTGGCACTGAATGGCGTAAGTCTTCATGGGGCATGCTGCCCCATCCCCCGGCTAGATTCCCTGATTGCGCGCCTTCGACACCTCAAGCATTAGCAGGAGCTGCGATCGGGATTTGTCCCTCTCTTTTGAGCTGAGGAAACTAGGCAGGAACGGGACAGAGGATGTTGAGTCACTTTCTCTCGTTTCATCCATGCCGGCAATCAGAATTAACTCGCCATCCTGAACGCCTACGGTTGTTTCAGCCTCGCGCTTTAAGATCGTTGGCGAATCGATGCCGCTAGTTGTGGTGAGCGCAAAACTAGAAACCTGCTGGGCAATTCTGACCCGGATTGACTGATCGAGAATCTTTGGCGCGACAGTGATCACAACGCCTGCGGTTCTGTACTCGATAGACTGTACAGGATTGCCGCCTTGGTCTTTCACTGCGGACGATCGGACGGGCACATCACTGCCGACTGTAAAGCGCGCTTCCTCGCCATCAATGACTGACAGGGAAGGCTCTGCCACGTACTTAAAACGACGGTCGCCGTCGATCATGCCCAAGACTGCAGACAGATTAGCGCCGGTGAAGCTGAGGGCGTTATTACCGGGGCTTCCAAGTTGAATACGCATGCCAAAACGCTTGGCAATTTCAGAGAGCGCAAGGGACAAAGAGCGGCTTGAACTGTCACCCGTGCTGAATTCAAGCAGAGCAGCCTTAACGGTCAATGTCTGCGGCTTTGAATCGACCTCGGCCAGAATCTTTTTTACGCGCTCAATGGTTTCGTCATCGCCAGCAAAAACGAGCACATCCCCCTTACCTTTTACGTCAGGAACAAAAGCCCCGGCTACCTTGGCCACAGACGCAAGAAAATCGAGCGGCTTGCCTATGGGCTTATGGAACGCGACAGTCTTAGGCGCTTGGCCGCTGGAGTAATAAGACAGGGGGTTTTGCTGTGCGCCCATGAAACCGGGTTGTTGGCCGTATGGGAGATAAGGATTCTGAACAGGTGTAGGAACAGGGCTAGGAGCCTCTACAGCCGGATTGAGCTTTTCGACATAGACAATTCCACCTGATTCACGAACGGACGCGCCAGCGCCGCGCAAAACATCGCCAAGCACTTTAAAGACCGCATCAGGTTCAATAGATCGGACAGAAAGCGTGACCTTAGAGGGAATTTGCAGGACATCAGGCGCAATGACGTAATCACGCTTAAGCACCCCTTTAATGACGCTCTCTGCCAGTTCAGGAACACCGATGTTACGGAACTCAAGGCCAACGGCAGCAGAAGCATTACCGGTGATGAATGCCAGCAAAAAAAAATAACGCTTCATGATTGCCCCCGGTACCAAACGCCATCAGTAAAAAATTGACTACCTGTTTTGTCATGTCGCTCTTTTGAAGCGTAAGCGTGACGACCATCAGAAAGAACAATACGTGTTGAGGATTCATCGCGAATGACTCCCGTGACAAAGACATCAGAGGAAACAGATTCACTTACGACTTGAGCAGCTTCTGCAGGCTGAAATCGGCCAGCAGCAAAGCCACCAAGCGCACCAACAAAAAGACCGACAAGAGCGGCCGTGATAATCAATGGTTTGTACATATCGAGAAGGCTCATATAGCGCCCGCGCAAATGCCAGGCTGAAAGGTAGGAGTACGGCGCGTCCTGACCGGTCACAGCACTAATTTTTTGTGTTGTGTCGTAAGCGGTGTAATAGCGCTTCCCGCGGAACCACCACTTATCGAAAATCGGGGCGTTACGATCAAAGCCATAGAACAAAGTAGCAACGTGAATCTTCGGGAAATACAAACCCTTCCCAAAGAAGTGTTTGTAGATCGCGCCAATGAATGGGACGCGCACCTTATCCAAGCGGCGAAGCTGGCCATGAAAATCGACCAGCGCATCACGGACGGAAGAATCAAGTTGCTTCTGATGCTGGCCAAGGAAAAGCAAATCCCAACCGTACTTTCTGGACTCAACTAGCCAGCTCATAACGTCAAGCCGGTCTTTGTTTTGCCAGTCGCGCGCATTCAGAAACTTAGAGACCTCATCGAGAATCAGAAGGCCGTTTTTTTCTTCCTCAATGGGGTTTGGATTACCCGGAGGCAAGGCAAGCAAATCGGCGCTCGATGGAAAGTCGGGAAGGCGGTAGCAGATGACCTTGTTCGATGGATGAACAAGGTTTTCAAGAAACATATTTAGATTAGTTGCTACCGGCCGTCCTTCACTGATGTAAGAGCCAGCTAGACGCATTGCCGCGAGTGTTTTACCGCTTCCACGCTTACCGGTGAGCAGGATGGAGTCAGTCACTAATTGACCCCTGAAAGCGCCCTAATCGTGGCGATCTGATGGCGATAGATAAACGCAGCTACTTCTGCCGCGAACATGACTGTTAAGCAGGTTTCCAAGTTGGATGGAATAACCGACCAAATAGCCATCTGAATATAGGGATTGGTGATGGTGTAAGTGAAGCCAACTAAGAGCAACTTGATAGCTGCATAGAAGGCTGTAGTCGTAAGCAGAATCGTTGCAGCGACAGCACCACCAAACGCGACTTTTTTAGATATCGAAGTCGCTAAATAGCCGAATATCCCACTGAAAACCGAAGCAAGAAATGATGCGAAAGCACCCATTTAGACGCCCTCATTAGATCGAGTGAAAGCACGCCACACAAAAAAGATCGTGGCGAGAAAAAGCAAGTAACCAAGGATCTGTCGTGGTGCCTCAAGGTAAGGGCAAACATCAAGACTTTTGGAGACAGAAAAGCCCGACAGAAGGCCGTGAGAAAAGCTGATATTGAGGGGGATGGGCTG
The DNA here is from genome assembly GCA_964499485.1 of uncultured Rhodocyclaceae bacterium. GTDB lineage: Bacteria > Pseudomonadota > Gammaproteobacteria > Burkholderiales > Rhodocyclaceae. The sequence continues at coordinate 2,279 of CAZCLF010000031.1, read as the reverse complement.
GCAGGTCGTGGCCTGTCCGGGAAGCAATGAAGGCAACCAGCTCCACTCCAAGGACGGGACGTAAGAGCCTGAATTTTCCAGCTGAGTTTTTAAGCCGTCATTGTTGTTAGATATGTCGGTGAGCTTTGGCGTAGAAAAATTATCTTTGCCGCCAAAAGACGTGTCATCGATAGCGCAGGCAGGAGAACCCGGAAGGCCACACGTAGTTATATCGATGGCCTTGCTAGGCTCAGTTTGAGGCGTCGGAGTGTTGGTCGGGCTAGTTGGCTGAGTAGCCGGGTCTGTTGCAGTAGGAAGCGTGGCAGGTGCTGGAGTGGTAATAGTGCCGGGTGACGTTTGAGTCTGTACGCCAGTAATGGTGCCAGTGGGAGAATCAACCGTATAAGAGGTTGTCTTTACCTGCGTTTGTGTCGCGGTCTGTAGCTGCTCGTGTTGCTTGATGGTAATAGCTGTTCCGGTCTTCTGAACCTCAAACAAAAGCGGATTGCCTGAACTGGATTGTCCATATGCAAGAACTTTCCCATCTCTGATTAATGGAACGAGAGTTTGTCCATTAGCAGTTGTCGGACAATTTAAATCTGCAGCAAGAGCAAATGCACCGTTGCTTAAGATGATGTCGCACTTCTTATCATCGGTAGCCAATCTGGCATTAGTCAATTGGCAAGAGCCACCGACATTAGAGTAACCAGCCGAGCACTGACCGGAAGAAGAGTTAATCTGAACAAAATTAGATACAGAACAATTCGGAGCTGAAGAAGGATCGTAAGACGTGTACAAGCAAGGCGATGAAGAGCAAAGTTGATATTTACATTTTCCAGTAGCGCAATTACCGGGATTTGAAGAAAGGGAATTAAAAGCAGCAGTACAAGCCTCTTGTTGAGAAGGATATGGAACGGTAGAAAATTGACTTGTATAAGAAGTCGAAGTTGGCTTAGTTGCAGGTGCGACAGGGGCGGGAATAGGGGTTGGCGCATCAGTAATAGGGATGCGAGCCGAATTATCTGTAGCGTCTTTAATTTCGAGATACATGCCGGTTAATCCGACAATGCCAGCGAGTGCGCCCATTGCATACGACAAACCGGAAGCAGACACGACTTGAGGCGCAGCAAGGACGGCAACAGGTGCAAATGCACGGGCTGGCATGGTGATTGATAGCCAGCCAACAGAGACAGCTAAGTAAAACGAAATTAGTTTTTTCATGGGGAACTCAGCCCGACCCCACAGCGGCCAGAGGCCGCAGCGGGGTCGGTCTGACCTTACTTGCGCGAAGCCAGATGAATCATGCCCTTCACGATCTGCGGTGCGGCCATCAGAACGGAGCCAGCAACGATGAAAGGCATTGCAGTGACGATCAGGTCAAGAATCGTGTCTTGCAGGTTGGTAAAGCCGCTGCTGATAGCGGTCTTGGTTGCTGTGTCGATGACAGAAGCGGCCTGAGCTTGAACAGCCAGAAGAGCAACAGAAACTGCGATAAAGATTTTCTTCATTTGAATTACTCCAAGTTAGAAGCCACGTTAAGAATTCGGCGCAGGGCTGCAATTACGAAACCAAGGCCATACCCAAGGAGGAACGCGGCAAGACAACCTCCAAGAATTGAGGAAAAAGAATTCATGAGCGTTGGCCTCCGAACAGAGCGCCAATGAGGAAACAGATAGCTAGTGCAGATGCAACGAGAACATCTTGAACAGCGACCAACTCAAATGAGTTATCAGCAGCATATGTGCATGTAGGAAGCTGAGTGGTGCCAGTACGTGTAGTGGCAGCCGTCCCTGAGAGCGGACGATTGCTAATAGACCAAGTCACAAGTCCAGAAGCATTGACAGTAGGCGCAGCGGTAAATGTATTGATGCCTGAGGGGTTGGCATTAGGAACAGACAAGGCAAACGACTTCAGCGCAGTTGCTGTGTCTGGATAACAAGTGCCTTGCCATGCGTAACCCATTAGGCGGCATCCCTTGCTGCGGATACCTGGATAACCTCAATCTCCCGGACACGCTTTGACAGAGCAACGACATTGCAAGGAATGCTGATGTCGATGCCATGCTCTTTAAGCTGAGACTTAATGCGGAAGTAAGTTGATTCCGCCATCATGCCGCGCACGTGCTGACCGTCGCGCCACAGAATCGCCCATTGACGCAAGCGAGGGGGCAAGTCTTCCCAAACCTCAACCGAGGCTGTCTGCTTTAAGAGCTCTTGGGCGAAACGCCCGTAGATAATTTGTGCCATGTCCATATCTCCATTCGTCGCCTTGTTCCACGCATCGCAATAATTCAGGCCTTC
>CAZCLF010000030.1:0-18180 GCA_964499485.1 uncultured Rhodocyclaceae bacterium | reverse complement strand
TAGCCACGCAATCCGGAGAGTTTTACATCGCCACCTGTGGCTGCGGTATCGCGGATTGCGCAGGCATCTATCGCGGTGTGCGCGTGAGCCAATCCAACGGAATCATCAGTTGGGAGGTCCCCGTGCCCTACCTGCCAGAAAAAGGTAGTGATAGATCGCAATCCGGTATTGTGAAGTATGAGTTCTCTGCGGACAGCTACCGGGCGGAAATCGCCAATATGGTTGATACCTTGCGGTCACTGCAAGTGAGGGAGGCCAAGGGGGATCGATTTGAGTTACACGGGCACCCAGGCACCTTGGTAGAACAGATCTTGGGTTGGATAGCTGAAGGAATAGTCCCATTCTGACTACTGACGGCAAACACCACCAGGAGCCACCATGCCAGCGTTCCTATTGACCTCTGAGCTTCAGACCGCCATTCTGCAATTGGCAAGCCAGGCAGACATCAAATCGATCTCATGCCCATTCGATGGCTTTGACTTGTGGGAAGGACTGCTACGTGAGCAGGTAAGGCGCTCAAAAGCCACAGGCCTAGCACCTCAGGATGCCCTATACCTCGCAGGGCCTGACAGCGGTATTCCAGGCATCACCGCACCTCGCTACATCGACGACGAGGACGATGGCAAACATCCACCGGTCCCAGATCCCGATACAGGCATGCTGGCAGCTCACCAATGGGGTGGAGAGGTTCACATTCCTTACGAAGGTGCTTGCGGTAGCGACCTGTTCATCCTGCCTAAGTGGCACAACGTTTTTCCTGAACGAATGCTCAACCCAGGAGCCAAGCTTTCCTATCTGCTAGGCGGGAAGAAGTGCAACTACCTGCTGACGAATCGACAACTAGGTGAACTGCCTTGCGCAACGAGGCTAGCGCTTGCTGGATGGAGCCTCTATATAAACTCTGCGGCACACGAGGATTGCAATCCAAACCGAGAACTCAAGGGCATCGTGGAGCAACGCAAGGAAATTGTCCGGAAACTGATTTCACCCGACGACTGATCTCAAGATAAAGTTCTTGTGGGCACCCCTCATAAATCGCTAGTGCCTCTTTAAAAATATCAGACACTTAAAAAAGTACGGGCCTCATATAGCGCAACTCGGGAGACCTCATATATCGCTATTTCCCGCTAGCGCTACCTCCATAAGCTGCAATTTCCACAACTTGGCCTTGCTTATTAAATAAGCAAGGCCAAATTTCATCGTTCGATCAAGCACGTAATACCTTCGCTCACGGGTTACCCACAGAATTGCTCAGGGTTTCTGTGAGTTATCCTCCTGCAGGGCTAGATCCTCTTAACATCTTGCGTTGTCCTGCGTTTCGGGCGTAGAAACGAGTCTCAAAAAAATGGGCATCCTTGCGGATGCCCTAAGTTTGCAGCAGGATTCTTTCTACACTTCAGTTAGGCTCGCCAAGAGCCACAGTGTCAACGCGTCACCATACGGCATAGTGCAGTGGCGAATGCCTCAACGCGCAGGATCAGGTCAACGCAGCGACCCCAGCCTTGGCTGTTTCTGCATCCTGATCGGACTTGACGCCAGAAACACCGACTGCACCGACACACTGCCCATCAATGATGATCGGCACTCCACCTTCAATGAATCCATCCAGCGGCGCCGACAAGAATGCCGCCCGCCCTTGGTTGATCATGGACTCGTAAAACAAGGTCTCGCGACGAGATAGTGCGGCAATGCGAGCTTTTTCGGCAGCAATCAAGCTCGCCATGGGTGCCACCCCATCGAGTCGTAATGCACCGAGGGTGTAACCACCATCGTCAGTTACAACGATATGTACGGCCCATCCATTTTTCTGTGCATGTGCCTCTGCGGCAGCAAGAACTTTCTTGACATCGGTAGATTGTAAAAACGGTTTGCTATTAGGCATGTTCAACTCTAGTCAGTAAGAAATGTTGGGGGGCTATCGGCTCATACTACGTGTGCATCCTTGCTGCCCGAGAACACTAGCCCATTAGGTCGTTCATCACTCAAGTATTGCTTGGTCACCTCACGCAATCTATCCGCACTACGCACAAGCCCCGCAAGCTCTTCTTCCGTCATTTCAGGCTGCAAGACATCAACGACGCCTGCAGCACCAACCACGCTTGGCAGGGACAACGTTACGCCATAGTCTTTGTTGTGAGATCCAACAGGAATAACGGCTCGCTCATCTCTCAGGATGATCTCCGCAACCCGCCCAACCACCATGCCGATCCCATACTGGCTGGCACCCGTCCCCTCAATGATGGTGATGTTGGCGTAGCGGACGTCATCCTCAACGGCTTTTCGAAAGGATTCGAAGTCAATATTCTGTTTGGCCAAAAAGCTTTTAATTGGCATGCCGCCAATACGTGCCGACGACCAAAGAAATACGCTGAATGTGCCGTGTTCAGCAATCACATGCGCATTAACGTAAACAGGACTCACGCCCAAGCGCTGCGCCAAATGAACTCGGAATCTGAGGCTATCAAGCGATGTACTGGTACTCATGACGCGCTCGTGACCGGCGAGATTCCTGGCGACTTCCACCAGAGGTTCCGGTGGGTTAGTAGCCACCAGAATCACGGCCTTGGGGGCAACCTTGACAATCTGCGGCACGATATCCTCGAACACCCTGACATTGGTATCGAGCAAGCGTAAGCGCCCAGCGGGATCCGAACGATTTGTCGCACCCCCTGCCTTCTCGTTAATACCTGCCGTGATGACGACAAGGCCAGCATCATTCAGGTCTTCGTAGCCACCGTCACGAACCGTCATCAGCGGCGACAAGGGAATCCCATACTGCATATCAGTCGCTACGGCCTTGGCACGCGCAGCATCCTTGTCAAGGAGAACCAAATCTCGTGCGTGACCACGCAATGCAACGGTCATAGCGGTTGCCGCCCCGACAGCGCCAACACCAACGATGCCCATCTTCATAGAGGTTTGCTCTTGCATTTCAAATATCCTTTGTTGTTGGTACAGCCATACCGACCAGGTGTTGTTACTGCTACAGAAGCGCCTTTAGCTGAATAAAAGGGCCACCGACGAGTGGCAGTTCGCCGGTGGCAAAGAACGCGGGGGAGGTGACCGCGTGCAAGGAAGGTTTATCAAGGGTCACTGATGTCTCTGTGTTGTTCAATTTCATGAAACAAGATGACTCCACGGAGCCGAAGCTCCCCAGTTGATGCAAACAGACTGACGTCGCATAAAGTGTTTCCAGGCATCAGATCCGGAGGTCCTACCGCCACCTGACTCCTTTTCTCCACCGAATGCGGCACTCGGGTCACTACCTGCGGTGCCCATATTGATTCGTGCTTGCCCACAATCACTGCCGGCAACCGACAAGAACAGTTCAATGTTTCTAAGATGGTTGCTGTGCAAGCCGGACGACAAGCCGTAGGCGGAGTCGTTGTTCATTTCGATTGCTTCTTCTATTCGATCAAACTCGATGACATAGAGAATTGGCGCAAAGGTTTCCGTTTGCACACAATGCCAATCGTTCCTGACCTGGCTGATAAGAGTGGGCTCAACAAAATGACCCGGCCGCGGGATGGCACGTCCACCCACCTCAACCACACCGCCCATACGTCTCGCACCAGACACGGACTCTAGGAATGCGGCAACGGCGGCACCATCGCAGAGCGGACCGATATCCGTATCGGGTAGCAGGGGGTCGCCGATCTTGATGTTCTCGATAGCCACCTTGAGCTTGTTCATAACAAGTGGCGCTATCGTGCGTTGCACAAACAAGCGGCGCGTGGCAGTGCAACGTTGTCCAGAAAGACTCATTGCACTGTGAAGGACGGCTGAAACTGCCTGGTCTATATCCGCGGTTTCATCAACAATGCTCGCGCTATTGCCTGAGCATTCCAGAATTGCGTGCCGGCCTAGCGTCCTCGTAACTAACTGATTGACACGACGGCCTGTAACGCTGGAACCGGTGAAGGTAATCAGCGCAAGTCTGGAATCAATAGCCAGGTCCTCGGCAAGTTTGGAGTCTGAGGACACGAAGAGTGAAAACACGCCCTCGATACCTTCTTGTACCAAGACCTTTTCAACAATGCGCTGCATTGCAATGGCTGACAGCGGCACTTTGCTGCTCGGTCGCCAAACCACAGCATTACCGCATACGGCTGCGATGAATGCGCTTCGGGCCCACACCGAGATTGGAAAGTTGAACGCAGTAATAATGCCAACGACACCTAGCGGATGCCATTGCTCCAGCAATTTATGTTCGGCCTTCCGAGACTGTTGCAAGCTGCCGTTCAACATGCGTGCTTGGCCGGCTGCAAATGAAGCCATTTCGACAACCTCTGCCATCTCGCTACGCGCATCTGCCAGCGGCTTGCCTGTTTCAAGACTGATCAGGTAGGCAAGGCTTTCTGAAACTTCTTCGATTGCTGCACCAAGCCTGCGCACCAAGTCACCGCGCTTGGGGGCTGGCACGGATCGCCATTGCAGCTGAGACTTTGCTGCTCCCGCAATGATTTTTTCGAGATCGTCAGCACGACCTTGAGCGACCAATCCAATTACTTGCTCATTAGAAGGATCGCGTGACTCAAGGGGATTCTGCTCGTCGCCCATCCAGCCGAACGAAGAGTGATAGGCACCCTTGTTTATACTCGCCAGCCCAAGTTGCCCAACCAGTCTGGCTGCGGAGTCTTTCGACAGCCCGGTAACTGTGTTTCTTATGGCAACGAGTTGTGCTGATTTTCTGCTTTGCATGCTTAGTGATCGGCTGTTGGGTCAGGGGGGATTTCTTCCTCCCTTATTTCGTCATGCTGCGCGCTTGGCGATCTTGGCGATCTCTGCGCGATTGGCTTCCAGACAAGCATTTACAAGCGCAACGATCTCGTCTGCCTCTTTCAGGCTCATTCCCTTCTGCGCCGCCAAGGTCTTCACAAGAAGATCAACGCGCTCGATGAAGGGAGCGCCTGCGAACAGTGCACGGGCTGCCGACGAAGGGCTACCGAGCGAAAGCGCTGCATTGGCATACTTCTCAAACGGAACCATGTCCGACGGTTCAGCGCCAAGCTTCAGGCACAGTTCGCTGACCCAGTCATACACACGCTTCGACTCTTCAACGTCGGTGTGAACTGCCTCCTTCGCCGAGCGAATGCTGCCCTTCTGGATGCAACGATAGTTGCCTGCAACCAGCATGGGCCACTTTGCCAGCGGCACATAGAGCGAGTCATAAACGCGCAGCTTTACCGGCAGCTCGACCAGATCGCCATTACCTGCATCGAAACGCACTGCCTGGATATCGGCTTCGAGGTCGCGCAGCATCTGAGTCGCTTCTTCCGACTCAAAACGTGCAGCTTTGAAGTTGGTCGGCAGACGGACTTGCAGCACATTAGGCAGTTCCTCCGGTGGACGGAATGCCTGTGGATCCGGGCTGCACATAGTCAAGGTTGCAGGGTCAAAGCAATCCCAAACCGAAGCCTCAGCGTAAGCAGGGCGAATCGACTGCACATCCACACCGGGCAAGCGTGCCAGATAGGGCAACGGCGGCATGTTCATGATCGACATGCACGGCACCCTCGACTTGGCGACTGATTCAAGCAGTTGGCGAACGCCAGGCGAGCGGTATTGCGGCTCCTGCATACCCAAAGCAACAAGGTCGAAATCCGCAGGACTCACATCCTGGGGAATAGCAGCTGACAGCTTGCCCGGGAGGGTGCGCGAGTCGATTTCTACCAGGCCCTCACGCCCTTTGATCGGCATCCGGACGCGGATACCTTCCGCGTTGATCAGCTCGGCCTCAGAGGGCAGACACACCAATGTTGCATCGTGCCCCGCCAACAGCAGCTTGCTTGCCAGAAGAGAGCCGTAGGATGCGCCGAGAATCAAGACCTTGTATTTATTACTCATTTCTCTTTTCCTCTTCATATGGCAACTAAGGCGCCTTTGGCTTTTATTGAATATTGAATGCAAAATATTTAATGCAATGTTAGCGGACAAAAAAAAGATGTCAACATTTTTATGGCGACATCAGTAATTATTTATTGGCCTAAAAAACGCTTATGCAGGATTTGCACTGCCAGCCCGCCCTTACCCAGCCTCCCGGAGCCACCGTTGACAGAGCACTTTTGGCCATACTTGCTGCATAAAATCAGGTTGGGCTAAACATGGCTGAACCAATGGGACGTGCGTTGGGAGGTACTCCCAGGTTTTCCTGGGCGATTAAGCACGACCATTAATTGACTAGGCTGGGATGGCATAGGGCTGAGCATCAAGCCCAGGCTTGCGGCCTGTCACGAGGTCCGCCATCAGACGGCCAGAGCCGCATGCCATGGTCCAGCCCAACGTTCCATGACCGCTATTGACGAACAGCCCATCGATCGGAGTCTCGCCAATGTATGGAACGTTTCCTGGCGTTGCTGGGCGTAAGCCGGTCCAATATTCTGGTGGGCGCGAGAAACTCAACGACGAGAACAGAGCACGCGTTCGCTCAACAATCGCATCGCAGCGACGTACGTTGATGTTGTTGCTGTAACCACTGAATTCTGCGGTACCCGCAACACGGAGGCGGCTCCCCAGACGCGAAAACACCAGCTTGTATTCATCATCAGTGATGCTCACAGACGGGGCGATCGCGTCGCCCTCAAGGTGCAATGTGGCTGAATAGCCCTTGGCCGGGTAAATCGGCAGCTTGATGCCGTGTTCCGATAACAGCCGAGGCGTAAAACTTCCCAGCGAGACAACGTACGCATCCGCCTCAAGGAACTCCCAGTTTCCGAGCATCACGCCTGTAATCCGCTGCCCTTCACGGCAGAGCCGATGCACTTCCTCTCCGTAGCGGAATACGACGCCGTTAGCCGCACAACGTGCAGCAAGCGCTTGAGTAAACTTGAAAGCGTCACCCGATTCGTCAGCGTTTGTGTACGTCCCGCCGACAATATCTACTTTCGAATTCAGGAATGCCGGCTCAAGGTCAAGACACTCCTTCGCACTAATAACCTGTCGATCACATCCATATTGGCGCATCAACTCGGCCTGTGGAATCGCGTGAGCAAACTCATCCTTGTCTGTATATATGTGGACGATACCCTTCTGAAGAGCGTCATATTCCAGGCCATGGCTAGCCCTCAAGGCCTGCAGGCTGGATCGGCTATACATGGCTAACTGAAGAATGGAAACGATGTTGCGTCGGGTCGCGGACGGCCGACATTGGGACAGAAACCGAGCGCCCCAGGCCCACTGGGCGGGATCTGCTCTGAAGCGCCAAAGCAATGGCGCTTCCTCCCTACCCAGCCAACTGAATATTTTTGGCAGCACCCCGAGGTTTGCCCAAGGCTCGGCATGGCTGACGGAAATTTGCCCGCCATTGGCAAAGCTCGTTTCCAACCCGCTGGCGGGTTGGCGATCGATTACCGTAACGTCACAACCCGCTTCTCTCAGATACCATGCCGTCGCGGTACCCACCACACCAGAACCAAGAACAATTACGTGCATCGTAGTTTCCGTTCATCCGGGAACCGGGACAACCCTCGTCAGTACGACAGACCTCGAGCATCAATGTCCCAAATATCCTCTACAACCCCATTTCTAAAGCAGACGATCTGCTGATACAGATTGACCGTCGGATCACAGTGCCCCGGAACAAACAGCAGCTTGTCGCCAAGCTTGGGAAGATCCGCCACTGATTGGCACTCAACAACACAGTGCTCATCGTTGACTCGGGTCACGATCAAAGACTGACCACCTTGCTCTTCAGCAATTCTTGGATAGCCGGAGTCGACCGAAACGCCTTTCAGACCGAAATCGAATACAGTCCGCGATTCACCGTTCGAGCTCATGGCTGTACTCAAGACAAACAAGCTTTGCCGAAACCGGGGCAGACCAGACCACTCATTGGACCCGTAATGGCCATCTAGGAAAACATATGAGCCCGGTTGTATCTCGGTAAAGATTCCGCAACTCAAATCGAACTCGGCCGTACCTGTACCGCTGCCTGAAACGACAGGGCAATTAATGCCAGCATCTTTCAAACGCAGCAGGTAACTTGTGACAATCTCATTTGAGTGCAGTACAGCCTCATGGCGCTCCGACCAGCCCTTAATATGCTGTGCGCCGCCATGAAAAGCCTGCAGACCAAGGAACGTGAGCGAATCATCAAACTCACCGATGCATTGCACCAGCTCCAGCAATGCCGCATAGCTCGTCACCCCGCAGCGCTTCTGGCCGATATCGACTTCAACCATAAGACGCAGCCGCACTTTGGCCTGGCGCGCCGCGGCGCCCAAGGCGGCTACTTGGGAAGGATGATCCACACACAATGTCAGCTGGCACCGCCGTGCCAGATCTATTGCCATAGCGACTTTCTTCTCCCCAACGAATTCGTTGGTCACGAAGATGTCGTCTATCCCGGCCTCAGAGAATGGATAGGCCTCTGACAGCTTCTGACAGCAGATACCAATCGCTCCCGCGGCAATCTGCCTGCGCGCAATCTCTATGGATTTGTGCGATTTCGCGTGCGGCCTTAAATCCACTCCACTTTGCTTGCAGCGCTTCGCCATCAGGTTCATGTTGAACTCTAAAGCATCGAGATCCAGAACTAAAGACGGCGTATCTACTGCCGATAGCGGATCGCCAACGGCAGCAGGGGCTGTCAGAACGCCTTCGTTGAGCTTCATGCCAGAGACTTGGCCAGAACCTGTGCCACGTGGAGCGGCGTAGCATTCGTGCCATCGTGGATCTGATGGCGACAGCTGGTACCGTCCGCTACGACCAGCGTATCGGAGCCACGCTTGCGAACCGCAGGCAGCAAGGAGAGCTCGGCCATGCTGAGCGAGGCTTCGTAGTGTTCGGCTTCATAGCCAAAGCTGCCGGCCATACCGCAGCATGAAGACTGGATGGGCGAAACTTTCAGATTCGGAATCCAGCCAAGCACCTGCTGCACAGGCGTAAAAGCATCCATCGCCTTCTGGTGGCAGTGTCCATGGACCAGCGCTTCCGACTCAGGCAGAGGTTTGAGGTCCAGCGCCATGCGGCCTGCTGCTTTTTCCCTGACCAGAAACTCTTCGAACAGAAAGCTATTTTGCGCAAGCTTCTCGGCAAGGTCACCCCAGCCAAAATTGAGGAACTCATCCCTGAAGGACAGCAAGCAGGATGGTTCAAGGCCGACGATCGGAATCCCGCGCTCGACATAGGGCTTGAGGGCATTCAGTGCGCGCTCAGCCTCTGCCTTGGCCTCATCCACCAAGCCCGCAGAAAGGAAAGTCCGTCCACAGCACAAGGGACGCTCACCCGGTCTCTTGTTGAAATGAACCTTGTAGCCCGCGGCCTTAAGCACCTGATGCGCTGCCTTGGCGTTGTCCGGCTCCATGTAGTTGTTGAACGTATCCACGAACAGCATGACCTCGCGTACGCCAAGCGACTTGTCGACTTCAACAGAGTCCAGGAAGGGCTTGTTGAAACGAGGGAGTGAACGTTCAGGCGCAAACCCGATGATCTTCTTCGCCAAGCCAGACACAACAGGGATGTTGTCTGCCAACGTGACTAAGGCACGGAAACGGCTCGCAATTGGAGCATAACGGGGTGTGAAGGCAATCAGCTTCTCGCGCAAGGTCGTTCCATACTTCTTGGCCCATGCATAGCGCGCCTCGATCTTGAACTTCGCCATGTCGACACCCGTAGGGCAGTCGCGCTTGCAGCCTTTGCAGGAAACGCAGAGATCCAGTGATTCCTTCACCTCAGGGCTGGCCAAACCTTCAGGCCCCAACTGGCCTGAAACTGCCAGACGGAGTGTATTTGCCCGACCGCGTGTCAGATGCACTTCATCCTTCGTGATGCGATAGCTCGGACACATCGTTCCCGCATCAAACTTGCGGCAATGTCCGTTGTTATTGCACATCTCGACCGCTGAGGCCAAACCGTTGGAAGGATCTGAACCCGTACCCGGTGCGGTTTCCACGCCAGTCAGCGGATCGCGGTGAACATTCCACTCCGACCAATCAAGCGCTGAGTTAATCGATTTGACTTCATAACCGGGCTTGTAGCGGAAGTTGCTGCGGTCATCCATCTTGGGAGGACGAACAATCTTGTCCGGATTGAAGCGGTTATCAGGGTCGATCAGATCCTTGATCTCGCTGAATGCCTGGTTAATCTTGGGACCGTACTGCCAGGACACCCATTCTCCTCGGCACAGCCCATCGCCGTGCTCACCAGAGAAGGCGCCCTTGTACTTGCGCACAAGCTCCGCTGCCTGATTCCCGATCTCGCGCATCTTGGCTGCGCCATCATTGCGCATATCGAGGATAGGCCGCACGTGGAGAGTGCCGACACTTGCGTGGGCATACCAGGTGCCCTCCGTTCCATACTTGTGGAAAATCTCGGTCAGCTCAGACGTATATTCGGCAAGGTGTTCGAGTGGGACTGCGCAGTCCTCAACAAAGGACACCGGCTTGCCATTGCCCTTCATGCTCATCATGATATTGAGGCCAGCCTTGCGTACATCCCACAGCGCCTTCTGTGCCGCCTCTTCCGGCATGAAGACCACGCTTTCCGGCAAACCAAGATCCCCCATCAGCTCACCGAGCTTCTTGAGCGAGCTCAAGAGCGCCTCGCGATCGGCGCCAGAAAACTCAACCAGCAGGATGGCCGCGGGAGAACCGATCAGAGCCTTCTCAATCACCGGGCGGAACGCAGGGTTCTCGCGCGAGAGTGTAATCATGGTGCTGTCTACCAGCTCCACGGCAGTCGGCAGCAGCTTGACGATGTGCTGCGTCATGTCCATGGCCTGGAAGAAGGTGGGGAAGTTCACCACCCCAAGCACCTTGTGCGTCGGCAGAGGTGCCAGCTTCAGCGTGATCTGGCGCGTGTAGGCCAGCGTACCTTCCGAGCCTACCAGCAGATGGGACAGGTTGGCATGTCCGTCATCGGTATAGGCAAGGGGATTCTGGCAGTCGAAGATATCGATGTTGTAACCAGCAACGCGGCGAAGCACCTTGGGAACTCGCTCACGAATTTCAGCTTGCTCGCGTAAAGCGATGCTTCTGACACCTTCCAGAATTTTCGTCATCCGACCAGGAGCAACGGCATGCTTCAACGAACCAAAATGCCCAAGCGTTCCATCCGCTAGCACCGCATCAATTGCGAGAACGTTGTGAACCATGTTTCCATAGGCAATGGAACGGGAGCCGCAGGAGTTGTTGCCTGCCATGCCGCCAAGCGTGCACTGTGCAGCCGTAGATACATCGACTGGATACCAAAGGCCATAGGGTTTCAGCCAGGCATTCAGATGGTCTAGAACGATGCCGGGCTCTACAGTGATCGTCAGCTTTTCAGCGTCGAACTCGACAACCTTGTTCAACCACTTGCTGTTATCAATGACGAGCGCTTCTCCTACTGTCTGGCCACACTGGCTGGTACCACCACCACGCGGCAGAACAGGCGCCTTGAAATTCCGAGCAATCTCCAACGCAAGGAGAACATCGTCCTGATCCCGAGGCACAACGACGCCAATCGGCATGATCTGGTAGATCGAGGCATCAGTCGAGTAGCGGCCTCGCCCTGCCGTATCGAAAATGACGTCACCTCTAAGTTCTTTCTGTAGTGCCGCCATCAATCCGGCTGGAGCCATTACAGATTTCTTTTGAAAGAAGACGGGCTGAGGAGGAAGCGGGGAGTTTTGTTTTGTCATTTTCAACCTTCAGAAACGAGTTTCGGTGAAGCTGTACTGCAAGAAGCTACGCAAGCGTCAGCTTTACTGATGGAAGCGCAGCGAGGCAACCAAGGATGCAACTGGGCCGCCTGGGGAAATGCATCCCGACATATGTGCCGGTGGTAATAATGGTGTCGGGCGTTACCTCACCCCCCCGATCAACGCTATGCCGTATCAGCCATGGCAGCAGCGAGCGTGGATCGCCTGCCGTATTGATTAGCTCATCACGTGACACTTGGTTTTCGTCTACAAATAGAGCCCCAAGGGGTGAACGGAATGGGTAGTTACTGTCGTACGGCACAAACTCTCCGACGATGAGTGCGCCGTTATTGAGAAGGTCAGCCAGCTGAATCAATTTCGGAACATCCGGCCACTCGACAAATCGGCTGCTGACGATCTCGATTGCTGCTGCCATCGACGAGATCGAAGCCAATATCTCGTTATCATCTTCCGGAATGTCGTTTTTCGAAAAGCTTCTTTTCATCCGGAAAGCGATTTCCAGTTCGATACCCGAATGACTGAACTGAGCTTGACTCAGTGTTGCAGGGCTTGCATGCAGGCAATCCTGGGTTATGGGGGAGCACCGTGGCTGCTCGCCCTCGGCTGAAGCCCCAACTTTCCATGCTCCCACGCCCTCTTTCCGACGGGAAACAATGTGATCTTGTATTGCGTACGCATCAACAGCACTGGAAGGAAACAAGTCTTGTCGTATGTCGCCAAGCGGCAGACTTTTCTCCGGCCGTCTTGCAATCAGTACTGCCAGCGTTTCTTGAGCAGCTTTTTCTTTCATGATGTTCTTTAGTTTCCCGGGGGAGCTACCCCCGGGAAAAGTGCCTTTATGCGAACTTCGTCTCAGCGGACTTGGAAGCCTTGATACGGTCGCGAATCCAACCGAATGCCGGCGAGATCAACAGCAGGATGGCAATGGTGGTAATGGAACCACACAGTCCGTTGCTCCAGAAGATATCCAGGGAACCCTTGCTGGTGAGCATGCTTTGACGGAATGCATCCTCCAGACGGTCACCCAGCACAAGTGCGAGGACTAACGGAGCCAAGGGATACGTCAGCTTTTTGAAGATGTAGCCAACAATCCCGAACAAAGCCATGATCCAGATGTCGTGGACGGAACCCAGAACAGTGTAGGCACCCACCGCACAGACCATCAGAATCATCGGAGCGATGATCGAGAACGGGACCTTCAGGATCGCAGCGAACAGCGGTACGGTCGACAGCACGATGATGAGACCGGCGATGTTGCCGAGATACATGCTGGCAATCAAGCCCCACACAAAGTCCTTCTGCTCGGTGAAGAGCAGTGGACCCGGTTGCAAGCCCCAGATCATCAGGCCGCCAAGCAGCACAGCCGCCGTCGCCGAACCTGGAATACCCAGTGCCAGCATCGGCAGCAGTGCCGCAGTACCTGCCGCATGAGCAGCCGTTTCAGGAGCAAGCACGCCTTCGGGATTGCCCTTGCCGAAGCTATCGGGTTCCTTCGAGAAGCGCTTGGCCAGACCGTAGCCCATGAAGCTGGCAGCAACGGCACCACCCGGCGTAATGCCCATCCAGCAGCCGACGACACATGAACGAATCATGGTGACGAAGTAACGTGGCAGTTGAGCCCAGGTCTTCAGCACAACCTTGAGGTCGATCTTGGCTGACTTGCCCTTGAAGGCAAGGCCCTCTTCGATAGTGATCAGGATTTCACTGATACCGAAGAGACCAATCACGACAACCAGGAAGTCGAAGCCACGCATCAGTTCACGGCTGCCAAAGGTCATGCGAAGATCGCCGGATACCGTGTCCATGCCCACTGCTGCGAGTAACAGGCCAAGGCCCATGGCGGCAATGATCTTTGCCTTGGGCTCTTTCCCGAGACCGATGAAGCTGCAGAAGGTCAGGAAAAAGACTGCAAAGAACTCAGGTGGTCCGAACTCCAGGGCGAAGGCAGCTACCCGTGGTGCAAGGAAGGTGATCAGCAGCACACCCGTAATTGCGCCGATGAACGAACCGGTGAATGCATTTGTTAATGCAGCACCGGCTTGTCCATTCTGCGCCATGGGATAACCGTCAAAGGTTGTCGCAACTGACCATGCCTCACCTGGGATATTGAACAGCACCGAAGTGATTGCACCGCCAAACAATGCACCCCAGTAAATACAGCTCAGAAGGATGATTGCTGAAGTGGGCGACATGCCAAAGGTCAGCGGCAGAAGAATTGCCACACCATTCGGGCCGCCCAGACCAGGTAGTACCCCTACGATAATGCCGAGGAGAATACCGATCATCATCAAGCCGATGTTCTGCCAGGTCATGATGACCCCGAAACCATTTGCTAAGAGACTTAGTTCTTCCATTTCCTGATCTCCTTAGTATCCGAACAAGGCTTCTATCGGACCTTTAGGAAGGGGAACCGAGAACTGAAGCTCAAACACATAGAACATGACGAGGTTGGTAATCACCCCCGTGGCAAGCGATCTGACAATGCCGTAGCCACCGGCGAACTTCATGAAACAGGCAATGAAGAGCGCCGAAGATAGATAGATCCCCAGGTAGCTAATCGAAGCCACATAGACCACCAGGGGAACAAGCAGCTGGAAGACACGCTTGAGCTGCAGCCATGTTGCGAAGAGCTCGCTATTCCCCTCCCTGAAAGCCGAGATGAAAATAGCGAGCCCGCACAGGCCAACACCTACCGCGAGGCGGAAGGGGAAATAACCGGCTTCCGGTCCGGCGCCTCCCCATCCGGCCCCGATCTTGTTGTTGTCCCAAGCCAGGATGGCGCAGAGCACCATCAGGACAAGAGCCACGACGAGCTCTACGCTGCGTCGTGAAATGCCCCTGCCGTCCCGGCCTCCTTCCTCAGAAGTAAGTTCAATCACACTCATATCAGCCACCTTTACTTCTTAAAAAAACCTGCGGCTTTCATGATTTCACGATGGCGGTTTTCATCCTTGGCCAGGAAGGTGTTGAATGCTTCGCCGGTGACAAACTCCTGCTTGAGCGCGTTCTTCTCGAGGTACTCCTTCCACTCAGGCGTAGCTACGATCTTTGCAAACAGGTCAACATAGAACTTGGTCTGCTCTGCAGTGACTTCGGTTGGCATGAAGATGCCGCGCAGCATTGTGTACTGGACATCCAGACCGGCTTCCTTACACGTCGGGATATCCGACCATGCCTGTGTCTCCGTGATCTTTGCCTTGTAGTTGATGCGGTTGCTATCGAATACGCACAATGCGCGCAATTGGTTAGCACGCCACTGAGCAATCGACTCGCTCGGGTTGTTGGTGCACGACTCGAGGTGCTTGCCGACGAGTTGGGTGCTGACCTCGCCGCCGCCCTTGTACGGGATATAAGTGAACTTGGCACCAGTGGCTTGCTCAACCTGCGCCGTGATCACCTGATCTTCACGTTTCGAGCTTGTGCCGCCCATGCGGAAAGCTTCCGGCTTTTGCTTGGCAGCAGCGATGTAATCCTTTACCGTGGTGTAAGGCGCACTCGCGTTGACCCAGAGGACGAACTGATCCTGGGCAATCATGGCAATCGGATTCAGGTCACGCCAGTTGAAGGGAACCGAGCTAGCCAGAGGAACGGTGTAGATGGCAGTAGAGGCGACGATGATCTTGTGGGCGTTGCCCTTGTCGCTTGCAACGTCAATCAGGCCTTCTGCGCCAGAAGCGCCAGCCTTGTTCTGAATGACGATAGGCTGCTTGACGAGGTTGTGCTTGGTAATGGTGGCTTGAATGATTCGAGCCATCTGGTCGGACGCACCACCGGGGGAAAACGGAACGACGATTTCAATCGCCTTAGTGGGCTGCCATTGTGCATAGGCAGCCGGAGCAGCCATCGTGAGAGCCATACAGGTTGCAACCGAAAGGGTGCTGATCTTCATTTGCTTCTCCTCTTTTTTATCCGAATACGAGTGATCGTTTTCACGATTCACACTGTTGGAACATTGGCTTTTTTCAGCCAAGCAAAACAACTGCACTTCGGGTAATGCTGAAAAACCATGAATCTTTACGTTCACCGTCTGGGCCGGCATGACGCACTCCACTCTTCGACACGCGGGGTTTGGTCGTGAGATGGAGTGCGCACGCCATGCTCTTTTAGGCAGCCTTCTTCAGCTCTGCTTTCGCGGGATTGCCGGAGAAGTAGTCCATTGCTGCCTGCACACCACTGCCGGCAAGCTTGATACCAGCGAGTTTGAGACCCATCTCAACACCCGACAGGGCAGCCAGCAGAGTGAGGTCGTTGCTGTCGCCAAGGTGGCCGATGCGGAACATTCGGCCCTTCAGCTTGCCAAGACCAGCGCCCAGCGACAGATCAAAGCGTTCGTAGATGTCGCGGCGCACGGCATCTGCATCTACACCTTCCGGCATGATCACCCCAGTCAGCACAGGTGAATACACCTTGGGATCTGCGCACTGAATCGGCAAGCCCCAGGCCTTGACAGCGGTACGGACACCGCGTGCCCAGCGCTCGTGGCGGGCAAAGACGCGATCCAGACCTTCGTCGGTAATCATGTCGAGCGCTTCGGACAGGCCGTACAGCAGGTTAGTGTTTGGGGTGTAGGGCCAGTAGCCGGTATGGTTCATTTCCACGATTTCGTCCCAGGCCCAGAAGGAGCGTGGCATCTTGGCGGTCTTCATGGCTTCCAGGGCACGCGGCGACAGCGCATTGAAGCTGATGCCCGGCGGCAGCATCAGGCCCTTTTGCGAACCGCTGACCGTCACGTCCACACCCCATTCGTCATGGCGGAAATCAGCGCTGGCAAGGCCGGAGATGGTGTCCACCATCAGCAGGGCCGGGTGCTTGGCGGCGTCAATGGCGCGGCGCACGGCGGCGATATCAGAAGTGACACCGGTGGAGGTTTCGTTGTGGACCACGCACACAGCCTTGATGCGGTGCTCCGGGTCCTTGCGCAGACGCTCTTCGATCAGGTCGGCCTGCACGCCACGACGCCAGCTGCCGGCGTTCGGCAAGTGCTCGTCAGCGCCTTGCCAAGCCAGGAACTCGGTGCTGATACCCATGCGCGTCGCCATCTTGTTCCACAAGGTGGCGAAGTGACCTGTCTCGTACATCACCACGTGATCGCCGGGACTCAGCGTGTTCGACAAGGCAGCCTCCCAGGCACCCGTACCAGAGGCCGGATAGATAACGACCGGATGCTTCGTTTTGAAAATGTCCTTGATGCCGGCCAACACCTTGAGGCCAAGGGCACCAAATTCGGGGCCACGGTGGTCAATGGTGGGCAGGCTCATCGCCCGCAGGATGCGGTCAGGCACCGGGCTAGGGCCCGGGATCTGCAGAAAGTGATGACCAGTGGGGTGAAAATCGAGCTTAACCATGAGTTCCTCTTCTCCTTGTCTATTGCATATTGCATGCAAAACAACTGTATCAGACGAATTCATAAATGCAAAGGATTTTTTTATTAAACTAAAAAACCCTTAAAAACCATTGCGCTGCACTCTATTGATTTCTGTATAATGAATTCACATCCTAAACGGGTAGATTTTTTGTATGCAAAATTCTTCTGATTCTGACGAAGTCCAGCTCTCTAGCCCCGCCCCAAAGCTGGCAATGCCCAAGCTGGAGCGGCAACGTCTCCATGACACCGTTGTGGAGCACATCCGAAATTTCATTGTTGAAGGCGTGCTCGCACCGGGCATGAAGCTCAATGAACGGGAGATCTGCGAGACCCTGGGCATTTCCCGCACACCTTTGCGGGAGGCGCTGAAGGTATTGGCTGCCGAGGGCTTGATTGAGATCGAGCCCAACCGCGGCGCATCCGTCTCCAAACTGAGTGGGACAGAAATCTGGGAAATGTTCGAGCTCTTGAGCGGCCTGGAAGCCCTCTCAGGCGAGCTTGCCTGCGAGCGGATTACCCCTGCTGAGATTGCGGAGATCAAGGCGCTGCACTACGCAATGATTACCTGCAGAGAGAAGAACGACCTCTCGAACTACTACCGCTACAACCAGGAAATTCACGATCGTATTAATGAGGCGGCACGGAACAATGCCCTGCGCCAAACCTATACATCGCTCAACCGCCGGATCAAGGCCTTGCGCTTCCGATCCAACTTTGACGTCGCCAAATGGGACAAGGCCATTGAAGAGCATGAAGAGATGCTCAAGGCTCTGGATGCGCGTGATGGCAAGCGTATGGCAAAAATTCTTCGTGACCACCTCATTGAGAAGCGTGAAGCCATCATGAAGGGCTCCATCGATCATCCAGTGGCGTAATCGCTGACACCTACCGCGTACACAATTTTTTAGTTTCTAGCCATGCCTGACTATCATTCAAAAACTTCCACCCACGGCCGCAATATGGCCGGTGCTCGCGCACTGTGGCGCGCCACCGGCATGAAGGACGGCGACTTCGGCAAGCCCATCATCGCCGTGGTCAACTCCTTCACCCAGTTCGTGCCGGGCCACGTGCACCTCAAGGATCTGGGCCAGATGGTCGCACGAGAAATCGAGGCCGCCGGTGGTGTAGCCAAGGAATTCAACACCATCGCTGTTGACGACGGCATCGCCATGGG
>CAZCLF010000029.1:15507-19472 GCA_964499485.1 uncultured Rhodocyclaceae bacterium | reverse complement strand
GAGGCCTTGCGCCACATCAATCAGGCGCTTGACGCCAATGTTACGATTGCACCATGAATGCAACTGTCACCCCCTACGAAGTCATTGGCGGCGAAGCCGGCGTCCGTAAGCTGGTTCAACGCTTTTATGAACTAATGGATACCCTGCCCGAGGCTTATGGCATCCGCAAACTCCACCCGCAGGACTTGTCAGGCTCAGAAGAAAAACTCTTCATGTACCTGTCGGGTTATCTCGGCGGCCCGCAGCTTTTCGTCGAAAAGTTTGGCCACCCCATGCTGCGTGCCCGTCACATGCCTTTTGCCATTGGCAAGGATGAAGCTGAACAATGGATGCTGTGTATGCGCATGGCCATGGAAGAATGCGTTGCCCATGATGGGCTGCGTATCAATCTGGACAAGGCTTTGAACGACCTCGCCCACCACATGCGCAACAAGGATTACGGGCAGGATTAGCGGAAATAAGCACAAAGGATCGCCTCGATCTGAGGCAATTCGCTGCGAGCTGCTTTAAGATGCGGGGACGAACTCAGGACGACGACCATGCGCAAGCCGGCGAGCCCGAATATCATCGACATCGAAGCCTCGGGCTTCGGAAGTGCCAGCTACCCCATCGAGGTCGGCATCGTCCTTCAGGATCAGTCCAAATACTGTTCGCTGATCCAACCTCCACCGGACTGGAACCACTGGGATACCGAAGCGGAGAAGGTGCATCGCATCGGCCGTAACACCCTGCAGACTCACGGTAAGCCAATGCAGTCGGTTGCCACCACCCTCAACGAACTCCTCCAGGGCAAGGTTATTTACAGCGACGGCTGGGTGGTCGATAAGACTTGGCTCGACACCCTTTTCTATCGTGCGCGCGTACGGATGGAGTTCAGTGTCAGCCCGCTAGAGTTGATTCTCTCCGAGCAGCAGATGGAGCGCTGGCACGCGACCAAGGAAAGAATCCTGGCCGGCATGAAAGATCGGCGCCACCGTGCCAGCTTTGATGCCTGGCTGATTCAGGAAACCTACAGACAAACGCAGGCCGAAACCATCAGCGAGGTAGGATAGCTAGGGACACAGGCCGCCGACATTCCCGCGTCAGCGTTGCAACCCCTGAGGGATCAAGGCTCGATCAAATCCGCACTCGCCTGCTTCTTTTGCAGGGCGCGCGCATTCCGGTGACGGGCCATCAAGCGTGGATCATTGACGATTTCGCCAATCGTGCCACCGACCACCATGATGACGCCGAGCAGCGGTAACACCAGCATCAGGCCTGTAATCCCCGCAATCGTACCGCCGACAAAAATCATCAGCACGGTGAGCAGCGGGTGCATGTGCAGGCTCTTCCCGACGGTCATCGGCATATAAACAAAATCATCGAGCATTCGCACGATGATGAAAAGCACTACGGCGGCATACGCCATCCCCGGCTGTCCCGGAAAGTCCGTCGCGGCCACCATCACCACCAGCACCCCACCGGCGATTGAACCGACATAAGGGATCCAAGCAAAAACAGCGCAGATCAAGCCCAGCGCCAGAGGTGCTGGCATTCCCATGAAGGCCAAACCAGCGGCCAGCGTAATGGTATCTAGGACTGTCAGCTTCATCAGACCCTGAAAGTAGGCTCGCGTGGTGCGGTCCACTTCATTCAGCAAGAAAAGTGACTTTTCAAAAAATGCGTTCGGCACAGCATCACTGATGAAGTCCTTGAAACGACGACCGTCACGCAGCTGAAAGAAAGTAATAAACGGCACCAGTAACAGGATCGGCAGCCAAGAGCCGGCACTCATCAATATTGATTCGACCTGCTGATCAGCGAAGTTAGTCGACCAGTAGCTAAGCTGGGTGGAAACCTTGGCCGCAATCTCGGCATCCGCGAGCACTGACCAGTTGGCCTCCAACATCAGCAGGGTACGATCTACCAACTGCAGACCACCATTGATATAGCGGGATAAGGAATCCTGCCAGTCGATCATATGGCTTGCAAGCCAAGGGAAGCCGAGCAAGATACCCGTCACCGCTGTTGCCACCAAAAAACTCATCACTAAGCCAGTGGCTGCATCCACGGTCCAGCCCCGCAGTACCAGCCAGCGTACGGGGGGGGCAAGCAAGTAATACAGAATCAATGCCAGAAGAAACGGCACCACCAGCCACAGAATCTTCTGGAACAAGAACAGTGCTAGGCAGGTCGCCGTGAGGATAAAAACCCAGACCAGAGGGCCGGTTTCCTGCCCCTCCAGTTCGCGCTCGATCACAGCGACTGCTCCACGCGACGGCCCACCACCGACTCACGCAAGCGCATGCCCACGTGACGCGCAAGGTTGATGCCAATCTTGGAGGCAATCACCACATGCGTGTGCATAAGATTGTTGAAGTCATCGCGGAAGAACACCAGCGCCCGACAGTTGCTACCGGCACGCGCCTGTGTGGCTCGGGGCGCGTTGGTCAGCAGCGCCAGCTCGCCAAAGAAATTGCCAGGGCCGAGATCAGCAATCAGGGTTTTGCCGCCGTTGCGGCAGATGAGCACATGACCAGAGACGATGATGTAGATGGCATGCCCCTCTTCACCCTCATCAAAAAGCACCTCATGCTCAAGGTACTCGCGCTCATGCAACAGGCTGGAGACAATATCCAGCTCCTTGGCATTGAGGTCTTGGAACAGTGTCAGTGCGCGCAAGCGCTCGTGGTACGGCTTTGCGGCATTGCGCCTGAAGAAAGTAAACCTCACCCCTGCTCCCCCTTTTTGCCAACAGTATCGCTAGTCAGGCTAATCCTTGATCAAGAGTGCCGCTGCCTGCGCAGCAATGCCCTCACCCCGGCCGGTGAACCCCAGCTTCTCGGTTGTCTTGCCCTTGATATTAACTTGCGCCTCGGCAATGCCGAGATCAGCCGCAATATTCGCCACCATGGCCGGCGCGTGCGGCAGAATTTTTGGCATCTGGCAGATGATGGTGGCATCAACATTTGCCACCCGCCAGCCTGCAGCCTTAACGCCTTCCATGGCGCCGCGCAGCAGCACACGGCTGTCAGCGCCTTTCCACTGGTCATCGGTGTCTGGAAAATGGCGACCAATGTCGCCCAGCCCAGCGGCCCCCAGCAGCGCATCGGTAATCGCATGCAGCAGCACATCGGCATCCGAATGGCCGAGCAAGCCAAGGTGATAGGGAATCGTCACCCCTCCCATGATGAGCGGCCGACCTTCAACCAGTGCATGGACATCAAAGCCCTGGCCTACGCGAATATCAAAGGTCATGCGGGCCCCACACGGCTTTGCAGAATCCATTCGGCAATCTGCATATCAAAGGGATAGGTCACCTTGAGATTGCTACCGTCTGCTTCGATGAGTCTAGGCTGGAGACCGATTGCCTCTACAGCACTAGCCTCATCGGTAATGTTCGGTGACAGCGTCACCAGCGCTTCATTCAGCACCCCATGACGGAACATCTGCGGCGTTTGCGCCTGCCACATGCCGTCACGCGGGACAGTTTCGACAATGGCCCCGCCAATGCCGCGCTTGATCGTGTCGGACACCGGCATCGCCAAAATGCCGCCGACATCCTCTTCCGCCACACCCGTAATCAATTTGTCGATCAGCGTGTGTGTCAGGCAGGGGCGCGCAGCGTCATGCACCATCACCCAGTCTTCATCACCTACGCTATCGGCCATGGCAGCCAAGCCGTTTCTGACGCTCTCGGCACGGGTGGCACCCCCACAGCGCAAGATTTTCAATCGGCCTGCAAAAGGCAGCCAATTGAAGCGCGACCAATATTCGTCATCCGCTGCCAGCACGACAAACACCTTGTCGATGCGCGGGTGGCTGCACAGCACTGACAGTGCATGCGAGATCATAGGACCGCCCGCCAGGGGCAGATATTGTTTGGGCAGGGCGCCGCCCATCCGCGCGCCGCTACCGGCTGCGGGAACCAAGGCAAAGTAGCTCATACAGGCATTGTAGCGGTAGAAGCCGTTTTGGCGATATGG
>CAZCLF010000029.1:12502-15407 GCA_964499485.1 uncultured Rhodocyclaceae bacterium | reverse complement strand
AGGCAAAGTAGCTCATACAGGCATTGTAGCGGTAGAAGCCGTTTTGGCGATATGGTGCGATGCCAAGGCGGGTTAAACTCTTGTCATGCCTCAGCTCCACGCCCGCAGCGACATCTTCGCCCTGCTCGAAAACACCCGCGATTCGCTTACGCCCGCACGCCGCTACACCCGGCCTGTAGGCGCCATCATTGCGCGCGAGCACGACCAGGTGCTATCCGCACTCGCTGAGCTGGACATGGCAAGAAGCCGCGGCCTACATGCCTGTGGATATCTGGCATATGAGGCTGGCTATACCCTGATGGGCTTGCCGCAGCCCCACTTTCAAGATGTACCCGCACCCGTTGCCAGGCAACCGCTGCTGCATTTTCAGTTGTTTGAGGCATGTGACCTGCTGAGTGCGACGGAAAGTACGGCATGGCTGAACACGCTGACGACGGATGCAGAGCACTGCGCTATCCATGACATTGAGCTGGCTGAAGACGAAACCAACTACAGCCACAAGATCAGCCTCATCCACGGGCTTATTCGCGATGGCGAGACTTATCAGGTCAACTACACCCTTCCCTGTCGCTTTCGCCATACCGGCAGTTCGATAGGCCTGTATCTGGCGCTACGCCAGACTCAGCGCGTGCCCTATTCGGCACTGCTCAACTTTCCTGAGGCACGTATTCTGTCCCTCTCGCCAGAGCTGTTCCTGCAACGCCAAGGCAACACGCTGACGACCCGCCCGATGAAGGGCACTGCCGCTCGTGGCAGCAGCGCGGCAGAGGATGCTGAGATCACCACGCATCTGCGCAACGATCCCAAGACCCGCGCAGAAAACCTGATGATTGTTGATCTGCTGCGCAATGATCTGGGGCGCGTCGCCCTCACTGGTAGCGTTAAGGTCCCGGCACTGTTTGAGATCGAGACCTATCAAACCCTGCACCAGATGACCTCCACTGTCACGGGTACGCTGGCACCAGACACGGGCCTGCCGGCTATTTTCAACGCCCTGTTCCCCTGCGGCTCCATCACCGGCGCGCCCAAACGACGGACTATGCAGCTGATTGCCGAATTGGAACAGGAGCCGCGCGGCCTCTATACCGGCGCAATTGGTTACATCGCCCCAGATGGCGACTTTTGCTTCAGCGTACCGATCCGCACAGTGGTGAGTCAGGAAGATGGTAAAGGCATCATGGGGGTGGGCAGTGGCATCGTCCATGATTCAAATGCCCCCGCCGAGTACGCAGAAGTTCAGCTCAAGACGCGCTTCCTGCAGGATGTGAACCGCGATCTCGGCTTGATTGAATCCATGCACCTGAGTCCAGACGGGAGCATCCGTCACCTTGAACTGCATCTCGCGCGCCTGCAGCAGGCAGCGCTGGTGTTCGGATTTT
This sequence comes from uncultured Rhodocyclaceae bacterium, assembly GCA_964499485.1. GTDB lineage: Bacteria > Pseudomonadota > Gammaproteobacteria > Burkholderiales > Rhodocyclaceae. The sequence goes on along the minus strand of CAZCLF010000029.1, from coordinate 14,028 downwards.
ATGTGCCAGAAAAAGCGATCCGTGCAGAGCTCGCCGCCTATGTCCTGCATCGCCCGCAAACCGAAGCCCGCCGTCTCCGCTTGCAACTCAATAGCGATGGCACGTTCAGTCTCGCTGACTTTGCAATTCCAGCCGTGCCGGCAAACGCACACGTCATCATCAGCACCCAGCCTATCGATAGCCACTCCCTCTTCCGTCGCCACAAGACCACGCAACGGACGATGTACGAAAGCGAATACGCCAAGGCAGTTGAGCGAGGCGCCTACGAAGTGCTGTTTATGAACGAGCATGGCCGCATTGCCGAAGCCGCTCGCCACAATGTGTTTATCCGTAGGAACGGGCAGCTAATCACGCCTCCAGTAAGCGAAGGCGCCCTGCCCGGCATCCTGCGACAGAGCCTCCAAGATGAACTTGTTGAGCAGCCGCTCACACTGGCTGACCTACAGAACGCTGACGCCATCTATGTCGGCAATGCAGTGCGTGGGCTGACAGAGGTAAAGCTGGCGCTATGAGCAGCACACGCATCCTTCGTGCCGACCTCGGCAATCCAGTACACGCAACCGCGTTGATACGGCTCATGGATGAATACGCCAGTGGACCCGCCGGTGGTGGCAAGCCGCTGTCAGACGATACCCGCGCCCATCTCGCCAGCGCCCTGCACACGCGCCCCGGCGCGCACACATTGCTCGCCGAGCAGAACGGCGAATTCGTTGGTCTGCTCAACGCCTTCGAAGGCTTCTCCACCTTCGCCTGCAAACCCTTGCTTAATATCCACGACGTCATCGTGACCGAAACCCTCCGCGGTCAGGGCATCGGTAAGCAACTGATGGCAGCTGCCGAGCAGCTGGCGTGCGACCTTGGCTGCTGCAAGCTGACGCTTGAGGTGCTTGAGGGCAATACCAAAGCCCAGGCCGCGTACTCATCACTCGGCTACGCCGGCTATGAACTTGACCCTGCCATGGGCAAGGCCATGTTCTGGCAGAAGCTGCTTTAAAGCATCACCTGCGTCCCCAACTCGACCACCTGATTAGCCGGTAAGCGGAAATAGCTGGCAGCGCTTTCTGACTGGCGGGTCATCCAGCTGAACAAACCTGCTCGCCATGCAGGCATCGCGCCTGCGCCATCCACGATCATCGAACGGGCAATGAAGTAGGTTGTGGACATCGGGTCGAGCTGCAGCAGCAATGCGGCGTCACCTTGCAATGCCGTAGGTACATCGGGATCTTCGCGGAAACCAAAGCGCAAGGACACAGAGAAGACAGTTGCCGTCAGTCGCTCAATCTTGACGCGCTCGGACTCTGCAATCCAAGGCACATCCTCATTCACGACGTTCAGGAACACGGTACGCTCATGCATCACCCGGTAGTGCTTGAGGTTATGAAATAAGGCACTCGGCACAATGGTTGGATCGGATGTGAGGTACACCGCCGTACCGGCAATCTTTGGAACATCGCTTATCGGATTGGCCAGAAAATCGGCCAGTGGAATATCGATGCGGCGACGTTGCTCGGCCACCTCAGCGCTAC
>CAZCLF010000029.1:8144-12402 GCA_964499485.1 uncultured Rhodocyclaceae bacterium | reverse complement strand
GTCGAGAGGAACAGAAAAATCCCCAGCCCCAGCACCAGTGGCAGCCAGCCACCATCGGCCAGCTTGGTCAGGTTAGAGGCAAAGAACAGCATTTCAAGACTCAAAAACACCGCCAATGCGCCCAGCAAGGGCAAGCGGAAACGCGCACGCAGCGTGACGGTGACAAACAAGGTCAGCAAGGTTGTAATGATCATGGTGCCGGACACGGCAATCCCGTAGGCGGCTGCCAGTGCGCTTGAGGAACCAAATTCGACAACCAGCCACATGACGGCCGCCAGCATGATCCAGTTAACCGAAGGAATATAAATCTGGCCTCGCTCAGTGTCCGAGGTATGCAGGATACGAATACGCGGGAGATAACCCAAACGCGATGCCTGCAAGGTCATAGAGTACGCACCGGTAATGGTGGCCTGCGAGGCAATCACCGTTGCCGCGGTAGCCAGCCCTACCAGTGGCAAGACAAACCAGTCCGGCGCCAACATGTAGAAGGGATTGGCCACCGCTTCAGCCGAGCGCATGACCAGCGCACCTTGGCCGAAATAATTGATCATCAAGGCAGGACAGGCCAAGCCATACCAAGCCAAACGCACCGGACGTGCGCCAAAGTGGCCCATGTCGGCATATAAAGCCTCGCCACCCGTCAGCGCTAGGAAGACCGCCGACAAGAGAAGGAATGCTGAACCTGGATGTGCCCAAGCAAAGCTCAGCGCATACGTGGGATTGAGAGCGTGCAAGACTTCAGGTGTCGCCGCAATGCTTAGACCACCGAGGATCGCGAGGGTCAGGAACCAGACAATGGTAATCGGCCCAAACAAACCACCTACACGTTGGGTCCCAAAACGCTGAAACAAAAAGAGCGTGGCAATAATGCCCAGCGTAATTGGCACGACCGACTGCTCAAGTTGCGGAGTGGCGACTGCAATCCCCTCAACCGCTGAGAGCACCGAAATCGCCGGGGTGATGATGGCATCACCATAAAACAGCGCCGCGGCAAATACCCCTGCAGCAATCACCCAGCCAGACCAGCGCCCGGTCCCCTTGCCCAGCCGGTGAGCCAAGGCCGTCAAGGCCAACACGCCGCCTTCGCCCTCATTATCAAAGCGCAGCACAATCCACACGTACTTGATGGAGACGATGAGCATGACCGCCCAGAACAGCATTGATAGGCTTGCCAGCACGTTGTCATGCGTTGCTGCCAACCCATGCGCACCCGCAAATGCCTCCTTGAAAGCATAGAGCGGACTGGTACCAATATCGCCATAAACAATGCCAAGTGCGGCGAGCGAGAGTGCAAAAAGCCCCGCCTTCGGCGTATGTGTTGTCGTCGTCATGTGAGTCTTCCCAGAAATGCTTCAGGTAACGAAGCGGTAACCGATCCCGATTTCTGTCAGCAGATGCGTGGGCAAGGCCGGGTCGGCCTCCAGCTTCTGCCGCAGATGGGCAACGTAAATGCGCAGGTAATGGCTGTCCTCGGCGTGGCCAGGGCCCCAGACTTCCTTGAGCAGGTGCTTGTGCGTCAACACCTTGCCGGCATTGGCAACCAACACTGCCAACAGCTTGAATTCGAGGGCCGTTAGATGCACCGACACGCCGTCCCGCGTGACCTCGTGTCGCGCCAGATCAACCTGCACATTGCCAAACGTGAAAGTTGCAGCCTCAACCCCATGCTGCTCTGCGCGCCGTAGCAAGGCACGCAAGCGCGCCTGCAGCTCACCGACTGAAAAAGGCTTGGTCAGGAAGTCATCAGCGCCGGCATCCAGCGCGGCGATCTTGTCCTGCTCGGCTGTCCGCGCAGACAACACCAATATTGGCCGCTGCGACCACAAACGGTATTCCTGAATAAAGCGCAGCCCATCGCCATCGAGCAAACCCAAATCAAGGATGACAAGATCGGGCGATGTCTCTGCGGCGAGTATCAATCCTTGCTCAATGCTATCAGCCTCACTCACACGCATGACTCGCTTTTCGAGATCAGTGCGTACAAAACGCCGAATCTCGCGCTCATCCTCAATGAGAAGCACATGCGTTGTCGGTTCAAACATGCTGCCCCCCGGGCTCGACAGGAATTGCAGGCATTGCGCTCAAAGGTAGCTGTAAGGTGATACGGGCCCCACTGGGAAGATTCTCAGCCGAGATTTTCCCGCCATGGACATCAATAATGGTCCGACAAATCGACAGGCCCATCCCTACCCCAGGGATAGTGGACTCGGCTTCGCCACGTTCGAACAGATCAAAGACATGTTCAATCCGCTCCGGCGGGAAGCCTTTGCCCTCGTTATTGATCCACACATGCAACCATGACTCCCCTTGCACGTCTGCCCCGATCGCAATCACGGTATGTTCGGGCGAGTATTTGGCGGCATTTTCCAGCAGATTGCAGAACACCCTTTCCATCAGCAAGGCATCGACCCGCACCAGCGGCATGACCTCGGGCCAGTTGATTCGCAGAGTATGGGCAGCCAATACCGGCGCAATTGATTGCACACTGGCAGCAACAATTTCCGGCAGAGACTGCCAGTCTGATTTGAGGCTGATGCGGCCACTCTTGAGGCGCGCCATGTCGAGCAGGTTGTCGACCATGCGGTGCAGGCGATAGGATTGATCACGCAATGCCAAGGCTGTTTCACGTTGCGCGGGTGGCATGGCCTCGCCTTCGGCTAACGAGTCGGCCAGACCATAAAGCACCGTCAGCGGCGTGCGGATATCGTGCGAGATGGCGGAAAGTATTGAGCTGCGCAGTCTCACTGATTGCGCATCTAGCTCGCTTGCCTGTGCCACCTCAACGAAATGAATACGCTCAATTGCGGTTGTCAGTAGCGCAGCCAACGCAGCCAGTAACGCAGAGTCAATCACACTACTGTCATCGCGCAGATAAACGCCAATACACCCCGTCTGCGCGTGGCACCCAGCAAAGGTAACAAGATTGTTCTGGCCGAGTCGTGCAGTTCAGCCACGGGCCCTGTGGGCGCTCCACTGGCATAAACACCCTGTGCAGCAACTAGCTCGACCATGCTGACGTGATGATGCGCATCAGAATCGGAAATCGCTCCCAGGTGCTCATCAGCATTTGGCACAAATAGGGTCGCGTCGGTTGCAAAGCGCCGCTGCATGAATTCACCCAACAACGCCGCCACATGCGCATACGTCAGTGCCCCGGACAACGCTTGGGCAAACTCATGCAGGAGCGCTGATTCACCAGCCCTACGCTCGGCCTCCTCAGCCTTCAAGCGATAGGCATTGCTGAGGTAGCTGATCAAGAGCGACACTAATAGCATCACCACAAAGGTGATCAGATACTCGGCATTACTGACCGAAAAGGAAAAGCGCGGGGGAACGAAGAAGAAGTTGAAGCAGGCAACCGCAACGAAGGAAGCCAGCATGGCGGGCCCACGCCCCCACACTGCAGCAATGACAGCCACGGCAAGGACAAAGAGCAGGATGATATTGGCGAGATCAATCTGACCATGCAGTGGTAAGGTCAGTAAGACCGCCCCACCACACACGCCAATCGCTGCCAGATAGTGCCAGTGCCTTGCCTTTTCCGGCTTGCCTGTACCGCTCATCTGCTCTTGCTCCGTTACACGATGTAGCCATTGTGCATGGCTACTTATAAAAACGGTGTAAAGAGCCCATCGTTAAGTTGACGCTCCGACTAAAATCCTTATTTGGCAGCCTTTTGCGCGACTTTCAGATCTTCGCGCGAACGTTTTGCTTCATCCAGCAAATAGCGTTGGTAGTCGTCCAGATCGCCGTCAAACGGCTCAATGCCACCGCGCGAAACGAGCCAGAACTCATCACACACGGCGCGCAGCAATGAACGATCATGGCTGACCAGCATCACGGTGCCTTCGAACTCATTGAGCGCCATGCTCAGCGCTTCGCGGGTCGCCAAATCCAAGTGATTGGTCGGCTCATCCATCAGCAGTAGGTTCGGGCGTTGCCATACGAGCATGCACAGAACGAGGCGGGCTTTCTCGCCACCGCTCATGCTGCCAACAGCCTGCTTGACCATATCGCCAGCGAAGTTGAAGGTACCAAGGAAGGTGCGCAAGTCCTGCTCGCGGCCGCTCTGCACACCACCGCGACCGGCAAGGCCGCTTTCCTTGGCTAGGCGCTGCATGTGCAAGAGAGGATCAGCCGCAGGATCCAATACGTCCAGCTCCTGCTGCGCAAAGTAACCAATGCTCAAGCCCTTGCCCTGCGTAACGGTGCCGCTGATGGCGGGAATCGCCCCAGCAATGGTTTTCACCAAGGTGGA
>CAZCLF010000029.1:6676-8044 GCA_964499485.1 uncultured Rhodocyclaceae bacterium | reverse complement strand
GCTTCGCCGAGGTGCATGTAGGCATTGGCCATACGCTCGCCATCGCCACTCTCTTCCGCAGCAGCCACTTCAGCGCGGGCTTCCATCAGGATGCTGTCGCCCTCAATCACAAAGTCGGTTGCGCTCTGCTCTGTCTCAGGCATGTCCTGCGCCACTTGGGCCATATGCCAGCGTGTGGGGATGCTGTACTCACCAGCGTCTTCATGCAGGGTGCCGTTAAGCAAGGCAAACAGCGTGGACTTGCCGGCGCCATTGCGGCCGACCAGACCGACCTTTTCGCCGGGCGTGAGCGTGGCAGAAACGCTGTCGAGCAGGACTTTGGGGCCACGCCGTAGCGTGACGTTCTTGAGGGTGATCATGCGAACTCCGGGAATCAGTGATCTGCAACAGGCCTGTGATCAATTCAACAATCGAGGATCAAGGCCGACAGAGCTTTCCAACGAAGTCCCTGCGTGCGATGGTGCAACTATCGACGGTGCAAATATTTTAGAGGCGCGAGTGTACCTTGTATGGCCGCAGTTTCCGCGCTCTTTCTGTGCGATTTCCTCTTTGTTTCCCGAGATTTATCTGATGCCCGTCGCGATAGCTTTTATAATCCGGCATGAACGAAACGAACCCACCTAGCCCGGCAAGCGACGATTTGTCCTTTGCCCGCCTGCCCCTCGCACCGGCCACACTCGCCAACCTGCAACAGCTTGGCTACCTCCACATGACGCCAATCCAGGCTGCCAGCCTGCCTTTGGCGCTTGAGGGCAAAGACATCATTGCGCAGGCCAAGACCGGCAGCGGTAAGACCGCTGCATTCGCGCTCTCCCTACTCACCCGCCTCAATCCGCGCCGCTTTGCCGTACAAGCCATGGTGCTGTGCCCAACCCGCGAACTGGCCGATCAGGTGACGCAGGAAATCCGCCGCCTCGCCCGCGGCGAAGACAATATCAAGGTGCTGGTCCTGTGCGGTGGCAGCACCATGCGCCCGCAACTCTCCAGCCTGGAACATGGCGCCCACATTGTGGTCGGCACGCCGGGCCGCATCATGGACCATCTGCAGCGCCGCAGTCTTGATCTCAGCGCCTTGCAAACACTGGTATTGGACGAAGCCGACCGCATGCTTGATATGGGCTTCTACGAAGACATGGTCACGGTTGTGCAGGCTTGCCCGAAGGAGCGGCAGACGCTGCTGTTCTCGGCCACCTACCCGACCAGCATTGCCAATCTGAGCCAGCGCTTCATGCGCAACCCGCAGCAGGTCACGCTGACCGAGCAGCACGAAGCCACCAAGATTCGCCAGCGCTTCTATGAAATCGAGGACGAGGCAGATCGCCTGCCGGCCGTCGCGCGTCTGCTAAAGCATTTCAAACCCGCCAGCAC
>CAZCLF010000029.1:2433-6576 GCA_964499485.1 uncultured Rhodocyclaceae bacterium | reverse complement strand
GGCCGTGCCGATCAGGAAGGCTGGGCACTCAGTCTGGTCAGCGGCAATGAAATGAGCCGCGCTGCGAATCTGGAAGCCATGAACAACTTCAAGATCGAGTGGCATCCGCTCAGCGAGCTATCCGACACCACCGGCGGCAAGGCCATGCTGCCGGCCATGAGCACCCTGCTCATCCTCGGCGGCCGCAAGGAAAAAATCCGCCCCGGTGATGTGCTGGGCGCGCTCACGGGCGACGCTGGTTACACCAAGGAACAGATTGGCAAGATCAATGTCACAGATACATCGACCTATGTGGCGGTCGAACGCAGTATTGCCCGCGAGGCGGTGCGCAAGTTGTCGAACGGCACCATCAAGGGCAAGCGCGTTAAGGTTCACCTGTTACACGTCTAGCGCACAGACAGGCGGCAAAGGTAGGCGTAGTCTTCCTTTGCTCATTTAAAACCACCGGAAAGGAAGATCATGAGTACCCCCCTCAAGGTTCTTGGCATCTGCGGTAGCCTGCGTCACAACTCCACCAACCTTGGCATGCTGCGCTATGCGAAGGAAAAGGCCCCTGAAGGCATCGAGATCGAAATTGCCGATCTCACTGCGATCCCCTTCTTCGTCAATGACAGCGACCCCAAGCCCGCAGCGCTGCAAACCCTGCTCAAGCAATTCCGCGCGGCCGATGCATTGTTGTTGGCCTGCCCTGAGTACAACTACTCCATCGCCCCCGCACTCAAAAATGCGCTCGACTGGGCATCCCGTGAGAAGGACAACCATCTGCTCGCCGGTAAGCCGGGCGCTATTCTCGGTGCAGGTGGTGGCATGGGGACTTCGCGCGCTCAATTGCACCTGCGTCAGGTGACGTCCGCACTGAATATCCAAGTGCTCAATAAGCCAGAAGTGTTTGCCAATGCCTTTGGCGACAGCTTTGATGCCGACGGCAACGTGACCGACCCTAAGCTGCAAGACAAAATCGTCAAGCAGTTGCTTGCCTTGCAGGCCTGGGCTGCCAAGCTGGCCTGAGCCGAACTAGGCAACAACACCCAACACCACACAAGGCTAAACCATTGATCTCAATGGCTTGAGCAGCACGGCGGCTGGTGGCAACACCCCGCCTGTGCTAGGATGCGCGCCTCTTTTGCGGTCCTGAAATACCTGCCGCAACCCCCGCCCGCCCGGCTTACGGGAGGGCATTGTTGTTTTCTGAATTGGCGCAATCCTCGTGCAGTCCCGTATTCAAAAGCTTCCTGCGCCGCGACCCGGCTCTCCGACTGATCTACCGCCTGCGGCTGGCTCAGCGGATGCACTCGTCCTCACCCAACTGATTCAGGCTGATGCGCCGCTACTGGTCATCGCCAGCACGCCGCTCGACGCGCAACGTCTCCAAGAGGAAGCCCGCTGGTTTGCCCCGCAACTGCGTGTGCATCTGCTGCCAGACTGGGAAACGCTGCCCTACGATGCCTTCTCGCCGCATCAAGATCTGGTGTCAGAACGCCTCGCCACGCTCTACGCCGTCATGCGCGGCGAGTGTGATTTGCTGGTGGTGGCTGCCGGTACTGCCCTGACCCGCTTGGCACCGGCGCAATATCTCGCCGCGCACACCTTCTTCCTCAAGAAGGGTGACCGCCTCGATATCGAAGCCCTGCGCGCTCAGCTCACCACAGCTGGTTACGAACATGTCACGCAAGTCGTCGCTCCCGGCGAATACAGCATCCGCGGTGGCTTGGTTGATCTTTACCCCATGGGCGCGGCCCTGCCCTTCCGTATCGACCTGTTCGACGATGAAGTCGAAAGCATCCGCACCTTTGATGCCGACTCGCAACGCACGCTGTTCCCCGTCCCGGAAATTCGCATGCTACCGGCACGCGAATTCCCCATGGACGAAGCGGGCCGCACCTGCTTCCGCCGTCGCTTCCGCGAGACCTTTGAAGGCGACCCAACGCGCACTACGCTGTACAAGGATGTATCGAACGGCACACCGAGCGCAGGTATCGAGTACTACCTGCCGCTGTTCTTTGACGAAACGGCCACCCTGTTCGACTACCTGCCTGCCAACACCCGCGTGCTCTTGCACCACAACGTGCCCGGCGCACTGGCTGAGTTCTGGGTTGACCTAAAGAGTCGCTATAGCATGGTGGGCGGCGACCGCTCGCGCCCCGTGCTGCCGCCGAACGAGATTTTCTTGACCGACGAACAACTGTTTGTCGCCCTGCAGAAATACCCAGTCTGGCGCATCAAGCCTGCCGTGCAGCAAGACGCTGTCGAGCGCGAAATTATTCCGCCGGTTGCGCTAGCACCCATGTCGATTGCCACTGATCGCCGTGCCGAAGACCCGCTGCGCCTGCTGCGCCATCACCTGAATACCTTCACCGGTCGAACCCTGCTACTGGCTGAATCGCCCGGTCGTCGCGAAACGATTCTGGAGTTTCTGGCGCTGCATGAACTGCGCCCCGAGGCCTGCGCCGACTTTGCATCGTTCATCACCAGCGATGCGCGTTTCATGCTCGGCGTGGCGCCCTTGTCCGCTGGCTTTGTGGTGCCGTTGGAACCCGAAGATACCGCCTACTGTATCGTCACCGAGAACGAGCTATACGCGGCCACCGCCCGCCCGCGCGGCAAGCGCACAGAAAACCGCCGCAGCAATCTGGAAGGCTGGCTGCGCGACTTGTCCGAGCTGAAGATCGGCGATCCGGTCGTGCATGAAAGTCATGGCATCGGCCGCTATCAAGGGCTGGTGCACTTCGACTACGGCGATGGTGACAACGAATTCCTGCATCTCGAATATGCCGGCGGCGACACGCTGTATGTGCCAGTCTCGCAGCTGCAAGTTATCTCGCGCTACAGCGGTGCCGACCCCGAAGCGGTTGAGCTGCATCGCCTCGGCAGTGGCCAGTGGGAGCGCGCCAAGCGCAAGGCTGCCGCGCAGGTGCGCGATACCGCCGCCGAGTTGTTGAACCTCTACGCCCAACGCGCCGCGCGCGAAGGCCACAAGTTCGACTACCAGCAGAACGATCTGGATGCCTTTGCCGAAGGCTTTGGCTTCGAAGAAACGCCAGACCAGCAAGCCGCGATCAATGCCGTCATCGCTGACATGACCTCAGGCAAGCCGATGGACCGTCTGGTCTGTGGCGATGTGGGTTTCGGTAAGACCGAAGTCGCCTTGCGTGCTGCCTTCGTGGCAATTGCCGATGGCAAGCAAGTCGCCATGCTCTGCCCGACCACTCTGCTGGCCGAACAGCATTTCCAAACCTTTGCCGACCGCTTTGCCGACTGGCCGGTGCGCGTGGCCGAACTGTCACGCTTCCGCAGCGCCAAGGAACAAGATCAGGCGATTGCCGATCTCGCCGCCGGCAAGATCGACATCCTCATCGGCACGCACCGCCTGCTGCAAAAGGATGTGAAGTTTGACCGTCTAGGGCTGGTGCTAATCGACGAGGAGCACCGCTTCGGCGTGCGCCAGAAGGATGCCCTGAAAGCGCTGCGCGCCGAAGTGGATGTACTGACCCTCACCGCAACCCCCATCCCACGTACGCTGGGCTTGTCGCTCGAAGGCCTGCGCGACTTCTCTGTGATTGCCACGGCGCCGCAGAAACGACTGGCGATCAAGACCTTCCTCTACCCGTGGTCCAAGGGCGTGGTGCGCGAAGCCTGTCTGCGCGAGTTCAAGCGCGGTGGTCAGGTCTATTACCTGCACAACGAAGTCGCCACCATCGAGAACATGAAGGAGCGGCTCGAATCACTGCTGCCCGAAGCGCGCATCATCGTTGGCCACGGCCAGTTGCCAGAGCGTGAGCTTGAACGTGTGATGAAGGAATTCACGCAGCAGAAACACAACCTGCTGCTGTGCTCGACCATTATCGAAACCGGTATCGACAACCCGCATGCCAACACCATCCTGATCGGCCGCGCCGACAAATTTGGCATTGCACAGCTGCACCAACTGCGCGGACGCGTCGGTCGTTCGCACCATCAGGCGTATTGCTATCTGCTGAGCGATCAGGACGCCAAGCCGTCGAAGCAGGCGCAAAAGCGACTCGAAGCCATTCAGATGACCGAAGAGCTCGGTTCCGGTTTCTTCCTCGCCATGCATGACTTGGAAATTCGCGGCGCAGGCGAAGTGCTGGGCGAAAACCAAAGCGGCGAGATTCACGAAATCGG
>CAZCLF010000029.1:0-2333 GCA_964499485.1 uncultured Rhodocyclaceae bacterium | reverse complement strand
CCATTCACATCAGTTCATCCGGCATACCCCTGAATAAGCCGGATGAACTTTTCTGGCAAATAAAAGGACTCATAAGACATTCCCCATGTCTCAGGAGCTCCCATGCATGCAACACGCATTGCATTCACTGGCCTCGCCTGCCTCTCTGTTTCCCTATCTGCCAACGCCGATCAAATCACCCTCAAGAATGGCGACAGCCTGACTGGTGAAGTCATTGCCAAGCGCGGCAATACGCTGATCTTCAACACACCCTATGCAGGTGAACTCAAGATCAGTTGGGACGAAGTTGCCACCCTCAAAACAACAGACGCTGTCGCTGTTATGGACAACGATGAGCGCTATGAGCAACGCGTTTTAACTGCGGCTGCAACGCCAACAGCACTACAAGACGCGCCTGCAGCAGTCACCCCACTTGCTGAGATTCTGTATATCAATCCGGGGCCAGAAGAATCTGGCCAAGGCTATCGCCTCACCGGGAAAGCCAATTTCGCCTACACACAAAGCGACGGCAACAGTAATAGCGATCAGCTGCACGCCGATGGTGAAATTACGCTGCGGGCACGCGACTATCGTTTGGTCGTGGGTGGCGAGCTTGATCGCGCCAGCATTGAGCAACGCAAGGCCGATGACACGCGCCGTATCTACGGCAGCTACGATCACTTCTACACCAAGCAAGAGTTTCTCTATACCCACGGTCAGTTGCAGCAAGACCGCTTTCGCGACATCAACCTGCGGACTGTCGCCGGTGGTGGCTACGGCTACCAGCTCTACGATACCGAGACCACACAACTGTCACTCAAGGGGGGCATCGATGTGGTCAGCGTGGATCGTTACATTGCCGGCACGGAACGATTCGCTGCATTTGGCTGGCACATCGACTTTGAACACAAGCTGATCGACACCGGCATCGAAGTCTTTCACATGCAAGATGGCTACCGGGGCCTGAGCGACAAAGCCTCCACCCTGCTGCAGACTCGCATTGGCTTGCGCTTCCCATTGAGCAGAGGATTTCACGCACTCGCACAAGTCAATGTGGACTGGGAAAGCGACCCCGCCCCCGGCCGCAAGAAGACTGACAGCAAGATCATATTCGGCTTAGGCTATGCCTATGACTAAACGACAAAGGACCATCGACGCAAACAAATCATTTGATAAAAATCAAAGCACAGCGAAATACTGAATTCCATTAAGAAACCTGTCAGAAATCTATATTAGAATAATGCGCGCATACTCCCGTCATCTTAAAAAAGATAAAACTGATGCCCTCAACTATTCGCAGCCGTCTGATTTTTATCCTGGTTCTTTCGTTGTCTGGCCTCCTGATTCTTGCCATCACCTCGCTTTATTCTGAGTACGACAACCTGCTTGAAGATCGCAAGGTAAAAACTCGCCATGTGGTGCAGGTCGCTGCCAGCGTTGTTAGATATTTCCACGAAAAACAGACTAGTGGCGCAATGAGCGAAACCGATGCAAAAGCAGCTGCACTTGCAGCGGTCAAGGCACTACGCTACGAAAAAGATGACTACTTCTGGATTAATGACATGCAGCCCGTCATGATCATGCACCCGACCAAGCCAGAACTTGATGGTAAAGATCTCAGTAGCTTGAAGGATCCAAATGGAGTCGCCTTATTTAGTGAGTTTGTGAAAACGGTACGCGGTGCAGGTGCTGGCTTTGTCGCCTACGATTGGCCCAAACCGGGCGCCCCAACACCACAACCAAAAATTTCCTATGTTGAAGGCTTTACTCCATGGGGCTGGGTCATTGGTTCCGGGATCTACATTGATGATGTTAAAGACATCTTCATTCAATCCGCGGTCAAGCTCATGGCCATTCTATTGGTGTGTATTGTCATCATCGGCACACTGACAACAATGGTGGTTCGCTCAATCACCCGCTCCATCAGCGCCATCAAAGAAAATGTCCTCAACATCCGCCAGACACGTGACTTAACCCGCCGTGCCGATGCCACGGGTCATGATGAAATGAGCCAGATTGCGTCAGCATTCAATGAGTTGGTCAGTGTTTTTCAGAACACAATCCAACACGTACTAAATAGTAGTACCGAAGTAAAACGACTATCTACAACACTGGCACTCAGCGCCGGTACAGTTGCTGAAGCGTCGATCCGTCAAAGTGAATCATCAACGGCCATGGCTGCCGCAGTTGAAGAAGCCCAGGCGAACATCGAGCATGTTTCATCAAACGCGAGATCAGCACACTCTAAGGCTGAAGAAGCAGGTAATGCCTCAGTCGACGGTAAACGGATTGTCGAGAATGCTGCTGATGAAATGGTTGCTATTGCAGCATCCGCGGGCGAATCTGCAACGCAT
>CAZCLF010000028.1:0-20476 GCA_964499485.1 uncultured Rhodocyclaceae bacterium | reverse complement strand
CCATGTCAAGCGAGCTTGACCTTCCCCAAGAAACGCTGGAACTCCCGCTGCTGGCGCTACGCGATGTTGTCGTATTCCCGCACATGGTGATTCCTTTGTTTGTCGGCCGTCCTAAGTCTATCAAGGCACTAGAGGCGGCAATGGATGCCAATAAGAGCATCCTGTTGGTGGCTCAAAAATCAGCCGCCAAGGACGAACCAGAAATTGACGATCTGTACGGTATTGGCTGCGTGGCTAGTATTCTGCAGATGCTCAAACTCCCGGATGGCACTGTCAAAGTGCTGGTCGAAGGCGCCCAGCGTGCTCGCGTGATCAAGATTGAAGATCAAAAAACTCTGTTCGTGTCCGAGATCAATCTCTTGGCCGCTGATGAGCGAACCAATCACGAGATTGAGGCGATGCGTCGGGCAATCCTTACTCAATTCGACCAATACGTTAAGCTCAACAAGAAGATCCCGCCCGAGATTCTGACTTCGCTCGGCGGTATCGAAGAGCCTGGCCGTTTGGCCGATACCATCGCCGCCCACCTGCCGCTCAAGCTTGAGCAGAAGCAGGAGGTTCTGGAAACACTGGATGTCGGCGAGCGTCTTGAAAAACTCTTGTCGCAGCTCGAGTCTGAGCTCGACATCCTGCAAGTAGAAAAGCGCATCCGTGGCCGCGTTAAGCGCCAGATGGAGAAGAGCCAGCGCGAGTACTACCTAAACGAGCAGGTTAAGGCGATCCAGAAAGAACTCGGTGAAGGCGAGGAAGGTGCCGACATCGAGGAAATGGAAAAGAAGATCCGCGATGCGGGTTTGAGCAAGGAAGCTCTGGCCAAGGCCAATGCCGAAATGAAGAAGCTCAAGCTGATGTCGCCGATGTCTGCCGAAGCAACCGTCGTACGCAACTTCATCGAAACCTTGGTTGGTCTTCCTTGGAAGAAGAAGTCGCGTATCTCCAAGGATCTGTCCATGGCCGAAAAGGTGTTGGACAAGGATCACTATGGCCTAGAGAAGGTCAAGGAGCGCATCGTCGAATACTTGGCTGTGCAACAGCGCGTAGACAAGGTCAAGGCGCCGATTCTCTGCCTGGTTGGCCCGCCAGGTGTGGGCAAGACCTCGCTCGGCCAGTCGATTGCGAAGGCAACCAACCGCAAGTTCATTCGTATGGCCCTCGGTGGCGTGCGTGATGAAGCTGAGATTCGTGGTCACCGTCGTACCTACATTGGTTCGATGCCCGGCAAGATTTTGCAGAGCATGACCAAGGTTGGCGTGAAGAACCCGCTCTTCCTGCTCGACGAAGTCGACAAGATGGGGCAGGACTTCCGCGGTGATCCATCGTCAGCACTACTTGAAGTGCTCGATCCGGAACAGAATCACACTTTCCAAGATCACTACATCGAGGTCGACTTCGATCTGTCTGATGTGATGTTCGTAGCTACGGCCAACACGCTGAATATTCCTGGCCCGCTACTTGATCGTATGGAAGTCATCCGCTTGTCCGGTTACACCGAGGACGAGAAGGTCAATATCGCCATGCGCTATCTGCTGCCTAAGCAGATGAAGAATAACGGCCTGAAAAAGACCGAAGTTACGGTGACCGAGGATGCGATTCGTGACATCGTTCGCTACTACACCCGCGAAGCTGGTGTGCGTGCGCTCGAACGTGAAGTGTCCAAGATTTGCCGCAAGGTCGTGAAGACACTGGTAGTGCGCAAGCGCACAACCAAGATCATCGTCAATGCCAAGAGTCTGGACAAGTATCTGGGCGTTCGCATCTTCTCCTACGGCGTTGCCGAAAAGGAAAATCAGGTAGGCCAAGTAACTGGTCTGGCCTGGACCGAAGTCGGCGGCGAGTTGCTGACCATCGAGTCTGCCGTTATGCCCGGCAAGGGCGTTGTGCAACGCACTGGCTCGATTGGCGACGTGATGAAGGAGTCGGTCGAAGCTGCCCGTTCCGTAGTGCGTAGCCGCGCCAAGCGTCTGGGTATCAAGGATGAGGCTTTCGAGAAGCAGGATGTGCACATTCACTTCCCCGAAGGTGCTACGCCTAAGGACGGCCCATCGGCGGGCATTGCTATCACGACAGCACTGGTGTCTTCGCTGACGGGTATTCCTGTGCGTGCAGATGTTGCCATGACGGGTGAAATCACCCTGCGTGGTGAGGTGCTGCCGATTGGTGGCCTGAAAGAGAAGCTGCTCGCAGCAGTACGCGGTGGTATCCGCCTAGCGCTGATTCCTCAGGAAAACGTCAAGGACCTGACCGAGATCCCAGATACGATCAAGAACAAGATCGAAATCCAGCCGGTAAAGTGGATCGATAAGGTGCTCGACTTGGCACTTGAGCATGCTCCGGTACCGTTACCTGATGAACCTGCAGCAGATGTTGCTGCGGCGCCAGAAGCAACGACAACACCTGGCTTGATTGCGCATTAAGTCTTTCAGTCAAAAGTAGAAATAAAAAGGCCGCTCCGATCTTTGATCCGAGTGGCCTTTTTCTTCGTTAAACCCTGCCGCAGCAATGGCAAAACAGCTATAATGCGTCTTCTTCCGGGTGCTTAGCTCAGTTGGTAGAGCGTCTGCCTTACACGCAGAATGTCGGCGGTTCGAGCCCGTCAGCACCCACCAGATTCTTTTTAGCAATACGTGAGCAAGGCGAACCCGGCCATTGGTTGGTTCGCCTTTTTTACATGTCCTTCTGACTGATTGCCCCCTATG
Source organism: uncultured Rhodocyclaceae bacterium (assembly GCA_964499485.1). Taxonomy (GTDB): domain Bacteria; phylum Pseudomonadota; class Gammaproteobacteria; order Burkholderiales; family Rhodocyclaceae. Next base: position 17,780 of record CAZCLF010000028.1, on the reverse strand, counting down.
TTCGATTCCGTTCGTAACAACAAGAGACTGGTTCAGATTTTCCTGCTCCTGATCACCCTGCCATTCGCTTTCTGGGGCGTTGACTCCTACATGCGTGATTCCAGCGGCACGGATGAAGTGGCGACTGTCGGTAATAACAAAATTACCCAGCAGCAATTCCAACAAGCGTTGCGCGAACAAGGTGAGCGCATGCGCAATGCGATGGGGCCACAGTTCAATCAGGACACCATGTCCCGTCCAGAAGTGCGTATGGCTGTTCTGGATACCCTGATCAATCAACGTCTGCTCGCGGTACATGCACAGGAAGCGCGTCTGAGCGTCAGCAACGAACAGTTGATCGCCATGATCTCTACCATCCCTGCCTTGCAAGTTGATGGCAAGTTTTCGGTTGAACGCTTTGAATCAATTGCTGCTGCTCAAGGCCTGACCAAGGTTGGCCTGGAGTCGCGTCTCCGCCAAGATTTGGCGACACGCATGGCTGTATTGCCGGTGGCTGAGGCATCACTGGTTTCGCGCACTGGCGGCAACACTTGGCTGGCTGCTGCGCTTGAAGAGCGTGAGGTCAACGAGTTGGCACTCAAGCCGGAATCTTATCTCTCGCAGGTGCAAGTTCCCGCTGATGCAGCCAAGAATTTCTACGATAACAATCCCGCCAAGTTCGAGTTGCCTGAGCAAATCCGTTTCGAGTTTGTTGTTCTGAGCCAAAAGGAATTTGAGCAAAAGGCCCAAATCAGTGATGCTGAAGTTAAGGCTTGGTATGACAGTCATCAGGACAGCTACAAGCAGCCTGAAGAGCGTCGCGCTAGCCACATTCTGATTTTGGCCGAGAAAGATGCCAAGCCAGAAGTCGTCAAGGCAGCAGAGGCCAAGGCGACAGAGCTGCTTGCGCAAATCAAGCGCAGCCCTGGTGATTTTGCCAAGCTGGCACGTCAGCATTCGCAGGATCCGGGTTCAGCCAAGGAGGGCGGCGACCTCGGCGTGGTAATGCGTGGTGCGATGGTTAAGCCATTTGAGGACTCAGTGTTCTCCCTTAAGGATGGCGAGATCAGCGAGCTTGTGCGTACCGACTATGGCTTCCATATCATTCGTTTGAGCAGCTTGAAGCCAGCCCGTATCAAGCCGCTGGCTGATGTGAAGGCGCAAATCACGGCTGAACTCAAATCACAATCCGCGGCCAAGAAATATGCTGAGGCTGCCGAGACCTTTACCAACATGGTCTACGAGCAATCCGATAGCCTCAAGCCCGTGATCGACCAATTTGGTTTGCAAACACAACAAAGCCCATGGTTAGCCAAGGGGCGTCAAGTACCGGGCCTGAACGAGAAGCTGCTAGCGGCTTTGTTCAGTGACGATGCAATCAAAAATAAGCGCAACACGGAAGCCGTAGAGGTTGCCCCTAAGACCCTGATGGCGGCGCGTGTGGTTGAGCACAAGCCGGCAGCGCTGGTGCCGTTTGCGCAAGTGCAGGCCGAGATTGAAAAGCGCCTTAAGTACGAAGAGTCGATCAAGCTCGCCGCCAAGGATGGCGAAGCTCGTCTTGCGAAGCTGAATGCGGGGGAGTCAGTTGCTGCAAATTGGGGCGCTAACCGCAGTGTTGCACGTGCCGGTGCTGAAGGTTTTGCGCCGCAAGCCCTGCGCGCCATTTTTGCAGTCAGCCCAGCCAAATTGCCGGCATATGCCTCTACCACCGGTGTGGATGGCAGCACCGTTATCTACCGCGTGAATAAGGTGAAGCCTTATGTCCCAGGCGAGAAAGATGATCCACGTGCCGCGCAACTGCGTCAGCAATATGAACAACTGGCGACTGAAGCGGATTTCATTGCGTGGATGAACAACCTGCGTGATCGTTACAAAGTGGTGATCAACGAGAAAGCGCTTCTGGTTAAGGAAAGCAAGGAGTAATCTTGTCCTTGATGAAACCTGTTAGCGCAACGACCGCGTAATAAAAAAGCCCGACTTCGGTCGGGCTTTTTTATTGGCTTTACTTGTGCTTTAACTCAACAGCACAGAGCGGTTTTGAAGCGGCTGCTTAATCCGGTAGCGGGTCTGGATTACCCAGGGCGGTAGAGTGCATGCCGCCATCCACATAGATGACTTCGCCGGTGATGCCAGAGGCCAGGTCGGACAGCAGGAAGGCCGCCGCATTGCCGACTTCTTCGATGGTCACGTTACGGCGCAGAGGGGCGTGGTGTGAGTTGTACGCCAACAGTTTGCCGAAGTTACCAATACCCGAAGCCGCGAGCGTCTTGATCGGACCTGCCGACAGGGCGTTGGCACGGATACCTTCTGGGCCAAGGGAGAAGGCCAAGTAACGCGTGGCAGCCTCCAAGCTGGCCTTGGCCAGACCCATGGTGTTGTAGTTCGGCATGGTGCGCTCCGCACCCAGATACGATAGGCACAGCAGCGAGCCATTACGGCCTTGCATCAGTGGGCGAGCACCCTTGGCCAGGGCCGCAAAACTATAAGAAGAAATGTCATGGGCAATGCGGAAAGACTCACGCGAAATGCCGTTGAGGAAATCGCCTTCAATCGCTTCACTTGGGGCAAAGGCAATGGAGTGAACCAAGCCATCAATGCTGTCCCATTGCTTGCCGAGATCGGCATACAACGCATCAATTTGTGCGTCTTCGGCCACATCACACTGATAAACCAGCTTGCTATCGAACTCGGCCGCAAATTTGGTGATGCGATCAAGGAAGCGTTCGTTCTGATAGGTGAAGGCCAGTTCGGCGCCTTCACGGTGGCAGGCCTTAGCGATGCCATAAGAGATGGAACGATTGCTGAGCAGACCTGTGAGCAGGATGCGTTTGCCGGCTAGAAAGCCCATTATTGTTTTCCCCTGTGATCCCTGATTAATGGCCCGAATTATAGCGGATAGTCCGGCCCACAGCCGATGCCGGCAGAATCGCCAGGAACGCCGCAAGCCGCTGCCTTGGGCTAAACTCGCACCCATGTCTGCTTCGTCCCTATCCCCGCACTTGCGCCTTTGGCTGATCCTGCCCTTGCTGGCATTGCTGAGCGCCTGCGGGAGTGAATGGAACAATCCATACCCCGCCGCGGATCGCGCAGCCAACACGCTCTACACCGCCTTTACTGAGCGCCCCAAGCATCTTGATCCCGTGCAGTCCTATGCAGAGGACGAAGCCACGTTCCTGAGCCAAATCTACGAGCCACCGCTGCAGTATCACTACCTAAAGCGGCCTTACGCGCTAATCCCGCTTGCCGCCAAGCACGTCCCACAGCCGCGCTATATCGATACCGCGGGTAGACCCTTGCCGGCCAATGCACCCGCCGCGCAAGTGGCCTGGAGCGACTATGTGATTGAGATCAAGCCGGGTATCCGCTTTCAGCCGCATCCAGCGTTTGCACAGCGCAGTGATGGCAGCTATCGCTACTACCCGCTGGATGCCGCCACCTTGGACAAGGTGCGCGAGCTACGTGACTTCACCGAGACCAGTAGTCGTGAACTCACTGCTGAGGATTACGTTTACAACATCAAGCGTTTGGCGCATCCACGCCTCCACTCGCCCATTTTGGGTTTGATGAGCGAGTACATCCCGGGACTTGCTGATCTCGCGAAAACCTTGAAGCAAGCGGATCAGGGTCGCAATGTATGGCTGGATTTGCGAGCGTACAAAATGAGCGGCGTTGAAGTGCTGGACCGCTATCGCTACCGCATCCGTATCAAAGGCAAGTACCCACAATTTCAGTACTGGCTGGCGATGAATTTCTTTGCACCCATGCCGTGGGAGGCGGATCGTTTTCACAGCCAGCCCGGTATGGCCGATAAGAACCTCGTCCTCGACTGGTATCCAGTGGGCACTGGTCCCTACATGCTGACGGAGAACAATCCGAATGCGCGTATGGTGCTGGAGCGCAACCCTAACTACCACGGTGAAACCTATCCTTGCGAGGGTGAGCCGGGTGACTTAGAGGCCGGCCTGCTCAAAGACTGTGGCAAGCCCTTGCCCTTTATCGACAAGATTGTTTTCACCCGCGAGAAGGAGCAGATCCCTTACTGGAACAAGTTCCTACAGGGGTATTACGATGCATCAGGCATTTCCTCCGACTCATTTGATCAAGCCGTGCAAGTGGGTGGGGGTGGCGATGTCACGCTGACTGATGATATGCAGGCGCAAGGTATCCGCCTCATCACCTCAGTAGCCATCAGCGACATGTTCATGGGCTTCAATATGCTCGACCCGCTGTTTGGTGGGACAAGCGAATCGGCGCGCATGCTTCGTCAGGCGATCTCGATTGCCCTCGATCAGGAAGAGTTCATTTCTATCTTCACCAACGGTCGCGGTGTCGCTGCCCAAGGCCCCATTCCACCAGGTATCTTTGGTTTCCGTCCGGAGCCTGAAGGCATCAATCCGGTCATGTACACCACCGAAGATGGTAAGCCGCGTCGCCGTAGCATTGAAGAGGCGAAGCGCTTGCTGGTCGAAGCTGGCTATCCAAATGGTCGCCATGCACGCACTGGCGAGCCCTTGATCATCAACCTCGACACTACGGGCACTGGTGTGGGTGCCAAGTCGCGCATGGATTGGCTGACCAAGCAGTTCCAGAAAATTGACATCCAGCTGGTGGTGCGCAGCACTGATTGGAACCGCTTCCAAGAAAAGATTCGCAAGGGCGCAAGCCAGCTGTTTTACTTCGGATGGAATGCCGACTATCCAGACCCAGAGAATTTTCTCTTCCTGTTCTATGGTCCTCAGGGCCGGGTGAAATTTAGTGGTGAGAATGCCGCCAACTATTCGAACCCGGTGTATGACCGCCTGTTTGAACAAATGCGCGCAATGGACAACACGCCCGAACGCCAACGCATCATCGACGAGATGGTTGCCATCTTGCGCCACGATGCGCCATGGGTCTGGGGCTTCCATCCCAAGGACTACACCCTGGGTCACGCATGGCTGAGTAACCGCAAGCCCAGCAAGGTTGGGAACAACACGCTGAAATACCAGCGCCTTGATGCTGACATGCGTGCAACCAAGCGTGCCGAGTGGAACCGTCCGCTGCTGTGGCCGCTGTTGCTGGTCATCGCCATCTGCTTGCTGGGCGCCGCGCCGGCAGTGCAGGCATGGCGGCGTAGAGAGCGTGCCCGCGCGCTCTGACGCGTCACCTACAAGCGCAGGGATTTAAGCCCTTGTAAATCCGGGCCCGCGCCCCCATAATCCTAGTCATGATCGTAATTCCGGCAATCTGGCGGTATTTTGGACGCGGGTTCGATTCCCGCCACCTCCACCACTGAGGGGGTGTACTGGTTTCGACAGGGTGCTAAAGGTGAGCAGGCGATCCGATAGGCGACGGACGTAATCCGCGCAAAACCACAAACGCAAACGATGAGCGTTTCGCACTGGCCGCTTAAGGCCTGCTGAGGACATAGCCGTCCAATAAACAGAATGGCTATCGGCGGGGACTTCGGTCCCCGTCGTCATTTCAGACACAGCAACTCACGAACAGAACGGATTCACACCATGCGATATCCACGCGTCCTTTCGATTGCCGGTTCAGACAGCGGCGGTGGTGCCGGTATTCAGGCCGACCTCAAGACCATCAGCGCACTTGGGTGTTTCGGTACAACCGCGATTACTGCGATTACCGCGCAAAATACGTGTGGCGTCACCGCCATCCATGCTGTCCCCGTGGAGGTATTGAAAGCACAAATCGAAGCCGTGTTAAGCGATATCGGGACCGATGCGCTGAAGATTGGCATGTTGCATTCACCCGAGGTTGTAGAGGTCGTAACCTGGGCCATTCGTCATTTCGATATTAAGCAGGTCGTGCTTGACCCCGTCATGGTGTCTGCAAATGGTGACCCGCTAATTACCCCAGAGACGGTAGATGTTCTGGTGCGCGAACTATTTCCGCTGGCAACAGTAATTACCCCAAATCTCGATGAAGCCGCATTGCTGTTACAGCGGGAACTGAGCGATCGCCCCGCATTAGAGGTTGCAGTGCAGGATCTGCTAGCCCTGGGTGCCCCTGCCGTGTTGCTGAAAGGCGCGCACTTACCTGGAGAGCACATTCTCGATATTTTTGCGGCGCAGGGGGATGACAGTCGTCGCTGGTTGCGCATGGAGGGGCCGCGCATTGTGAGCCGCAATATCAACGGCAGCGGTTGCACCTTATCGTCTGCTATTGCCGCACATCTTGCCTTGGGGTTGTCACTGCCACAGGCAGTGGGTGCTGGGCGTGATTACATTATCAACGCCATTGCTGCCGGTGCCGCTGTCAGCACAGGCAAAGGGCAGGGGCCTGTTAATCACGGCTATGCCCCCCACGCCATGCATACCGTCGCCTGATTAAAGCGTAGCGATACAGTTGCGGCCTTTTTCCTTGGCCACATACAGCTGCCGATCCACGCTATGGACAAAGGCCATTGGATCATCCTCTTGCGAAGGCGTCACGGTGCCCACGCCAAGGCTAATGGTCAGCGTCTTTGCATGCGCTGATTTCTCGTGAGGGAGCTGTTCCTCCAACACTAGTTGCCGGCAACGTTCGGCAATCTTGGCTGCCGCATCCGCATCGGTTTCTGGCAGAACAAACACAAACTCCTCCCCGCCATACCGCGCAAAGAAATCACGTGCCCGTTTTGCAGAGGAGGCCAGAATCGTTGCAACGCGCTTCAGGCATTCGTCACCCTGAATATGTCCGTAGTGATCGTTGTATTGCTTAAAGTAATCAATGTCGAGCATGATGACCGATAGAGGTTGTTGGTTACGCACCGCATTTCGCCACTCCACATCGAGCACCGAGTCGAACATGCGGCGATTGGCAACACCTGTCAGTCCGTCCTTGAACGAGAGCTCTTCAAACTCCTTTTGCAGGCGGATCAGTTGATCCTCAACCTGCTTCCGATCGCTGATGTCGAACATGAAACCAATTAACGCATCAACGCTTCCGTCTTCCTTGCGCAAGACATGCACCACATCGCGTATCCATACGTAATGCCCGTCTTTAGTGAGCGCACGATAGTCAGCTTCATGGTCAATCCCGCATTTGGATTGTGAAACGCAGTAGTCCACCACCCATGCACGATCCTCAGGGTGCATGCGCTCAGCCCAGTCTTGCGCACTACGCCAACTATCCTGAGACCACCCCAGTAACTTCTCGATCTGGGGGCCAATATAGGCAAAGGACATGGTTGCCCAGTCAATCTTCCACGGAATCGCTTTGGTCGATTCCAGCAGCGTCTTGTAGACGGTGCTGTCGTCTTCCATGCTGTCGGCTGATGTTTTTTTCATTTTATAAGTGATTTGGGTGCGGACGTTAGTTATCAATTTTACTAGCTAGCGGGCCCGCATGGCTTTGTTGCAACAGCTCTTTTATATTGGGGTTTGAGCTATGTGATTGAGGCTTCAGTATGTTTGGATGAGTTTTCTGAATTTGAAAATGCTGAAATCATCAGTCCTCCCCCAAAAATGAGGCTAATCGCCGTTTGGGGGCTACATAACGTAGAGCTAAAAACGCTGCGCGGTTTTATCGGGGAGCGTCTAGCGACCAAAGGGAGAAGGGTTTAGCGCCGATCCCGCAGTCCCGCTTGACCGAAGGGTAGACGTATCAGTCCCCATCGATTGCCTCCCCAACTCTTCGCATTGCAGCCCCTTCTGGTAAATGACCGTCAAGAAGCTCGTTCTCGCTTGGATAGCGGCCACTGTGTTTTTCTTTTGGCCGATGTACTGCGAGAACAACTACAGCCCCGATTAACGGGAGCAGCCAAACCAGCAGAAGTTGAGCAGTCTTCTGTGAAGTGTCGGAGAGTGGGTCTCGCCTTACGGCCAAGGTCGCTTTGACATTTAGCCAAAAAGGAATGCTCAAGGCGGCGAGTGCAAGGAAGAGTTCCACGGGCGCTAACGTCTAACGGTGAAGGTAAGCGGCTGCGTCACGGAAGAGACTGACCAGAGACGCCACCCTGGTTTTGCACTCCCGCTTGCCCCAGTGGTTAGAGATATTCATGGTTTGACTGCCATTTCAATAAAGATTGGCAAGATCTCACCAGTCGGAGTAGGAGGCGCCTTTAGCGCCGCCATTTCCTTCGAAAAGCACTTGGCAGTGTTGTGCGACTTAGGCTCAAAGTCGATATCACGGAACTCGCCGCTCCCGGAAATGTTTGCAACGAAAGTGAACTTGTCTTGATTAGCATCATTCCGGGCCAAGCAGGCCTTCATGATTTCGCCTAGCTTCGGCCCCAATGATTTGAAGAAGCTACCGTAGAGATAGTCATGAGCAGGTTTTTGTGTTTCGATCTTTTTTGCCAAGGTCACGCGTTCTGCAAATGTCGCTGCGAAGCAGAGGTTCGTGAAAATAAACAAAATGATTGTTAACCAGATACGGCGCATGATGATCTCTAATGTTGGATGTAAATGGACTGCCGGAGGCAGGTCTGGTTGGCCGAAGGGGTGGCGAGACAAAGAGCCATAGAATGTAAGCACATAGTTAGGGTTTCTTGAAGCGCTCAAGAGCCCAACGAAATTTCTGCTTTTCCTTCGGGTCGGTTTCTTCCGCCAGTATGCGTTCGCCCTCCGCGATAATTCTTTGCCTCGGTGTTGGCTGGGCCCTACTCCACAAACGCATACCGAAATAGAGAAAGAGCCAAGAAGTCAGCGCTGCGATTCCTGCAGCCGGATACAACCGGCCCAAGAGAAGAACTGGGGTAAGAATTGCAGCAAGACCACCGAGAGCAAAAAGACTATCCACTCTGGTCTTTGTGCGCTTGTCAAAATGATTAGTAGCGCATAGCGATTGCAGCAAGAAAAAAGGAAGGCCAACAAACGCTATTGAAGCGCGTGATAACGAGCTAACAATGGCGCCCTCATTTATCGTCGGGCCAAACAAAGGGGCAACAACGTACGCAAGCGTCCCGACAATAACTAATGCTGCTAGCAATAGAAAAGCGCGGCTCATGATCGCTAACGTTGGAGGTAACCGGACTGCCGCGTGCGCAGCGCGGAGTGAACCCAACAGCGCAGCCGTTGGGCGGTCTGCTTGACCGACCGGTTAGGCGCCGACTTCTGACGTAGTACTTTAGTGGTGCTCATTTGATGTTCGGAAAATGATTCTGGAGCTTGTTGAGCACCTCTTGTCGAATGGTGGACAGTTCCTGAGTTTCTTTCACCAGATCCCAGTGGTTCTCCATTGTCCAAGAATCGCAAGCGATTGGGAGCCCTTGGTGAGTTTCCAGTGCAATTCCCGCCTTGTGGTATCGCAAAAACGGGAAATTCAGGTCATGTCCAGACTTAACCAGACCTAACTGCTCAAATCGCTTGTCCGACGCTTTTGAAATGCGAGCCACGGGATAGAAGACTAATTCCTCAAATGGTTTTCCGTCTTCATAGAGAGAAACAAGGGCCGTCACAGGAATTGCGTGCTCACAGACCACCTGCGTACCGGGGGACAGACCTACTTCCCTATAGAGGCATCCGCTCTTTCGTGATCCGGCCATGCCTAAGAAGTCATGACTTCCACGGAGTCGACGATTTATCTCATCTCTCTTCTCTCGTGCCTTTCGATAGAAAGCGATCTGCTCTATCGAGTCCAAATTGGCTTTGCAGAGGGCGATCTGTTCGGTTATCACGTCGGCCGTCGTTGCGCCTTGTGCATTGCGTACGCCAGGGATGATTATCGACATAGTTGCCTAACGTTGAAGGTAAGGAGCGCGGAGTCGGCTTGCCGGCGGAGCGTCCCTCTTGACCGAAGGGTTAGGCTGCAAACGGTTAATGCTCATTGGTTGGTTACCCCATTGATGAGCGACGAAGTAGCCCCGCCGCTAACAACAATGCACCAATGCTCAGCAATACAACCTGCGTGTAATCAACTGACTCGCGTGGCACGACCCTAAAATAGGTTGTACGAGAGTCGGAGCTAAACATATTCCACAGACCGCTAACTAGCTCCAATGGCAGCGACTCGTGGAATAGCCCGATGAGCAAAAAGAAGCAGCCTGAAATGATGAGAAAGCGTTTCATCTTCGGTGCAACCTAACGTTGGAGGTAAGGGGCCGGCTGGAGGCGGCACGCCGAAAGACGGTCCCGCTTGACCAAAAGGTTATGTTCCATGGCGATAAGCCCCCAATGAAATAGGAGAGGATTTGTTCTTACCTTCATCGAAGCGGACGAAAGACGCCTGTATGGGGTGACGCTTTGCCAGCAAACCGACAATACAGCGAGCTGCAGCCTTTTCTTGGGCTTGAGTGCAGTCGGAGCGATACCTGGACAAAACGCCTTGAACATTTAAGGATTTTTCTTCGGTCCGAAATCGCTCTAGGTAGATGTAGTCGGAGATAGAGAACAAATAAGCAAACGCAAAGTCTTGGATTGGCTTTTCTGCGCCGGAACCTTTTAGGGTGAAGACCTCACAGGTGTTATCTGGACAGTATTTAACGCTCACGGCTTTGCTGGTTTTGACAATAGCTACATCACTACCCAAAGCATCGGTGAGCTCGTGAGCAATACTCACGTCCGTGAGTAGAAAAAACGCAGCAAAAGTGACGCGGGCTCTCATGGCACCTAACGTTGAAGGTAAGGGGCTGCGGCGCGAGAGCGACCGACCGGAGAAGCGCCGCCGGTTCCGCAGTCCCGCTTGACCGAAGGGTTAGGTGTCATTACTTCCCCGTTTGATAAAGCGCGGCGCAACAATGGCGCAAACAATACAAACCACCAAAATCCAAAACGACCCGAAGTAGTAAAAAGGAACATCGAGGTATTGGTGGTCTGTCGAGTGACTGCAAGTCCAATTTACGTAATCAAAACTGCCGTCGAAATCCAAGCAAGCGTCAGGTGCGAAGTACCGGCGCAGAAAATACCAGCCTGCAACGAGCGCCGGAATCCAAACGGAAATTCGCAGAAGACGTGTCATGGCACCTAACGTTGGAGGTAAGGGGCCGGCTGGAGGCGGAACGCCGGAAGACGGTCCCGCTTGACCGAAAGGTTAGATGCTATGGCAGAACAAATAACCAATTAGCGATGCTCCTTGTGACCTTTGAGGGTTTTGTACGCAAGCCAAAATAGTATTGCGCCTGCCACTGAGAAACAGATTGCCCCAGACAATTGAACGATGGGCGAATTTATTCCGACGATTTGCCAAGGATTCGGCGGGCCACCTTTGGAATAGCCACCGTTCGGAAAAAACATTACGCCATTAAGAGTTGCAACAGCCACGACCAATAACCCTAGTCCGCCGGCACAAAGGGCGAAGGCAATAACGGTTTTCCTCCAGCGCGACGATTGGCTTGGCATCTAACGTTGGAGGTAAGGGGCGCGGAGCCGGCTTGCCGGCGGAGCGTCCCTCTTGACCGAAGGGTTAGGGTGGCAACCTACCACCACACAAAAAGACTGCTGGTAATCGAAGAAAGGGCTAATCATTGCGACGGCGCTTAGATAAACCAACGTATCCGATAACAGCCACTATCGGCAATGCCACAACCGCAAGCAAAAGCACTTTGCCTAGCGTGCGCCCCGCTACCCAAGTTGTGAAATCAGATAAGACTTCGAGCATGAAGGAGTCCCAACCCTAACGTTGGAGGTAAGGGGCGCGGAGCCGGCTTGCCGGCGTAGCGTCCCTTTTGACCGAAGGGTTAGCGTGATTTTTTATATTCAATTGCCACACCATTTGACTTGGATTCAGCACGCAGTACGTTTGCGCTCTCTGGATATTGCACTTCTAGGTGGTCAGAGCTTAGCCAAGCTATTTTTACTTCTGGCATCCCCCGCAGTGCGAAAGGGCTAGGCCCAAGTTCAGGATTTTTCTTTGTTAGGTCTGCGTCCACAGACACAATTGACACATGCCTGTTAAAGCCTGTCGTGGCACCGCAATCAACTTGATATAGGACGGCCTTTACCTTTCCATTCTGGGAGGCTGATTGATCGAATATGGTTGTTGCGCACATGTCATCTGACAGCCTATCCAGCCCATCGAGAACGAGAGCGACAAGAATGCCTGCCAGAGCAAAAAACGTTACGACGCTTCCAATAACCCATTTTTTCCAGGTGGCCATGGCGGGACGCTAACGTTTGAGGTAAGGGGCGCGGAGCCGGCTTGCCGGCGGAGCGTCCCTCTTGACTGAAGTGTTAGCCATTGTTTTTCTCCGCAACCAAGGAAAACGAGTGGGCTGGAAATACAAATGCGTAAAAGGCCAAGAGCTCAACAAGTAAAACCAAGGGGCTGGCTATACGAGGAATTTCCCCTGAGAAACCAACGGCAAAAATAGTTGCCAGTGCCGAGAGGCCTAAAAGGAGGCCAGCAGTTTGGCTGAACCATGGGCGAGCTGGGCCCATGACCAGCCTGGGAATGCCCACGAGTATTAAGCCGCCCCCTAACAACACACCAAAACCAACCAGCTCTGGAAACAGAAAAGAAAACGTATCTTCTGGGGGCTCTCCTACTGCGTAGGAAAAGCCTAGAAATACAGCCGACGGCGCCACGAGCAAAGCGCAGCCAAAGAGAAATGAAACAAGTCGGAGAAAGTTAAGCATTGGCTAACGTTGGAGGTAAGGGGCTGCGGCGCGAAAGTTACTGACCGGAGAAGCCACACCGGTTCCGCAGTCCCGCTTGACCGGAGGATTAGGCGTCGAGATCATGCTTTTCTTCCACGCTCTACACGGACCGGAAGAACATACAAAAACTGAGCCAAGGCGTTTGCAAATTCAATGACCTTCTCTGCGTCAGCCTCACTCGGCAATGAAGCATTTTCGTCGGCATGGCGTTGATCATTTGCATCGAGGCGAATCTCATGTGCCCAAGCCGCCATTTCGGCGGTTATTAGATGAGCTTTTGCTGCCGCATCAATTCGCGAGTTTAGATTCCCCTCTTTGTATCCCTTGTCTTTGAGCATTGCATCTACGGCACTTGCAGTAAGCATCACAGCTCCGGCAGGCGCATGAAGGCTTGCAATTGCCTGAGAGAGAAACTCACGTGCCCGAAGCGGAACGTCTTCTGCTACTGCTTGAGGAGTTGGCCAAATGCATGTGATGTCATGGTTCGCATCTAAGGGAGATACAGCCAAAATAACTCCACCACAAGATTTGCATTGATACGTCGACCAAAATCTCTTGTTGCCATTGGCGTGATTCGCAGTATTAGTGTTCCATACACGGCCCAACAAAGGCTTTGCGACCTTGCAATGAGGACAGCGTTCGAGCTCTAGTTGATTGAGTTGTTTCATCTATCTGCAACCTGTGTAGTGGAGCCTAACGTTGGAGGTAAGGGGCTGCGGCGCGAAGACCACAGGCCGGAGAAACCACGCCGGCTCCGCAGTCCCGCTTGACCGAAGTGTTAGGGTTTGTACAGTAGCCATGCGATAAGCGACAAGCCAAAGAGTCCCCAGCCCGCATAACCTGCATATTTTTCTGTTGCCTTATAAATACCTTCGTTGGGTCTGTGATCGAGGTGGTCAGCAACCACAGCAAGCATCGAGACTGATGCCGCAAGAAAAGCTCCGTACATCAACCAAGCATGTATGCCGTGTAGATGAATGCCGTTCCCCCGTTTACCCGGGAGGTATAAATCATCTATGTAGAGGCCAATACCACCGTACGCTAGCAATGCAACCGAAAAGAAAAAATTCGTAACTCTAGCCTTCCAGGGAATGTAATTTGGAACGTATACATCTCCCTGCCAATAACCCGGAACCTCGGGCATCACTTGTTCTTCAGTTACTTCCTTGTTTTTAGCTTCGGATAACGCTTGTGCAGCAGCTTCGCACTTTTCACAGATGATCGCCCTGTCAGTTAGAGCTTCGCCGCATCTGCAGCGGCGTATATAGTTTTCAGGTAACGCGGGTTTATAGCAATCGCGACACACCTCTGTGTACGGAGGATTCTCGGTTTGACATGCTGTGCAAATCCAATCGTGATTTGGCATATAACCCTAACGTTGGAGGTAAGGGGCTGCGGCGCGAAAGCGACCAACCGGAGAAGCCACGCCGGTTCCGCAGTCCCGCTTGACCGAAAAGTTAGGGTTGCAGAATTTTGACAACATAGCGCCCCATAACAGTAACGACCAAATAGAGAAACAAGAGCCCCAGAAACCCAAGCGTTGCGACAGAACCCTTTTTAAAGCCACGAGTTCGTAGCAAGTGAGCTGGAACAAAAGCGAATGCAAAAACAATTGCACCAACCTTTATCAGTCGCCCAGAGGGATAGCCCATTTTTTCCTCTTGCCTAAACCAGACAATTAGCAGCAAGCTCAGGATACATACTTCAAAAACCACGAAGGCTAAATTGCCTTTTAGATCACCAGTAACAATCCACCCAAAGATTGGAAATAAAAAGCCAAGGCAGACAAATAAGGCGTAGATGTAGCGGGGTTGCATACTGGCCCTAACATTGGAGGTAAGGGGCTGCGGCGCGAAAGCTAGCGATCGGAGTAGCCACGCTGGTTCCGCAGTCCCGCTTGACCGAAAGGTTAGGCTTTAAGGAACGAAAACAATTGGGCAACTACTTTCCCTCCGGGATGAAAATAGATTGTTCAAGAGAGCGATTGTCGTTAGGGCAAGAATAAGATGAAGGATGCATCGGGAGGGGCACATCCCCCCCTCTCCTAGTGTAATGAACAGATACCCCAAGAGTTTTCCCATCGCTACGACGAATAACCCAACTTTCCAGTCGATACATATTTGCGGTGGACGTTCCATCATCTCTGCCGTGAATAAATTCCATCTTTGAATCACGGAAATACGGAGCATCCGGTGATGAGTAGTTCTTAGACTGAACCGGATATTGACCCCAAGCATTGAACTGAGATTTTGGAAGTCTTACTTGTTCATAAACGGTAATTCCGCCATCAATTGCACAGCGCCGATCAACCTCGGCGTCATATGACAATTGAACAGGTGTCGCACATCCAGACAGAACAACCACAGACAAAAGGACAAACCTCAGTGGGTACATAGTTAGCCTAACGTTTGACGTGAGGGGCCGCCGTAGCGGCAAAGCCGCGAAGGGAACCCACAAGCGCAGCTTGTGGGCGGTCCCTCTCGACGGAATGGTTGGGCATCATCCTGTTTTACCCGCTTTCATGTCTTTCTCGGCCTCTTCAATCACCGCACGCAGAACCTCATTCGCCTGATTCTTCGGAGAATCCAATTCTCTTCGACAAATAGCCATTACAGGCTTGTGTTGGATGGCGTTCGAAATGAGCGACCATCTAGCTGAGCCACCAACCAAAAGACGAGAAGTATCCCCACGAATATTGACCCAAGGTAGAGCAGAGATAATTCTAATTACTGGAGCGTCATCGCCCGTTGCCATGAAATAGCCCCAGTGCGTATCAAGCACCCAGGCTCCTTGTTCCAGCGGCAGGTCTAGCAACCCAAGGCGGTCGTTGCTTACCAGATAGTCAATCATTTCTTTGTGCTTCGGCATCGCCTTCGCAAGCTGCAACAATAGTTTTTTTGCTTCTGGGTGTGATGAGTACCAGACACCCAAGATGAGTGTTGGCTGATCCACTACCGGGAGTGACGTAAGTTGCTTGGAAAGAGATTGAACTAACGATGGATTCTTTGACAATACTCCTGCGAGAAACCCTATGAATAGCGGAGCTTTCTTGCCGCCTTTCATAAACCCTTGGGAGCTTGCTGCGTGAATAGCGTCAGCTACACGATGAGGCTCAGGCTTTAAGTAGTAATAAGTTATCCAGCGCCCAAGTGATTCCCCATTAGTAAAATCTTCCGCTTCCGCTTCCGCTAATGCTGGTGCGCATGCAAAGAAAATTACAACAATAATTGAGCGCAGGATGGCGTTCATGATGATGCCCAACGTTGGAGGTAAGGGGCTGCGGCGCGAAAGAGCCGGATCGGAGAAGCCACGCCGGTTACGCAGTCCCGCTTGACCGAAGGGTTGGGCGACATTTAATCAGCAGTCCTCCAAATTGGCGGCAACTCGATGTCAAAAATAACTCGGTTATCTTCGATTCCAAATACCAATGAAACATCTTCTGTGTCTGATGAGTTCAAGTCACGACAACCAGCATAAAACTCCCATCCAAACGATCCGTGCGCAATACCTTGCGCTCCATCAACGTATATTTCGTCAAGCACTAGAGAGTCGTCGATGACTGTATACCGCGCATCCTCTATGTCGATTAGGCGCTCGAAATAGGGGTGAAAATCACGCTCATGTTGTTTTATTGCGGAAGCCACTTGCTTCTCGATGTCTTCGAGATCAACGCTTCCAATCGAGAACTCTAATTTCAACCGATCAGTCATGTTCTACAGCCCTTGGCGCCCAACGTTGGAGGTAAGGGGCTGCGGCGCGAACGAGACTGGCCGGAGAAACCACGCCGGTTCCGCAGTCCCGCTTGACCGAAAGGTTAGGCATGGGGCAAGAACTTTGAAACGACATAGGCGATAAGAAGAAAACAGCCCCACGCGAAAAATGTTTTTACCGGACTTTTTTCATGCTCCATGTTCGTGAAGAAAAAGTGCCCGAGCACTGTTGCACATTTGTCTGCGCCGAGCCGATAACCGGTAATTGCAGGGACAACAATAAGAAGTGCAAACAAAACCCAGCCAGATGCAAGCACTTCGTAAACGCCAGCTTTAGCAATGAACCTTGCGCGACGAGAGAGTGAGGCAAGGCAAATTAACAAACTGACGTTAAAAAACAGAGGAGCCAGGATTGCCATAACAATCCGCTCGCTGAACGAGGGGCTATCTTCTAACGGTTCGCGTGACCCATATTTGCGGCGCATGGTGTGCCTAACGTTGGAGGTAAGGGGCTGCGGCGCGAAAGCGGCCGACCGGAGCAACCACGCCGGTTCCGCAGTCCCGCTTGACCGAAGGGTTAGCCGGCATTTTGAAGTAGGCCCCCATCAAACCAAACATCTTCGTAGCCGGGCGCAAGCAAGACCCGCCACCCAGGGGGCAACCCCAGATAAGCAACCAAGTCAGGCAAGCGTTCCGTTAGATGAGCAAAATGCAAAGGACTAAAGAAGTTTGACTCTGTCGACAACGATTCGCCGCCCCATATGTACCAACCGCTAGTACCACCAGCCGGCGCATGACGGAGAGCGTTGAGTGGTTGCAAGTGAAGTGTTTCAAGTGCAACCCCAACCTTGTCTGAAAATAGAGGGAACACCGGCTCAACCTTGAACCGAGAGCAGACTTCTGCGGCGGATAGAGGGACGTGGCTCATGACGGCTAACGTTGGAGGTAAGCGGACTGCCGCTTGCGGCAGGTCCGCTTGACCGAAAGGTTAGGTGCTTTGGTCATGGCAAAAACCACGGAAGGTTGAAGCCAAAATGAGCCACGAGCTTAGGAGGCAAAGCAAGGCCTAGCCAGACACAAAGCACACCAAAAAATAAACAAGTAGCAGAAAGCAAAACGTCGGACTGCGGGTTGTTGTAGGAGAACCAACCACCAACAACCAAGAGAATACTACCCACAAGACAGAAAATAATGCGCCCCCACTTCACAGCGGTTTGGGACGGTTGATCTGTAACTTGTAGTTGATGAGTCACCGGTTGCACCTAACGTTGGAGGTAAGGGGCTGCGGCGCGAAAGCGACTGGCCGGAGAAACCACGCCGGTTCCGCAGTCCCTCTTGACCGGAAGGTTAGGGGATTTACAGATCACGCTTTAACCCCCGCCTTGCAATCAAGCCACCACCTGCGCCAAATAGGGCGGCAATAGGGGAAAACATGATGAATGAAATGACAACACCCAATAAGGCTAGAGGGAGTTGATTGGCGGCGAATGGTGAAAGCCCCAGAAGTTGAGCAATTGTCATGGAGGAACTAGTGAGAAATAGATGATCAACCGCCATGACCCAAACACCTCCA
>CAZCLF010000027.1:0-22301 GCA_964499485.1 uncultured Rhodocyclaceae bacterium | reverse complement strand
TTGCCCGTTACTGGATTGAGCAGTTGGTCGGCATTCCCTGTTCAGTCGAGGTCGCTAGCGAATATCGCTATCGTGTCTCTGTACATGACTCCGAACAATTGGTCGTAGCCATCTCCCAGAGTGGCGAAACGGCCGATACCTTGGCCGCTTTGCGTTACGCCAAGGAGCGTGGTCAGCACATGACACTGGCGATCTGTAACGTTGCCGAATCAGCGATTGTGCGCGAATGCGCGTTGCGTTTCCTGACCCGCGCAGGCCCGGAGATTGGTGTTGCTTCTACTAAAGCATTTACCACCCAGCTTGCTGCGCTCGCCTTATTAACGCTCGCACTGGCTAAGCAGCAAGGCAAGCTATCGGTGCAAGATGAACAGAATCATCTGAATGCACTGCGTCACTTACCCGTGGCTGTGCAGAAAGTCTTAGCCCTTGAGCCAGAAATCGAAGCGTGGGCGCAGCATTTCGCCAACAAGCATCATGCGCTTTTCCTTGGCCGTGGCCACCACTATCCAATTGCGATGGAGGGTGCGCTCAAGCTCAAGGAGATTTCCTATATTCATGCCGAAGCGTATGCGGCCGGTGAATTGAAGCATGGCCCGCTGGCGCTCGTAGATCGTGACATGCCAGTGATCTCGGTTGCGCCGAACGATATGCTCCTGGAGAAGCTCAAGTCAAACCTGCAAGAGGTTAAGGCACGTGGCGGCCAGCTCTATGTCTTTGCCGATGGCGACTCGGAGGTGCCTGAGTCAGAGGGCGTGCACATCATCCGCTTGCCTGAGCACTACGGGCTCCTCTCGCCAGTGCTCCATGTCGTGCCACTGCAATTGCTTTCGTATCATGTGGCGTTGGTGAAGGGCACAGACGTAGACAAACCCCGCAATTTAGCGAAGTCAGTTACTGTTGAGTAGAACTATATTGAGGTAGATCAAGCTCCTTGGGCACAAACAGCGTATCTTGAGGCTGTGGGTAACGAATCCTCAGCCTATCGTCCAAGGAGAACATAATGAAAATTCTAGTCGCAACCGATGGTTCCAAGCACTCGCTGAGTGCTGTCAAGTATGCCGCCAAGCTGACCAAGAACATGCGTTCGACGGATAGCATCACGCTGATCAGCGTGCATGATGATGTGGCTTTCCGCCATGCCTCGCAATTTGTCGGCAAAAACGAGGTAGAAAGCTACCTTCGCGAGTTGAGTGAAAAAGAGCTCAAGCCCGCACGCAAAGTTCTCGATACCGCTGAGGTTAAACACGATCAAGCGATTGTCATTGGCCATGTGTCGGAAGAGATCGTCAAGTTCGCATCTGCTGGCAAGTATGACCTGATCGTAATGGGTTCCAAGGGGCGTAGCGGCTTTGCTGATCTGTTAGTAGGGTCAGTCGCTCAGCGCGTCCTGGCAACTGCCACACAGCCGGTCCTGTTAGTGAAGTAAGCTTTCATTTACACATCAAAAAAGCCACTCTGCGGAGTGGCTTTTTTGTTTGTTTGGGGAATGGCATGCGCTCGCTTATCATGCTCTCTTTGTATTGATTGAGTAGAATGCCTCGCTTGATTCTGGCCCCCATGGAGGGGCTCGCCGATGACGTGTTGCGAGATGTGCTGACGCGCACTCAGGCCTACGATTGGTGTGTCACCGAGTTCATTCGTGTGACAGGAACGGTTTTGCCGCATAGCCTGTATTTCCGCATGTCACCCGAGTTGAGATCGGGATCGACCACCCCGACCGGGACTAAGACGCGGATTCAATTGCTGGGCTCAAATCCTGACATGATGGCGCGGAATGCGGCGCATCTTGCAAAGCTCAACCCTGCCGGCATTGATATCAATTTTGGCTGCCCAGCCCCCTTGGTTAATCGCCACCGAGGAGGAGCAGCGTTGCTCGATGAGCCTGAGTTACTGCATGCGATTGTGGCGGCAGTACGCAAGGCAGTGCCATCAGCAATTCCAGTGACAGCTAAAATGCGGCTGGGTATTGTTGATACGTCACGTGCGCTTGCTTGTGCTCAAGCGTTAGAGGCCGGCGGTGCTGCCGAATTGGTGGTGCATGCACGAACACGGCAGGACGGATATAAACCTCCCGCACGATGGGAGTGGCTAGCGCCGATACGTGAGGTTTTGTCTGTGCCCCTGATTGCCAATGGTGAGGTCTGGACAGTCGAAGACTATTTCGATATTCGCAATGTGAGTGGTTGCGATGACGTCATGCTGGGCCGTGGTGCTGTCGCTGATCCATTACTTGCCTTGCGCATTCGTAAAGCGATCGATACAGGCTGTCAAAAAGAGCCTCTAAATAACGATTGGTGCAGCGTACTTGAGCTCATTGGGCTCTTCTGGTGCAGGGTGAGCGAGAAGTTGCCACCTCAACATACACCGGGTCGTTTGAAGCAATGGCTTGGGTTGATGCGGCGCAGTTATCCCGAGGCTGAAACGCTCTACGCCGCCTTGCGCGAGAAACGACAAGGCAGCGAGATAACTCCAATTTTAGTTGCGCATGGTGTCGTAGTGGACATGCTGCAAAACGCTGCATGAAGTCCGAGGACTTGGAGCGACTGGTTACCCTGCAAATGCCTTTTGGCAAGTACAAGGGGCGTTTGATAGCGGATTTACCGGGGCACTATCTAAATTGGTTTGCGCGCACTGGCTTTCCGCCCGGGGAGGTTGGGCGCTTGTTAGCGCTTATGCAGGAGATTGACCACAATGGGCTAAAGCCCTTGCTGGATCCCCTGCGGCAGCGCTAATTTACTTGGCGATATCCAGTAGCTCAACTTCAAAAATCAAAGTGGCATTGGGCGGTATCACACCAGCTGCACCGCGACTGCCATACGCCAGATGCGGCGGACAAGTGAGCGTCGCCTTACCACCGACCTTGAGAGCTTGAATACCTTCCGTCCAGCACGGAATCACCTGATTCAAGGGGAATGAAGTTGGCTCGCCGCGTTTGTAGGAGCTGTCAAACTCTTTACCGTCAGTGAGCGTTCCGCGGTAATGCACCTTCACGATATCGCTGGCTTTCGGGCTTATACCTTTCCCTTCCTTGAGTATCTTGATTGTGATGCCTGACGCAGTTTTGACCTCACGCGGTTCGGCAGCATGCGTAATAGCAGAGGACAGCACCAAGAAAAGCAGTGGGAAAATGTGTCGTTGCATTGTGTCGTATCCAGAGAAATAAAACTTCTGCATCATAGCGACAAGCGGCGCGTACTGTGGGGATAAATAGTTGTTTTTGCAATGCAACTTATGTATCCTCAATCGCACCTTTCGCTCAAATCTTTGATCTCATGCAACTGACCCGTTTCACCGATTTTGGTTTGCGTATGCTGATGTATCTCAGCAAGCAAGACCGTGCCACACCAATTACGATCGCTGAAATCGCAGGGCAATTTGATGTGCCTCACAACCACCTGATCAAAGTCGCCAACCGCCTAGGCAAGCTCGGTCTAGTCAAGGCATTGCGAGGACGTAATGGAGGCTTGGTCTTAGCTGTGGCACCGGAAAACATTCGTCTCGGCGAAGCGCTGAAAGGACTTGAAGGCGATGTGCCTCTAGTTAATTGTGAAGAGCCTCCCTGTGCATTGGCGGGGCGTTGTCTACTGACGGGGGCATTGCGTGCAGGACTTGATGCATTTTATGCCTGCATGAATGAATACACGCTGGCGGATGTGTCAACTGGACGTACCGAAGCAGCGATTATCACTATGCACCGCAACTTTTTGACCAACGTGGGGACTGTTGGTCACCATTAAACGATGGCATCTTCCACAAACATAACGCAGAGAACCCCGACGCGGCTGCCTATCTAGGCAGCCGCGGGTAGTGCATTAATAGCCGTAGCCGTGATGGTGATGGCCGCGATGGTGATGGCCATGATGACGGTGCTGCCTGTAATGCGGTGCAGGTGCATAATAAACCGGTGCAGGTACGATGACCGGGCGTTGGTAATACACAGGCTGAGCGTGGTAAACCGGTTGCGCGTAATAGCGTGGGGGCTGATAGTACGTCCCACCTTGATAATGCCCGTGCCCACCTCCGTTGGCGATAGAGGCACCTGCGGCCGCACCAATCACCGTACCAACGATCGCCCCATTATTGCCGCCAACTGAGTGACCAATTAGGCCACCGACACCACCGCCGACCACGGCACCGACCAATGCATCATTTGCATGCACATTGCCGGCGAAAACCGAGGCCGTTAGAAACAATGAGGCTGCAAGACGATATTTCATGATGATCTCCATACGGGCAACGCGCCCATAGAGAGAAAAACGCAGACATCGTTTAGCTGCTGACAGTCTTTACAAACCCTTACGTTAGTAACCTTGTCGAGGTTAATGGGTATAACGGCGTACAAGACCGACCATGACACCAAAAATCTCGAGTTCGCCTTGGGGGCGGATGACAGGATAGGCGGGGTTGTGTGGGATCAAGATGAACTTGCCGCGCTCGATCCCCAGTTCTTTAAGTGTGAACTCGTTGTCAACAATGGCGATCACGAAATCACCCTTACTGGCGCCGGTGCCGCGTTCGACAACCGCAATATCACCATTGTGAATCCCCGCATTGATCATGGAGTCTCCTTTTACCGGAATCATGACCGTGCGTGAGGGCTTCTGCACAACATAGTCGTCGACCATGAAGGGCTCCGCACCATTCTCGGCACTGACCGGCATACCAGCTGGGACTGCATGGTCAGCGAGGGCGCGTTCAAAAAAACGTTGTGCAGGAATCCAGGCATCATCATCCGGCGTACGCTCGACAAAGCGTTCGCCTTCAAGGCGCATCAATAATTTCCTGGCTGCCGTTTTAGAAGCAAACCCCATTAGTTCGCAGATGCGTTGTAGCGATGGGATCCGACGACTTTCAGCGTAGTAGTCTTGTAAGCGACCTAGGTAGTCGCGATCTTTATCGTATTCAGCCATCTCAATCTCCAGTGTTCATCCGTGCACTCAAACTATAGTGCTCGAATGGACACCTTGTCAATCCGGCCGAAGCCCCATCAAACATCGCGCTGTCGCGATGTTTGATGGGTGTTTCTCGGGACGTCACATACTGCCAAGGTCCTCAATGGCATCAACGACCATACTGGTGCCTACGGCAATCATTAGGATATCCGCAGCAACACGAACATACTTGTACCCAGCAGGAGGGGCGCCAATACGGGCAACAACCCCCGCTGGCACACTGTAGTAAGTCACGGAGCTAGGTAATGGTTTGCCGAGTGCCCATTTCTTTGCTTGCCCCGGAGGCATACAGCCATTGTGTTTTTTGGCTAAGCCTTTAGGGCAGTGTCCTGCACGGAACTCAGCGCCGTAAAAATCATTGGCTAGTTGACGCTGAGAGCTGCCGAAGTAGCCCCCAATGTTAATTTGGACAGCGTTTTGAGACGATGGGCCTGACTTGTGCTTTTTCCCGCCTTTGTATTCATCATGGTCACCATGTTTCCCTCCCTTTCCACCGCCGGCCCAATCGGGCTTGTCTGCAAAAGCAGGTGTTTGAACTGTCAGACCCAGGACAAATGCAACGAGCGTAGTGCGTGAAATAAATCGATAGATCGACATGGCATGCTTCCTTTAGGTTTTACTGTCTTAATGAATTTACATCGATTAACGCAGGCAACGCAATTTCGTTATTTCATATTTGTATCGAATTGTTGGGTATTCCGGCCGGAGCGGGATACAGTACGGGTCTGACAGACTTGGAGCTCCACCATGAAAAAATTAACTGTATTAATTCGCGCTGAAATGGAGATTCCTGATGACTGGGAGTTTGTCGAGCACCCATCGGGAATTGAGGTTCTCAAGATCGGTGAAAGTTATATTGACTTTGATATTGCGCCTTTGTGCACAACGTCGGAAAGCCCGGAAGCTAACTGGTCGGATACCGATGTCGACTTGGTCGAGCGCGTGCTAGAAACCGTCACAGGCTTAGACACTGAGCTGGAAATCACCTACCAGCAATAAGGCCTAGGCAGCAGGCTTTTGCCGCAACATCACATCCAGCTGATCGACCACTGCCGCCCAATCAGCGTCGTCACGGACAGACTCACAGAGTAATTGCGCTTGCTGCACTGACCAGAACGGCGCGTTTGCTAATGTGGTTTCGTCAGGCAATGGCGCATGCTTTGCGCAAAACCGCGCGATTGCTGCAGGGTCGCTTTCTAAGCCGAGTTGCGTGAATAAATCCCGCAGCGAATGCATTTGTTTTTCCATTAGAGGCTCCTTGTCTGTCCTCAGCATAGCGGACGAATGAGGGGCATTTGATGGAAATGAACGCTTAAGCTTGGTCAGCGCAATAGAAAATGGGCATCTCACGTGAGATGCCCATTTGGCTTGATACTGGCGCGCCCGAGACGATTCGAACGTCCGACCCTTGCCTTCGGAGGGCAATACTCTATCCAGCTGAGCTACGGGCGCGAAGGCGTGAAGGATAGCTTGTTTGCCGCCGTCCGTCCAACCCGCCGCTGAGGTCCCCGGATTTGGCCGGAAGTCGATATAATGCCGCCATAAATTAAACTTGCTTACAAGGAACCCACATGTCCGCTCCAAAAGAATCGCATGAAGGTCTGAGCAGTTTGCAAATCATCTTTCTGGTGATTGCCGGTTTTCTTCTATTGGTTGCTTTTGGCGCTGGCTTTTCGAAGAGCACGCCCGCTGATGGCGATGCTTCTGCCGATGATCGCATTGCCCCGGTTGCTGCCGTCGAAGTCACTGCAGTTGCAGCGAATGCCGGGAATCGAAGCGGCGAAGAGCTCTACAACGCAGCCTGCGCTGCTTGCCATGGCAGTGGTGCCATGGGCGCACCCAAGGCACATGATCAGGCAGCATGGGCATCACGGTTGGGTGGTAATCTGAAGGCGCTTGTTGCCAGCGGCATTAAGGGCAAGGGCGCGATGCCTCCTAAGGGTGGCGCTGCTGATGCTACCGAAGAAGAGCTGACCCGCGCCGTTGCCTTCATGATGAAGTAAGCATTAAGCGCGATTCCAATAAAAAAGCCAGCGCGTGCGCTGGCTTTTTTATTGTCGTTTTTCTAGCAAAAGCCCAATTTGATCAGCTTTTGGTTGCCAGCATTTCCCGGAAGCGCGCTAGTTTGGCCTTGCCCTCTTCTTTGCCCACGCTGGTCGTTGTGCGCGGATTGGATAGTTTGAGCTCGGTGCCCATTTCGCCAATGAACCGCGAGGGTTCGCAATCGCGCCACTCCTTACCTTGTTTGCGTTTCTCGCAATGAGTCAGGGTTAGGCTGGCACGTGCACGGGTGATGCCGACATACATGAGCCGGCGTTCCTCTTCAAGTTTGGCTGGGTCAAGTGATTCGCGGTGGGGCAGCAGGCCTTCCTCAATACCGACGAGAAACACATGTTGGAACTCCAAGCCTTTGGCCGCATGCAGGGTTGCCAGCTGAACGGCATCGCTTTCCTGATCCTGCTTGTCGAGCATGGTGATCAAGGCAATGGTCTGGGTGAGCTCGACGAGCGTTTTACTTTCGTCTTCACCCTTGCGGCCGAGCCAGCCAACAAAGTCGTTCACGTTCGCCCATTTGCTTTCGGCCTCGCGTGGCTCAAGGCTTTCGAACAGGTAGGTTTCGTAGCCAATGGCGCGCAATAGATCATTGAGTACGACAGCCGCAGGTTCCTTCACCGCGCGCCATTCCATGCGATTGATGAAGTCACAGAATTCACGCACCGAGGCCAGTGCCTTGGCATTAACGTGTTGCTCAGCACCGGCTTCGCAGGCGGCAGCAAATAGGCTGATATGTCGCTGTCCGGCATAGGTGCCCAGCGCTTCCAGCGTCGCGCCACCAATACCGCGGCGCGGCGTAGTAATGGCGCGGATGAATGCCGGATCTTCATCGCTATTGGCGAGCAGACGCAGGTAGCTGATGACGTCCTTAATTTCTGTTCGCTCGAAGAAGGACTGACCACCGGAGAGCTGGTAAGGAATTTTGTTATTGCGAAGCTGCTGTTCAAAAGCGCGGGCTTGGTGATTGCCGCGATACAGGATGGCGTAATCGCTCCACTTGCTGCGGTGTTCAAATTTATGTGTGAGCAGACGGGTGGCGACCCATTCAGCTTCTTGGTCGCCATCGCGACATGTCGTCACACTAATCGCTTCGCCATGGCCTTTGTCTGACCATAGGCGCTTTTCAAACACCTTGGGGTTGTGTGCAATCAGACTGTTCGCCGCATGCAGGATGCGTGTGGTCGAACGATAGTTCTGCTCTAGCTTGATGATCTTTAGCGTTGGGTAGTCGTGCTGTAGTGCGCGAATGTTTTCAATATCGGCACCACGCCATGCATAGATGGATTGATCGTCATCGCCGACTGCCGTAAATGAAGCGCGTGGGCCTGCCAGCAACTTCATCATGCGGTACTGACAGGTATTCGTGTCCTGGTATTCATCGACTAGCAAGTGCCGCAGCCGATTTTGCCAGCGCGACAATACGTCTGGGTTCTGCTCGAACAAGAGGACTGGGACGCGGATTAGATCATCAAAATCGACGGCCTGGTAGGCCTGCAAGGTGCGCTGATATTCGGCATAGCATTTGGCGGCACCATGCTCCAGCTCATCCACTGCAGCCTTAGCCGCCGCCTCTGGATCAAGCAGGGCGTTCTTCCACAACGAGATCCGGGTCTGCACTGCCCGTACATGCCCCTTGTCGGCGGTTGCACCGAGCAGGTCTTGGAATAAGGCGGTGGTATCGGCGGCATCGAGAATGGAGAAACCAGGCTTGAGGCCGCAGTGTTTAGCCTCTTGCCGCAACAGCCGTGCGCCCAGCGAGTGAAAGGTGCTAACGGTCAGGCCATTGGCCGCATTGCTGCCAAGTAGCTTTTCCACACGCTCATGCATCTCACGGGCGGCTTTGTTGGTAAAGGTAATGGCGGCGATGTGCTGAGCAGCAATCTCGCATTCCTTCACCAGATAGGCGATCTTGTGCGTGATCACCCCAGTCTTGCCACTCCCAGCGCCTGCCAGCACAAGGAGTGGAGTATCAAGATGGCGAACTGCTTCGCGTTGCTGGGGGTTTAACTCACGCACTGAAACTACAACGACTCATTTATTTAAGCTTGCCGCGCACCGGGTTAACCTTGTCGACTTCCTTGATTACGGCTTCCCCACCATTGCCGGTCAGGTTACCGCATTCGCAGGCTGAGGCGATGCGAGGTACAGAACTAATTACACCATTGCAAACCGTACACTCATAATAGATGTCACCACCGCTGGGCAGCGGGGACCCCGCTGTATGTTCCATTGGCGTAAAGCGGTAAATCTTGCGCAGATCTATCTTCACAGTTCCCTCCTTGGTTTTTCGGGATGACAGCGCCGGCCAAAACCCGGACAATCCGAGCTGCCCATCATTCCCCCTCCACCCACCTGACGGTGTGTTCTCATGAATGGAAAACTTAAGGCGGCACTCGGCGTATTGATTCTTTTGATCGCCGTTAGCGCGTATTTAATTGTCGCACAAAAGTCATCTGCACCTGCGCTTACACTCACGACTTATCAAGGTGAAAAGCTCGAACTGAATGCGTTGCGCGGCAAGGTGCTCCTTGTTAACTTTTGGGCGACGAGTTGTACCACCTGCGTCAAAGAAATGCCTGCGCTGATTGACACATATCGTACTTACGTCGGGCAAGGCTATGAGACGGTTGCGATTGCCATGGATTACGACACCCCGGCTTTCATTGCGGCCTATGCCAGCAAAAATGGGCTGCCATTTCCTGTGGCACATGATGCCGATGGCAGCGCTGCCAAGGCCTTTGGCGATATTCGCCTCACCCCGACGACCTTCCTGATCGACAAACAGGGGCATATCGTGAAGCGCTACCTTGGTGCGCCTGACTTTGCCCAGTTGCATGCAGAAATCGAGCGCCTGTTGAAAGCGCCGGCCTAAGGCGCTTACTCGATACCGGCAGCGTGCGCTTGTTGGTCTGCGTGGTAGCTGCTGCGTACCATCGGGCCGCAGGCAGCGTGGCTGAAACCCATTTCGGCGGCCAGCGCAGCGAAGTGGTTGAACACATCCGGGTGCACGTAGCGACGTACGGGCAGGTGATGGCCGGAGGGCGCCAGATACTGACCGATGGTTAGCATGTCTACATCGTGGGCACGCAGATCGCGCATCACCTCAATGATTTCCTCGTCGGTTTCGCCAATGCCTACCATCAGACCGGACTTGGTCGGAACGTTCGGGTTATTGGCCTTGAAGTCCTTCAGTAGCTTGAGCGAGTGCCAGTAATCCGAGCCTGGACGTGCTTCTTTGTAGAGGCGTGGCACAGTTTCCAAATTGTGGTTCATGACATCAGGCGGTGCCATGGTCATGATGTTCACCGCAACATCGAGGCGTCCGCGGAAGTCAGGTACCAGCACTTCGATGGTGGTGTTAGGTGAAAGCGCCCGCGTTTCGTTGATGCAGTCGGCGAAGTGTTTGGCGCCGCCGTCGCGCAGGTCATCGCGGTCGACGCTGGTGATGACCACGTATTTGAGTTTCAGTGCAGCAATGGTTTCGGCCAGGTGACGGGGCTCATCGGGGTCCAGCGGCAGGGGCTTGCCGTGACCGACATCGCAGAAGGGGCAGCGGCGAGTGCACAGATCGCCCATGATCATGAAAGTCGCGGTGCCTTTGCCAAAGCATTCGCTGATGTTCGGGCAGGAGGCTTCCTCGCAGACGGTATGCAACTTCTGCTCGCGTAGGATTTGCTTCACCTCGCTGAAACGGCTGCTGGCAGGCGCAAGGCGCACACGAATCCAGTCTGGTTTTTTCAGGGCTTCCTCGAGCGGCACGATCTTAATCGGGATACGCGCCGTCTTGGCCGCGCCGCGTTGCTTTTCAGGTGCGCTCATGGGTTTAATCCAGTGCTGCTTGTAAGTGCCGCTGCAGGGCGCTGCGGACATCCTGCATTTTAACCCCCGGGGCCAGATCCTGCAGCTGCGTGACCGCCATGCCAGGGTACCCACAGGGGTTGATTGATTGATACGGGCTCAAGTCCATATCGACGTTCAGTGCCAGGCCGTGATACGTGCAGCCTTTCTGCACGCGTAAGCCCAGTGCAGCAATCTTGGCGCCATTGACGTACACCCCGGGGGCCCCAGCAAGGCGTTCGGCGACGATGCCGTAGTCAGCCAATAGGTTGATCAGTGCCAACTCCATGCGCTCCACTAACTGGCGTACTTTGTAAGGTCGGCGATTCAGATCAAGGAGCAGGTAGGCCACCAGCTGTCCTGGGCCGTGATAGGTAATTTGCCCACCTCGATCAATATTCACGACTGGAATGTCAGTGGCACTGAGCAAATGTTCGGCTTTCCCGGCCAGTCCTAGCGTGAAGACAGGCGGGTGCTCCAGTAACCAAACTTCGTCTGGTGTGTTGGTATTGCGCAGGGTGGTGAACTCGCGCATCGCCTGCAATGTGGGTGCATAGGCGACTTGTCCCAGCTCACGAAACTGCATCGGGCTCAGAGTACAACCTTTACCATCGGATGCGCTGTGAGCGCACGGTATAAGTCGTCCAGCTGCTCTTGTGACACGGCTCGGATCGTATAGGTCAGGCCGACGTACGTGCCTTTGCTGGAGGGGCGTACCTCGACCGTACTCGGATCATGGTCCGGCGCGTGTTGCTGGACCACCAGGGTAATCGTCTCGAGCATGTCCGGATGATTGTGGCCCATGATCTTGATCGGGAAATCGGTGGGGAACTCAAGCAGCGGCTTGCGATCGTTTGCGCTCATGGTTTATCTCCGTGCATCACTGTGCGTTTGTAATCCTGATACCAGTCGATCATGTGTTGTGTCACAGGGCCCGGCTGCCCGCTGCCAATAGGCTTGCCATCCAACTGTGTGATGGGCAGCACCTCGCGCGTCGAGGATGTCATCATTAGCTCATCGGCACTGCGTACCTCGACCTCGGTAATTTCACAAATACGATGCGGCAGCTGGTGCATGACTGCAAGCTCCAGCACAACGTCGTAGGTGATGCCGGGTAGCATCAGGTGGTTCTTGGGGGGCGCCAGCAGGGTGCCGTTACGCACCACGAAGATGTTGGCAGCGGCGCCCTCAGTCAGCAGGCCATCGCGGAACAAAATCGTCTCGGCACAGCCGGCATCCACAGCAAGCTGGCGCAGCAGACAGTTGGCGAGCAGCGACGTCGCTTTGATATTGCAGCGCAGCCAGCGAATGTCCGCCGCTGATACCGCGCCCACGCCATGTGTACGTAGCGCAGCCGCAGGTGGTGTCAGGGGTTCACTAAACACCAGCACAGTGGGGACAACGGTGGCGGGGAAAGCGTGGTTACGCACCGCCATTTCGCCACGCGTGACTTGGATGCAGACTTGCTGATCTGCGCTGTCTGACGCAGCGATAACCTGTTCGATGATGCGGATCCACTCACTGCGACTGTGCGGATTCTGTAAACGTATGCCTTCTAAGCTGGCGGCCAGCCGGTCTAGGTGTTCTTCAATGCGGAACGGGCGACGCGAATAAACCGGGATGACCTCATAAATGCCGTCACCAAAAAGAAAGCCACGGTCCATGACCGAAACGCGGGTTTCGCTCAGGGGCTTGATTTCTCCGTTGAGGTAGGCAGCGCTCATGATGTCGGCTTATTCAAAGAACAGCAGGATGGCGCCCCACAGGCGACCCAGCAGCCCGGCAACTGGAACCTCGTCGAGTGCTTGGACGGCAAACTCACCGAGCGGCTTGTCATCGACGGAGACCTTGAGGGTGCCGATACGCTGACCTACTTGCAGTGGGGCGATCAGCGGCTGCTGGCTGACCAGTTCAACCTTGAGACGTTCGGCAGCGCCCTTCGGTAATGAGAGTACAAAGTCTTGTGTGAAGCCAGCCTTGACCTTACGTTGTGAGCCCTTGAATACTTTCAACTCAGACAGTGCCTGCCCCTTAGAGTAGAGGCGCACGGCATCGAAGTTCTGGAAGCCGTAGTTGAGCAGCTTGAGTGATTCCTGCGCGCGGGCATTGTCGGAGGCGGTGCCCACGACCACTGAGATCAGGCGGCGAGGCCCGCGCAGACTGGAGGAAATCAGGCAGTAGCCTGCTGCCTCGGTGTGGCCCGTCTTGACGCCATCCACGCTGGGGTCAAGCCAGAGCAGGCGGTTACGGTTAGGTTGCGTGATGTTGTTGTAGCGGAATTCCTTCTGCGAGTAGAGCGGATAGAACTCAGGGAAGTCACGAATTAGCGCCGAGGTCAGTGTGGCCAGATCACGCACGGTGGCGTAGTGCTGTGGATGGGTAAGGCCAGTGGCGTTGGCAAACTGGGTGCCCTTGAGCCCAAGGCGCTGCGCCTCACGGTTCATCATCTCGACGAACTTGGCTTCCGATCCGGCAATGGCTTCGGCCAGCGCAATACAGGCATCGTTACCGGACTGCACGATCATGCCGCGCAATAGCTCGGCCACCGTGACCGGCTTGCGCGGCTCGATGAACATCTTGGAACCATCGGTTTTCCAAGCCTGCTCAGAGACGGGTATGGTCTGATCCTGCTTGAGGACGCCCTGTTTGATCGCCGAGAACGCCAAATAGGCTGTCATCAGCTTGGTCAGCGATGCGGGCTCGATGCGGGTATCTGGGTCTTGGGCTGCGAGAATCTGGTTGCTGCCGTTGTCAATCAACAGCCATGCTTTGGCCGCAAGGGCAGGGGGAGGGGCGGATTGTGCCAGCGCACCCCAAGACAACAAGGAGGTCAGCAGGATCAGGCAGAGGGAGCGAATCGGGTACATGGCGGGTCAACAGATACAAAGGGCAAAGTATACCGTGATGGACCGCCGGCTCCCGGCTTGGTTCAGCGCATCAAGATAGTGGGTTTACTCCCCGTCGCCGCACGGATCCGTTCGGCGTGGCTTTCGGCTTCAGCGCGATCACGGAACGGGCCTGCCTGTACCCGCATGACATTGCCGCCGGGCTCCAGCCGCAGACGGTCCGCCAGCCAGTCGAACTCACGCGCGATATGGCTGCGGAAGGCCTCAGCGTTATCTGGGTTGCCGAAGGCGGCCAATTGGATGTAAGCCCCAGCAGCCGCAGGACTTGCGGGGGAGATTGGCGCCGTGGTCACACTCTCGCTCACTACAGGTTTGGGTGCAGGTTCGCTCGCGCTTGCGATAGCCGTATCTTGCTCGGGATGGAGCAGCTCCACCGTGACGCGGCTGCTGCCACTGCCGATGTAGCCAAGCTTCCATGCCGCGGTGTACGAAAGGTCGATGATGCGGTTTGAGTGAAAAGGGCCCCGATCATTTACCCGTACCACTACGCTCTTGCCGGTGGCTTCGCTAGTGACACGCACATACGAGGGAATTGGCAGTGTTGGGTGCGCTGCAGTCATGCCATACATGTCGTAGGGCTCGCCGCTGGACGTTTTCTGGCCATGAAACTTCTTGCCATACCAACTGCCAATGCCCGTGGCCTTGTAGGGCTGGCGTGTGCTCATGGGGGTATAGCTTTTACCCAGCACGTTGTAAGGACGATTGGCAAAGCGATGCAGCGGCTCCACGCGTGGGACTGCATCCGGCGTAGCGGCTAGCACCTCGGCTGGGGGCTCGTTGTCGCCGGGGCCATCGTCAAGATAATAACCACCGCCACGTTTAGTGACGGGCTTGTCAGCAGGCTTGGCAATGGGAGTCGCTGTCTCATTGCGTACTTCAACCGGACGGGGTGGCTGTGAGCCACACGCGGCAAGTAGCAAGGGCAGCAGTGCAAGGAAGAGGCGGCTCATCATTTTTGCAGGAGCATGCGGTTACGGTGGATCGACATCAAGATGCCGATGCCGACTGACAGCGTTACCAGTGCCGTACCGCCATAACTCATGAAGGGGAGAGGGACGCCTACCACCGGCAGGATGCCCGACACCATGCCCATATTCACAAATGCATAGGTAAAGAAAATCATACTGATGGCGCCTGCCATGAGACGTGAAAACAGGGTGGCGGCATTAGCGGCAATCATCAGGCCGCGTCCGATCAGCATGGCGTAAATGGTTAGCAGAAACAGGTTACCAAGCAGGCCTAGTTCTTCCGACAGTACGGCGAAGATAAAGTCCGTATGGCGCTCTGGGATGAATTCCAGCTGCGTTTGAGTACCTTGCCCCCAGCCCTTACCAAAAAAACCGCCGGAGCCAATAGCAATCGTGGACTGGATGATGTGAAAGCCCTTTCCGAGCGGGTCTTTTTCCGGGTCGAGCAGGGTCAGAATGCGATGCCGCTGGTAATCGTGCAGCAGTGTCCATGCCACGGGGGCACAGGCGAGGGCGCCGATCACCATACCGATGATAATTTTCCAGGGCAGCCCGGCAAAGAAGATGACATAAAACCCTGCCGCAAAGACGAGGATGGCTGTACCTAGGTCTGGCTGACGTGCAATCAGTGCAGTCGGGATCATCAACAAAATGGCGGCAATCCCGAAGTCACGTAGACGCAGGTGGGCTTCGTATTTCTGGAAATACCAAGCCAACATCAACGGCATGGCAATTTTCATGAGTTCGGAAGGCTGGATTCGCATGAAGCCAACATTGAGCCAGCGGCGCGCACCCTTAGAAATGTCGCCGAATAAGGCGACACAGATAAGCAGGAATACTCCACCAATAAAAATGGGGGGGGCCAGTTGCATCAAGCGTTGCGGAGGGATCTGGGCCAGTACGCGCATCACCAATAAGGCGACCAGTGTGTTCATGAGCTGATTGCTCGCGCGTTCGGGGGATGCGCTATAAACAGCCAGAAAGGCGTACAAAAACAGAATGCCCGTCAGAAGCATCAGAATCGGGTCGATTGGTGCAATCAGACGCTGTATCCACTGGCGCAGAATGTTCATTCGTCAGCTTCCTTGGCGGCGTCGTCGCGCGGGGCTGGTGTGGCGGGCACCTTCCCAAGCAGGTAGTAGTCAAAGACCTGGCGCGCGATAGGTGCTGCGGCTTGCGCACCGAATCCACCATTCTCGACAAGGACTGCAAGCGCAATGGTTGGCTTGTCAGCTGGTGCAAAAGCGACGTAGAGGGCGTGGTCACGCAACTCCTCCTTCGTGGCATGGTGGCCCTTGTACTGTGCGCCCTTGAGGGAGAAAACTTGCGCTGTCCCGGTCTTGCCGGCCGCCACGTAACCCGCATTAGCAAAGGCACGTGCTCCGGTGCCTTCAACGTTCACGCCAACCATGGCTTTCTTGATGACTTCGATGTTCTCGGGTTTGAACGGCAGGGTTTTCACGGGTTGCGGTTCAATTAAGCGCTTGGCGCCGCTGCGTGTGTCGGTGACGTACTTAACCAAGTGTGGCTTGAACATGACGCCGTTGTTGGCCAATGTCGCGGTGGCGTTAGCGAGCTGAATTGGGGTGTAGGCGTTGTAGCCCTGCCCGATGCCGATGGAGATGGTCTCACCTGCGTACCATTTTTGTTGTTCAGGCTTTTTGAATCGCTCTTTCTTCCATTGCGTCGACGGAAGAATCCCTTTTGCCTCACCTTCAATATCAACCCCGGTGCGGCTACCGAAGCCGAGTTGGCTCATGAACGCGGCGATATTGTCGATGCCCATGTCATTGGCAAGGAGGTAGTAATAGGTGTCGCACGACTCAACGATGGATTTATACATGTCGACCATGCCATGCCCCCCCTTCTTGTCATCGCGGAAGGTGTGGTTCCCGAATGTGAAGAAGCCGGGATCTGCGATCGCTTGCTCTGGGCGGCGCTTTCCTGTTTCTAGGGCGGCTAGCGCCATAAAAGGCTTGAAAGTCGAGCCTGGGGGGTAGGCGCCGTTGATTGCGCGATTGACCATCGGTTTGTTGGGCGAGTCGTTCAGCTCCCGCCAGCTTTGCGTGTCAATGCCGTCAACAAACAGATTCGGGTCGTAGTTAGGCATTGAGACGAAGGCCAGAATGCCGCCAGTTTCAGGTTCGATAGCAATCAATGCGCCGCGCCGATCGCCAAACGCCTGTTCGGCAACGCGCTGTAGCTTGGCATCGATAGTGAGCGTTAGATTATTGCCGGCTACCGGAGCGGTCCGCGCAAGCGTACGCACGGCACGCCCACCGGCATCAACTTCGACTTGTTCAAAGCCAGAGACGCCGTGCAGATCCAGCTCGTAACGCTGTTCCAAGCCGGTTTTGCCAAAATGGTCAGTGCCACGGTAGTTAAGTTCTTGTTCAGCTTCTTCGATTTTTACTACATCAGCAGCATTGATACGACCGATATAGCCGAGCAGATGAGAGGCGAACTCGCCTTCAGGGTATTGGCGAAACAGGCGAGCTTTGATGTCCACGCCGGGGAAACGATAACGGTGGGCAATAAAGCGGGCTACTTCTACATCGGTTAGTCGAGTGCGGATCGGTAGCGACTCAAAGTTCTTTGATTCCTCAAGCAGTTTTTTGAAACGTTTTCTATCGCGCGGTTGAATATCAATGAGCTCGGCTAATTGATCAATAGTGGCATCGAAGTTCGGCACCTTACTCGGCGTAATTTCGAGGGTATAGGCCGAGTAGTTGCGAGCCAGCACGACACCATTGCGATCAATGATGAGGCCGCGATTCGGGGTGATCGGTACCAATGCGATGCGATTATCTTCAGCACGGGTTTGATAGTAGTCGTGCTGGATCAGCTGGAGCCAAATAAAACGTAGCAGCAGAATGCCAAAGAACACTAGGACAAACGCTGTGGCAAAGCCGAGCCGCTTGCGAAAGCGTTCGAGTTCTTGCTGAGGGTGTTTGAATTCCATCTCAGCGTTGATTCAGAGTCGGGTGAGCCCATTCCCCATGCAAGCGGTAGTCACCACTCCCCGTCAAGCGCGCAAGAATTGCGTTGCTAGAGAATGGGATGCTGAGTCGATTATGCATGGAGGTTGATGAGGGCCGCAGGTTCATATAGGACGATTTTCGTCTCTATCTACAGGCCGATATTGCGGCATGAGGAGCAGGTAGGTGATGGGGTGCCACAGCAGGGCCGCAATCACGGGTGCCAATAAGTACAGTACCCCCGGAAACTCAGCGCCACTCGACATGCGGACCAATAGCATGACCAGTTGGGCACCAAAGAGCAGTGGAAGAATATGCAAAGCCTGCTGCCCTAAGGGGAACCAGAGAATCCGACGCGACAAGCCCGAAGCCGCAAACGCAAGAAGGACATAGGCAAGTGCATGTTGCCCCATCAGGCTGGCATCCGCCACATCAGCAATGACGCCAAGTACAAAACCAGCTGCCATGCCCACTTTGAGTGGCTCGCGCACACACCAAAAGGCAAGCACCAGTGCGACCCAATCAGGCACACCAGAGACCCGGCCAATCGGGAGCAAATTGAGGAATAACGCGCCAAACAGACTGAGGATGATGAACCAGCCTTTGACAGGCAGCAGAATTCGCCGGGAGGAGTTGGTTGGCTGCATGCTTAGTGTCCCTTGGCGGCAGCACCGCGATTGATTTTGGCGCCCTTACCCGGTACGGCATCAGCACTGCGTAATGGTGCATCTTCAGGGCGTGCTGCGGGCAGTTCGCGTGGCGAAAGAACGAGGACCTGCCCATTGCGCTCGATTCCCGCCAGCGGCTCGCACAGAATCCGTGCAAACGTATAGGCGGCATCACGGTCGATTTTACTAACGCGGGCGACCGGAAGTCCGGGAAGGTAAATGCCATCTAGCCCCGATGTCACTAGGATGTCGCCTTCGACAATTTCAGCATTGGCGGGCAGATAGCGTAACTCCATCAGGCCTGCCCCGGCCCCAGCGAGTACGGCACGCAGGCCGCTACGTTGTGATTGAACGGGGATAGCTTGGTGCTTATCAGTGAGCAGGGTGACTTCACTGAGTAACGGATAAACCCGGGTAACTTGTCCCACTACCCCAATATCATCAACCACGACCTGGCCGCTGCTGATTCCTTGTTGCTGCCCTTTGTCGATGAAAACCCGACGGGAGAAGGGGTCGCGGGCTGCATAGAGAATGTCAGCCACACTGCCCTTGGCTGGCTGGCGGTCACGCATGTCGAGCAGTGCCCGCAGGCGCTGATTTTCTAGTTCAAGATGTTCTTGGCGCAATAGTTGGTTGGCGATGGCCAACTGGCGATCACGCAATTCAGTATTTTCGCGCTGCAGCGTGGTTAAGGATGCAAAGTACTGTCCAGCTCCGCCAACAAACTCAACCGGGCGATAAGCCAATTGCTGCAATGGGTAGATGGCTGTGGCGATCGTTGCCCGCAACATATCGAGCGTGCGGAAACGCAAATCGACGACGAGCAGAAACAGCGACAATGCCGTGAAGATCGCCAGCCGCGCGAGCGGTGCGACCCCACGTTTGAAGAAGGGCGGAGGGGAGTGACCGACAACTGACATCAAGGTGATGGCCCTGGAATGCAAAAGCGGCGCAACTTATGCGCCGCTTTGCACCTTAACGGGCTTAGTGTTTACTCGTTCGCAAAAATACTACCGAGTTTGTCCATCTTTTCTAGTGCGAGGCCTGAGCCGCGCACTACGCAGGTCAGCGGATCGTCGCCGACCAGCACCGGCAGACCGGTTTCTTCCATTAGCAGGCGGTCAAGGTCACGCAGTAGCGCACCGCCGCCGGTGAGGACCATGCCCTTTTCGGCGATATCCGCACCCAGCTCTGGCGGGGTTTGTTCGAGGGCAATCTTCACGGCACCGACAATCTGGTTCAGCGGGTCGGTCAATGCTTCAAGAATTTCGTTGGAAGAAATCGTGAAGCTGCGTGGAATACCTTCGGCCAGGTTACGTCCTTTGACTTCCATTTCCTTGACTTCGGAACCCGGGAAGGCAGAACCAATCTGCTTCTTGATCGCTTCAGCGGTGGTTTCGCCGATCAGCATGCCGTAGTTGCGACGGATATAGTTGATGATGGCTTCATCAAATTTATCGCCGCCAACGCGCACAGAACCTGCATAGACCATGCCGCCCAGAGAGATGACGCCGACTTCAGTGGTGCCACCACCGATATCAACCACCATGGAGCCGGTGGCGTCAGAGACTGGCAGGCCGGCGCCGATAGCAGCTGCCATCGGCTCTTCAATCAGATATACCTGCGAGGCGCCTGCGCCGAGGGCGGACTCGCGAATCGCGCGGCGCTCCACCTGGGTCGAGCCGCAAGGCACGCAAATGATGATGCGTGGGCTCGGCGAGAACAGACGCGAGTCATGCACCTTCTTGATGAACTGCTTGAGCATTTGCTCAGTCACGGTGAAGTCTGCAATCACACCGTCCTTCATCGGGCGGATCGCGGTGATATTGCCAGGCGTCTTGCCGAGCATCTGCTTGGCCGCTACACCGACTGCCTGAATGGTCTTCTTAGCATTGGGGCCGCCCTCGGTGCGGATGGCGACGACCGATGGCTCGTCAAGGACAATGCCCTTGCCACGGACGTAGATCAGGGTATTGGCGGTGCCAAGGTCAATGGCGAGGTCGTTCGAGAAATAGGAGCGTAGGGAGTTAAACATCGGTGTGTTTTCGGTCAGTTTGGCGTCAAATGAAAGCTTGTTTAACGACGAAAGTAGCGCAAGCGGCTGCCCGTGGGTAGGGCGAATAGAGGCACTTATGATACCCTATCGTGCTTTCCAGAATAAGCCCTTAAAGAAGCATTTCCGAGCATGTCTCTCGATATCGAACAAGTGCAGCGGATCGCCCGCCTTGCCCGCATAGAAATTTCCCCTGATGAAGCGGCGACTGCCCGCGACCAGTTGAACGGTATTTTCGGTCTTATCGAAGCCATGCAGGCGGTTGATACGACTGGGGTTACCCCCATGGCGCATGCCGTGGACGTGGTCCAGCGCCTTCGCGCGGACGCCGTCACCGAGCAGAATCGTCGCGAAGCCTTCCAATCTGTTGCGCCCGAGACCGAAGCCGGCCTCTATCTC
Source organism: uncultured Rhodocyclaceae bacterium (assembly GCA_964499485.1). GTDB lineage: Bacteria > Pseudomonadota > Gammaproteobacteria > Burkholderiales > Rhodocyclaceae. The sequence continues at coordinate 1,485 of CAZCLF010000027.1, read as the reverse complement.
GTGCCAAAGGTCATCGAATGAGTGACTTGATTAACGCCTCGCTGCGTGAGTTGTCCGCAGCCCTTGAAGCCAAGCAGGTTTCCAGCGTCGAGTTGTCTACGGTTTTCCTTGACCGCATCGAAAAGCTCAACCCAGAAATCAATGCCTTCGTTACCTTGGATCGCGCCAAGACCTTAGCTCAGGCGGCCGAGATGGATGCGCGTCGAGCCGCTGGCGAAAAGTCCCCGCTGCTGGGTATCCCGCTCGGTCACAAGGATATCTTCTGTACCGAGGGTTGGTTGACCACCTGTGGTTCTAAGATGTTGCACAACTTCGTCAGCCCCTATGACGCCACCGTTGTGACCAAGCTCAAGCAGGCCGGTGTTGTGACGCTAGGAAAGCTGAACATGGACGAGTTCGCGATGGGTTCATCCAACGAGACCTCCTACTTCGGCCCGGTGAAGAATCCGTGGGATACCAAGCGTGTTCCTGGCGGCTCCTCCGGTGGTTCGGCTGCCGCAATCGCGGCGCGTCTGGCGCCAGCCGTCACCGGCACCGACACCGGCGGCTCGATTCGTCAGCCGGCCTCGCTGTGCGGTCTGACCGGCCTCAAGCCGACATACGGCGTGGTCTCCCGCTACGGCATGATCGCCTTTGCGTCTTCGCTCGACCAAGCGGGCCCCATGGCCAAGAGCGCAGAAGACTGCGCCTTGATGCTCAATGCCATGGCCGGTTTTGATGAACGTGATTCAACCTCGTTGCAACGTGAGACCGAGGATTACACACGCGATCTGAACAAACCGCTGAATGGTCTGCGCATTGGTCTCCCTAAGGAATTCTTTGGCGAAGGCATGGCTGACGATGTGCGTGCCACGGTTGAAGCTGCGCTTGAGCAATACCGCCAGCTCGGTGCCATTACCGTTGAGATCACCCTGCCGAATTCCGGCCTCTCGGTGCCTGCGTATTACGTCATTGCACCGGCCGAGGCTTCAAGCAACCTGTCGCGCTTCGATGGCGTCCGTTACGGCTACCGCGCGCCTGAGTTCACGAATCTGGATGACATGTACTCCAAGTCGCGTGCCCAGGGTTTCGGCAGTGAAGTGAAGCGCCGCATCCTGATTGGCACCTATGTACTCTCGCACGGTTACTACGATGCCTATTACCTGCAGGCGCAGAAGATCCGCCGTCTGATTGCGGCCGACTTCGTTGAAGCCTTCAAGTCCTGCGATGTGATCATGGGCCCAGCCTCGCCTGACACCGCCTTTGCCTTCGGTGAGAAGAGCGGTGATCCAGTCAAAATGTATCTGTCCGACATCTATACGATCTCGACCAATCTCGCCGGATTGCCCGGCATGTCCATCCCGGCAGGCTTTGGCAACAACAAGCTGCCGGTCGGTCTGCAGATCATCGGCAACTACTTTGATGAAGCGAAGATGTTCAATGTCGCGCACCAATACCAACAAGTGACAAGCTGGCATCGCGAGATGCCTGTGGGGATCTGAGCAT
>CAZCLF010000026.1:0-24449 GCA_964499485.1 uncultured Rhodocyclaceae bacterium | reverse complement strand
TCCGGATCCGAATGCATTACCTCGCACGTCGACGTGAAGAAAAGCTCATGTTCGATCACCAAGAAGGGCTAGCTCAGGCTTTCGGGATTACTCGCACGGCCTCCAAGCGTGCGTCTGAAGTACTCATGCAACGCTACTATCAGAACGCCAAACTGGTCATGCAGTTAAATCTGGTGGTGTTGCAGAACCTTGCTGTACGCCTGGTCCCAGATACAGGCGCAGTACCTCGGCTTATTGATGAAAACTTTCAGATCACACGAGAGTTGATTGATGTGCCAGATCTCAGTTTGTTTGAACGTGAGCCCCGCGCCCTACTAACGATCTTCCGCCATATGCAGGACTTTCCCGAAATTAAGGGAATCAGCGCCCGCACTCTCCGCGCTTTGTGGCGCAACCGTAAGCGTATTGATGCAAAGTTCCGTCGAGATCCGGCACATCGTGCCTTGTTCATGGATGTCTTCAAGCACCAACGCCCGGTCATCACACTGCAGCGCATGAACCAGTTCGATATCCTCGGACAATATTTGCCTGCTTTCGGCCGCATTGTCGGTCAAATGCAGCATGACCTCTTCCACGTCTACACAGTAGATCAGCACATCATGCAGGTCGTTCGGAACCTGCGTAATTTCGTGCTACCAGAATGTGCGCACGAGTATCCGTTCTGCACTCGTCTTGCATTAGCGTTTGAGAATTACTGGTTGCTCTACCTTGCCGCCCTCTTCCACGACATTGCCAAAGGCCGTGGCGGAGACCACTCCAAACTCGGCATGTCGGATGCGCGGAGTTTCTGTCGTAATCACGGGCTATCGAAAGAAGACACCAATCTCATTGTTTTTCTCGTCGAACAGCATTTGATGATGTCTACAGTTGCCCAGAAGCAAGACCTTGGCGATCCTGACGTAATCCGCAACTTTGCGGCCATCGTCAAGAATGAACGCAATCTAACAGCGCTGTATTTATTGACTGTAAGTGATATTCGCGGCACCAGCCCCAAGGTTTGGAATGGCTGGAAAGGCAAGCTGCTAGAAGATCTCTTCCGCGCTACATTGAACCTACTTCGAGGTGAGGTTGCCGCGATCTGCGGCACCGTGGAAGAACGCCAAGAAGAGGCCCGAGAACTGATGCGCTACAACGGTTTGCGTCCAGATGTAGAGCAAGATTTCTGGCAACAGTTAGATACGGTCTACTTCCTCCGTCATGATGCACAAGACATCGCCCTGCACGCACGTGTCCTGCATAATCGGTGGGATGGTCATGAAACCATCGCCATTGCCCGGATCAATCCGATGGGCGAAGGCCTCCAGGTGATGGTTTACACCCCAAATCAGGCTGAGCTATTCGCCCGTCTGTGCGGCTTTTTTGCCAAGCTTGGCTACAACATTGTCGACGCGAAAATCTACACAACTAAACACGGCTATGCGCTGGATAGTTTCGTACTTCTCGACCCAACCAATCAGCTGCCCTATCGCGACATGATTGCGCTTATCGAGCATGATCTCGTCAAACTATTAGACGAGAAAACAGGCGTCACAGCACCGACAGGTGCTCGTATTTCTCGGCAGGTAAAACACTTCCCGATCACCCCAGAGATCAGCATTCGTCCGGATGAGCGCGGCAACCACTACTTGATGTCCGTAACTGCCGCAGATCGCCCCGGCTTGCTTTACGCACTCGGCATGGTACTGGCACGCCACAATGTGTCGGTCCATACCGCCAAGATCAACACACTGGGTGAACGCGTCGAGGACACCTTCCTTGTCAGCGGCAGCGAGCTGACTCAGCCCGCGAATCTTGTACGCATCGAACAGGAGCTCCTTGCCGCCATGCAGCTATAGCTATTGGCTGTGCCAGCTGGGCAATGTAATGAACCAAACCGAACGTCTCTACAAGATCGAGCAACTGCTGCATGACCGTAAGGTTGCGAGCTTCGCTGTTCTTCAAGAAGCCCTTGAGGTCTCGCGCGCCACACTAAAGCGTGACCTGCAATTCCTACGCGATAGACTCAATGCCCCGATCATTTATGACCGCGAGATGGGGGGGTATCGTTTCGATGTTCTAGATCGTTATGCGCCCAAGCATCAATTGCCGGGCCTCTGGTTCAATGCCTCTGAAATTCATGCCTTGCTGATGATGCAGCAACTGCTTGAAGAGGTCCAACCCGGCTTACTCGGTCCGCATATCGCGCCATTACAAACGCGCCTACAAAGCCTACTCGGCAGTGCGAGCGATCAAGACGATGCACCTGCTGAGATTGCTCGCCGGGTGCGTATTCTTCACGCCCAAAAACGCAAAAGCGAGCTGCACCACTTCGAGGTAATTGCCTCAACGCTGCTTAAGCGCAAGCGTCTCAACATCCGCCATTTCAGCCGCAGCCGTAACGAAGAAAGCGAACGCGAGATATCGCCACAGCGGCTGGTGCACTACCGGGACAATTGGTATCTTGATGCGTGGTGTCATTTGCGCAAGGATTTGCGCAGCTTTGCGGTGGATGCCATCCGCAGCGTGGAAATATTGGAATCGGTTGCAGATGAAGTGCCGGATAACGAACTAGAGCGCGTGCTCTCCGCGGGCTACGGGATATTTTCAGGCAGCCAGACGAAGTGGGCCAAATTGTCTTTTGCCCCTCAGCAGGCCCGCTGGGTCATCGAGGAGCAATGGCATCCGCAGCAGCGCGCGAAACTAGAAGCTGATGGACGACTGATTTTGGAGCTGCCCTACGCAAACGCAACCGAGCTGGTCATGGACATTCTGCGTCATGGCAGCGGAGTCGAGGTACTTGCGCCTGACACACTGCGACAAGCTATCAAAAAAGAACTAGCGGCCGCACTGAAAAACTACGCTTAGTCGTCCCCCTGCACACTACCATCCGGGAACAGTTCTTCTGTAAAGCCAAATCGGCTGAAATCGCGGATGCGCATAGGGTACAAGATGCCATCCAAATGGTCGCACTCATGCTGAACTACCCGCGCATGAAAGCCTGACACCTCACGCTCTATTGACTGGCCGTATTGGTCATAACCGCTATAGCGCAGCGCCGTGACCCGCGGCACCACGCCACGCATTCCGGGTACCGAGAGGCAACCTTCCCAGGCTTCATCTTCCTCCTGCGTCAGCGGCGTCAGAATGGGGTTAATCAGCACGGTATAGGGCACAGGCTCAGCCAGCGGATAACGCGGGTTCGCTTCCACGCCAAAGATGACAACGCGCAGATCAACACCAATCTGCGGCGCAGCCAGACCCGCGCCATTGAGGTGCGCCATCGTGTCTTGCATATCCTGAATCAAGCCATGTAGTTCGGGCGTATCGAATTTTTCTACCAGGCGAGATACACGCAACAAACGTGGATCACCCATACGTAATACGGGACGAATCATTTGGTTGCGTAATGCTCGAGGACACGACGCACACGCGCCAGCGAAATCTTAAGCACATCCTCAATATTTTCAAACTTGATACCGTGCGCAGAATCACCACGTCCTGCCGCCCAGTTGGCAGATACGCAAATAGCGGCATACGGCAACTCAGCCTCACGGGCGAGAACAGCCTCAGGCATACCCGTCATACCAATAATGTCAGCGCCATCACGCTCAAGCCGGTTAACTTCAGCGGCGCTTTCCAGACGCGGTCCCTGCGTCGTTGCGTACACCGCCCCATTCACAAAGCTTTCATCAATGCGATGAAAGGCATCGATGAGATCTGTGCGCAAGGCGCCGTCATAGGGTTCGGTGAAATCGACATGGACGACGCGACCGTCGTGACCATCAAAGAAAGTGGAGGCTCGACCAGCCGTGTAATCAATGATCTGATGCGGGATGATCAGGGTGCCTGGTGGCAAATCGTTGCGAATCGCCCCAACCGAGGCCACCGAAACGACACGCTCCGCACCTGCCGCATGCTTCAGCGCCCAGATGTTGGCGCGGTAATTGACCATGTGCGGAGGAATAGTATGGCCGTAGCCGTGACGCGCCAGAAAAACCACGGGCTTACCACTCAGGCAGCCAAAGGTCAGCGCGCCAGAAGGCTCTCCAAAGGGCGTACGTACAACTTCACGACGAATAATGTCTAGATTGGCCAGTTGAGTCAGGCCACTACCACCAATAATTGCGAGCATGGAGTGAGTTTATGGTTGCTTGTTGTTGATTTCATGGAAGTCTAGCACGACGGCGGAGACCGGCTGTGCTAGAATACGCGCCCTTCTGCGGTGGCTTTTTTGCGCTGCACAATCAAGCCATTTCAAGTCCCCCCGCAGCACTTTCTGGATTTCCACATGTCACGCGCCCTTAGAAATATCGCCATCATCGCCCACGTTGACCACGGCAAGACCACACTGGTTGACCAACTCCTGCGCCAGTCCGGCACCTTCGCAGCTCACCAGCAAGTGGATGAGCGCGTCATGGACAGCAACGATCTGGAAAAGGAACGTGGCATCACGATTCTGGCCAAGAACACTGCCATCACCTACGAAGGCACCCATATCAACATCGTCGATACCCCGGGCCATGCCGACTTCGGTGGCGAAGTTGAACGCGTACTCGGCATGGTCGATGGCGTACTGCTGCTGGTAGATGCTGTTGAAGGCCCGATGCCGCAAACCCGCTTCGTTACCAAAAAGGCACTGGCCCTTGGCCTGCGCCCCATCGTTGTGATCAACAAGGTTGACCGTCCGGGCGCACGTCCTGATTGGGTTGTTGATCAAACCTTCGATTTGTTCGACAAACTCGGCGCTAATGATGAGCAACTCGACTTCCCGATCATTTACGCATCCGGCCTGAATGGCTTTGCCAAGCTCGACCTCAAGGAAGAGTCAGACAACATGCGTCCGCTGTTTGAAGTTGTGTTGAAGCATGTACCGACCCCACCGGGTGATCCGGAAGCGCCACTACAAATGCAACTGGCTGCACTGGACTACTCCACCTATACCGGGCGTCTTGGCGTCGGCAAGGTGATCAACGGTCGCATCAAGCCGGGCCAAGCGGTTGTCGTGATGAACCATGACAAGCAAGTGGCTTCCGGCCGTATCAATCAGGTATTGGGCTTTAAGGGTCTGGACCGCGTTCCGGTTGAAACTGCTGAGGCAGGCGACATCATCATCATCTCCGGTTTGGACGATATTGGTATCGGCGTCACCATTTGCGACAAGGACAACCCTGTCGGTTTACCGGTTGTTGGCGTCGATGAACCGACACTGACCATGGACTTCATGGTGAACTCCTCACCACTGGCTGGCACAGAAGGCAAGTTCGTTACCTCGCGTCAGATTCGCGATCGCCTGACCAAGGAACTGCTGACCAACGTAGCGCTGCGTGTAGAAGACACCAAGGATGCCGATGTATTCCGCGTTTCTGGCCGTGGCGAACTGCACCTCACCATCCTGTTGGAAAACATGCGCCGCGAAGGCTTTGAAATTGCGGTCGCCAAACCACGTGTGGTGTACAAGGAAATCAACGGCGAGAAGTGTGAGCCATACGAAAACCTAACCATCGACTTGGAAGACGCACACCAAGGTGCCGTGATGGAAGAAATTGGTCGTCGTCGTGGCGAACTGACCAACATGGAATCCGATGGTCGTGGCCGTACCCGCCTTGAGTACCACATCCCTGCCCGCGGCCTCATCGGCTTCCAGTCAGACTTCATGACCATGACGCGCGGTACGGGCCTCATCAGCCACGTGTTCGACGACTACGCACCGGTCAAGGCCGACCTGCCAGGTCGTCACAATGGCGTGTTGATTTCGCAAGATAACGGCGAAGCCGTTGCCTACGCCCTGTGGAAGCTGGATGACCGCGGCCGCATGTTCGTGAGTCCGGGTGAAAAGCTTTATGAAGGCATGGTCATTGGCATTCATAGCCGTGACAATGATCTGGTTGTGAACCCGATTAAGGGTAAGCAACTGACCAACGTTCGCGCGTCGGGTACCGACGAAGCCGTCCGCCTGACCCCACCGGTCAAGCTCACCCTGGAGTCGGCCGTTGAATTCATCGACGACGACGAACTAGTTGAAATCACACCGCTGAACATTCGTATCCGCAAGCGTCACCTGCTGGAACACGAACGTAAGAAGGCTGCTCGCGCTGAAGCTTAATCGCTCAGCTCATGAAAAAGGCCTCGCATTGCGAGGCCTTTTTTTTGCCTACCGTTTGCGTAAGCTTCGCATAGTTAGCTGTTCAATCAGCGACTGGCGAGCTTTTTCCCATACAGCGCATTCACCATATCGGCCTGCGTCAACATGCCGGCTAGACGCCCCTCATCGTCAACCACAGGAATATGACGTAGGCCATGCTCCGAAATCAGTGGCAACAACGCCACAATCGACTTATGCGTCTCCGCTGTTTTTACAGGGGATGTCATGATCTGCCCGACCACCTCGGGTTTATCAGTATGTGTCTGCCCGCTTGGCTTCAATAAGTCCCGCAACTTCTGCTTAAAGTCGCTATAACTGTTCACGCCCGCATGTTCGATGAAGTCGATGGAGGTCACTATACCCACAACCCGACGGCCTCGATCCAGTACCGGTAAGGCTTTGAGCTGATGGGTATGCAAGAGCTGCCACGCCTCCTGTAGCGGGGTTCCAAAATCTACCGACATGACATCTCGGCGCATGATGTCTGCACAAATCATCTCGCCAAAGCGTCGCTTGTAGGCTTGCTGCTCAACCTGAATAAAAATATTTTCAAGATCTTCACGGCTGATATCGAGCACCTTGTTGTACTCGCGCAGCACGATATCGAGATCCGTTGCCGAGATGCCCAATGTGGTAGTGACAGGCGCCTCTGCTGCCTTGGCTGCCGGACTGGGCGGAACCAGCTGCGGCGAGTGCGGATAACGGCGGCCGACGGCGTTGTTATAGAAAATCGCCAGCGCTGCAATCAAAATTGAATTGAGCATCACGGGCGCAAGCACAAACGAATACCCCGCCGCATGCACTGCTGGGCCACCTAGCACCATGGTCAGCGCCACTGCCCCACTGGGTGGATGCAAGCAACGTAAGATGAACATGGCGCCGATTGCCAGCGCTATCGCAATGGAGGCAGCGACGAGGGGTGCAGCAAACAGTTTTGCACAGCTGACCCCAATCAGTGCGGCGACCAAATTACCGCCGACAACCGACCAAGGTTGAGCCAACGGACTGGAAGGCACAGCAAATAGTAAGACGGCAGAGGCACCCATCGGCGCAATCAGCCATAAGCTGATCACGGGATCTCCGATGAATAGGTAGCTGATCGCACCTGTGAGGGCGATGCCGAACAAGGCACCGGCACAGCTGCGCATGCGCTCGAAACGATCAACCGTCGAAGGCGCAGGAAGGAAACTACGCAGCCAAGCTGCGTTGAACTGAGGCACTGACTGGCCCTCCAGATTTATTGTTGCATCAATAATGCAATAATAAACTATTCCTTCATGGCATAAATGGCAGGGAGGTTACGCCAAGCACCACTGACATCCATGCCATAACCAAATACATAGCGGTTCGGCAAGGTAAGGCCAACAAAATCAGCCTTGAGTGGTTTGTCACGACCGATTGCCTTATCCGCAAAAACAGCCGTAATGCATTCTGTTGCACCCGCATCTAGGAGATGTTGGCGAATAGCGGCCAGGGTGATCCCCTCATCAAGAATGTCATCCAAGAGCAGGACCGTACGACCGACGACCGACGTACGCGGCTCAACTACCCACTGTAAGGCCCCCCCCGCTGTCGCGGCGCCATAGCGCGTGGCATGCACATAATCAAAGTCGAGGGGAAAAGTCAGTAAAGGCAGCAGCTGCCCAGTAAAGATGACCGCCCCGCCCATCACGGAAACAACAACAGGGTTGCGTCCAGCCAACGCCTTATTCAACTCACCGGCAACACGGTTTAAAGCGGCACTCACCTCATCTGCAGAGCAAATCAGGTCGGCTTCGGCCAAAATACGTTCAGCTTCTTGTGGGGTCATGTGGCACGCTTACTCAACCAATTGGAAAACTCATTTCCTACTTCGTGGTGCTTGATACCCAATTCAACCATCGCCTGTAGATAGCCCAACTTGGAACCGCAGTCATAGCGGACACCATCATAGCGATAGGCCAGCACCTGCTCTTCTTTCAACAGCGACGAGATCGCATCAGTCAGCTGAATTTCACCTCCAGCACCAGGCTTGAGATTCTCGATGTGGTGGAAGATTCGCGGTGTCAAAATATAGCGGCCCACGACCGCCAAAGTTGAGGGTGCATCTGCGGGCTTAGGTTTCTCGACAATAGCGGTGAGCGTTTCCAAGCGATCTGCGATTGGTCGAGACGCAACAATGCCGTAACTACGGGTGTCTTCACGTGGCACATCTTGTACCCCCAAGACCGAGCAATGGTAATGCGCATATTGATCCACCATCTGCTTCATGATGGGTACGCTGCCGTCAAGCAAATCATCGGCCAGCAACACCGCAAAAGGCTCATCGCCAACAACTGGTTTGGCGCACAGCACGGCGTGGCCGAGCCCTAGCGCCTCAGCCTGACGAATGTAGATGCAATTCACATTCTTGGGCAGCATGTTGCGCACCAGATTGAGCATCTCAATCTTGCCCTTGGTCTCAAGCTCGACTTCCAGCTCATAGGCTTTGTCAAAGTGATCCGGGATCGAGCGCTTATTACGCCCGGTGACAAACACCATGTCGGTGATCCCGGCGGCAACGGCCTCTTCAACCGCATATTGAATAAGCGGCTTATCAACGATCGGCAACATTTCTTTCGGGCTGGCTTTGGTTGCCGGAAGAAAACGCGTTCCGAGACCGGCAACAGGAAATACCGCTTTGCGCACTTGCGTCATGATTTCAATAGTTCCAGAAGTTGTGACTCGTCAATCGTCAGGATACCGAGCTCCCTCGCCTTATCGAGCTTAGAACCGGCTTCAGCGCCAGCAACAACATAATCCGTTTTCTTAGAGACGGAGCCACTCACCTTACCTCCTTGCGCCTCAATCATGGCCTTGGCCTCGTCACGACTCAAGTTAGGCAGCGTTCCTGTCAATACAAAGGTCTTACCATTTAGTGGCAATTCATCACGACGAATCGGCTCACCTTCCGGCCAAGTTACCCCTCCGGCGCGCAACTGTTCAATCACCTCGACATTGTGTGGTTGATCTAAAAAGTGCCGGATGGATGAAGCCACAATCGGCCCCACATCATTCACTTCTTGCAAGGCTGCTTCATCCGCCATCAAGAAGGCATCAAGATTACCAAAGTGCGCCGCTAGGTCACGGGCAGTCGCTTCGCCAACATTGCGAATGCCTAAAGCATAGATGAAACGTGCCAGCGTTGTACTCCGACTGCGTGCAATGGCTTCCAGCAAATTACTGGCCGACTTTTCTGCCATGCGTTCAAGGTTAGCAATCGCGAGAACACCTAGTTTGTAAATATCAGCAGGCGTACGCAGAATGGCATTGTCGACCATCTGATCGACCAGCTTCTCACCCAAGCCTTCGATGTCCATGGCACGGCGTGATGCAAAATGCAGAATGGCCTGTTTGCGTTGAGCAGGACAGAATAACCCTCCAGTACAACGCGCGACAGCCTCACCTTCAGGCTTCTCAACACTAGAGCCGCAGGCTGGGCATGTCGTTGGACTACTGTAGGGTTGGTATAGGGGCTCGCCACCAAACAAATCCTTCATCGGGCGTTTGTCAGCCACGACGCCAACGACCTCCGGAATCACATCACCGGCACGTCGCACGATGACCGTGTCGCCAATCCGTACATCTTTGCGGCGCGCTTCGTCTTCGTTATGCAGCGTTGCATTGGTGACAGTGACACCCCCGACGAATACAGGCTGTAAACGTGCTACGGGTGTAATCGCACCCGTCCGCCCGACTTGCACCTCAATCGCTTCGACGACAGTCAGGGCCTCTTCGGCAGGATACTTGTGCGCGACGGCCCAGCGAGGTTCGCGCGTTACAAAGCCGAGCTGCCTTTGCAGGGAGATCGAATTGACTTTGTACACCACCCCGTCGATATCGAATGGAAGCTGATCACGTAACGCACGAATCTTTGCATGAAAGCTAATCAGCCCCTCAGCCCCGTGTGTTGCTACCCGATGCTCACTTACTGGCAAACCAAAATCCGCCAAAGCACCCAAGACCCCGCTATGCGTGGTGGGCATATCCCAGCCCTGTACCTCACCCAGCCCATAGGCAAAGAATGACAAAGGACGTTGTGCAGCCAATTTAGGGTCGAGCTGGCGAACACTGCCTGCTGCGCCATTACGCGGATTGACCAGCGTTGCCGCGCCCTTCTCTCTTTGCTTGGCGTTATAACGCTCAAAATCAGGGCGGCTCATATACACCTCGCCGCGCACCTCAAGCACCGGAGGCGCACTGTCTGCGAGTCGCAATGGGATCTGGCGGATGGTGCGGATATTCTGCGTCACTTCTTCGCCAGTTTCGCCATCACCGCGCGTCGAGGCTTGTACCAGTATTCCGTTTTCGTAACGAAGATTGATGGCGAGACCATCAAACTTCAGTTCTGCGGCATATTCGATCGCCGGGTCTGCTTCGCTAAGATCCAGTTCACGGCGAACACGCTGATCAAACGCCAACGCCCCACTCGCCTCAGTATCAGTCTCGGTACGAATCGAGAGCATGGGCACAACATGACGCACAGTGGGGAATGCCGGTAAGGCCTCACCACCGACGCGCATGGTCGGAGAATCTGGCGTTAGCAGTTCTGGATATTGCTGCTCCAGCGCTTGCAACTCACGAAACAGGACGTCGTACTCAGCGTCCGGAACCGTCGGCGCATCCAGCACATAGTAGGCATGATTGTGGCGGGCCAGCGTCTCACGAAGCCAGGCCGCGCGTGCAACTGCATCCATCAGGAAAACAGGCGTAAGGCTCGCACACCGCCCGCGGGAATGCCGGCGATATTCATCTGCTCGTGAATCTCGAAAATCTTGCGGCGGATACCATCCACCATGACATCCGAAACCGGCGCGCGCTGTGCATTCACCAGCGAGGCATTGAGCGTATTGGAGAACTGTCGCGCAGAGGACAGCATGCGCTCAAACGCATGACCGCCATTCTTTACATGCGGGACATCAAGGAAGAATGTAAGCCCATGGGTTTGCAAATCACGGATGGTCTGCGCATCAAAGGGTTCGCCCATGTTGGCCATGGCAAACATGAAATTGCCATTGTCGTCATGTGCCTGAAATTCCCCGTTAGCAGCCAAGCGCATGCCTGCGGCTTCTGCCATGCCCCGAATTTTGGTACCGGCGAATGCGCCATTGCCTGCATCCAACACATTTAAAGCCAACTGCAGATCAAGTTGGGCGCAAAAATCGTCGAGAGCTTTGGCCTGTTCACCGATTGCCACGACATCGGGGAACAACAAGGTGCCATCACGCAGTGAGACCAACGCCTGAAGGGCATGGCGTAGCGCCTCAAAATCATTGGTACTTACCGCACCGCGCCTATCAACTAACTGCAAGGCAAACCATGCATGGGTCAGCGTCACATCGCCGACCTCGGATAAAGGTCGCCACTGCGATGGCGCTAGCTCCACAAATGCACGCAAGGGAACGCGCTGATGCGCTTGCATCGCAGCTTGTGCCTGACGCAAATCTTCCGCTGCAATACCGTTCTGGAAGTGGAGTTGCGCAATCAGATCGATACTGTCATCACACCAGTCTGCTGGCGGGGCACTTGGCTGATCTGCTGTAAGAATGATCGGTGCAGTGGGTGCATCAGCTGATGCTGCCGCATGTGTTTGCACCTGAGGCAGAGGCTCAGGGTCGGCTTCGAATACGGGTTCAATCCGCTCATCGCTGAATGTTGGCTCACGCCACTGCGGCTCTTGGTGAGTTGGTGTCTCATCATAAGCTGATGGCTCGAGGTTATCGACGGCAACCTCTTCTTGAACTGGTTCGCTAACGTCAGAAGCCAGCAGATCTGCCTGCTCACCACGAAAGACCTTCTCTGCCGCTTTGCGGTATTTACGCTCCTGCAGCTTGTTATATACCCAGACGCCTACCACCAGCACTGCGCCAAGACCCAGCAAACTCAATTGCAGATCGCTCATTTCTGCTCCGTATCGATGATCAGACGGCGACGGTTTCGTCGGCCAGGCGCAGGGCCTCTTCCATATCCACCTCAACCACACGCGACACACCACGCTCTTGCATGGTCACCCCAATCAGCTGGGTGGCCATTTCCATGGCGATCTTGTTGTGGGAGATGAAGATGAACTGAGTCTGCGAAGACATGCGCTTAACCAGATTAGCAAAGCGCTCGGTATTGGAATCGTCCAGCGGGGCATCCACTTCATCGAGCATACAGAACGGTGCTGGATTCAGCTGGAACATCGCAAACACCAGCGCAATAGCGGTCAGTGCTTTTTCGCCACCGGACAACAGATGGATGGTTGAATTCTTCTTACCCGGCGGCTGTGCCATGATCTGGATACCGGCATCGAGAATCTCATCACCGGTCAGCAACAGCTTGGCTTCACCCCCGCCAAACAGGCTTGGGAACAACTCGCCAAAGTGGCGATTCACCGTGTCGTAAGTCTCCTGTAGCTGCTCACGTGTTTCGCGGTCAATACGGCGGATAGCATCTTCAAGCGTATTGATGGCATCAGCCAAGTCAGTCGACTGCTCATCAAGATAGTTCTTGCGTTCGCGCGCGCTCGACAGCTCTTCAAGCGCAGCCAAATTGACAGGGCCTAATGCTTCAATTTCCTGACCTAGGCGCGTGATGTCTAACTGCAATCCACTATCGCGCAGGTTCGGTGTCAGCAACGCTGCCAACACGGCCTCATCTTCAGCCGTGACATTCGCTTCCAGCAGACGCTGGCTGAACTGCTCTTCATTCAGCTGCGCGGCTTGCTCCTTCATGCGCAGCTCATTGATGCGTTCGCGCAGCGGCAGCACACTCTGCTCAAGCTTGAGACGAGTTTCATCCAGCGCACGCAGTTCTGCCGCAGCTGTTTCGAGTGCATTGCGGCGCTCGGCCAGACCATTCTCGAAATTAGTACGGTTCTGCAGCGCGGTTTGCAAAGCCTCGCTGAGCATCGACTCGCTAATAGCCGCAATATCAGTTCGGGCCGTTTCCAGCTCGTTGATGATGCGCTCAAGCTGGCGGGTTGCCGTTTCAGTAGCGCGGGCATTGTCTTCCAATTTGCCCGTGCATTCGCGTTCAGAAAAATGTGCTTCCTGTGCTTCGCGTGCCAGCTGCTGCTCCAGCGCTCTGGCTTCACGCAGGCTGGTTTCAGCCTTACGCTGAGCTTCAGCAGACTCATCCACACGACTACGCAGGGTATCCAGCTGCTCACGATAAAGCCCCAGTTGCTCGTCTGAACGCATTTGGCTGGCACGTTCATTTTCTTCGGCACGACGAATCTCGCCGAGATCATGATCAATCTGGCCGACACGCTCTTCGTAACGTGCTTGCAGCTGATTCAGCTTGAGTGACTCAACCTGCGCGGCATGCAAGCGCTGTTGCGCTTCCTGCACCGTACGACGGCCATTGGTCAGCGCTGTCTGCGTATTGTTTACCGCTTGCTCGGCCTCATGCTGGGCATCGCGGGCGAGTTCTTCGGCCTCGGTCAATACGCCCATTTGCGCATTGAGTTCTTCAATCTCACGCTGACGCTCGATCACACCATGGGTGCGCGCATCTGGCACATACAGCACCAGCCCATGCGGGCTAGCCACATGACCGGCACGGTTAACACACACGCCGGCTTGGCCGGCGTGCAGCTCTTCAACCGCCTGCACGCTACCCAGCCACTCATCCAGTACCGGAGCCCAACGTGCATCGCTGCAATTGACCTTGGCACGCAGAGAACCGGTGACAGCAGCATTAGCAGTGCCTGCATGCGCAAGCGCCAATGTGGCAGGTGGAGGCGAGGACAAGGCCTCGTTTGCCACGCTGGCATCGGCATAGCGCGCTGACAGGCGCTCACGCAACACCGCCTCGACTGCGGTTTCCCAACCTGCTTCAACTTGTATGGACTGCCACAAAAGCGGCACATTGCTGAGTCCACGCGCCTCGAGCCAAGGCCCCATCTCGCCACTTTGTTGTACGCGCGCCTGCAACTGCTCCAGTGCACTGCAACGCGCGCGCGACTCGGTCAGTTGACGGTTGGCAGCCTGCGCCCGTTCCCGCGCCTGCCGCACTTGGGCTTCCAGCTCGGGCAGGCGATTCTGCAACTCAGCCAGTTGCGCTTGTTGTTGCTCTAGTAACTCTTCAGCCTCTGCTGCACGCTGCTGCGCGATTTCCAGTTGTACGGGATCCGGCTGAGGCAGTGCGGCCTTTTCTTGCTCCAAACGTTCGCGGCGCTGCGTCAGGCTGTCTAGGGTACGACCAGCATGGCTCTTTTCCGCATCAGCCAGCTTGAGTGCCTGCTCAGCCTCAGACAAGGCACGACGTGCATCTGTGAGCTGACCACCCGCGGCTTCGACGATCTCTTCAAGCTGAGGCATGCGTTCCGCCGCCTCTTCGTGACGCGCCTTAGCTGCCTCGGCACGCGCGCCAGCATTCTCGCGCAAGGAGCTCCAACGCTCAGCTTCACGGGCAAGCTCGGACTGCTGCGTGCGCCAGTGACCGTCTTCAACGGTCAGTTGGGCAATCCGTGTTTCCAGGCGCTGACGGTTGTCGCGCAGGTGGCTGATTTCAGACTCAAGCCGCTCAACCTCTGACTTGGCTGCATACATTTCAGCTTGCGCTGCATGCAGGGTGTCAGACGCCGTAAAGTGCGCCTCGCGCGCATGCTCCACTTTGGCTTCGATTTCCCGCAGCTGGGCCGTCTCACCTTCAACGCGAGTGATGGCCTGCTCGACTTCAAGGTGCAGCCTTTCCGCTTCGCGTTTGGCATCGGAGCGCTTTTTGTACCACAGCAGATTCTGACGACCGGTCAGTTGTGCCTGCAGGTCGCGGTATTGGCGCGCAACTTCAGCCTGGCCTTCAAGGCGGACAATCTGGTTGTCCAGTTCGCCGCGGATGTCATCCACACGGGCGAGGTTTTCACGCGCATCCTCAAGCCGATTTTCGGTCTCACGACGGCGCTCTTTGTATTTGGTGACCCCAGCCGCCTCCTCAAGGAAAAAGCGCAGCTCATCCGGCTTAGCCTCGACAATGCGCGAGATCATGCCTTGACCGATGATGGCGTAAGCACGCGGTCCAAGGCCAGTACCGAGGAACAGATCAATCACATCACGCCGACGGACGTGCAGATTGTTGATGTAATAGTTGGAGTTGCCTTCACGGTCGAGCACGCGGCGTACCGTGATTTCGGCATATTGTGACCATTGCCCTGCGGCCTTACCGTCGGCATTATCGAAAAAGAGCTCAACGCTCGCGCGACTCACCTCTTTACGCGTACCGGAGCCCTTGAAGATCACATCCTGAATCGACTCTCCACGCAGCTCGGAGGCCTTGGATTCGCCCAGCACCCAGCGCACCGCATCAATGATGTTGGACTTGCCACAACCATTCGGTCCAACAACCCCTGCCAATTGGCCCGGGAAGAGAACAGTGGTGGAATCGACGAAGGATTTGAAGCCGGAAAGTTTAAGTTTGGTTAGACGCACGGCAACTATTTCAGAGATTGATGAGTCTTAACAACGGCCTGACAGCGAATTAATCACGCCACGCTCCAGAGACCATCCCACCGGCTGGGGGCATGAGTCTGGTGCATTATAATCGCAAGCGAATCGAGCCACCCTCTAAGCTGTTTCAGTTTTCCTGACAGGATTTTTATGACAAGCCGCCCCGCCAAAATCTCCGCCAAAGTTCTTGAGACTTTCCCCAACCCTGCACCGCACCGGGATTACCACATTCACATGGAAATCCCTGAATTTACATGCCTTTGTCCAAAAACCGGCCAGCCTGACTTCGCTGTGCTGACGCTGGACTACATCGCCGACAAGGCCTGTGTTGAGCTTAAAAGCCTGAAACTATATGCATGGAGCTTCCGCGAAGAAGGCCATTTCCATGAAGATGTGACCAATCGCATCCTCGACGACCTAGTCAAGGCGACCAAACCGCGCTTTATGCGTCTGACCGCCAAGTTCTATGTGCGCGGCGGCATTTTCACCAATGTCATCGCCGAACACCGAAAAAAAGGCTGGAAACCGGAGCCGCGCGTTGAACTCACCGAGTTCAATCTGCAATCCAATATCCGCGGCTGATATCTCTGGCGCGGTAGCCGCGCTATAGCTGACGCTGCAGCACCGACAGGGCCGCCAGATAAGCGGCCCTGTTTTCTTGCTCATTCGCAGGGAGCAAGGTGGTGATACGCGCTGCCCGTTGCGCATCCGGCTGGATGTGCCAAGTGTCCAAGAGCTGTCCCGCCGCGTCGGGGGCATTACAGACAAGTAGCATGTCGCAGCCAGCCGACCACGCCGCAGTTGCCCGCTCAACAATACCGCCTGCCACACTGGCGCCTTCCATCGACAAATCGTCGCTGAATATCACGCCGTCAAAACCTAACTGTTCGCGCAGAATCTTCAGCCACACGGGCGAAAATCCCGCCGGACGGTGATCGACCTCAGGGTAGATCACATGCGCTGGCATCACCGCATCGACCTTGCCCCGGCGGAAAGCCTCCATGTCTTCCTGAAGCGCCGCCCAAGGCCGCTCATCCACGGGAATCGCGACATGAGAATCTGCGGCTACGTGACCATGCCCAGGAAAATGCTTGCCACATGACTTCATGCCGGCAGCATGCAGCCCCTCAATCAATGCATTCGCCAGTTCGGCGACAACAAGGGGATCGCGTCCGAATGATCGGTCGCCAATCACGCTGCTCTGGCCGTAGTCGAGATCCAGCACGGGCGTAAAAGAAAAGTCGACACCACAGGCGCGCAGCTCTGATGCCAACACATAGCCCACTGCCCGGGCGGTTTCCAGCGCTGACTCGGGGTGTGCGGTATGGAGCTCGCCCAAGCGACGCATCGCTGGCAATCGTGTAAAGCCTTCGCGGAAACGTTGCACGCGACCACCTTCGTGGTCCACCGCAATCAACAAGCGAGGCTCGCGCAAGGCGTGAATCTCGGTACAGAGGGCAGTGAGTTGTTCGCGGGATTCATAATTGCGCGTGAACAAAATAATGCCGCCGACCAAGGGATGCGACAGCCGTTCACGATCGAGGTCGGTCAAGGCAGTCCCAGCAATGTCGATCATCACCGGCCCCAGTGCCTGAGCAGGCTGCCTTATTGACTGACCTGCTGCTTGAAAAGTCTGACTCATGCGTGTGTTTCCAGAACAACAAATGCGAGGGCAGTGTCCCGCTCATCGCTGATGGATAGATGGGCGATCAAGCGCCGTGCATTGATATATTCAGTCAATGTGTCAGAAAAGCGGAAAAGCGGCTTCCCTAATGGATCATTTACAACCGCAATTGCGGTCAACAAGGCGGGGGCGCGAACCCCTGTCCCGAGTGCCTTGCCCAATGCCTCCTTGGCCGCAAACCGCTTGGCCAAATAGCGAGCGGGATCTGCCGCCTTCAGGCACAAAGGAATTTCCTCTGGGGCGAGGAGCTTATTCAGTGCGCGCTCCCCATGACGTGCATACAGCGATTGCATACGCGCAATCATGACGATATCGGTACCGATGCCGTAAATCACTGGCCGCGCCCTGCCGCCTCAATACTGTGCAAAAAGCGCTGCACGGTATCCCGATAGCCAAACTCGAGTGCATCTGCGATCAAAGCATGACCAATCGACACTTCCAGCACATTTGGCACACCACGCAAAAAATCCGTCAAATTGGCGCAACTCAAATCATGACCAGCATTCACCCCCAGCCCCGCTGCATGTGCAGCTTCCGCAGCAGCGGCAAACAGTGCCAACTGCTCGGCCTGCGCAGGGGTGCCATAAGCTGCGGCGTACGGTTCTGTGTAGAGCTCAACACGATCAGCGCCAACCTGTCGGGCATGGGCGATAGTTGCAGGATGAGCATCCATAAACAGGCTGACACGCACACCTAGCGCATGACACTCATCAATCAAGGGCTTGAGTCGTTCCCCATCCGCCGACAAATCCCAGCCATGATCGGAGGTGAACTGCCCTTCGCTATCTGGCACAAATGTGCATTGATGCGGGCGAACTGTGCGCACAAAGTCCATCAGGTTGTGAAAGGGATTACCCTCAATATTGAACTCCGCCTGCGGCCACGCTTGCATGAGCGCTGCCAGGGCATACACATCTGCCGAACGGATATGCCGCTCATCCGGGCGCGGATGGACGGTGATACCGTTGGCCCCGGCCTCCAAACAACGGGTCGCCGCCAGCACGACATTGGGTATGTCTAGGTGGCGCGAGTTGCGCAACAGCGCAACCTTATTCACATTCACCGACAGCGCGGTTTTGCCCGAGGCATGCATCACAGTTCCTGTAGTTCGACGAAAACACGCCGCGATTGCAGCATCTGCCCGCCCAGATAATGATTGAATAATTGTCGCATCAACATCTTGCTTTCAACCAAGGTGCGCGGATCACTGTAATCGTCTGCAGCCAGATCGAGCAAGGTTTTACCTCGAATAAGGGCAACGCCCTCGCGACCGTTGGCGGGCACCGGACCGCGCTCGACTAAATAAAGATAATCACGCCCAGCCTCAACGGGGGAACCGTCATTGGCATCTTCATCAAGGGTCAGCCCGTAGCCCAACTCTTTGAGCAAGGTTTTCTCAAAACGCCGCAGTTCAGGCGCATCACTGGCACCCCGCGCAAGTGCATCGAGTGCCTGTGCATACGCTGCAAACAGCACAGGATGAGCATCTTCACGTGGAAGTAGCTTGAGCAACAATTCGTTAAGGTAGTAGCCCAGCATCAGGCAACGGCCTTGCAGCAAGGGCACGCCACCTAGCCACTCTGCCTTGGCGAGTGTCTTAACCTCTCCTGCACCAAACCAGCCCAGCTCGAGTGGCTGAAATCCAATCAGTACACCGCGCAATGCAGAACGCGGACGCCGCGCGCCGCGTGCAAGCAAGGCCAGACGACCGTAATCACGCGCGAACACATCGAGGATTAGGCTGGTTTCACTATACGGATAGGCATGCAGCAGATACGCCTCCTGCCCATCGACGCGCTGCTTGCCGCTCATGCGCGATTACTCGTAACCGAGCGTCTTGAGTGCGCGTTCGTCATCCGCCCAGCCGCTCTTGACCTTGACCCAAGTTTCCAGCCAGATCTTGCCGCCGAACAGGCGCTCCATATCCTTGCGGGCATCGGTAGACATGCGCTTGAGCTTGTCGCCACCTTTGCCAATGACCATGGCTTTGTGAGCTTCCTTGTCGACGATCACGGCTGCATGAATACGACGCAGCTCGCCTTCCTGCTCAAACTTCTCAATCTCGACGGCCATGCCGTAAGGCAATTCTTCACCCAGACTGCGGAATAGTTTTTCGCGCAAAATTTCTGCGGCCAGAAAGCGTTCCGAGCGGTCCGTAATATCGTCAGGATCAAATACGGGTGGCGCTTCCGGCAAATATTTGCGTGTTGCAGCCAACAGCTCACGTAAGCCGAGGCTGCGCTCTGCACTGATGGGGATGAGCTCGGCAAACGCATACTCCTGATTAACCTGTGCGAGGAAAGGCAGGAGCTGGCCTTTGTCAGCCAAGCGGTCAATTTTGTTCATGACCAGAATCACAGGCACGCCTTCCGGCAGCAGTTTGACCAGCTCTCGCTCGCCACCACCAAAGCGCCCTGCCTCGATCACCAGATAGATCACATCAACATCTGCGAGTGTCTGGGTCACACTGCGGTTCATCAGACGGTTCAGCGCATTCTTATGCTTGTTCTGAAAACCGGGTGTATCGACAAAGATGAATTGGCTTTCCTCATCCGAAAAAACACCGGTAATACGGTGGCGCGTAGTTTGTGCTTTCTTGGAGGTAATACTAATCTTGGCACCAACCAGATGATTGGTCAGTGTCGACTTGCCCACGTTCGGGCGACCAATGACGGCAATAAAGCCAGTGTGAAATGCGGTCTCGCTCATGCCGGCTTACCCTGAATCAGCGCAATGGCGGCCTGTGCGGCTTCTTGCTCAGCGGCGCGGCGGCTACTGCCACTCCCGGTCGAGCGAACCTTAAGATCAGCGACATTGCATTCAACTTCAAACTTCTGCGCGTGCGCCTCGCCATGGGTCGAGGTCAGCACATACACAGGCAAGCCTAGATGCTTCCCTTGCAGAATCTCCTGTAATACGGTTTTAGGGTCTTTGCCAGTATTACGTGGATCAATCCCCTCGAACAACTGGGTGTACTGCCCGACAATGACTCTTTCTACCTCTGCGAAACCGCCATCCAGAAAGATGGCACCAAGGGTGGCTTCAAAGGCATCGGCAAGAATCGAAGGACGGCGAAAACCTCCACTCTTGAGCTCACCTTCACCAAGCCGCAGGTAGTCGCCCAGATGCAAGCGGTCCGCAACCTGATGCAAGGTATCCTGGCGTACCAGATTGGCACGCAGACGTGATAGATCGCCTTCTCTTAGACTTGGAAAACGCGCATATAACTGCGCTGCGATGACACAGTTAAGCATGCTGTCGCCGAGAAACTCCAAGCGTTCGTAATGCGGAGTGCCATAACTGCGATGGGTCACGGCCTGCTGTAACAAGCTACGCTCATTGAACTTGTAGCTCAGTGCGCGCTCAAGCAGGTGGAGTTGCAGTTGCATTACTTGGCCGAGCTCCCCTCGAACTCGATCAGGACGCTGATGTTCTTGATCAAATGGACTTTTCGCTCATAGGCAAACCCGACTACGATCTGATTGCCTTCTTTGGTGACATCCAGATCCGCACTGGTCAGCCCCTTGATGTGATCGATCTCAGCGCGACGTTCGAAACCAACTCGAACATCTGCAACGGTGGCATCCGGCTTGGTATTCACTTCAGCAGCGACAACTTTGACGATGTTCTGGATCTTGAAGTATTCAATGTACTCAGGCGTCAGCTTCAGCCCAAGCAAAGCAACTGCACCCACCAGCACACAAACCAATAGCAGTTTAGAGATTGCCATCCCATGTTGCTGTTTGTAACCTGCCTTGCTCATGCCTGTCCCCTCTAGTGAAAACTGCCCAAGCGCTTGAAATCAAAAGGCCAACTGAACCAGATAAAAAACGCCTTCCCGACAATATTTTCATCTGGTACGAACCCCCAAAAACGGCTGTCCTGTGAGTTATCGCGGTTATCGCCCATCACGAAATAATGTCCGGCCGGTACTTCACAAACAACGCCGTCAGTATTGTATTGGCAATTATTACGATAAGGATAACGAACGATCGGTTGAACATAAGGCGGCGCCTCAGGTTCAATCAGGATTTGGTGTTCTGTCTTACCCAACGTTTCTGCATAGCGTGGCACATAGGCCAAGCCTGCTTTCATGAAATCATCAACTTGCTGGGTTGGCACTTCAACACCATTGATACTCAAACGCTTGTTGCGGTAAACAACGCGATCACCGGGTACCCCCACCACACGCTTGATGTAGTCCAGCGAGGGATTAGGCGGGTAGCGAAACACGATCACATCACCCCGTTCCGGATGATTAATTTCAACCACCTTCTTGTTTAGCACGGGCAAACGGATACCGAAGGTGTACTTATTGACTAGGATGAAATCGCCGACGAGCAGCGTCGGGATCATGGAGCCGGATGGAATCTTAAATGGCTCAACAATGAAGGAACGTAGAAAGAACACCGCGACAATGACGGGGAAGAAGCTCGCGCCCCACTCCACCCACAACGGCTCCTTGTCTCCTGGCGCACGCAGCTTGCGGAAGTGGAAATGATCAGCAGCCCACAACACACCTGTGGCAAGGCACAGCACCAGCAGAATCAAGGCAAAGTTCATGCTTATTTATCCCCTACGCGCAGTACCGCCAAGAAGGCATCCTGCGGAATCTCAACGCGGCCAACCTGCTTCATACGCTTCTTACCGGCCTTTTGCTTTTCAAGCAGCTTTTTCTTTCGGCTGATATCACCGCCATAACACTTTGCCAGCACGTCCTTGCGCATAGCCTTGACGTTTTCGCGGGCCACGATGGTTGAGCCAATAGCCGCCTGAATCGCCACATCGTACATCTGCCGTGGGATGAGTTCGCGCATCTTGGCGGCGAGTTCGCGGCCACGATACGGTGCGTTGGCGCGGTGTACGATCAGCGCAAGTGCATCAACCTTGTCACCGTTGATCAGCACATCCAGCTTGACCACATCGGCAGCACGATATTCCTTGAACTCGTAGTCCAGCGAAGCGTAGCCACGAGACACCGACTTCAGCTTATCGAAGAAGTCCATCACCACTTCGGCCATCGGCATCTCATAGGTCACTTGCACCTGACGGCCGTGATAGGCGAGATTGACCTGATTACCGCGCTTCGACTCGCACAGCGTAATCACCGATCCGAGATAGTCCTGTGGCACGAAAATCGTTGAGGTGATGATGGGCTCGCGAATCTCCTCCATCTTCTGCACCTCAGGCAGCTTGGAGGGATTCTCAACCTGAATCACCTCGCCATCGCGCATCACCACCTCATACACCACCGTCGGTGCGGTCGTGATGAGGTCCATGTCGAACTCGCGCTCTAAGCGTTCCTGCACAATTTCCATGTGCAACAGCCCAAGGAATCCGCAACGGAAGCCGAAACCGAGCGCCTGCGACACTTCGGGCTCGTACTGCAATGACGCATCGTTGAGCTGCAATTTTTCCAACGAGTCGCGTAGGTTCTCGTACTGATTCGATTCAACCGGATACAAACCAGCAAACACCTGCGACTTGATTTCCTTGAAGCCTGGCAGCGGCTCAGCAGCAGCCTTATCAACCGTTGTGACGGTATCACCCACCTTGGCGGCCTTCAGTTCCTTGATACCGGAGATGATGAAGCCCACCTCCCCTGCAGAAATCTGCGGACGCTGAACAGACTTGGGCGAGAACACGCCCACCTGCTCGCACAGATAGGTTGCACCGGAAGCCATCAGGCGGATTCGCTCCTTGGCCTTGAGCGTGCCTTGCTTGACACGCACCAGCATGATGACGCCAACATAGTTATCAAACCACGAGTCGATGATCAGCGCCTGTAAGGGGGCATCCGGATCACCCTCAGGAGCAGGAATTCGTGCAATCACTGCTTCGAGAATGTCATCAATGCCCAAGCCAGTTTTGGCGGAACACGGCACAGCGTCTGTGGCGTCAATGCCAATGACCTCTTCAATTTCTTGACGGGCGTTGTCTGGGTCAGCCGATGGCAGGTCCATCTTATTCAGGACCGGCACAACCTCTACGCCGAGATCGAGGGCGGTATAGCAATTAGCTACGGTCTGGGCCTCGACGCCTTGCGAGGCATCAACGACCAACAATGCGCCTTCACACGCTGACAGGCTGCGCGACACCTCGTAGGAAAAGTCGACGTGACCCGGGGTGTCAATCAGATTGAGGTTGTAAATCTGGCCGTCGCGCGCCTTGTAGCTGAGGGCAGCGGTCTGGGCCTTGATGGTGATGCCGCGCTCTTTCTCCAAATCCATGGAGTCAAGCACCTGAGCTTCCATCTCGCGATCAGACAGGCCGCCACAGCGCTGGATGATTCGATCCGCCAACGTGGACTTACCGTGGTCGATGTGGGCGATGATGGAGAAATTGCGTATGTGTTTCATGCTGGGCAGGCGAAAAATCCAACAAAAAAGGTGCCGTAATCGACACCTTTCTGGGTCTGCGTCCGGAGACAGGCAGTACCGGGCGACCAAATGGCCGGAATGCCCTGAATTCTAGCGGATTTCGGCCAGATAAGCACGTACCGCCTCGGGCTTGAGGAAGTAGTGGCAGAGCTCCCGCTCACCTGTCGATGTGCGCCCCGTGGTCAACACAGGTACCAGCTCATCGTATTTCGCCTCAAGCGCCGGGTCGGCATCGACATCGAGGATCTCGATGTCGAAAACCGATGTACCGCCCAACGCTTCACGCAACACCTGCAACTGCGCCAGCATGTCATGGCATAAGTGGCAATACTCGCGCCAGTACAGGGTAAGTACCGGCATGGTCAATTAACTTCCGCCCCCTCAGCCGTCTTATTTGCAACGGCCTTGATGGTCACGAATAGTTGATTTTCGCCACGCCGCACCCACAAGGTGATGTTTTCATTACGGTCCACCTTGGTAAGCAGGGTATTGAACTGTTCGACTGTCGTCAGTTCGGTCTGCACACCCTTCAAAACGATGGCGCGGATCAGGTCACCCGGGCGCAGATCGGTACGTGCGCCGCCATTCCGCACATCATCCACGAGCAAGCCGCCGGTGATGCCCAGATTACGCCGTTGCTCTGGGGTGAGTTCGCGCAAGACCAAGCCAAGGCGATTTGCTGCTGCCGGAGCACGTCCTTGGCGCTTGGCGTTACTCGCCACCTTGTCATCGACTTGCATTTCACCGACCACGAGACTCAAGTCGCGGGAGCTACCAGCACGCCACACCTGGACTGGTACCTTGCTGCCGGGACG
>CAZCLF010000025.1:0-24887 GCA_964499485.1 uncultured Rhodocyclaceae bacterium | reverse complement strand
CATCGGCGCTTACCACGTGGATACCCCACGCGGCATGATCACCTTCCTCGACACCCCCGGTCACGAGGCCTTCACGGCCATGCGTGCGCGCGGCGCCAAGGCGACCGACATCGTCGTGCTGGTGGTTGCCGCCGACGACGGCGTGATGCCACAGACCAAGGAAGCCATTCACCATGCGCAGGCCGCGGGCGTGCCGCTGGTGGTGGCGATCAACAAGATCGACAAGCCGGATGCCAACCCTGATCGCGTTAAGCAGGAACTGGTTGCTGAGGGTGTGGTGCCGGAAGAATATGGCGGCGACTCCCCCTTCATCCCAGTCTCGGCCAAGATGGGTACCGGTATCGACGAGTTGCTGGAAAACATTTTGCTGCAAGCCGAAGTGCTGGAGCTGACCGCTCCGATCGATGCTCCGGCCAAGGGCTTGGTTATCGAAGCCCGCCTCGACAAGGGCAAGGGCGCTGTGGCTACCGTGATGGTTCAGTCCGGTACGCTGAAGCGTGGTGACACGCTGCTGGCTGGGGCCGTATTCGGTCGCGTGCGCGCCATGTTGGACGAGAACGGTAAGTCGATCGATTCCGCTGGCCCCTCCATCCCAGTTGAAATCCAGGGCTTGACCGAAGTACCGGCTGCTGGCGATGAAGCCATCGTGCTCGGCGACGAGCGCAAGGCCCGCGAAATCGCGCTGTTCCGTCAGGGCAAGTACCGCGACGTCAAGCTGGCCAAGGCACAGGCAGCCAAGCTAGAAAACATGTTCGAGAACATGGGCCAGACTGAAGCCAAGCAGTTGCCGCTGATCGTTAAGGCTGACGTGCAGGGTTCTCAGGAAGCGCTGGTCCAGTCCCTTCAGAAGTTGTCCACCGACGAGGTCAAGGTCAATGTCATCCACGGCGCCGTGGGCGGTATTACCGAGTCCGATGTCAACCTGGCGCAAGCTTCTAAGGCCGTCATCATTGGCTTCAATACGCGTGCTGATGCTGGTGCGCGCAAGGCGGCCGAGAACTTTGGCGTGGATATCCGCTACTACAACATCATCTATGACGCTGTGGATGAGGTGAAGCAGGCCTTGTCCGGCATGCTGGCACCCGAGAAGAAGGAAGCTGTTACCGGTATGGTCGAAATCCGCCAGATCTTCACGATCTCGCGTGTCGGCACCATTGCAGGTTGTATGGTGACCTCGGGTATCGTCAAGCGGACTTCGTCAGTACGCGTGCTGCGCAACAATGTGGTGATCCACACTGGCGAGCTCGAGTCGCTCAAGCGCTTCAAGGATGATGTAAAGGAAGTTCGTGAAGGGTTCGAGTGCGGTCTCAATCTCAAGGGCTTCAATGACATCGAGGTGGGCGACCAGCTCGAGGCCTTTGAAATCCAAGAAGTCGCACGCAGTCTCTGAGTACTAGGCCATGCAGGGAATTCCTGCATGGCCGTTTCACTAAGGAATATCAATGCCCAAGGATTTCTCTCGCTCCAGCCGCGTTGTCGAACAGATTAAGCGCGAACTGGCCGAGCTGATTCGCCTTGAGCTGAAAGACCCACGCGTCAAGTTCGTCACCCTCACGGATGTCGAAATTACCCCTGACTATGCCCATGCCAAGGTCTTCTTCACGGTGTTGCAAACTGAGAAGCGTGCCGAAATTGAACACGGTCTGACCCGTAGCAGCAGCTTCCTGCGTCGCGAACTGGGTAAGCGCATTCGCATTCATACGTTGCCTGAATTGCATTTCGTCTATGACCCCTCCGTAGAGCAGGGCGCCCGTATGTCACTGCTGATTGACGAAGCCATTCGTTCCGACGCATCACCGGATCAAGAAGAGGACAAGTGAGCGCCCCACGCCGTGCCCCCCGGCGCAAAGTAGATGGCGTGCTCCTGCTCGACAAGCCTCTTGGCTTGAGCTCTAACACCGCCTTGCAGACTGCCCGCCGCCTGCTCAATGCCGACAAGGCTGGCCATACCGGCACACTCGATCCCCTAGCGACTGGCTTATTACCTTTATGTTTTGGTGAGGCCACCAAGTTTGCGGGTGAGCTGTTGGATGCCGACAAGGCCTATGAGGCGACACTTAAGCTAGGGCAAACCACCACAACGGCCGATGCTGAGGGCGAGGTGCTACAAACGCGCCCAGTGCAGGTCGATCAGGCCATGCTGGATGCCGCCATGGCTCGTTTCACCGGGCCGATTCGTCAAGTGCCGCCAATGTATTCAGCGCTCAAGCGTGACGGTAAGCCGCTCTATGAGTACGCTCGTGCCGGTATGGAGCTGGAACGTGAGGCACGCGACGTCGTTATTCATGCCTTGAAGCTGATCGACTGGCAAGGTGACACTGTGCGGATTGCGGTTGATTGCAGCAAGGGCACCTACGTGCGGACCTTGGCTGAAGATATTGGCGAGCTACTCGGCTGTGGAGCACATTTGACTGCGCTTAGGCGAACTCGAATTGGCGACATCAGCCTTAGTGGTGCTGTGACCATCGATGCACTCGAAACAGCGACGGATCGAGATGCTTTATTGCATCCAACGGAGTCGCTTCTGGCTACATTGCCGGAAGTTCATCTGGATGCAACGGACAGTGATCGTATGTTGCATGGTCAGTCATTACCATGGGCTGATGCTGTGCCAGCGCAGCGCTATCGCACCTATACGGCGGATGGCCGTTTCATTGGTCTATGCCAGATTGACGCACAAGGCCGGCTGGCGCCCAAACGACTGGTAGCATCATGAACACAGCCCCCATCGGTGTCTTTGATTCCGGGGTGGGTGGTTTATCGGTGGTACGGGCCATCACCGAGTTGTTGCCGGAAGAGTCGCTGCTCTATGTGGCTGATACCGCCCATTGCCCCTATGGCGCTCGTTCCACTGACTATCTCAAAGCACGTGCGCTCGCCCTCGCCACCTATCTGCAGGAGCAGGGGGCCAAGTCTATCGTGGTGGCCTGTAATACGGCCACTGTCGCAACGATTGCAACGCTACGCGAACATTTCACCTTGCCAATTATCGGTATCGAGCCCGCCATTCGCCCGGCTGCGGCGAATACCCGCAGTGGTGTTATTGGTGTCTTGGCTACAGCAGCGACCTTGGGTAGTGCCCACCTGACTGCGTTGATCGAACGCCACACTGATTATCATGAAGTCCTGACCTCGGCCTGTCCAGGATGGGTAGAGGCAGTAGAAGCTGGCGATCTGGATAGCCCGGCGACTAAGGCACTGGTTAAGTCTCATGTTCAGCCTTTGCTCGACGCTGGCGCTGACACTTTGGTTCTTGGTTGTACGCATTTTCCTTTCCTGCGTCAGCTGATTGAGGCTGTCAGCGGCCCTGATGTACATATCCTTGAAACAGGCATGCCTGTCGCCCGACAGCTGCACCGACAGTTATTGAGCCGAAATTTATTGGCGCATCCTCATACTCCCCAGCATCGATTCATGAGTACGGCTAACCCCAGCGCACAGAGTGCGTTTGTGAGGCATTTTTGGCCAGGGGTAGATGAGATCGGTTTCTTGTCGTTGTAAAACACGGATGTTTGGCGGGCTTGCGAGTAGGTCAAAGCCCGGGTATAATCGCGCGCTTCGTTGTACCTGCACTGCGCTCTATCAAACCGGGGCCGTGTGGGATTTTCCAAAGTGTTTGAGCGAGATAAAAATGACTATTCAAACCGCCGATAAGGCAAAGATCGTTGCTGAATTTCAGCGCGCCCAAGGTGATACCGGTTCTTCCGAAGTGCAAATCGCACTGTTGACCGCCCGTATTAATGACCTGACCGGTCACTTCAAGGAACACAACAAGGATCACCACTCGCGTCGCGGCCTGCTGCGCATGGTGAGCACCCGTCGTAAGCTGCTTGACTACCTCAAGCGCAAGAACATCGATAGCTACCGTGAAGTGATCCAACGTCTCGGCCTGCGTAAATAAGCAGCGGAGTTGGAGCACATGCGGAACGCCCGAACCCTAGCCGGGCACCGATAAAACAAAGCCGGAACTACCCCAGTGGTAGCTCCGGCTTTGTCGTTTGAATTACCGAAGTCTGCTGTACCGTTGTTGAAAAGTGGCGCCGCATTGGCGGTGCCTTAATGTGAAGTAAAGCCGTATCTGTTGGATACGGATTATTGTGAAAGGATGAACCAGTGCTGACTGCAACCAAGAAGAGCTTTGCCTACGGTGCCCATACCGTGACCCTCGAAACCGGGGAAATCGCCCGCCAAGCTGGCGGTGCCGTAATCGTCAATATGGAAGATACCGTTGTGCTGGCATCTGTTGTCGGTGCCAAGTCCGCCAAGCCGGGTCAGGATTTCTTCCCGCTGACAGTGGACTACATGGAAAAGACCTATGCTGCCGGAAAGATCCCAGGTGGCTTTTTCAAGCGTGAAGGTCGCCCTTCCGAGAAGGAAATTCTGACCTCGCGTCTGATCGATCGCCCACTGCGCCCACTCTTCCCCGAAGGCTTCTACAACGAAGTCCAAATCGTGTGCACGGTGATGTCGTCAAACCCGGAAATCGATCCGGATATCCCGGCAATGATCGGTGCTTCGGCTGCCCTCGCTATCTCCGGTATTCCTTTCGCCGGCCCGATCGGTGCTGCTCGCGTGGGTTATATCAACGGCCAGTACGTGCTGTGCCCAACCTTCAGCCAACTGAAGGAAAGCCAGATGGATCTGGTTGTCGCTGGTACCGCTGCTGCTGTGCTGATGGTTGAATCCGAAGCCCAACAACTGTCCGAAGAGATCATGCTCGGTGCTGTTGTGTTCGGTCACGAACAAATGCGCGCAGCCATCGACGCAATCAATGCACTGGTTGAAGTTGCCGGCAAGCCCGAATGGGATTGGCAAGCGCCTGCCAAGGACGAAGCCCTGATCGCCAAGATCGTTGAATTGGCGGAAGCTGATCTGCGCGCTGCTTACCAGATCACCAGCAAGCAATCCCGTACCCAGGCAACCAAGGATGTTGTGAGCAAGGTCGTGGCTGCCCTGTGCGTAGAAGGCGGTCCGGACGAAAATACTGTTAAGAACCACTTGTTCGATCTCGAGGCTAAGATCGTCCGCAACCAGATTCTGAGCGGTCAGCCACGTATCGATGGTCGCGATACCCGCACCGTGCGCCCGATCGAAGTGCGTACCGGCGTGCTGCCACGTACCCACGGTTCAGCACTGTTTACTCGTGGTGAAACCCAAGCCATCGTTGTTTCGACGCTGGGCACCAACCGTGATGAGCAGATCATCGATGCGCTGCAAGGTGAGTACCGTGATCGCTTCATGCTGCATTACAACTTCCCTCCGTACTCAACCGGCGAAACCGGCCGCGTTGGCACCCCTAAGCGTCGTGAAATCGGCCATGGCCGTCTGGCCAAGCGCGCGATCGTTGCTGTTTTGCCTAGCGCAGAAGAATTTGGCTACAGCATGCGTGTGGTCTCGGAAATCACCGAATCGAATGGTTCGTCCTCGATGGCCTCGGTCTGTGGCGCTTCGCTGGCACTGATGGATGCAGGTGTGCCACTGAAGTCGCACGTTGCCGGTATCGCTATGGGTCTGATCAAGGAAGGCCCTCGTTTCGCCGTGCTGACCGACATCCTTGGTGACGAAGATCACCTCGGCGACATGGACTTCAAGGTGGCAGGGACTGATACGGGCGTTACCGCCCTGCAAATGGATATCAAGATCCAAGGCATCACCAAGGAAATCATGCAGGTTGCCCTGGCTCAAGCCAAGGAAGCTCGTATTCACATCCTCGGCATCATGCAAAGCAGTGTATCCGGCGCCCGTGAGGAGGTTTCTACCTTCGCGCCGCGCATGATTAACATCAAGATCAACCCAGAAAAGATCCGTGATGTCATCGGCAAGGGTGGTGCAGTGATCCGTGCCCTGACTGAAGAAACCGGTTGTGTTATCGACATTTCTGACGATGGCAATATCACTATTTCGTCGGTGAATGCCGATGCTGCTCAAGTGGCCAAGAAGCGTATCGAAGACATCACCGCTGAGGTCGAAGTCGGTCGCATCTACGAAGGTACCGTGCTGCGTCTGCTGGACTTCGGTGCCATCGTTAGCCTGCTGCCGGGCAAGGATGGTCTGCTGCACATCTCGCAAATTGCCAACGAGCGTGTCAATGCCGTTTCAGACTACCTCAAGGAAGGTCAGTCGGTTAAGGTCAAGGTTATCGAGACTGATGACAAGGGCCGTGTCCGTCTGTCTATGAAGGCTGTCAATGAAGCTGATCCGGCACCCGCAGAAGCCGCTGCTGAATAAGGGCGTTCGTTAGCCATAACAAAAAAGGACGCTACGGCGTCCTTTTTTGTTGGTACGGCATACGCTGTAGTCCGGATGGAGTGGTACCGGAAACAAAAAAGCCTAGACAAGCTCGGCCTTTTGTATGCACTGAGAACAGCTCGCTTACTTGGCTTGTTGCTTTTCCTTGCGCTCTTCCAGCTCTTTGCAGTCAATGCAAAGGGTGGCAGTTGGGCGGGCCTCAAGACGCTTCAGACCGATTTCGACGCCGCAGCTTTCGCAGTAGCCGTAATCGCCAGACTCAATGGTTGCCAGTGACTCGTTGATCTTCTTGATCAACTTACGTTCGCGGTCGCGGTTACGCAGCTCCAGTGCGATATCAGACTCTTGGCTGGCGCGGTCATTCGGATCGGCAAACACGGTTGCCTCATCCTGCATGGTATGCACCGTGCGGTCGATATCTTCACTCAGTTCCTCTTTCAACGACGTCAAAATGGCGCGGAAATGGGCGAGTTGCTTAGCGCTCATGTACTCCTCGCCCTTTTTCGGGGCATAGGGAGGAAATTGCTTTTTGTGCAGCAGATCTTCAGCCATTGCTTCCAGATTCCATCAATGAAAGGAGGGTTTTATATCCCAAACCGGCAGGGACTGCAAGTCGCATAAACAATGACAAGCTTATTTGACTTATTTAGATCTTGGTCCGCATCAAGCGGGCCTTTTCACGTTCCCAATCACGGGTTTTCTCACTTTCTCGCTTGTCATACTGCTTTTTGCCCTTGGCCAAGCCAATATCAAGCTTAATCCGCCCGCGCTTGAAGTGTAGATCTAACGGAATTAAGGCATAACCCGCCCGTTCAACACCACCGATGAGCTTGCTGATTTCTTTTTTGTTCAAGAGCAGCTTGCGCGTGCGGACAGGGTCCGTGCTGACATGCGTAGAGGCAGTCGCCAGGGGGCTGATATGACAGCCAATCAGGAAAACCTCGCCATCCTTGAGGATGACATACGACTCCTTGATGTTGGAACGTCCTGCACGAATCGCTTTAGCTTCCCATCCTTGGAGGACGAGACCCGCTTCAAAGCGTTCTTCAATAAAGTAGTCGTGAAAGGCCTTCTTGTTTTCGGCGATGCTCATGGAGGCTGATATGGGTACGGCGCGGTAGAATTACATAATTCTACTCCACAGCTCCCTCATGGCAGTCGTTGAAAAATCCGTATTGATCGAGCGCACCGCAAGCCAGATGTTTCATCTGGTGGATTTGGTCGAGGACTATCCGAAGTTTCTTCCTTGGTGTGGTGGTATAGAGCTGCATGAGCGGACTGACGCCACGACGATTGCAACGATCTATATTAGCTACCATGGGCTCAAGGCTCACTTCTCAACGGCCAATCAAAAGCAGGCGCCAACGCGCATGGATATGAGCCTACGGGATGGTCCGTTCAAACAGATGGAAGGTAGCTGGCGCTTTACCCCCTTGGGGGAAACGGCCTGCAAGATTGAGTTTCGCTTGCAGTACGAATTCTCCAATCGGATGTTGGAAACTGTTCTTGGACCAGTCTTCAATCACATTGCCAATACTTTTGTTGAGTCGTTCGTGAAAAGGGCGCAAAGCGTTTATGGCTGAGGCGATTAATATTCAAGTGGTGTATGCCCAACCTGAGCTACAGACGCTGGTTGATTTGGTTTTGCCTGCGGGGAGTACGCTGGCACAAGCGCTCGATGCATCTGGACTGCTGGTAAAACATGGGATTGATGTGAGCAGCGGCAAGTTTGGCATTTACGGCAAATTGAGCAAACCGGATACCCCCTTGCGCGATCATGACCGTGTTGAGATATATCGCCCATTAATTGCTGACCCCAAAGAAGTCCGCAAGGCGCGGGCAGCTGAAGGTAAAGCAATGAAGAAAGGTGGAGGAAGCCTGAAAACACCAAGCTGATCCATCACCCGCAAGGGTTTGCCAGCCATGCACGACATGCGTATAATGCGTTTTTGCCGCAAAGGAAAATAAGATGCGTGTGGTTCAGAAGGCGTTGACGTTTGATGACGTCCTCCTCATTCCCGCTCACTCGAGCGTGCTTCCCCGCGATGTCAGCCTGGCAACTCAACTGACACGCAACATCACCCTGAACATCCCCTTGGTGTCCGCTGCAATGGATACCGTGACCGAGTCGCGTCTTGCCATTGCGTTGGCACAAGAAGGCGGCATGGGCATTGTCCACAAAAACCTGAAGCCGGCTGAACAAGCGGCTGAAGTGTCTAAGGTCAAGCGCTACGAATCGGGTGTGCTTAAAGATCCGATCACGATTCCGCCGACCATGCTGGTCCGCGATGTCCTTGCCCTGACACGTACCCACAAGATTTCTGGTCTGCCAGTGGTTGAGGGTAAGCGCGTGGTTGGTATCGTGACCAACCGCGATCTGCGTTTCGAGACCAATCTCGACCAACTGGTTACCGCGATCATGACCCCGGCCGAACGCTTGGTAACGGTCCGTGAAGGTACCAATCCCGAAGAAGCCAAGATTTTGATGCACAAGCACCGTCTGGAGCGTGTGCTTGTGGTCAATGACGCTTTTGAGCTCAAGGGCTTGATCACAGTTAAGGATATTCAGAAGTCGACCGAGTATCCATTTGCCAGCAAGGACGAAGCAGGGCGCCTGCGCGTTGGTGCGGCTGTTGGTGTGGGCGAGGGCACGGAGCTGCGCGTTGAGCTTCTGGCTGAGGCGGGTGTTGATGTCATCGTTGTCGACACTGCACACGGCCACTCCGAAGGCGTATTGAAGCGCGTACAGTGGGTCAAGAAGCACTTCCCGCAAGTGCAAGTGATTGGCGGCAACATTGCCACCGCATCTGCTGCACTGGCACTCGTTGATCACGGCGCCGATGGCGTGAAGGTCGGTATCGGCCCTGGGTCCATCTGCACCACGCGTATCGTTGCGGGTGTCGGTGTGCCGCAAATCACTGCAGTGAACAACGTGTCGGAAGCCCTCAAGGGCACTGGCGTGCCGATGATCGCCGATGGCGGTATCCGCTACTCGGGTGACATCTCCAAGGCCATCGCGGCTGGCGCTAATGCCGTCATGCTTGGCGGCCTGTTTGCCGGTACTGAAGAGGCGCCGGGTGAAACTGTGCTGTTCCAGGGGCGCTCCTACAAGTCCTACCGCGGTATGGGTAGCTTGGGTGCGATGAAGGATGGTTCTTCCGATCGTTACTTCCAAGAGGCCGACGGCAGCAATGCCGATAAGCTGGTACCGGAAGGTATTGAAGGCCGTGTCGCCTACAAGGGCCCTGTCGGTGCCGTGATCCATCAACTTATGGGCGGCCTACGTGCCACCATGGGTTATGTTGGCTCACCAAACATTGATCACATGCGCGAGACGGCTGAGTTTGTCGAAATTACGTCGGCAGGCATCCGTGAGTCACATGTGCACGATGTACAGATCACCAAGGAAGCCCCGAACTACCACATGGATTGAGCCCGGCTCATTCCGGCAAGGCGGCTACGGCCGCCTTTCTCATTTTCAGGTCCGGTGTAAAGAATCAACACTATGTCCCACCAAAAAATCCTCATCCTCGACTTCGGTTCACAAGTCACGCAGCTGATCGCACGCCGCGTTCGCGAACAGCAGGTTTATTGCGAACTGCACTCCTTTGACGTCTCTGCTGAGTTCATTCGTGAGTTCAATCCGGCTGGCATCATTTTGTCCGGTGGTCCGAATTCGGTTTATGAAGCGCAAGACTGGCGTGCACCGCAAGTCGTGTTTGAGTTGGGCGTTCCTGTGTTCGGTATTTGCTATGGCATGCAGACGATGGCAGAGCAGTTGGGCGGCAAGGTCGAGAGCTCGAACAAGCGTGAGTTTGGCTATGCCGAGATCGCCGCGCACGGAGATTCGCCTCTATTCCGTCTGATTGAAGATCGTAAGACCGCCAAGGGAGAGCCGGCGATTGATGTGTGGATGAGCCATGGCGACAAAGTGACGCAACTGCCCGCCGGATTCAAAATTATTGCTAGCAATGAATCCACCCCGATTGCTGCCATTGCTGATGAAGCGCGTAAGTTCTACGCGGTCCAGTTCCATCCAGAAGTGACGCATACGCCTAAGGGCAAGGACATGATTGCGCGCTTTGTGCATGATATCTGTGGCTGTGGCAACGACTGGACCATGCCGGGCTACATTGATGAGGCGGTTGCGAAGATTCGCGCGCAGGTTGGCTCAGATGAGGTGATTCTCGGTTTATCCGGTGGCGTTGACTCTTCTGTTGCGGCAGCACTGATTCACCGTGCCATTGGTGATCAGCTCACCTGTGTCTTCGTCGATAACGGGTTGCTGCGCCTAAATGAAGGCGCGCAAGTGATGGAAACCTTCTCGCGTAATCTGGGTGTGAAGGTGATCCATGTCGACGCAACTGAACAATTTATGGGGCACCTCAAGGGCGTCTCCGATCCTGAAGCCAAACGCAAGATCATCGGCCGTGAGTTTGTTGAGGTCTTTCAGGCGGAAGCCAAGAAGCTTCCAAAAGCCAAGTGGCTGGCACAGGGCACCATTTATCCAGACGTGATTGAGTCGGCCGGTGCCAAGACGGGTAAGGCGCATACGATCAAGAGCCATCACAACGTCGGTGGTCTGCCCGAAACCCTGAATCTCAAGCTGCTCGAGCCTTTGCGCGAACTCTTCAAGGATGAAGTGCGCGAGCTGGGCGTTGCACTGGGCCTGGCGCATGAAATGGTCTATCGCCATCCTTTCCCAGGTCCTGGCTTGGGCGTGCGTATCCTTGGTGAGGTAAAGCAGGAGTTCGCTGATCTGCTGCGGCGTGCTGATGCGATCTTTATTGATGAGCTGCGCGCTGCTGGCTGGTACGAAAAGACATCGCAAGCTTTTGCCGTGTTTCTGCCGGTCAAGAGCGTTGGCGTAATGGGCGATGGGCGTACCTACGAATACGTGGTTGCCTTGCGTTCCGTGTCCACGACTGACTTTATGACGGCTCATTGGTCTGAGCTGCCACATAGCTTGCTGGGCAAGGTCTCCAATCGCATCATCAATGAAGTACGCGGCATTAACCGGGTCGTCTATGACATCTCGGGCAAGCCGCCGGCGACGATTGAATGGGAGTGAGGTTTAGGTAACCCACCAATGTGGGCTAAACCGACATTGTTCTCAACAAAAAGGCCGCGATCTTCGCGGCCTTTTTGTTTTTGCGACTGGGAATACCTTTCAGTGTCGCGCACCTAATTGGATATGCGATTCCGTCGATTAAATGTTAATCGGCTTATTTGACGCGCTGCTTTTCGAGTTTTCTAGCCAAGGTTCGGCGGTGCATGCCGAGACGGCGTGCAGTTTCCGAGATATTAAAGCCCGTTGCCGCAAGGGTTTCGTGGATGCGCTCCCACTCTAGTGTCTTGATAGAGGTTGTCCGTGGTGTGACGTCAATCCCGGCATCGCCGCCTGCCTTGTTGAAGGCAGCCTCAATGTCATCTGTGTTAGAGGGCTTGACCAGATATTGGCAAGCCCCGAGCTTGATTGCTTCAACGGCGGTTGCAATGCTGGCATAGCCGGTTAGGACCACAATCAGCATCTCTGGATTGTGTTTGTGCAGCGCTTCAACGCAAGCGAGACCAGAGGCTTTACTGGCCAATTTGAGATCGACGACTGCATACGATGGCTTATGTCCAGTCAGAACATCCTGCATGCTTTCCAAGCTACTGGCATGCAAAACCGTATAGCCTCGGCGCTCAAATGACCGACTCAAGGTGCGCTGAAAAGCCTCATCGTCTTCGACGATCAGGAGCTTTTGTTGGGTAGGGCTAGCTTCGTTATTCATTTTTTATTGAGTTTGAGTGCAGTGAGCGGCAGACTCAATGTGACGATGGCGCCTTTTTCTGTATTGCGTGCTGCCACGGTGCCACCCAGGGTGCGGATGACATTGACGACCAGAAATAGCCCTAGGCCCCGGCCGTCCTTACCTTTTGAAGATTGATAGGGCTTTCCAATGTTTTCGAGCATTTCATCAGAAAAGCCGGGGCCAGCATCGCTAATGGTGAGGACCAAGGTGTCCTGATAGCGCGTTACGCTGAGCTTGAGCCAGTTGGGAGAGGCTTCAAGTGCATTGTCCAGTACGTTGCAGAGGGTTTGCTTGAGTGCTTCGTCCGATACGATAGGCAGGTCATGACCAAACCCGTTGGCATACTCGAATGCACGTGGGCTGCGGGTTTCACGCCAATCTTCGACCAACTCGCCGAGGAAAGTACAGACGGTGGTTTCTTCCGGTGCTTCGCCGCGTGCCTCACCGGCGGATAGCAGAATGCTGGTAACAATTGATTTACAGCGCTTGACCTGACGCTGCATCTCGTCAAGATCCTCCTGAACGCCGGATGCGTTTTTCACGGCCGGCATATGCTGCCAGTCACCGAGAATCACAGCCATGGTCGAGAGCGGGGTGCTCAGTTCATGCGCAGCACCGGAGGCAAGCAAGCCCATCCGCACAATATGTTCCTCTTCAATCGCCCGCTGTCTGAGGTCGGCGAGGCGAGCATCACGTTCGCGTTGCTTACGGTTGATGTGGGTCACAAAGAGGCTGAGCAGGACCGCATTAATGGCGTAACACAGTAGCATGCCCTGTAAATAGCGTTCTGGTAGGTCGCCAGGGAGCAGGGTGAGCGGATGGTAGGTGGACGTGAGACCTGCGAAACAGACGCTGCTGATACCGATTAACAGCCAGAGCGAACGTGTTTCGAGAATGGCTGCACCCAGCACGATTTGTAGGAGATACAGCGAGCTGAAGGGGTTCGTCGCGCCGCCACTGAAGTACAACAGCGCCGTCAGTTCAAATACATCAACAAGCAATGACAGCAGAAGGTCGATATCCTTCACCTCGCGACTTGTGCCATTGCGCCGCGTCCGCCAGTAATAGCTACTGAAGAGGCTGAAGGCAACCAAGACGCCAATCACGATGAACATCTGCAGCAAGGGCAGATTCATCATGAAGACGAAATGTGCAAAGACAATCGTGAGCAGCTGGCCGAGCACTGCAATCCAGCGTAGCTGGATCAGTTGCTGCATGTTCGCGTATCTACCCGAACCAATGTCGGGCAGGAAACGCGCCGTGTTGGGTTTCATCCTGCTTAACAACTTATTGTTCTCCGTTGGCGGTGGCAGGGCGAGATTAGCGTCGGCTTTTTTTGTATTCCTCGCGGAGGAGGTATGCCGTTGCGCCTGCAACCATCAAGGCAAGGGTATACCAGGTCAGTGCATAAACCAAATGGTGGTTGTAGAAGCTCACCACAGTCAGGCCACCCACGGGTTCACCCGTGACGGGAGTGGCACTGGCATCGACATCAATGAAGTAGGGGGCGACAGACGTAGAACTCAGGCCACGGGCTGCAGCGATAGCTGAGACATCGCGAGAGAACCAACGCTCATTTTGCGGCTCATTGTCACGCATGCGGCTACCGCCCGTTTCACTGATGCGCAGCAGGCCAGTGAGCGATATCTCGTTTGCCTTCATGGATTCGGCTCGATAGTCGTCCTTCTTCGCAACGAAGCCACGGTTTACGAGGATTACAGTGTTGTCTGCTTGCCGCAACGGCACCATGGCCCAGAAGCCGCCACCCAATACAGTTGAGGCTTGTACAAAAGTTACCGCTTCATGGATGAACTGTCCGCTGGCACTGACGTGCAGATATTCATGACTAGCGGGCGTAATTTTTGCCCACTCTGGCTGTGCGGGAGCAGCGATGGCCGGGGCATGAACGCGGCTCTCGACCCGTTCGAT
This sequence comes from uncultured Rhodocyclaceae bacterium, assembly GCA_964499485.1. Classification (GTDB taxonomy): domain Bacteria; phylum Pseudomonadota; class Gammaproteobacteria; order Burkholderiales; family Rhodocyclaceae. The sequence continues at coordinate 10,911 of CAZCLF010000025.1, read as the reverse complement.
CAGGGCCAGTTTCCATGTGCGCCGCTCGACCTGCCAGTTGCCAAGGGCAATGAAACAGATGAATGCAGCGATGGCGAAGATGCACCACGCGACCAAAAATGCCCGTGGGCGAGGTGAGGGTGGGCTTCCAAGTGACAACGGCTCGCTATCGAGCGAGCCGTTGTGTGTGGAGCCTTGGTGGTCAGAACGCAAGGCTTACTGCTCCGTCAGGGCATACCGTTCATGCTGCCAGGCATAGGCATCATGTTGGTATTGAGGTGGAACATGACCCACAAGGAACCGGCCATGGTGATTACCACCAGCACCAGCGTGAAGAGCAAGGCCAGCATATTCCAGCCACCTTCGGCCTTTGGTGTCATGTGCAGGAAATAGACCATGTGCACGACGATCTGCACGGCACCAATGGCGAGCAGGATGATCGAGAGTACGGTCTTGTTATCGATGACCTTACCCATGACCAGCCAGAAAGGAATGGCAGTCAGGATAACCGACAGAACGAAGCCGACGACATAGTCATACAGGCTGCCGTGTGGTGCTTCATCCTCATGATGGCCGTGGTCGCCGTGATGAGCGTGCGTATCGTGATCATGTTGGCTCATACCAGAACTCCCATCAGATAAACAAAGGTAAAGACGCCGATCCAGACAACGTCGAGGAAGTGCCAGAACATCGACAGGCAAGACATACGACGCTTGTTTTCAGGGATCAGGCCATGCTTCTTGAGTTGGAACATCAGCACAACTAACCACACGATACCGAAGGTTACGTGCAGACCGTGGGTACCAACAAGAGCAAAGAAGGAGGTCAGGAACGCGCTACGTTGCGGACCGGCACCCTCATGGATCAAGTGATAGAACTCATAAATTTCAAGTGCAAGGAAGGCGAGACCGAACAGACCGGTAATGCCCAACCAAAGCATGGTCTTGCCAAGCTTCTTTTCATACATCGCCAACATAGAAAAGCCATAGGTGATGGATGAGAGAAGAAGGAAGGCCGTATTGATGGCAACCAACTTGAGGTCAAACAGGTCTGCACCTGACGGGCCAGCTGCATAGCTGCGGCCAAGCACGCCATATGCTGCGAACAACATGGCGAATAGCAGACAGTCACTCATCAGGTACAGCCAGAACCCAAGCATGGTTCCGTTGGCCGGATGGTGTTCCTCTTTGAGGTAGAAGCTTTCGCTGGTACGGATACCAGCGGCCCCTGAAGTAGCAGTATGGGTATTAGACATGGCTAGCGAGCAGACGAGTACGTTCGGATTCAACGGCAATCACTTCCTCAGCAGGGATGTGATAGTCGCGCTTGTAGTTGAAGGTGTGGATGATGACGGCAGCCAGCAAGGCGATGAAGCTGAGGCCAGCCACTAGCCACATGTGCCAGATAAGGGCAAAGCCAATCACGCCGCTAATCGCTGCAATGATGAAGCCTGCGCCGGTGTTCTTCGGCATGTGGATCGCGATGAAGCCTTCCAGAGGACGCTTGTAACCGTGCATCTTCATGTCGAACCAAGCATCTTGCTCATGCACCACAGGGGTGAAAGCAAAGTTGTAGTTCGGCGGGGGAGAGGAGGTCGACCATTCCAGTGTACGGCCATCCCATGGATCGCCAGTGACGTCGGCCAGTTCCTTGCGCTTCCAGATGCTGACGCCAATCTGGACGAAGAAGCAAGCGATACCCAGTGCAATCAGGACCGCACCGCAAGCAGCGATTTGGAACCAAATTTGCAGCGAAGGATCTTCAAAGTGGCTCATACGACGGGTGACACCCATTAGGCCCAGCACGTAGAGCGGGGTGAAGGCCATCCAGAAGCCGACGAACCACAGCCAGAAGGAACGCAGGCCCCAGGTGTAGTCAAGCTTGAAGCCAAAGGCCTTGGGGAACCAGTAGTTGATGGCCGCAAACATACCGAACAGCACACCACCGATGATCACGTTGTGGAAGTGAGCAATCAGGAACAGGCTGTTGTGAAGGATGAAGTCGGCTGCAGGGATGGCCAGCATCACACCGGTCATACCACCGATCACAAAGGTGATCATGAAACCAATGGTCCACATCATTGGCAGTTCGAAGCGGATACGGCCGTGATACATCGTGAACAACCAGTTGAACAACTTGGCGCCGGTCGGGATCGAGATGATCATCGTCGAGATGCCGAAGAATGAGTTAACGCTGGCACCTGCACCCATGGTGAAGAAGTGGTGCAGCCAAACGATGTACGACAGGATGGTAATAACCACAGTCGCATAGACCATCGATGAGTAGCCAAACAGACGCTTGCTACAGAAAGTGGCAACGACTTCGGAGAAGATGCCGAATACTGGGAGCACCAGGATGTAAACCTCTGGGTGACCCCAGATCCAGATGAGGTTTACATACAGCATGGCGGAGCCGCCAAGATCGCTGGTAAAGAAGTTGGTGCCGAGGTAGCGGTCGCAAGACAGCATGGCCAGCACTGCGGTCAGAATTGGGAAGGCAGCAACGATCAGTACGTTGGTGCACAGGGCGGTCCAGGTGAAGACAGGCATCTTCATCATGGTCATGCCGGGCGCACGCATCTTGATCATAGTGACGATCAGATTCACGCCTGATAATAATGTCCCAACCCCCGCTATCTGTAAGGCCCATATGTAGTAATCGACCCCCACATCCGGACTTGCCATGATGCCGGACAGCGGCGGATAGGCCAACCAACCGGTCTTGGCGAATTCACCGACAAACAGAGAAACCATCACCAACGCGGCACCGCAAGCGGTCATCCAGAAGCTGAAGTTATTCAGGAAGGGAAAGGCCACGTCGCGGGCGCCAATTTGCAGCGGCACGACATAGTTCATCAGGCCGGTGACCACTGGCATTGCCACGAAGAAAATCATGATCACGCCGTGGGCAGTGAACACCTGATCATAGTGATGCGGGTTCAAGTAGCCCATGTTTTCGCCAAAGGCGATAGCCTGCTGGCCGCGCATCATGATGGCATCGGCGAAGCCGCGGAGGAACATGACGAGACCGAGGATCATGTACATGATCCCGATCTTTTTGTGGTCGATGCTGGTGATCCAGTCACGCCACAGCGGACCCCAAAGTTTGAAGTAAGTCAAACCACCGACAACGGCCATGCCACCAAGGACAACGCCAATGAAGGTAAAGATCAATATGGGCTCATGGAAGGGAATGGCTTCCCAAGTTAGCCGCCCGAAAATTGGATGACTCTCTATGGTTGCGTAATTAAGTGCAGACATTTTTTGATCGATTCAATGTTGGGAACTGGTGTCTTAACAAGTGCATTCGCTTACAGCGTCTTGGCGGCAGTGGTGACCAGGTCACCCGGCGCGCACAGTGCGCCGACATAGGTTTTTTGCGAAGCCAGATCGAGACCAATCTTCTTGCCGATTAGGCCATTCGAAGCGAGGTTGTAGGTGCCGGTGTTACCCATACCACCCTTCTGGTCGATGGCAACCATGTCCTTGATACACATGCGGTTAGACTCGACACAGCGATTCAGTACTGCATCAAACAGCTGCGCATCTACCTTAGCAAAGCGCTGCACTGGTTCACGTTCTGAAGGTTGCTCAAGCTTGAGATAGGTTTCGCGGGTCAGCTCAGCGCCTTCCTTGCGGTTTTGATCTACCCACTTGGCAAACTCAGCGTCGCTCAGGCCATGGAAGCGGAAACGCATGTGCGAGAATCCAGCGCCACTGTAGTTGCCGGAGAAACCTTCAAAATTGCCTTCTTTGTTGATGACAGCGTGAAGCTTGGTCTGCATGCCCGGCATGGCGTAAATCTGACCTGCCAGTGCGGGGATGTAGAGCGAGTTCATCATGGTGGTCGATGTAATACGGAACTCGATTGGACGATCTACGGGTGCGGCCAGTTCATTGACCAGTGCAATACCTTGTTCTGGATAGATAAACAGCCACTTCCAGTCCATTGCCACGGCCTCAACAACCAATGGCTTGGTATCCAGTGGGATTTCACGTCCTTCGGAGATGCGGTCCAGGGGACGATAGGGGTCTAGCGAGTGGGTGGACACCCAAGTGATTGCGCCCAATGCGATGATGATAATGAGTGGAATACCCCAAATTGCCAGCTCAAGAATGGTCGAATGGTGCCATTCTGGGCTGTAGGGTGCATCAGTGTTGCTAGCACGATATTTCCGTGCAAAAACAAGCGTCAAAATGATCACAGGCACAATGACGATAAGCATTAGCCAGACCGAAATAAGCATGATGTCTCGTTGCTGTAGCGCAATGTCACCTGAAGGCGACAGAAGCACCAGATTACAGCCGGACAACAGTAGTGCTGCAGATATGCAGAACAGGAGAGTGGGCTTGATTCTGAGCATGATGATTTAGTTATGCATTTACAGGTGGTATGAAATGTAAGTGATTGGCCCAATTTAGTGAATCGGACATTTTGTCCTAGTCTGTAAGGTGTGCCTTTGCGCTATCGCAAACTGATTGGTGAAATAGAAGTCTCTTTCCCATTCGAAAAGACTTAACTATTTCTAAAATTTATGGGAGCATAAAGACGTCTGTTTTTAGATATAGATCAAAATCAGACGGAGCACACTGACTTACCTAATAAGACAGGAGGGACATCATGGCTACCATGACACAAGAACTTTCTAATAAAGACAGCATGGACGAGGCCGTCTGGCGCGCCCCCGAAGGGCACTCGCATGTGACGCCGGGCGAAATCGCCGTTGGGGTCGTCATTGGGCGAGCGTCGGAATATTTCGACTTTTTCGTTTATGGCATTGCCTCGGTGCTTGTGTTCCCAACCGTATTCTTCCCGCACAAGGACACGGTAGAAGCGTTGCTACTGAGCTTTGTCATTTTCTCGCTAGCATTTCTGGCGCGTCCTTTCGGCACTGTCTTATTCATGAAATTGCAGAAGCGCTGGGGACGCACTGGGAAACTCACCGCCGCCTTGTTCCTGCTCGGTTCAGCCACAGTCAGTGTCGGCTTCCTGCCTGACTATGCCACGTTGGGTGGTACGGCAATCTTCCTGCTGATTGTTTTACGCACGTTGCAAGGGATTGCGGTGGGCGGCTCATGGGATGGTTTGCCTTCTCTGCTCGCAATTAATGCACCGCCAAGTCGGCGTGGTTGGTATGCCATGCTGGGTCAGCTGGGCGCTCCTGTTGGCTTTGTTCTTGCGAGCGGTCTGTTCCTGTATCTGAACAGCAGCTTGTCGAAAGCAGACTTCGTCGACTGGGGATGGCGTTATCCCTTCTTTGTGGCGTTCTCAATCAATGTGGTTGCCTTGTTTGCCCGTCTGCGTCTGGTGGTCGCTGAAGACTTCAGTCGCCTACTTGAGAAGAGCGAACTGGAACCAACGGATGTGAGGGAATTGGTTAATGAACAGAGCGGCAACATCCTCACAGGGGCTTTCTCTGGGCTTGCGACCTATGCGCTCTTCCATCTGGTAACCATCTTCCCATTGTCATGGGTACCAATGGGCTTGGTAGAGACCGAGAGTGAGGTGCTGACAGTGCAATTAACGGGGGCCTTGCTTGCGATCATTGCTGTCGTTGCCTCTGGCTTTATTGCTGACCGCATTGGTCGTCCAAAGACTTTGGGCGGTGTAGCTGTGCTGATTGGTATTTTCAGCCTGTTCGTGCCTAGCTTGTTGAACGGTGATGCTGCACACCAGAACACCTTCATCCTGCTCGGCTTCATTCTGCTCGGACTGTCATACGGTCAAGCGCACGGTGTTGTCTCTGGCAGCTTCCCACGTCGCTTCCGCTATACCGGTGCTGCGCTGACGGCTGACTTTGGATGGCTGATTGGTGCTGCATTCGCACCGCTGGTCGCATTTGGTCTAGCCGTCAAGCTGGGCACCTTTGCTGTCGGTGCGTATGTGATGTCAGGTGTGATTTGCACGCTGATTGCACTCTACATTCATCAACAAAAGGTCGCACGTCAATAACGCGTTGCTGATACAACAAAAAAGGCGATGCACTTGCATCGCCTTTTTCATTTATTACACAAGTCGGCAGTAATTATTCGTACTTGATTGAGCAACCATAGGGCTTAGTGCTGCCGTTTGCGATATTCTTGCCGGCTGCAATTGCAGTGAGGGCATTGGCAACATAGGGTTCCGCCTTGACAATGTCTGTCTTGTCAGCGGACGCAATGCTGTCGATTCCGCCTTTGTAGATCAGCACACCCTTGGCATCAATAATGTAGATGTGAGGGGTAGTTTGTGCACCGTAGAGCTTGCCAAGCTTGCCATCTGGATCCAGCAGTGTATTGGTCGGCGCGGCACCGCGGCTAGCATTCAGCTTGACGGCAGTTGCACCATCAACGTAGCCCTGCTTGCCTGGCGCAGACGAAACAACTTGCAGCCAGATAAAACCTTTTGAGGCCGCATCTTTTTGCAGGCTTTGCATATTACCGCTCTCATAGTGTTTCTTAACGAACGGGCACTCATGGTTGGTCCATTCCAGTACCACGGTCTTACCGCGCAGGCTGTTTAAATCGAGAGTTTTCCCGTCAGCAGTAGCGGCAGTGAAGGCAGGTGCAGGTTGATCAACCACGGGAGAAGCAATCGCCGCGAAAGGTGCAAAGGCGATGGCAGCGGTGAGTAGGGCGATACGATGCAAGAACATGAGGACTCTCCTGTTAGTGGCTTGAACGGATATGGTCGATAACACTCTCTGGGGTAAGAATCTGCGGCAGGACAATCGGTTCTTTCTGCTGCCCAGTGGGGTAAAACACATACAAAGGCACGCCGTTTCGTCCAAACTCAGCAAGTTTGCGCGTGATGGCGGCATCCTGATTGGTCCAGTCGCCTTTCAAATAGGTAATGCCATCCTGCTTGAAGGCATCCATCACGCTTTGCTGGCTCAGCGCAATCCGCTCATTGGCAAGGCAGGTAATGCACCATGCGGCGGTGAAGTTAAGGAAGACTGGCTTACCTTCAGCACGCAGGGCTTGGAGGCGCTCGGCAGAGTAAGGTTCCCAATGTTGAGCAGCACCCGTATCGCTTGATCGGCTTGGGACTTTGCTGTGCTGCAAATTAAGGTAGCTAACCACTAGCGTTGCGACCACTAGGACGGCTGCCAGCAAGGTACTTAAGCGCTGCTTCCAGCCAGATACGCTGCGCGTACTCTCGAACAACCAAGCCGCAAAGGCAATCATGACCATCCCGCCCAAGGCGAGAATGAGGCTGTCGGGGCCGGCCTGTTGGGTCAGTACCCAGACCAGCCACACAGCGGTTGCATACATCGGAAAGGCAAAAAATTGCTTGAGTCTTTCCATCCACACGCCAGGCTTAGGCAAGCAGCGTTGGAGCAGCGGCCAGTTGCTGAGGAGTAAATACGGCAGGGCGAGCCCGAGCCCCAGGCTGAAAAATACGGCGAACAACGGCAAGGGTGGCTGCGTTAAGGCGTAGCCGATCGCTGCACCCATGAAGGGGGCCGTACAGGGCGTAGCCACCACGGTGGCGAGTACGCCGGTAAAGAAGCTTCCGCTATAGCCGGATTTGGCCGTGAGACCTTCGCCGAGTTGCGCAATAGAGGTGCCCAGGACAAATACTCCAGACAGACTGAGACCGATTGCGAACATCAGATAGGCTGTGATCAGAACAAACGTGGGGGATTGGAACTGATAACCCCATCCGATTTGTGCGCCGCCATTGCGCAATATCAGCAGAATGCCGGCCAGCAGGAGGAAGCTGGCCAATATTCCCACCGTGTAGGCCAGGCCATGCAGACGCGTCTCGCGGCTGGCATGGGCGCCATGACGAACCAGCGAAAGTGCCTTGATCGATAGGACTGGAAACACACATGGCATCAGGTTAAGAATTAGGCCGCCGAGCAGTGCAAAAAGCATTGAAGAGAACAAACCGATCGCGCCTGTGTTGCTTTCGCTAGCCGTGCTTGCTTCTGCCTGCAGGGTGAAGCCGCGTGTGACTGGGCCATCCGCAGTTTGCTCAGTGAATACCAGTACTCCGCTCAGGGGGGTATCGGCCTTAATGGGGCTTTCTCCAACCTTAAGGTTCAGTGTCATACCTTCGCTGTAACTGCGAATATCTTGTGCTGCACCGTGGTCGATATGGCCCCACACATGCGGATAAAACCAGATGTCCTTCAACTTGTGGGCTTGTAACGCAGGGCTCGCAATATCCAACTGGATATTGCCGTCTGCTTGACGGTAAGTGGTCGACCAAGGGGAGGGCTGAGGTAGTTGCGCAATTGCTTGGCCGACACTTGGGTGCGTAGCTGATGTGCTGACGGAAGCTGCTACGGTGAGTGTCAGTCCGAGTTCTGCCTGCTGCGGGATACAAATTTCTTCGCATACCAGCCAGCTAGCCTTGGCGCGAACTGGTAGCTGACTACCGATTTTGGCTGAGGGGGGGATGCTGATGGTGCTCAGCAACGTGACCTTATCGGCGTAACCGTAGTTGGTAATCGTGCCGACTTTGAATCTGCTAGGCAGCGGCCACTGAATCGGACCTGCTGTGACACCTTGCGGCAATTGCCATTCGATTTGGGTGGCAACACCGGAGTCACCTGGATTCTGCCAATAGGTATGCCAGTTCGGGATGATTGTTTGCTCTAGGCCGATCAGTACCGTGCTCCCAGGTGTGACTGATGTCGTGGCTGGAGTCAGGCGAACTTGAATCTGATCAGTTTTGGCATGATCACTTGCCGCCATCAGGCTGGCTGAGAATAGCAGGGCACAAGATAAAAACGCCCGACGCAGCAGAGATTGAGCACGCATGGTTATTTTCAAGAGATTTCCAAAGGCCCGGATGGAGATAGCGCTGAGAGTGCCAAGGTTGGGAATAGTACGCTTAGTCCACGATCACAAGCATGGGTTCCGCAGACTTGAATGATGCTCGAACTCGCGACACAAATAAAAAAGGCGACCGAAGTCGCCTTTTTACACATCAGCAGAATAAAAACCGCTTACTTGACGCGTGCCTTGTATTCGCCGGTGCGGGTGTCGATTTCAATCTTGTCACCGATATCAACAAAAAGCGGCACCGGCAGCTCAAAGCCAGTGTTGATCTTGGCAGGTTTCATGACCTTGCCAGAAGTGTCACCCTTAACGGCTGGCTCAGTGTAAGTCACTTCGCGCACGACGCTGTTTGGCAGCTCGACCGAGATGGCCTTACCTTCATAGAAAACAACTTCACAAGCCATACCGTCTTCGATGTAGTTGAGCGCATCACCCATGTTTTCGCCATCGACATCGTACTGGTTGTACTCGGCATCCATGAACACATAGGCCGGGTCGCTGAAGTAGGAATAGGTCACTTCCTTACGGTCCAGTTGAACCACTTCAAACTTGTCGTCCGCCTTGTAAACGGATTCGCTCGGTGCGCCGGTCAGAAGATTCTTCATCTTCATCTTGACCACGGCCGAATTGCGGCCGGACTTGTTGTATTCGGCCTTTTGGACGACCAGTGGGTCTGTACCCACCATGATGACGTTGCCTGAGCGGAGTTCCTGAGCGGTTTTCATGATTCGGACGGTTAGGTTGGTGAAAATGTAAAGCCCGAAATTTTAACGGTTTTTATGAAAAATAGCCAGATTCTCAGCAAGATTTCCCAAGGCTAGCAGCTGTTTTTGCCAGTCTTTCGCATGTGTTTTGAGTGCTGGCAGAACGCCGCTCAGTACCTGCCAAGCAGCACTGACATTGCTTTCGGTTGGGGGAGTAAGACCGTTCCAGAGGTCGGAGAAGGCAGTCAGTGCATTTGCTGCCGCTGTATCAAGGCCAGCCCCATACCGATGATGAAACGCTTTCAATTTAGTGTGATGCGCATCTTCTGCCTGCGGATAGATATGCCAGATCATTGGCAAACCTGCCCACTGAGCGCGTGCAAATGAGTCTTCCCCGCGGACAAAGTTAAGGTCTGATTGCCATAGCAGGGCATCAAAGTCAGATTGTGCTACGAAGGGGAGGGCTTCTAGGGTTAGCGCGCCGTGTTGGTGATGCGCGCCGGTTGCGAAGTCAGTGTCCAGCCATTGAGCGATTTGTGTTGCAGGTTTGCCGGCGGCTACCCGACAGTGAATGGGCTGTGGGCCTGTAGACCATGCTTTGAGCAGATGCGGCAGCGCCGGGTTGTCATAGCAGAAGAGGAAAACATCAAGCATTGCGCTTGGGGCGCTGGTATGGCGGGCGCATCGGGTCAATAAATCCCGCTCGCACAGTAAGCCGCCTGTGCCAGAGAGAATACCCGGCACAAAGAAATACTTTGTCAGTGGAAGGCGTGGATGCGGTGAGGGCTGGCAGTGAAAGCTGGGCCCCCAGTCCTCAACACAGAGATACTCCAGATTGATCCAGAGTGGCTTATCCTGCTGCTGTGCCATTCCCTCAAGGTAGGTGTCGGGTAGCTCGCAGGCAAATGCTTCGATCACAATGCTGGCAGGGGTGACTTCAGGAAATGAGGTGGGCCAATGACAAACCTCAATGTCGGAACCCGGTGTGGCAAGCTGGGGCAACAAATCGGGCTCATCGATCCACAGGCGTACCTGCCAACCATGTTCACTATGCAACTGTTGTGCCAGTCGCCAACACACGCCGATGTCACCGTAGTTGTCGATGACGCGGCAAAAGATGTCGCAGGTGGGGAGGGCTGTCATACGCGGTCCAAAAATGGCTGCGTGATACCATCGCGGCCTGAAATGAATGGCAGATTCTATCCTGCCGCAGCAATGAAAGATGACTGCCAAGCCACCACCCGCTGAACATGCTGCAGCAACAGAACCAGCCTTCGATGCCAAGGGTTTTCTTGCGACCTTGACCGAAGATCCGGGCGTCTATCGCATGCTCGATGCTGAGGGCGGGGTGCTCTACGTTGGCAAGGCAAAGAATCTTAAGCGACGTGTCAGCTCGTATTTCCAGAAGACCGGCCACAGCCCGCGCATTGCACTGATGTTGCAGCAGGTGGCAAATG
>CAZCLF010000024.1:0-31113 GCA_964499485.1 uncultured Rhodocyclaceae bacterium | reverse complement strand
TCCTGCCCGAAATCGCGGCCATGGACGCTGACGTGATCACCATCGAAACCAGCCGTTCCGATATGGAACTGCTGACCGGATTTGGTGACTTCAAGTACCCGAACGATATCGGTCCCGGCGTGTATGACATTCACTCGCCACGCGTGCCTTCAACCGATGAGATGGTGCATCTGCTGAAGAAGGCGGCTGAAGTGGTGCCCGCTGAACGACTGTGGGTAAATCCAGATTGTGGCCTCAAGACACGGGGTTGGCCAGAAACCGAAGCCGCGTTGCGCAATATGGTGGAAGCAGCCTTTATCCTACGTGCTGAATCTGCAGCCAAGGCGGCTTAAACTCAGCCATGAAATAGAAAGGGCGACCCACGGGTCGCCCTTTCTATTGTGCTGCAGTACCTAGAGACCCAGCTGGCCCCATAGCGCATCCACCCGCTGCTTTACTGCAGCATCCATAACAATCGGCGTACCCCATTCGCGCGTGGTTTCGCCCGGCCATTTGTTGGTGGCATCGATCCCCATCTTGCTGCCCAGACCCGAAACCGGCGAGGCGAAGTCGAGATAGTCGATCGGTGTGTGTTCAACGATGAGCGTGTCGCGCGCCGCATCGACGCGCGTGGTCAGCGCCCACATGACCTCCTTCCAGTCGCGCACATTCACATCGTCGTCAGTGACGATGATGAACTTGGTGTACATGAACTGACGCAGAAAACTCCAGATGCCAAACATCACACGCTTGGCGTGGCCCGGATATTGTTTCTTCATGCTCACCACCGCCATGCGGTAAGAGCAGCCTTCCGGAGGCAGGTAGAAGTCGGTGATTTCAGGAAACTGCTTTTGCAGCAGTGGCACAAACACCTCGTTGAGCGCCACCCCCAGCATGGCCGGCTCATCCGGCGGCTTGCCTGTGTAGGTAGAGTGGTAAATCGGATTCTTGCGCATGGTGATGCGCTCTACGGTGAACACCGGGAACTCGGCCACCTCGTTGTAGTAGCCGGTGTGATCGCCATACGGGCCTTCGGGTGCCGTCTCATACTTACCGGGGTGCTCAGTTGCGTAAATAGCACCCTCCAGTACGATCTCTGCATAAGCCGGGACTTGTAGATCTGAGCCAATGCACTTTACCAGTTCCGTCTTGCTCCCACGCAGCAGGCCAGCGAATTGGTATTCGGACAAGGTATCGGGGACCGGTGTGACTGCCCCCAAAATGGTGGCCGGATCGCAGCCCAGCACCACGGCCACCGGATACGGTTTGCCTGGGAATTTTTCGCAGTGATCACGGAAGTCGAGTGCCCCACCGCGATGCGCCAACCAACGCATGATGAGCTTGTTAGGCCCCAGCACTTGCTGACGATAGATGCCTAGATTCTGGCGCGTTTTCTCCGGCCCGCGCGTGACCGTCAGCCCCCACGTGATCAGTGGTGCGGCATCGCCCGGCCAACAGTGTTGAATGGGCAGGCGCGACAGATCAACGTCCTTGCCTTCCCACACAGTCTCCTGACAGGGTGCCGACGAGAGCACCTTGGGCGACATATTCAGGACTTGTTTGAGCACTGGCAGTTTGTCCCAAGCATCCCGCAAGCCCTTGGGCGGCTCCGGTTCCTTCAGCATGGCCAGTAATTTGCCAACTTCTCGCAACGACATGACATCGCTCTCGCCCATGCCCAGTGCCACGCGCTTGGGCGTGCCAAACAGATTACCGAGCACCGGCATGGTATGACCTTTGGGTTTCTCGAACAGAATCGCTGGGCCGCCTGCGCGCAAGGTGCGGTCACAGATTTCAGTCATTTCCAGATGCGTGTCGATCTCGACGCCAACGCGCTTGAGCTCGCCTTGCTGTTCGAGTTGCGCGATGAAGTCGCGCAGGTCACGGTATTTCATGGACACACTTTCAAAGGTATGACTTGAGATTTAATTCAGCGACAAAGCCCGCAAAGACAGCTGCCCCAAACCAAGTGTTATGCAAAAAGGCCTTGAAGCATTTCTCTCGCTCACGGCCGCGAATCAGCAAGTAGTGATAGATCGCAATGGCGGCTGCCATCAGCAGCCCCACATAATAGAGCGGGCCATAACGGCTGAGTGTGCCGAACCATGCCAAGAGGCCTAGTGCACACGCATAGCAAAGCATAACGGCAGCAACATCAAAACGGCCAAAGGTAATCGCGGAGGTCTTGATGCCAATCTTGAGATCATCCTCGCGATCCACCATCGCATACTCAGTGTCATAGGCAACTGCCCAGAACACGTTTGCTGCGAGTAATACCCAGGCGCCCCACGGCACCATTTCCAGAATGGCGGCATAGCCCATTGGAATACCAAAGCCAAATGCCACCCCAAGATAAGCCTGCGGTATGGCCAAAAAACGTTTGGTAAAGGGGTAGCTGGCGGCCAGCAGCAATGCGGGCACGGAGAGCAGCCATACGACCTTGTTAAGCGGCAGGATAAGAACGAAGGCCAGCAACGCGAGCACAGCGGCAAGCCCCAGCGCCTCCTTGGTGCTCACCACCTTGGCTGCCAGCGGACGGTTTTTGGTGCGCTCCACATGCGGGTCAAAATCACGATCCGCGTAATCGTTGATCACGCAGCCGGCCGAGCGCATGAGTACCGTGCCCAACACAAATATCCACACCACCATCAACGGGGGGCTTCCCCAAGTCACTGCCCACAGCCCCCATAGGGTTGGCCACAGCAAGAGCAAAATGCCGATGGGCTTGTCGAGTCGCATTAGGCGTTCATACACATCCATTCTGGCTTTCAGTTCATCCAGTGTCATGGCTGCATCACTTCCGGTAGAAAAACTTCAGTCACGATCAGGGGGCGCCCCTGTCGCAGAAAAATAGCACGGCGCGCCCACAGGGTTGCTGGCGCTACGCCACCACACCAAGGCAGTGCTTTTCGATAAAGCGGGTGGCGTGCATCAATGCGGCGAAAATGCAGCGCACCGCGGCGCACGCGGTGATCAGAAAACAGAACACTGCCAAGCGAGCGCCCGCCAATACCATCGAGGATGGCCCATGCACCACGCAAATCGCGATGTGAAATCACGGAGTGCGCAAAGACCAATGGGGTCTCGCCACGTTGCAGCAGGATTTCGCGTACACGCGCCCGGTCATGCAGGCCCAACAATGGCAGCTCATCCCGATGGGCGGCCGCAAAGCCGCGTGTCAGCAGGCGCAAGCTGAAGGGTCGTGCGGGTGAGCAAATCTGTTGGATGCGCTGGGTCAGTGAGCCGCTCTCCGACAACCAGCTGCGCAATACATGCGGCAAGGTGTGTGGAATACGTGGACTCCATCCACCGGCATCGGGACTGCGGCTACTGATTCTGTTCACACTCATGCTTTCAACAACTCTTCGGCACCCGCCAGCCAGCGCTGCAAATGGCGCTCGGCATGATCGGGGTAATCACGCAACATCTCTTCGGCGGCGGTACGTGCGGCTTCAATCAGCACAGGGTCTTCGAGATCCGCGTATTTGAGCATGGGCAAGCCGCTCTGTCGGGCACCGATGAATTCGCCTGGACCGCGCAGTTGCAAGTCGTGACGGGCAATTTCAAAGCCATCCGTATTTTCAAATATTACTTTTAAACGCGCCCGTGCCATCTCAGACAGCGGCGGTGCATACATCAAGATGCAGGATGACTCGGCGGCACCACGCCCTACCCGTCCGCGCAGCTGATGTAGCTGAGCCAAGCCAAATCGCTCAGCATGCTCAATCACCATCAAGGTCGCGTTCGGCACATCCACACCCACTTCAATCACGGTCGTAGACACCAGCAGCTGAATATCGTTGCGCCCAAAGGCTTCCATTGTCGCTGACTTTTCATCGGCCTTCATCCGTCCATGCACCAACCCAACATGGATGTCCGGCAGCTCGGTGCGCAGCGCTTCGTAAGTGGCAATCGCATTCTGCAAATCGAGTGTTTCGCTTTCATCCACCAGTGGACAGATCCAGTAGGCCTGATGCCCACCCAGGCAGGCCTCATGCACACGGGCGACAACCTCTTCACGCCGAGCCGCCGTGACCAAGCGAGTACGAATGGGGGTGCGGCCCGGTGGAAGCTCGTCAATTACCGACACATCTAGATCTGCATACAAACTCATCGCCAGCGTACGCGGAATAGGGGTGGCGGACATCATCAGCTGATGGACGGAAGACGTCGTGCCGGCAGTTCCTATAGACGCCGCCTTATCGGCAGTCCCACTCATTTCGACCTGCATGGTTTTTTGCCGCAAGGCCAGCCGCTGGCGTACCCCGAATCGATGTTGCTCATCAATCACGGCGAGGCCAAGCTGTTTGAAGGCCACGGTATCTTCAATTAAGGCATGGGTTCCGACCACCACGTGCGCCTGACCACTGGCAACGGCTTCCAGCATTGCGGTCTTTTCTTTTTTCTTAAGACTACCTGTCAGCCAAGCGACTTCTATCCCTAGGGGCGGCAACCATTGTCGTAACTTGAGGTAATGCTGCTCGGCAAGAATTTCGGTCGGTGCCATCAACGCAGCCTGATAGCCATTCTCGACCGCTTGCAACATCGCCAATGCAGCCACCACAGTCTTGCCGCTGCCGACATCACCTTGCAACAAACGCTGCATTGGATGCGCTTGGGCAAGGTCTTGGCGGATTTCAGTGCACACACGCTGCTGTGCGGCAGTGAGCGCAAACGGTAGGCTTGTCAAAAGGGCGTTGGTGAGCTCGCCGGTTGAGGGAAGTCGCGGTGCAGTGTGCTCGCGGCGCCGCACATATGCGCGGCGCAGTGAAATTTGCTGGGCCAGTAATTCATCAAAGCGTACGCGCTGCCATGCCCCTTGCTGCACGCGTTCAATGGACTCACCAAACTCAACGTGCGGCGGTTGATGCAGCAAGCGCACGCTGTCAGCAAACGGCGCGAGCTTATGCTTTTTGAGTAGCGCTTCTGGCAGCGTTTCAGAAAGATCAGCTACCGTTAGGGCCCGTTGAACCAGCCGCCGCATGGTGCCCTGCCCCACACCCGCGGTAGTCGGGTACACGGGCGTAAGTGTTTGCGGCAAGGCTTCGTCGGGCTCCACCTTCTGGCAGCGCGGATGGACCATCTCGGCGCCAAAGAAGCCATGGCGAATCTCGCCGAACACGCGCAGATGCGCGCCCGCTTGTAGTTGCTTCTGCTGACTCGGATAAAAATTAAGGAAGCGCAGTACCAACAAGTCACCGGCCGCATCCTGGGCCCTGGCAACGAGCTGGCGGCGTGGCCGGAAAGCCACATCACTACTGATGACAGTGACTTCGCATTGCACGCTGACACCGGGGGGCGCAGCAGCAACGGGCGTGATCAGCGTCTCGTCTTCAAAGCGCAGCGGCAGATGCAGCGCCAGATCTTCTTGGCTGCGCAAACCGATCTTGGCCAGCTTGGCAGCAACTGCCTTGTTAACGCCGGGCATGCCGGCCAGACTTGGCACGACGGGCGCGGCAGGCTCACCCGCCATCGAACATCAGCCCAGGTAGAGAACAGCCTCGGCTTCAACCAGCGCGCCACGCGGCAGGGAGGCAACACCAATCGCAGCACGGGCAGGGTAAGGCTGGGCCAGATAACGCGCCATGACTTCATTCACCTTGGCGAAGTTGGCCAGATCGGTCAGGTAGATATTGAACTTGACCGCATGGTTGAGTGTTCCGCCAGCAGCCTCAGCCACTGCCTTGAGGTTTTCAAAAACGCGCACGATCTGCGCATCAATACCGTCCACCACCAGCATGGTGGCCGGGTCCAGACCGATCTGGCCGGACATGTACACAAAGTTTTCAACCTGCACGGCTTGCGAATATGTGCCGATGGCTGCAGGTGCATTAGGTGTGGAAATAATCTTGCGAGTCATTGCAGAACCTCAGATAGCGTAATCAAGGCGCGTGAAGGTGTGCTGCACTCCACGTCGCGTCTTCAAATTCAGGATCAACGGCCCTTTTAAGTTGGCACGGAGCGGGCCATTGTCATCCTCTTTAGCGAGAATGACCAGTACCGCATCATCTGCCACAGCTTCCGGCGTATCCGCTTGCTGTAACAGGGTATTGATTGTGTCATCCAATACGATTTCATAGCTGAAGCCGAAGGTGGCCGGGTCCGTAATGGTGAACGACACATCGGCATCCTCAAGCGAATGCAGGATGAAATACTTTGGCGCATCGTCCTCAGGATGTAACAGTGCAAAGCGTGTGAGCCCTTCGAAGCCCGGTAGGCCTGCGGCAAATTCAATCACTTTGTCTTCTGCGACCTCGATGAGACCGTAGCGGCTGCTGTTAATTGTTATCGTCATTGGTTTATTTCCTTCCTGAGACCAGCAAACCGTTAAGGCCCATAGCGGCCATTTTCTTTTGTGCTGCTTCTGCCTCTGCCTTGCTGGCAAATGGGCCGACTTGCACACGTGCTTCTATCTGCGTCGGAATGCCGGCCTTATCGAGGCGCGCTTTCAGCTCCTCAGCATTGGCGACATTACTGAATACGCCCATTTGTACTAGGTAGCGACGGCTCGCCTCATCTGCGCCGGTCAGCGGACGAATCGGGGTCGTTGCCACAGGGCGTGGATTGGCTGGCTGTGCAATCACCGGCTTACTCACCAGTGGCTCACGCACAGGTGGAGGCGGCGGTAGGCTGGGTGCTGCCGTGCGCTCGGGCGCTGCAGCCGGGGCGGGCTTACCCTCATTACGCGGCGCAGGCTTGGTGATTTCCTTAATGGCATTGGCGGGCGGCTTGACTGCAGGGGGCGCTGCCTCCTTCGCCGGCTCAGCCGGTGGGGCAACGTCAGGGACCTTCTCCTCAACCGCAGGCGTCGCTACAACCGGCTCAGCGGGCTCAGCCGGCGTGGCAGGCGCAGGTTCTGGATTGACGGCAACCGGTGCTGCCTCAATGGCCACTGGCGGTGGAGCGGGCGGATCAACAAACACGGCATCAAAAATAGCCAGACTCGAGATCAAAGCCACAATCACCACACCGGCCAGACCAATGCGGCGAAGCAGGCGCTGGCGCAACAGGTCTTCATCCACTGGTACGGCTGTGTTGGGACTAGATTCGTTCGTTTCGGCCATAGCCCTCTCCCTCTGCTTCCGCATAAGCCTCTGGCTCGGGGCGCTTGCTCAACGCCACCACCAATTCGGCCTCCGCAATTGAAATCCCGCAACGACCGGCCACGCCAGCAGCATCGACACCACGTACGGCAAGCGCCATGGCTTCGTTGTAGAGCGGTGAAACCTTCTGCGCCGCACTGAGCTTGCTCATTTCCTCGCGCATACGGCTAATTTCGAGGCGTGACTCAGCCAATTGATCGCGCAACTGGCGCACTTCGCTCTCCAGCGTTTTCTGCGTAAGTTGGGTCGCAAAATCATTTTCGGGGGCTGCCACATCGGCAGACTTTGGTGGGCGTGACTCGACCGGGCGGGATGGCATCAAGCTGGGTTCAGTGGGCGACTCCCAAATCCCAGCCAATGCCGTACCCGGTGGCGCATCGAACTCAGGCGGCACCGAGCGCATCTCGGGCGCCCGTAGGTCGCCATAGCGATACGCATCCGGCCGCGGCAGCTGCATGAAGCGCAACACCATGATGACGAAATAAACCGTCAGCAGGACGATGCACAGCACCACAGCTTCACGCCAGCCGAAGTCGCCAATGAATTCGAGAATACTGTCCAAGTGCAAACGCTACCCGTAGTAAGGCCAAATTTAGTCAATGGTAGCGTGCGTTTGCCGGCCCCTAAGGACTGAGGAAGCCGGTTTTTAGGCCATGTTTGCGCTACTGACGCAGGGTAACCCCTTAACGACGCGCCAGATAATGCAATGGCCCGCCACGGAAGGGCGCAAAACCGGTCCCAAAGATCACCCCAGCATCGGCCGCATCCGCATCACTCACCACGCCTGCAGCCACCAGCGCCTGCGCTGCGGCCAGCATGGGATGGATCAACCGTTCGGTCAGCTTGCTCAGGTCTTCAGCCGCATCCGCTGCTGTAGATTTTTGTGGCTTACCGTCGACATAGCGGTAATACCCCTGCCCAGATTTACGCCCCAGATGACCGGCTACCAGCAACTCACTCAAGCGCCGTGGCGGCATCGCGCCCGGCTGGCTGCCATTCGGCCCGCTCACCAACTGGGTGCCTACTTTGGCGGCGATATCGAGCCCCACAGTGTCGGCCAACTCGATGGGCCCCATGGGCATACCAAAATCGGTTGCCGCGCGATCCACCAGCTCAGGGGCAATGCCTTCATCGACGCAGCGCATGGCCTCCTCCAGATACGGGGCAAGCACGGCATTGACGAGGAAACCTGGCGCGTCAGCCACCGGCAGGGGCAACTTGTCGAGCTTGCGCACAAACACAGCGGCACGCTCAGCATGTTCGGGCAACGTAGCGGCCCCCTTAACCACCTCAACCAGGGGCATCTGCGCGACCGGGTTGAAAAAATGAATACCGACCAGTCGCTCGGGTGCGCGCAAGCGCTTGGCAATATCGCCCAGCTTGAGGCTGGAGGTATTGCTGGCCAACATCGCTGTCGGTTTCGCGCGTTGCTCCAAATCGGCAAACAGGGTTTGCTTGGCTTCCAGGTTCTCGAAGATCGCCTCGATAATCACATCTGCCTTGATGACGCCGTCGCCTTGCGCATCGGGAATCAGCCTGTCTAGGGCTTGCCGCACCAGGCGCGGCTCGCGCAGGCTGCGCTCAAAGGTTTTCTGTGCCCGCACAATCGCCGGCGCAATCCGCTCGACGGATTGATCTTGCAGGGTGACGCGCAAGCCGCGCAAGGCACACCAGGCGGCAATATCCCCGCCCATGACCCCAGCACCAATCACATGCACATGTTGCAGATCAAACTTCGCAGCAGTACCTGCTTCCACCTTGCCGAATGACTTCAGCCGCTCTTGCAGGAAGAACACGCGCACCAAATTAGCGGTCGTGGCAGAGCTGAGCACCGCATCCAGCGACGTTGTCAGATGGGCAGGAACCTCAAGCGGGTTACCCGCGTAGTTGCGCCACATCTCGATGATGGCGTAAGGGGCTGGGTAGTGAATCGGATTGGCCTTTTGCGCGACTGACTTTATCGCCTGCTTGGCAACGAAACCGCGCAACAAGCCATTCTGTAAACGTTGTACCAAGGGAGGGCGATAGGCAGACTGCCCTGATACGACGAGACTTTTCGCCGCTTGAGTCATGACACGCGGCGGCACGCAGGCATCAGCAAGGCCTATTTTTTTGGCACGTCGTGCATCGACGGTGCGGCCTGTCAGCATCATATCCAGCGCAACCGCAGGCCCCACCAGCTGCGGCAGACGCAGCATGCCACCCCAGCCCGGCACGATGCCGAGTTTGACCTCAGGCAATGCCAAACGCGTGCCCAGCTCATCAACAACGATCCGATAGCGACAGGCCAAGGCCAGCTCCAACCCACCGCCCATGCAGTGCCCTTGAATCAAGGCGAGCGTGGGGTATTTCACTGCCGCGAGCCGATTAAATAAGTCCCAGCCACGCTTGATCAGCGCACGGCCCTTGGGAATATCCATTCCTTTGAATTCTTCAATGTCGGCCCCGGCAATAAACCCGGCACGCTTGCCGGAGCGAAATACCACCCCGCGTGGCTTGATTTCATTGAGGACATCCAGCACATCGCTGAGCTCGTCCATCACGCTGCTCGCCAGCGTATTGGCACTCACCTCAGGACGATCCAGCGTCACCCAGGTAATACCCTCACCATCGTGTTCGAGATTCCAGTTCTTGAAACTCATGACAAGGCCTCCACCAACACGGCGCCGCCCTGACCGCCGCCAATGCAAATAGCCGCGATACCCCGACGCTGCTTGCGCCGGCGCAGTACATGCAGCAAATGCAGCACGATGCGCGCACCCGATGCCCCCACGGGGTGTCCCAGTGCGATTGCCCCACCATCGACGTTTAGCTTGTCCATATCGAGCTGCCCTAGCGGCGCGGACAACCCCAGCTGCTCACGGCAATAGTCAGCGTCATTCCAGGCGGCCGTGCATGCCAGCACTTGCGCTGCAAATGCCTCATTGATCTCCCAAGCATCCAGATCATTCAAACGCAAATAGTGGCGTTGCAGGATGGGTGTTGCCGCATGTACCGGCCCTAAGCCCATCTGAGCAGGATCTAATCCGGCCCACTGGGTATCAAGAATGCGGCCAATTGGCTTAAGACCGTATTGATCGACGGCAGCCTGCGAGGCCAGTAGCAACCAAGTTGCGCCATCCGTAATTTGCGAGCTGTTGCCGGCCGTCACACTGCCATAGTAGCGATCAAAGAATGGGCGGAGCTTGGCGAGATTGTCCGGTGTCGAGTCGGCGCGGGTACCATCGTCCGCATGCAGAGGGGTGCCATCGGCCCCTACCATGGGCACGATCTCAGCATCAAAATGACCAGCCTCTTGCGCAGCAATCACACGCTGATGACTGAGCGCAGCAAACTCGTCCTGCTGACGGCGACTAATGCCAAATTTACAGGCGAGATTTTCT
This sequence comes from uncultured Rhodocyclaceae bacterium, assembly GCA_964499485.1. Classification (GTDB taxonomy): domain Bacteria; phylum Pseudomonadota; class Gammaproteobacteria; order Burkholderiales; family Rhodocyclaceae. The sequence continues at coordinate 20,648 of CAZCLF010000024.1, read as the reverse complement.
GCCGTCTGGCCCATCAGTAGATTAACGAAAGGATCTGTCAGGCCACGCATGAGTCCGATGACTGGCGCAAAGTGTCGTGGCCGTAGTTTCATCGCTAAGCGAACCTTGGCGCCCAAGCTGCGCGCTGACGAAAAGCTCGAAAACCAGCGCGTCATTTCGTCTGAGAACAGCAAAGGTGCTCGCGATAGAGCATCCGTGCCACCCGCCAAGACCAACTGCGAACGGCCGAGCTGAATATTGGCGATGGCCGAATCCAGCGCCTGCATACCGGAAGCGCAATTGCGCATCACGGTCCAGCCCGGCACCTTATTGCCACAGCCCATACGTAATGCCGCGACACGACCGATATTGGTTTCATCCACACTAGGGATGGCACAGCCAAGAATCACTTCATCTAGATCAGTCGGCGCAATCGGCTGCCGCACCAACAAGCTACGCCCAGCCGCCACCGCCAGATCTGACGCTGAAAACATCCCCGGCATATTCCGGCTTTTCAAAAAGGGTGTGCGCGCACCATCGACGATGTAGACGGGTTCGAACTTCATAGCGGTGCGTCCTCAAAGCGGAGCAAACAGGCAAATGAAAGTGGCGAGATGAAAGACAAGGTCATGTCTCTGCCTCCATCCCAAAGTCTTGCGGGAAATGATCAACGCGAATCACGCGATCACGCAAGGCATCACGACGCGCCAGCACATCGACCTCACCGTTACCGATAATTCCAGTGACACGTGCAGCCGCCAATAGCTCGGCTGCATTGCGCCCTTGAATACGGCCGTCTTTCTGAGCATTACGGATGCGGGCTTCCAGTGGCTCGGCAGCCAGTGTCACTTCCAGCGCATGCTCGATGGCCCCGACGATGTCTTCTTCCGTCTTTGGGATATACATGCTGTGCGTGAGGCGGTCCCGGGTTGGCGAGGGCGCAATCAGCCGCTGTGCCACCTGTGCGCCCAGCGCGTCAGCCGGCACAACATACGGCCGCCCAAGCGGGAAGATCACACGGCGCAGCAGCCATGCCACTGAACGGCTTGGGAAGTTTGCGAGGACACCTTCAAACGCATTCTGCGCCTTGAACATCGCATCCCAGATGGCCCAATGCATCAAGGGTGCATCGGCCTGCTGGCGACCTTCATCCTCATAGCGCTTAAGCGTGGCTGATACCAGATACATCAGCGAAAGAATGTCACCAAGGCGGGCCGATAATTTCTCACGGCGCTTGAGGCCGCCGCCCAAAACAATCATCGATACATCGGTGAGGAAGGCAAACGCCGCCGAGAAGCGCGTGAGCTGCTGATAGTAGCGCCGCGTCTCGGTCGCAATGTTCTCAGGCACATGGACAAAGTGCGAGCCTGTCAGTGCCATGCCCAAGGAACGAAACATGTTCTTTACAGCGAAACCGACATGCGCCCACAAGGCACGATCAAACTCAAGCAGGCCATGCTCGCGATCTGGATTGCGTGCCGCCGCCATTTCCTTGAGCACATAAGGGTGGCAACGGATGGCGCCCTGTCCAAAAATGATGAGACTGCGCGTGAGAATATTGGCGCCCTCAACCGTAATACCAATTGGTATCTGCTGGTAGGCGCGCGCCATGAAATTGTTCGGGCCGAGACAAATACCTTTACCGCCGAGCACATCCATCGCGTCGTTCACCACCACCCGACCCATCTCAGTGACGTGATACTTGACGATGGCGGAGACGACTGACGGCTTCTCGCCCAGATCAATCGCGCCAGCCGTCATCATGCGTGCGGCATCCATCATGTAGGTGTACCCACCCATCCGGGTTAAGGCTTCTTCAATGCCTTCAAACTTGCCAATCGGGGTCTTGAATTGGCTGCGCACACGCGCATAGCCGCCGGTTGCACGGACAGCCAACTTGGCCATGCCGGTCGTTGATGCAGGCAGCGAGATCGAACGTCCCGCAGCCAGACACTCCATCAACATGCGCCAGCCATGCCCGGCCATTTGGGGACCACCAATAATCCAGTCCAGTGGCATGAAGACATCCTCTCCCCAGTTCGGACCGTTCTGGAACACTGCATTCAAGGGCCAATGGCGGCGACCGATATTCACGCCCGGCGTATCGCGCGGCACCAATGCACAGGTGATGCCGATGTCTTCCGTTTCTCCGAGCAGATGGTCCGGGTCATACAGACGGAAAGCAAGACCAAGCAAAGTGCAGATGGGACCCAGCGTGATGTAACGTTTTTCCCATGTCACGCGCATGCCCAGTACTTCTTGCCCGTTCCACATGCCCTTACAGACAAGGCCAACATCCGGAATCGATGCGGCATCTGAGCCGGCTTGCGGACTGGTCAAGGCAAAGGCTGGAATCTCCTCGCCGCGAGCGAGGCGTGGCAGGTAATACTCCCGCTGCGCCTCGGTACCGTAGTGCAAAAGCAGTTCGGCTGGCCCCAATGAGTTTGGCACCATCACGGAGACGGCTGCAACTGAAGAGCGCGATGCGAGTTTTGCGACTACCTGTGAGTGCGCATAGGCTGAGAACTCAAGCCCACCATAGCGCTTAGGAATGATCATGCCCAGAAAGCCACGCGCCTTGATATAGGCCCAGGCTTCCGGCGATAGATCTTGATGCTGATGCGTGGTTTGCCAGTCGTCAGCCAGACGACACAATGCGTCAACTTCGTTATCGAGGAAGTTCTGCTCTTCTGCACTCAAGCGGGGCTGCGGATAATTCAGGAGTGTTTGCCAGTTGGGCTTCCCAGCGAATAATTCGCCTTCCCACCACACCGTACCGGCCTCTAACGCATCCCGCTCTGTCTGCGACATGATCGGCAGCAGGCGACGATAGATTTTGAAGAGGGGTGCGGTGACGCAGCGCTGACGGATCGCCGGCACGCAGACTAAGACACCGATAATGCCTGCCAGAATGATCAGAAATCCCAAAAACAGGATTAGCCACCCCATACCATTCTCCTTCTTGCGGACACCTGTAGCGATGTCTTCGAGTAAAAACGTTTATGTAGCCATGCCAATGTACTTATAGTACGCGGCTCATCGCTAGAGTCAAACGATGAGCGCCGTATAATCACGCATGCGTAAATCCTCTTCTCTGCCCCTTCCCTCAACCCCCACTGGCAAACGTCAGGACTGGGTGACCATCAAATCGCTATTGCCTTATTTGTGGCAATGGAAATGGCGGGTGGTATTCGCCCTCACCTGCCTCATCTCCGCGAAGCTGGCGAATGTCGCTGTGCCGCTTATTTTCAAGGACATTGTGGATGCCTTGACGCTGAGCACGCAGCAGCAAATCGTTCTGGTCCCACTCGGCTTACTTGCTGCCTATGGCGGCCTACGTTTTTCGGCCTCACTGTTTGGTGAGCTTCGCGAAATTATCTTCGCGCGGGTGAGCCAGCGCGCCGTGCGCAGTATCGCGTTACAGGTCTTCTCTCACCTTCACGCGCTCAGCCTGCGCTTCCATCTGGAACGCCAGACCGGTGGCCTCACGCGTGACATCGAGCGTGGCACCCGCGCCATTGGTTCTTTGCTCAGCTACACCATTTACTCGATCCTGCCGACATTGGTCGAGATCGCCTTGGTGCTGGCGATTTTGCTGATTCGTTATGAATCTTCTTTTGCCATCATCACGGTTATCACGCTCGCCACCTATGTGACCTTCACCATTGTCGTCACCAATTGGCGCACGCATCTGCGCCGTGAGGCCAATGAGATTGATTCGGCTGCAAATAGTCGTGCCATCGACAGCTTGCTTAACTATGAGACCGTTAAGTATTTCAATAATGAGCGTTGGGAGGCTGACCGTTACGACATCCAAATGCAGCGTTGGGAAAACGCGCAGGTCAAGACGCAGCTGTCCCTGTCATTCCTTAACATTGGTCAGGCGCTGATTATTTCGGTTGGTGTTGCCTTGATGATGTGGCGCGCTGCGGAGGGGGTGGCCCATGGCCGCATGACCGTCGGTGACATCGTATTAGTCAATGCGTTTTTGATTCAGCTCTACATACCGCTCAATTTTCTCGGCGTCTTGTACCGAGAAATTCGCCAGGCATTAACTGATATTGAACGTCTGTTTGCACTCAAGCAGCAACACCTTGAAATTCAAGATGCCCCAGATGCTCAACCACTCAACGCCACTACCTGCGAGGTTCGTTTTGAGACTGTCAGCTTCAGTTACGACAGCCGGCGTGAGATTCTTCACACTGTTGAATTCACGATCCCAGCTGGCAGCTCACTCGCGGTAGTCGGCCACAGCGGCTCGGGCAAGTCCACACTCGCCCGTTTGCTTTATCGTTTTTACGATGTGGGCAGTGGTCACATCCGTATTAACGGTCAGGATATTCGCAATCTGACCCAAGCCAGTTTACGGGCTGCGATTGGTATCGTCCCGCAGGATACGGTTCTGTTCAATGACACACTCTTCTACAACATCCAGTATGGACGCCCCACCGCCACAGAGGATGAGGTATATGCAGCAGCCAAAGCTGCCCAGCTGGATGGCTTTATTGCCCACTTGCCCGATGGCTACCTTACGCAGGTCGGTGAACGCGGTCTTAAGCTCTCTGGTGGAGAAAAACAGCGCGTTGCCATCGCTCGTGCGTTGCTGAAGAACCCACCCATTTTGATTTTTGATGAAGCTACGTCGGCACTCGACTCCAAAACAGAACAAGCCATTCAGGAGCAACTTGAGTTCGCGGCACAAGGTCGCACCACGTTGATCATCGCTCACCGCTTATCGACGGTAATGAAGGCTGACCAAATCCTAGTGCTTGATCAGGGGACAGTCATTGAGCGCGGCAGCCATCGTGAGCTACTAGAGTCCGGTGGGATGTATGCACAGATGTGGGCCTTGCAGATTCAGGAAGATCAAGTTGCCAACATCACTGCTGAGTAGTTCTGAGGAATACAGGCAATAAAAAAGCCGACTTACGTCGGCTTTTTTATTCATTGACCAGCTGATTTACTCAGCGTCAGCCACTTCTACGGCTTCGGTCTGTTCAGGACGGTCCAGCAGCTCGACATACGCCATCGGTGCATTGTCACCCAGACGGAAACCCATCTTGAGAATACGCAGATAACCACCATTGCGATTAGCAAAGCGTGGGCCCAGCACATCAAACAGCTTGACGACCATTTCGCGATCACGCGTACGGTCAAAAGCCAAACGACGGTTAGCCAGGCTAGGCTTCTTGCCCAGGGTGATCAGCGGCTCGACAACGCGGCGCAGTTCCTTGGCCTTAGGCACAGTGGTCTTGATAGCTTCGTGACGCAGCAGGGAGTTTGCCATGTTGCGCAACATCGCAGCGCGATGTGACGAAGTACGATTGAGTTTACGAAGTCCGTTACCGTGACGCATTTCAATTTCCTTTTTATACGGCGACCGCGCAATGCAAGTCGTCGGTTAATTGTTTTTGTTGTTCAGTTAAAACAAGGGGGCAACGAAATGTCGTCGCCCCCAAGTCGAGCTATCCGGTTATCCGGCTTAACCCATTTTTTCGAGACCGACCGGAGGCCAGTTCTCGAGCTTCATGCCAAGGGTCAGACCACGCGAAGCGAGGACTTCCTTGATTTCGTTCAGCGACTTACGACCCAGATTCGGAGTCTTGAGCAGCTCGGTCTCGGTGCGTTGAATCAGGTCACCGATGTAATAAATGTTCTCTGCCTTCAGACAATTAGCAGAACGTACAGTCAATTCCAGATCATCAACCGGGCGCATCAGCACTGGATCAACAGTGGTAGTGGCCTTGGCTTCAGGCGCCGATGGGGTACCTTCCAGATCGGCGAATGCTGACAGTTGTTCCATCAGCAGACGTGCCGAATGACGGATCGACTCTTCGGGATCAACGGCACCGCTGGTCTCGATATCGATGATCAGCTTGTCCAGATCGGTACGCTGTTCAACACGAGCCGATTCCACTGCGTAGCTAACACGGCGCACAGGGCTATAGGAAGCATCCAGCAGGATGCGGCCAATGGCCTTGCTTTCCTTGTCTTGCGGACGAGTGTTGGCAGGCACGTAACCACGACCGGTTTCCACGGTCAGTTGAATGCTGAGTTTGCCGCCAGGAGCAACGTGAGCAATCACGTGATCCGGATTGATGATTTCAACATCGTGTGGCAGTTCGATATCTCCAGCCTTGACGACACCTTCGCCGTTACGGGCAAGGGTCAGTTGGACTTCGTTACGATTCTGCAACTTGAATACAACACCCTTCAGGTTCAGAAGGACATCAACGACGTCTTCGCGGACGCCATCAAGGGTCGAGTACTCATGGAGCACACCCTCGATCGACACTTCAGTCACTGCTGCGCCTGGCAGCGAGGACAGAAGAATACGACGCAGGGCGTTGCCGAGCGTATGGCCATAGCCACGCTCAAACGGTTCCATGACGACGCGGGCGTGCACCGGCGACAGAGTCTGTACGTCAATGATGCGCGGTTTCAGAAGAGCACTGCTTTGCATCTGCATTCCTTCGTTAAATAGCAACGACGATACGGGCCATAGTTATCCTATGCCCGTATCGCCAGTCACATTCGATTAGCGCGAGTAGAGTTCGACCACGAGGCCTTCGTTCAGCGACGAGGAAAGCTCGGCGCGTTGCGGCAGTGCCTTGAAAGTACCCTTAGCAGCCTTGACATCTACACTCACCCACTCAGGGAAGCCACGTGATTCAGCGGCAGCCAGAGCAGCCTTAGTGCGCAGATGGCCACGAGCAGCTTCGGTCAGTTCAACCACATCGCCCGCACGGACAACGTAGGAAGGGATGTTCACACGCTTGCCGTTCACCAGCACGCCGTTGTGACGCACAACCTGACGGGACTCAGCGCGCGAAGCACCAAAACCCATACGATATGCAACGGTATCCAGACGAGCTTCCAGCAATTGCAGCAGGTTCTCACCTGTCTGACCCTTGCGGCTTTCAGCAATGGCGAAGGTCTTGCGGAATTGACGCTCTAGAACGCCATAGGTACGGCGAATCTTTTGCTTTTCACGCAGTTGCTGACCATAGCCGGACAGACGGGCACCAGACTTCTGGCCGTGTTGGCCAGGAGCATAGCTACGGCGCTCAATCGCGCACTTATCGGTAAAGCACTTCTCGCCCTTGAGGAAAAGCTTCTCGCCCTCACGGCGGCATTGACGGCACTTGGCATCAAGATTACGGGCCACGGTTTCGTCTCCTGATTAGATGCGGCGGCGCTTGGGCGGCCGGCATCCGTTGTGGGGAATCGGGGTGATGTCGGTGATGCTCGAGATCTTAATGCCGAGGGCATTCAGGGCACGCACCGCCGATTCGCGACCAGGGCCTGGACCCTTGATGCGAACTTCGAGGTTCTTCACACCACATTCAATTGCCACCTTGCCGGCTGCTTCAGCAGCAACCTGGGCAGCAAACGGGGTGCTCTTGCGGGAGCCTTTGAAACCAGCGCCGCCAGAGGTAGCCCACGACAGGGCATTACCCTGGCGATCGGTGATAGTGATGATCGTATTGTTGAAGGAAGCGTGAACGTGTGCGATACCTTCGGCTACGTTCTTCTTGACCTTCTTACGGACTTTAGCTGCAGTCTTTGCCATATTTAAGGTTCCTGATTACTTCTTGGCGCCAGCGATCGACTTGCGCGGGCCCTTGCGGGTACGAGCATTCGTGCGGGTACGTTGGCCACGGCACGGCAGACCGCGACGATGACGCAGGCCGCGGTAGCAGCCCAAGTCCATCAGACGCTTAATGCTCATCGTGACTTCACGACGCAAGTCACCTTCTACGGTGAACTTGCCGACCTCTTCACGCAGACGCTCGAGCTGAGCATCCGTGAGGTCCTTGATTTTGTTGGAACGAACAACACCGGCTGCGTCACAGATTTTCTGTGCGCGGGTGCGACCGACGCCAAAAATCGCGGTTAAAGCGATTTCGGCATGCTGATGATTCGGAATATTGACGCCTGCGATGCGGGCCATAACTAGGTCACCCTAATCGTCGTGGAACGGAAAACCCGCGAGTATATCGCAGGTCACTATTTTGCGTCAACCTTGACGCTGCTTGTGGCGAGGATCGGTACAAATGACACGAACCACGCGGTTACGCCGAATGATCTTGCAATTACGGCAAATACACTTCACTGAAGCCAGAACTTTCATAATTGTCTCCGGTTACAACTTTTAAAACTCACGCCCGATTGCTCGGGTTGCTCGGGGGCAGCCACCCCTTGCGCTTTTCGCCGCCTGTCGAGGGAACAAGCATTGAACAATTCTTAATGAACGGACTATCGTTCGAGTAGTACTACTTGGCACGGAACACAATACGACCTTTGGTCAGATCGTACGGCGTCAGCTGTACAGTTACCTTGTCACCAGGGAGGATGCGAATATAGTGCATACGCATCTTGCCGGAGATATGACCGAGCACAATGTGCCCATTTTCCAGCTTGACCCTAAAGGTTGCATTCGGAAGGTTTTCAACTACCTCCCCCTGCATTTCAATAACGTCTTCCTTCGACATAAACCTTTTTAACGACCAGGCAGACCCTGGCCCTTGAAATTAGCTTTTTTCAACAGGCTCTCGTACTGGTGCGACATCAGGTAAGCCTGAACTTGTGCCATGAAATCCATGGTTACTACAACGATAATCAACAGGCTTGTACCACCAAAATAAAACGGCACATTCCACTTGAGAATCAAAAACTCGGGCAGCAAGCAAACAATCGTGATGTAGATCGCGCCCACAAGGGTCAAGCGCATCAGGATCTTATCAATGTACTTAGATGTTTGTTCTCCCGGACGAATACCAGGCACAAACGCACCGCTCTTCTTCAGGTTGTCAGCTGTTTCACGCGAGTTGAAAACCAACGCGGTATAGAAGAAACAGAAGAAAACAATTGCTAAGGCGTACAACATCACATAGATCGGCTGACCAGGTGACAACGTAGCTGCCACGTCCTTCAACCAACGCATACTTTCGTTGCCTGAGCTGAACCAGCTCGCGGCCGTGGCCGGGAACAGAATGATCGACGATGCAAAGATCGGAGGGATCACACCCGACATATTCAGTTTCAGTGGCAGATGTGAACTCTGGCCACCATAAATCTTGTTCCCTACTTGGCGCTTCGCGTAATTGACCAGAATCTTACGCTGGCCACGCTCAACAAATACCACCACATAAGTGACAGCAACCACAAGCAGGCAAATGAACAAACCAGCCAAGGGATGCATCGATCCAGTGCGGATCAATTCAAACAAGCCACCAAGCGAACTCGGCAAACCGGACACAATGCCCGCGAAGATGATGATGGAGATGCCGTTACCTAAACCACGCTCGGTGATTTGCTCACCCAGCCACATCAGGAACATGGTCCCCGTCAACAATGTCATTACCGCTGTAAAGCGGAACAACATGCCTGGATCGAGAACAAGACCCGGCTGGGCTTCAAGTGCAACTGCAATACCAAAACCTTGGAACAAAGCCAACGCAACAGTACCATAACGGGTGTATTGCGTAATCTTGCGCCGACCGGCTTCACCTTCCTTCTTCAGCGCCTCAAACTGCGGTAGAGCGATCGTCATGAGTTGCATGATGATCGACGCAGAAATGTAGGGCATGATGCCCAGTGCGAAGATAGTAAAGCGCGACAGCGCGCCGCCCGAGAACAAATTGAACACCCCGAGGATGCCGCCTTGTTGACTCTGGAATAGCTCAGCAAGCTTTTGCGGATCAATACCCGGCACAGGGATGTGTGCACCGATACGGTACACAACCAATGCGCCGAGCAGGAACCATAAACGGCTCCACAGATCGCCAAACTTACCGGTCTTGCCGAGGGCTGGAGTTGCTGTCGCCACGAAACCTTACCTTGTTACTTAGTCAGCTGCGACGCTGCCACCGGCAGCTTCGATGGCTGCCTTGGCACCCTTGGTGGCACCAACGCCGCGCAGAACGATCTTTTTGGTCAGCGCGCCAGACAGAATCACCTTTGCAGACAGCGAGTCAGCAGGAATAACGCCTGCTTGCTTCAAGGTCAGCAGATCGACTTGATCAACTGGCAGCTTTTCCAGCTCAGACAAACGCACTTCGGCATTGCGGCCTGCAGTAAGCGAGACAAAGCCACGCTTCGGCAGACGACGTGCCAGCGGCATTTGACCGCCTTCAAAACCAACCTTGTGGAAGCCGCCAGCACGGGACTTTTGACCCTTGTGGCCGCGACCAGCGGTCTTGCCGAGACCACTACCAATACCACGACCAACACGCTTCTTGTAGTGGGTAGCGCCGTCAGCCGGCTTGATTGTATTCAGTTCCATGATCTATTAGCCCTCAACTTTGACGAGGTAGGACACCTTGTGAATCATGCCGCGAACCGATGGGGTATCTTCCAGGAGCGCGCTGCTGTTCAGCTTACGCAGACCCAGACCACGCACGGTGGCACGATGATCCTGCTTGGTACCGATCAGGCTCTTAACGAGCGTGACCTTGATCTTCTTGTCGGACATGTGCTTACTCCAGAATTTCAGCGACGGTCTTACCACGCTTAGCGGCAATTTCCGACGGGGTGCTGGTTGCAAACAGGCCGTTCAGGGTTGCACGAACCACGTTGTATGGGTTGGTCGAACCCAGGCACTTAGCCACAACGTCAGTTACACCCATCACTTCGAACACTGCACGCATCGGGCCACCAGCAATGATGCCGGTACCCGGCGAAGCTGGCTGCATCAGCACAACAGCTGCACCGTGCTTGCCAGTGACAGTGTGTTGCAGGGTGCCGGACTTCAGGCTGACCTTGTTCATCTTGCGGCGAGCTTCGTCCATTGCCTTTTGCACTGCAACCGGCACTTCACGGGACTTGCCCTTACCCATACCAACAGCACCGTCGCCATCACCTACCACGGTCAATGCTGCGAAGCCCATGATACGACCCCCCTTCACCACCTTGGTGACGCGGTTGATCGCAACCATTTTCTCGCGCAAGCCGTCGTCGCGTTCTTCCTGCGCCTGTTGCTGCTTTTTACCTTGCGGTTTAGCCATTTTTAATCTCGCTTAGAACTTGAGGCCGCCTTCGCGGGCGGCTTCGGCCAGCGCCTTAACGCGACCGTGGTAACGGAACCCGGAACGATCGAAAGCAACTTCTTCCACACCCTTGGCCTTCGCGCGCTCGGCAATGAGCTTGCCGATCACGGTTGCAGCAGCGACGTTGCCGCCGTTTGCCAGCTGGGTACTGACTGCCTTTTCAGCAGTGGAAGCAGCTGCCAGCACTTGCGTGCCACAACCGGAGAAGATCTGGGCGTAGATGTGGCTGTTGGTGCGATGCACCGCCAGACGAGCCATCTTGAGCTCGGCGATCTTGAGACGAGTCCTGCGCGCGCGGCGCAGACGAGTTTCTTTTTTGTCCATAATCTATCGCCCTTACTTCTTCTTGGTTTCCTTGATAGCAACCGTTTCGTCGGAGTAACGAACACCCTTGCCCTTGTATGGCTCTGGCGAACGATAAGCACGAATCTCGGCAGCCACCTGGCCAACCACTTGTTTGTTGATGCCCTTGATGATGATCTCGGTCTGAGTCGGAGTCTCAACCTTAATGCCTTGCGGCATGTCATGCACCACGGGGTGGGAGAAACCCAGGCTCAGATTCAGCTTGTCGCCCTGTGCTTGAGCACGGTAACCCACGCCTACCAAGGTCAGCTTGCGCTCGAAACCCTTGCTAACGCCAATCACCATGTTGTTCAACAGTGCGCGCTGGGTTCCAGACATCGCACCGGCATTCACCGCACCTTCAACAGCCTTGACCTGCAGAGAAGCGCCTTCCTTCTCGATGGTCACAGACGGGAGCAGTGCCTGCTTCAGAGTACCCAGAGGACCCTTGACGCTAATTTCACCACCAGCGATGGTGACATCAACACCTTGCGGCAACTCAACGGGATATTTTGCAACGCGTGACATTGTCATATCTCCTTACGCCACGACGCAGAGCACTTCGCCGCCGATGTTGCCGGCGCGGGCCTTGCTGTCAGTCATCACACCCTTGGGGGTGGAAACAATGGCGATACCCAGGCCGTTCATGACACGGGGCAGATCATTTGCACCCTTGTACACACGCAGACCAGGCTTGGAAATGCGCTCGATACGCTCAATGACCGGACGGCCAGCGTAGTACTTCAGAGCGATATCAAGCTGGGACAAGCCACCGTTTTCACGGATAGCGAAGTCGTCGATATAACCCTCATCCTTCAGCACCTTGGCGATCGACACCTTGAGCTTCGACGAAGGCATGGTGACAGCGGCCTTCTCAGCCATCTGTGCATTACGGATACGGGTCAGCATATCGGCGATCGGATCAGTCATACTCATTTGTCGATCTCCTTACCAGCTGGCCTTGGTCATACCAGGAATTTCGCCGCGCATAGCGATATCGCGCAACTTCATCCGGCCCAGACCAAATTTACGGAACACGCCACGCGGACGCCCGGTCAGCGCACAGCGATTACGCTGACGTGTCGGTGCAGAGTCACGCGGAAGCTGCTGGAGCTTGAGGCGCGCAGCTTGACGCTCCTCATCCGACAGCTTGGCATTGTCAATGATTGCATTCAGCGCAGCACGCTTGGCGGCATACTTCGCCACCATCTTGGCACGCTTCGCTTCACGATTGATAAGTGCAAGTTTCGCCATGTTTCCCTCAGTTCTTGAACGGGAACTTGAAAGCGGCGAGAAGCGCCTTGGCTTCCGCATCCGTCTTCGCAGTGGTGGTAATGCTGACATTCATACCGCGCAGCGCATCGATCTTGTCGTACTCGATTTCAGGGAAAATAATTTGTTCCTTGAAGCCGACGTTGTAGTTACCACGACCGTCGAAACCCTTGCCCGAGATACCGCGGAAGTCACGGATACGCGGCAGCGCTACAGTTACCAAGCGATCCAGGAATTCATACATGGTAGTGCCGCGCAGGGTAACCATACAGCCGATCGGATAACCTTCACGGATCTTGAAACCTGCGATTGCCTTCTTGGCCTTGGTGATCACAGGCTTTTGACCGGCGATCTTGGTCATATCAGCGACAGCGTGCTCAAGCACCTTTTTGTCACCCACAGCTTCACCGACACCCATGTTCAAGGTGATCTTGGTGATGCGTGGAATTTCCATAACCGAGGTGTAGTTGAATTGCTTTTGCAATTCAGCAGTCACGGTCTCTTTGTAAAATTGTTGCAAGCGAGCCATGTCAGTTCCTTATGCAGCGTCGACGACTTCGCCGTTCGACTTAAAGAAGCGAACCTTGCGACCATCGTCCAGCAGCTTGAAGCCAACACGATCCGCCTTTTGGGTGGCCGGGTTGAACAGCGCTACGTTAGAAATCTGGATCGGCATCTCTTTTTCAACGATGCCACCGTTTTCACCCTTTACCGGGTTAGGCTTGACATGCTTCTTGACACGGTTGATGCCGGCCACAACGACCTTATCACCGAGCCACTGCGTGACTGCGCCACGCTTGCCCTTGTCTTTGCCTGTGAGGACGACGACTTCGTCGCCCGTACGAATCTTGTTCATGCGCGCACCCCTTACAGAACTTCTGGCGCCAGCGAGACGATCTTCATGAACTTCTCAGTACGAAGCTCACGGGTGACCGGCCCAAAAATACGCGTGCCAATCGGCTCAAGCTTGTTATTCAGCAGGACAGCAGCATTGCCGTCAAACTTAACAAGCGAACCATCGGAGCGACGAACACCCTTGGCGGTACGAACCACCACAGCGTTATAAACTTCGCCCTTCTTGACACGCCCACGCGGTGCAGCATCCTTGATGCTGACCTTGATGACATCGCCGATGCCGGCATAGCGACGCTTAGAGCCGCCCAGCACTTTGATGCACATCACCGAACGTGCGCCGGTGTTGTCGGCAACGTTCAGAACCGATTGCATTTGGATCATTTAATTTATATCTCCAACTTGTCCCACCGGCGCTTGCGCAACCAGCAGTCAGTCTTGGAACCCGTTCGGGTTGAAAAACAGCTGGGCCAAGAAAGCCCAACCGAAGCAGCAGAAAAGAGGCGAGATTTTGACAGCCCGCCCCTACCCTGTCAACTACTATTTACATTTACTGCAAAAAAGACCGATCAAACGATGCGGGCTTTTTCCATAACGGTCGTTACACGCCAAGCCTTGGTCTTGGAAATTGGTGCGCATTCCTCGATTTGCACGAGATCGCCTTCACCGGCTTCCAAGCCTTCGACGTGAGCATGGTACTTCTTTGACTTAACCATGATCTTGCCGATGAGCGGATGTCTTACTTTGCGCTCGACCAGCACGGTCACCGTCTTGTTCATCTTGTCGCTCACCACACGGCCAACCAGTGTGCGGTGGATTTTTTCGCTAGTTTCGCTCATTTTCCGCTCGCCTTCTGATGCTGAATGGTCTTGACGCGCGCGATATCCTTGCGCACCTTGCCAATCTGGCTGGTATTCGTCAGTTGCTGGGTAGCCCCCTGCATGCGCAGCGAGAATTGCGTCTTACGCAGTTCCAGCAGCTCTTTCTGCAGCTCGGCTTCGCTCTTGCTTTTCAGTTCACTTGCTTTCATGGCTTACCCCAGTTGGCGCGTGACGAAAGTGGTTTCGATTGGCAGCTTAGCGGCAGCCAGGCGGAATGCCTCGCGCGCCAGCGTCTCGTCCACGCCGTCCATTTCATACAAAACCTTGCCCGGCTGGATTTCAGCAACCCAATACTCCGGGCTACCCTTACCGTTACCCATCCGAACTTCAGCCGGCTTCTTCGAAATCGGCTTATCCGGGAATACACGGATCCAGATACGGCCGCCACGCTTAATGTGACGGGTCATGGCACGACGGGCAGCTTCGATCTGACGTGCAGTCAGACGACCGCGGCCAACAGCTTTGAGACCGAAGTCACCGAAGCTGACCTTGGCGCCACGAGTAGCAACACCCGTGTTGCGGCCTTTTTGTTCCTTGCGATACTTTCTGCGTGATGGTTGCAGCATGGCTTATTACTCCTTGGTCTCTGCAGCGCCGTCAGTCTTGGCGACTGCCTTGCGCACGCGCTTGACCGGTGCCTTCTTGGCATCATCAGCTGCACCTTCCGGCTTGGCATCAGCTGCCTTACGCGGACGGGCGGCCGGCTTGCCATCACGGCGCGGGCGCTTGTCTTCGGCTTCAGGGGCGGCGGCTACAGGCTGTTCGTTCTTGCCCAGCATCTCACCCTTAAATACCCACACCTTAATACCGATGATGCCGTAGGTCGTCGACGCTTCCGAAGTTGCGTAGTCGATATCAGCACGCAGGGTATGCAGCGGAACGCGACCTTCGCGATACCACTCGGTACGAGCAATTTCAGCACCGTTCAAACGGCCAGCCGACATGATCTTGATGCCTTGGGCACCCAAACGCATGGCGTTCTGCATGGCACGCTTCATAGCGCGACGGAACATGATGCGCTTTTCGAGCTGTTGAGCGATCGAATCAGCAATCAGCTGAGCATCGATTTCCGGCTTACGGATTTCTTCGATATTCACATGGACGGGAACGCCCATACGCTTTTGCAGATCAGCCTTCAGGCTTTCGATGTCTTCGCCCTTCTTGCCGATAACAACACCCGGACGGGCGCTATACACGGTGACACGAGCATTCTTGGCTGGACGCTCAATAACGACGCGACCAACCGAGGCGTGTGCCAGCTTTTTCTTCAGGTACTCACGAACATCGATGTCTTCCTTCAGCATCTGAGGGAAGTTCTTGCTCGTGGCGAACCACTTGGAGTTCCAGTTACGCGTTACCGCGAGGCGGAATCCGGTCGGGTGAATTTTCTGTCCCATAACTTCTCCTTAAGCACCGACCGTGAGGTAGATGTGGCAGGTTTGCTTGAGGATGCGATTACCGCGGCCCTTGGCCCGTGCGGTGAAACGCTTCATCGAAGTACCCTTTTCCACGTAGATGCGCGAAACCTTCAGCGCATCGATATCTGCACCATCATTGTGTTCGGCGTTGGCGATTGCCGACTCGAGCACCTTCTTGATGATTGCAGCACCACGCTTGGGGCTGAATGCCAGGATGTTGAGTGCTTGTTCTACCGACTTGCCACGGATTTGGTCAGCCACGAGGCGACCCTTCTGGGCAGACAGATGAACACCGCGCAAAGTTGCATTGGTTTCCATCATCACTCCTTACTTCTTGGCTTTCTTGCCGCCGGTATGACCCTTAAACGTACGGGTCAGGGCGAACTCGCCAAGCTTATGGCCAACCATGTTTTCCGAAATAAAGACCGGAATATGCTGTTTGCCGTTATGCACTGCGATGGTCAAGCCGATGAAATCAGGCAGTACCGTCGAACGACGCGACCAGGTCTTAACCGGGCGCTTATCGCTGGAGGTGCGGACTGCATCGACCTTCTTAAGCAAATGGGCGTCGACGAACGGGCCCTTTTTGACTGAACGTGCCATGTCTTATCCTTAACGCTTGTGGCGACGCTGAACAATCATATTGTTCGTGCGCTTGTTGCTACGGGTACGGTAACCCTTAGCCGGGGTACCCCACGGGCTGACTGGGACACGGCCTTCGCCGGTCTTGCCTTCACCACCACCGTGCGGGTGATCGACCGGGTTCATGACCACACCGCGAACGGTCGGACGAACACCGCGCCAACGCATTGCACCTGCCTTACCGATGGAGCGCAGCGAGTGTTCCTCGTTGCCAACTTCACCGATGGTGGCACGGCAATCAACATGCACGCGACGGATTTCACCGGAACGCAGACGCACTTGAGCGTAGATGCCTTCACGCGCCAGCAACTGAGCCGACGTACCCGCAGAGCGAGCAATTTGTGCTCCCTTACCCGGCAGCATTTCGATGCAGTGAATGGTCGAACCGACAGGGATATTGCGGATCGGCAGGGCATTGCCCGACTTGATCGGCGCTTCGGAACCACTCATGATCGGTGCACCGACAGTAATACCCTTCGGCGCAATGATGTAACGACGCTCACCATCCACATACAGCAACAGCGCTAGATTCGCACTACGGTTAGGATCGTACTCAAGACGCTCAACCTTAGCTGGAATACCGTCCTTGTTGCGACGGAAGTCGACGACACGGTAGTGCTGCTTGTGACCACCACCTTGGTGACGAGTGGTAATACGACCATGGTTGTTACGACCGGCCTTGCTGGTCTTCTTTTCGAGCAGCGAAGCAACCGGGCGACCCTTGTACAGGTCGGCATTGACGACCTTAACAACGCTACGGCGACCAGGCGACGTCGGCTTAACTTTAACGAGTGCCATTATGCAGCACCTCCATCAGCGAAATTGATTTCCTGACCGGGCTCAAGACACACAAAAGCCTTCTTCACATCGCTGCGACGACCACTGAAACGGCCGAAGCGCTTGACCTTACCCTTTTGGGTAGCCGTCTGCACAGAAGCAACCTTGACCTTGAACAGCAACTCGACAGCAGCCTTGATTTCTGGCTTGGTCGCATCCGGGGTCACGATAAAGACGATTTGTTCATTCTTGTCTGCAATGAACGTCGCCTTTTCGGAAATTTGCGGGGCAACCAGGACTTGCAGCAGACGCTCTTGATTGAAGTTACTCATGCCAGAATCTCCTCAATCTTGCTCACTGCACCCTTGGTGAATACCACCTTGGAGAAGCGAATCAACGACACTGGGTCAGCCTTATGGGCTTCGAGCACCAGCACGTTAGGCAGGTTGCGGGATGCCAACTCAAGGTTCGAATCAATGGTGTCAGTAACCAGCAGTACGGACTCCAGACCCATGCCCTTGAGCTTTTCAGCCAACAGCTTGGTCTTCGGCGCAGCCAGCGACAGATCATTCACAACCGACAGACGATCTTCACGCGCCAGTTGCGACAGGATGGCAGCAATACCAGCACGGTACATCTTGCGGTTGATCTTTTGGCTGAAGTTCTCATCCGGCGAATTCGGGTGAGCACGACCACCACTACGCCACAACGGACTGGAGGTCATACCAGCACGAGCATTACCCGTACCCTTTTGCTTGAACGGCTTCTTGGTGCTGTGATGCACTTCAGCGCGAGTCAGCTGCTTACGATTGCCCGAGCGCGCATTGGCTTGATAGGCAACAACCAGCTGATGAATCAGCGCTTCGTTGTACTCACGAGCAAACAAGGCATCAGAGGCACTAACAGTCGCCGACTTTTGACCTTGGTCATTAATAACATTCAGTTCCATCATGCCCCCTTCACAGCAGGACGCACGACCACGTCACCGTTACGCGCACCCGGGACAGCACCCTTAACCAGCAGGAGCTGGCGAGCCTCGTCAATGCGAACGATTTCGAGATTTTGCGTGGTAACGGCAGCATCGCCCAGATGACCAGCCATGCGCTTACCCGGGAAAACACGACCCGGATCTTGCGCCATACCGATCGAACCTGGTGCATTGTGCGACACGGAGTTACCGTGGCTAGCACGCTGCGAGGAGAAGTGGTGACGCTTGATGGCGCCAGCAAACCCCTTACCGATGGTAGTACCGCTGATATCAACCTTCTGGCCGACAGCGAAGATCGACACAGCAATCACATCACCAGCCTTTAGGCTAGCGAGCTGATCCTGAGCGACCGGGAATTCTTTCAACACTTCACCGGCTTCAACACCGGCTTTGGCGAGGTGACCCGCAGCAGCCTTATTAACACGGCTGGCGCGGCGCTTGCCAAAGGTCACCTGGACTGCGGCGTAGCCGTCAGTTTCAGGCGTCTTGATTTGTGTGACGCGATTGTTCGACACATCGAGTACGGTCACGGGGATGGTGGAACCATCATCCGCGAAAATACGCGTCATGCCGACCTTGCGTCCGACAAGGCCTAGACTCATTTTATTCTCCAAATGCCCCGCTACGATTGGCTGGGCGCTGAGTAAAAACTACAACAACAAGGTTCAAAACCAATAAACAGCAAAGGCGACTCGCACGCGAGCCGCCAGGTAAAACTTATTGCAACTTGATCTCGACATCCACACCAGCCGGCAGATCCAGCTTCATCAGAGCATCGACCGTCTTATCGGTCGGGTCGATGATGTCCATCAGGCGGAGATGGGTACGAATTTCGAATTGGTCGCGCGAGGTCTTGTTCACGTGCGGGGAACGCAGCACGTCGAAACGCTCAATACGCGTTGGCAGCGGAACCGGACCGCGCACAACTGCGCCGGTACGCTTTGCGGTATCAACGATCTCAAGTGCCGACTGATCGATCAAGCGATAGTCGAATGCCTTGAGGCGGATACGAATCTTCTGACTTTGCATGACAACAATTCCTTAAAGAGCCAAGGCACCAGCGGCAAAACCCGCTGCGCACCTGGATGCGATCTGCATCCGTGAAACACGAAAGCCCGCGAGTTTAACGCGCTTTCAAACGACTTGCAAGTACTAATTCAATCCAATCCAAGAAATCTGGTGTTGGCTTACATTCGAAGGAGAGAACAACTCCCCCTCGAATGGCGTTACTTGTATTGAATTGGGGCTTGAGGCTTACTCGATGATCTTAGCGACGACGCCGGCGCCGACGGTACGACCGCCTTCACGGATAGCGAAGCGCAGACCTTCTTCCATTGCGATCGGGCAGATCAGCTTGACGGTGATCGACACGTTGTCGCCCGGCATGACCATCTCGGTACCTTCCGGCAGGGAGATTGCACCGGTCACGTCGGTGGTGCGGAAGTAGAACTGTGGGCGGTAGTTGGCGAAGAACGGGGTGTGACGACCGCCTTCGTCCTTCGACAGCACGTAGATTTCGCCGGTGAAGTGGGTGTGCGGGGTGATCGAGCCTGGCTTGGCCAGCACTTGACCGCGCTGCACGTCTTCACGCTTGGTGCCACGCAGCAGCACGCCAACGTTGTCGCCTGCTTGACCTTGGTCGAGCAGCTTGCGGAACATTTCGACGCCAGTACAGGTGGTCTTGACGGTTGGGACGATACCGACGATTTCGATTTCTTCGCCGACCTTGACGATGCCGCGCTCAACGCGACCGGTCACAACGGTACCGCGACCGGAGATCGAGAAGACGTCTTCGATCGGCAGCAGGAAGGCACCATCAACGGCACGCTCCGGGGTCGGGATGTAGCTGTCAAGGGCTTCAGCCAGCTTGAGGATGGCGCCTTCGCCCATTTCGCTGGTGTCGCCGTCAAGTGCAAGACGGGCGGAACCGGTGATGATCGGGGTGTCGTCGCCAGGGAATTCGTACTTGGTCAGGAGCTCGCGAACTTCCATTTCAACCAGCTCGAGGAGTTCTGCGTCATCAACGAGGTCAGCCTTGTTCAGGTAGACGATGATGTATGGAACACCCACTTGACGGGACAGCAGGATGTGCTCGCGGGTTTGCGGCATAGGGCCGTCAGCAGCGGAACACACCAGGATGGCGCCGTCCATTTGGGCTGCGCCGGTAATCATGTTCTTAACGTAGTCAGCGTGGCCCGGGCAATCAACGTGGGCGTAGTGACGGTTGGCGGTTTCGTACTCGACGTGGGCGGTGTTAATGGTGATGCCGCGTGCCTTTTCTTCTGGCGCTGCGTCGATCTGGTCATAGGCCTTGGCTTCGCCGCCAAACTTCTTCGACAGAACGGTTGCAATCGCTGCAGTCAACGTGGTCTTGCCGTGGTCAACGTGACCAATCGTGCCTACGTTTACGTGCGGCTTGTTACGCTCAAATTTACCTTTTGCCATG